>NZ_JAUYFF010000004.1 GCF_030691015.1 Sulfuricurvum sp.
CCAACGTATCGGCGATGAACGTTGTGTACGCATGACCGATATGGGCTTCGCCGTTAACGTAATAAATAGGGGTAGTAATATAGTTTTTCATTGGTATCCTTAGACAAATTGACCGTGCGTACAGTATCGATGGAATAATTATCGTAATTCTATCGGGTGTTACATTTGAAAGTATTAAATTGTAGGTTGATTTTCGGTAACTTTTAGAGCTTCTAGGGCGCATAATCTGATATGTGGGAGTTTTTCGCGAATCACCATTTCAATAATCGGAAGATTGATCCCTTCATAATCGTGAGCGATAAAATTGCGTATATCGTATGAGCCTTTGAGGTCTTCGCGATCAAAATGAGTCAATATAGAGAAAGATGCATCATTTTTAAGTTTTTCAAACTGTTCAGCCATGGCGACTAGATGCATCAAAATGGCAGGACGTTTGAGTTTAGTATCGGATAAAGCGGCGACTATTCCGCCACTTTCACTAACGATTTCGAGAATAAGATCAATTTTTTCGATGATGGTTTGAACCCGCTGCGCATCACGAATATCAGACATAAATCGCCTCTTTAAGCAATTTATCTCTTTTAACGTCATCTAACCCTGATAGATCACAAATATCGACACGTCCCCCACCAAAACGATGCGATATAGCACTTCGAAGTTCTTCGATCACACGCAATGCTTCCCATCCGGGATGAACTTGTAAAAAGCGGGGCGTAGTGTGCATAATGATGTCAATATCACTACCCCACACCGCACTTTCACGCGCGTAACTGCCAAACAAGCCTAATTTTTCGATCCCTTCGCTTTCTAATTTCGGGCGAATGGACGAGAGATAGGCTAAGATTTCTTCTTTTTTTGTCATGAGTTAATTATAACAGAGTTTAGGGGATTTTCTAGTCATTCCCGACTTGATTTTGGGAAGTGTCCTTTTGGAAAATAGTAATAAACCAGATTGTCATCTTTAAGCTTTAATCATATAATTTGCCTTGATTTTTATTTGATAGTTGTATGTAACGTTTAAATACAGTAGCAAAGTGCTGTAAAAACTTTATTAGTGTGCTATGTTTTGTTACATTTATCTTCTTACATACTTTTTTACTATTCCTAAATTTGCACATTCTAAATGAAAAGTATTAAATTTATCTGCTAATTTTTGATTTGCAAATGATGTTATATATTGCATATCTGCATTTGCTACAATCATATCATTTGTGATTTCTAATTCTTCTGCGATTATAAAATTATTAACTATATCTCTAAATCGTGGTTGAGTATGTCTATATTCAGAATTATCGTATGTGACCAACTCTCCAGTTACAGCACAAGGTACTTCTCCTTGACTGAATAATAGTTTTTTCTCTTCAATTAATCTTGGTGAGACAGCAGCACGACATGCTGAATAAAAATCTTGCAGTAATGTTGGATTAGCGCTATTTATACATGTTTTTATTGAAAAATCTGTCGTACTTCCATCATTTCGTTTTATATGGAAACAACTTGTTGGGTGATCTGGTGATTGGTCACGATAAAAACAATTAATTCCTATTCCAACTTTTTCTTCAACTTCAGGATGACGTTGAATTAAATCAAAAAGTATATTGTCATCATCATCGGATGAGACAACATCTCCATCGTTGTAACATGCAAGCATATCTTTGAAAAACTGTCTAGCTTCTGTTTTGGTCGAAAACTCTTTATGAGGTAATTTGATTGAGTAACCTGCCATTCTATCCCTTTGTGTTGATATAACATTTAAAGTGAGCAATTTTGTTTGTTTAACCTATTTCCCCAAACCTTGTTGAAAATCTTCCAGCATACGACTTTCAAAAACATTTCCCCCATATTCTTTTAGAGATACTTTACGTAGAACATTTAATACTTTTCCTAAATCATCTTCACGATGAATTACTTTTGATTTAACTAACTTTTCTGATAGTTCTAAAGGAAGTCCATATTCTTCGAGTGCTAGAAAAGATTGCGGTTGGAAAAGATGTTCAATGGCACCTGCGAAAGGAATATAGTCACATGCTTTTATACCTTTCTTCGCTAAAATAACCTTAACAACATCATTTAGTGCAACAAGATATTTTGGATAACTAAAAGAGGCCCAGTTTCGTAAAAATGACAACACATCTTCTACTGCATCATCAGGTTTGGCTCCTCCATTAATCAAATTATTTATTCTTATTTTTTGAAACTTTGATACATTTCGTTTTTTGTACAAGTCATTTATCCAGAATGTCATCATTTTTTCTGATCGAAGTCCTGCCCTTTTGGCTGATTGTGCTCCATTTAGTTCATTCCAAATAATATATGACGTAGCATCTAGTTCGTCGTAATCTGGATTACCGCTCCATGCAAATATTGCAATTTCTCTAGGGTTCATTAAAAGTAATTTTTTAGCAGTATCAATAAGGTATTCTGGTTCTATGCCACTATGTACTTGTAAAAGTTCGAGAGGTAAAATATTATCTATTAAAAGTTTATCTAATCGTTTAATCAGCTTGTCAGGCAAACTTTGTTTATCCATCTGTAACAATAGGCTATTTGGAGTTGTATCAGTTGGATTAAATGCTGGAATATCAACAAAAGGCAATTCTGCAACAGGAGGCTTATCAAACACATATACATGTCCGATAAAATGTTTAAACATACGTCCAGATCTACCTCTAATGTTATTGTAAGTAAAAAAGTCTAGCTTTCGTCTATCTAAAAGATTATCGAAAATAACGACATTCTTTGCACTTGTATTTACTCCTTCAATTAATGTCGAAGTACACAATAGTACATTGATTTTTTTCTCTTCAAACGCACGAATCATAAATCTACCAAGTGCTCTAGGCAATCTACCATGATGAATTCCAACACCATGCTTTAATGCTAGAGTCACAAGCCATTGATCGTGATAATTGTTAGCAGTCCATTGTGCCGCTTCTAATAATTCTTCATCTTGAGTAATTGTAAAAACATTCAATTCAATTAACTTTTCTGCTAACTTACGTGTACTATTTGGTGACTTGCAATATATAAGAGTCTGATCTTGCATCTGATTTAGAGCTTCAGCAAGAACTTGTTCTTTTGATGGTTTTTTCACTAAATGATGTAGTTCTAATGCTACAGTATGATAATCTTCAACAAAAAACTTACAATCAAGCTTCGCATGTACAATGTCTGGTATTTCTTGAATTGATGGACCTAAAAGGTAGAATTGAGCCCCAGTATTGAATAAAAGTAAAAAAGCATGATTTAATAATGATGCGCGGCTGCCATCACCACCTATTGACAACTTATAAAACTCATCAATCACGAAAAAATCCGGATCAGGCATACTGTCTTTAATCGCCAAGTAACGTTCTTGCGTTAAAACAAAAATGTTTTTGTAGCCTAAAGGTTGACTGACATTAGTTATTACTTGATAATCAGGTGAGAATCGTACCATTCTTCGTCTTGTTTCTTCAATTAAAGCAATTGTCGGAACAATTAATATAACATTGCTAAAGTTTTTTGCAGCAATGATTGTATCAATTATCAAACTTTTCCCGTAGGATGTTGGAGCACTAAGGATAACTGAATGTCCATCCAGTAATGCTTCAAAAATTTTATTTTGAGAATTATGAAGAACATAATCAGACATTTCACCAATCGCCCTATGAGCAGCATGATTAAACGCACTTCGTAAAGAAAGTTGTGCAAGGTTATCAACATAAGGATATAAACCTACTTGCATGGCAATTTCGTCTAATATTTGCTGTGAATTTGCCTCAAGTTTGCTTTTTGAATCTAAAGCTCGAATGACTAATTCCCTTGCCTCATTGGAATTCTTTGTACACATTGAAGACAAAAGTCGTAAAATTTCGAACTGGCCTTTTTCCCACCACTGGCCTCGTAGTATATTTCTTAGTTCAGTTACTGTTGTCATCCTTGAAGTTCCTTAAGACGCTGGTTCAATGCAGTTGTAAGGGCAGCTTTATCCTTCAATGGAAATAATAATATGTGTACTGTAATTTCTAGCGATGATCCATAAGTTTCTAAGTGCTTATCTTCTAAACGTTTTCTCAATTTAGTATAAGCGGATGTAAGCTCTATTTTGATATCATCAAGGTACTTCTGATCTGAAATATTTGAGTCTTTGACAATATCACTGTCATATGTTAAAAGGATAGGTATTGTAGCTTTTGAAAAAATTTCATCTAAAGATGTATTTTCATCAATAAGTTTTTTTAGGTTTTCTGCATGTGGCCAAGAAGAGTCAATTTTATTAGTGATTAAGAGGAACTCATTTCTTAAATAATCAGTATTCAGATGATCAATTATTTCATCACAAACATCTCTTATTGCTCTACCGACATCATTATAAAACTTTGTTTCACCTATCCATAGTTCGAGCTCATCACCTGTATCGACAACATGAACTGCATCAAAACCTTTAACAGTTTCATTCACTGCACTTTTATAATAAATTTTGCTTACCGCTGGAATAGTAGTAAAGATTTGTCTGATAGCTATATGAAGAAGTACTTCACCAAATTCACCACGGTTACCATACTTTTCAGTCTTATAAACAGAATTTGCGGCTCTTCGTACCATACGTTGAGCATTGTGATAACTAATGCTTTGCAGTTCATCATAAGTTAATGCAAACTCTGGAAGCCATTCCATAACATGTTCGACTAAAGCACTTTCACGCCATTCTCCACGTTCGAAACCTGCACATAGTCCTACATCATTTCCTTTAGTATGTATATCATGAAAGACTATATTTAAAAAATCTGGAGGCTTTAACATTTATTGTAATCTTCTGCATAAAATGATATTTTTTGACACAGTGTTTCCTTTATGATAATTATCAGGTTAACGTTTTGTTTAATGGTGGAGTCCGTGCGTTTCAACTTGTTAACACTTTAGTTTCTCCCTGGAAGCATAAACTCATGCCCAGTTAATTCCGAAGATATTTCATCAATGAATTGTGCTGTTGCCGAACTGATAAACTCAGATAGAAGCCAGTTATGCTGACAATCAAAATGCTTAGATAGTTTATCTGGTGTATATCGAGACATTTCAGATAATTTGTGCATGGCAGCAAACGTAATAGTCATTGAACTTCGAGGGATAATACCCGGAGTATTTCCTCCTCGTTTGATATACCATAATCTAGAAGCACCATTGATATAGTAAAGATGTTTTCTCAACCCTTTATGATAATTTTTATATCGCAATAAGCTTGCTGCCTTTTGAGTAGGTCTCCAATCAAAACGATTGCTAGCTCTTATAATCCACTTATCACTGACACTTGATTCTCGTTCAAATCCATTTGGTAATTTATTAATTGAATGTTGATTTGCGAATTTGTCAGTTAGCTCGGCACAGAACCATGATTCATGTGTTGTTTGAGACCTGACAATTTTAGGGTTAAATATAGGAATAAATAATTCAGTATCAGCACTATAAGTCAAATCAAATGCTCTATGAATATTAGGCAAGTTATACAAAAGATCTTTTAATGTATAAACCTCTCCATTTGCAGACTCACCTAAATGATTACATAGTGCAGGCAATATACCGCCAGCCTTGAATTTAACTTTTTCATTACTCAGTGATGTTTGACCACCAATCGTAAATCCAGAAACACCGTGCTGGTCACTGAATTGTAAGCCCTTAGTCAAAAGAAGGGCTTTCGTTGCATTGAGAAAACAATAATATGCCGTCAGAGGCGCTGATGTTTTAGGGAGTAGCTGTGTAGCATCATAGAAACTATGAGCTTGATTCCAGAAAAACCTTGCATCATGCTTTCCTGCACGCTTAAGCCATAGGTCAACGTAATCCCATGTGCTTGTGACAAGAACTGTTTTTTCATTAAAGCGAGGCTCTGAAACTGCTTTGTGAATCGTAAGGTTTTTATTCTTGTGACTTATATCTCTAAACCCCAATTTAAGTTCCTTTTGCTCCATAACTATTAATTAATAAATATTATATACAAAACAACCAATTAATTCAAAATTAATTGACACAAAATACGTTCATTAAAATGATTAAATCATTGTAATGTACAATATTCTGAGTCTTTTTTTACCGAATCCATTAAAATGTTTAAAATATCGATGTGGATTTAAAAATATTTTTAGCGTTATTTGGTCATTTTGTCGCTTAAATGAATGAAAAGTATTAAATATACATTGTGTCGTTTAATTTTTAGGAGCTTATAACGAAAAAAAACTACTTGATATAGTTGGTTAGTACAAAATGACGTAGGGGCAGGAATAATGGAAGAGGGATATGGATTCCCAATCGAGTTGGGAATGACGAGAGAAAATAACGGAGTATTAAAAATCAAACCCGCCGGTTTCACCTTTGGACATACTCTCATAGACGGCGCGGATGTATTTGGCGCGAATCTCGCATCCGATACATTTTTCACAGACGTAGCAACTGATTACATCATGCTCTTGTTGGCATTCTTGGAGAATTTTTATGGCTTCATCCAATCGTGCTTCGTATTCACTGTTGTCCGGCATAGACACTCAAAACCTCATTAATCTCTTCATTGGAACCGAAAAAGCATGGACTTGTATCGTGAACGTGTGCAGGCTCTTTTTCTAAAACCCGCTTGGTTCCATCCACCGCTTTACCTCCGGCTTTTTCGAAAATAAAGGCGAAAGGAAATACCTCGAATAACATACGAAGTTTCCCTTCCGGTTTATCGCTGGCACCCGGATAGCTGAACAATCCGCCCCCTTTGAGGAGTATTTGGTGCAAATCGGGAACCATACCGCCGGAGTAGCGAAGGCGATAGCCGCGTGCGAAGAAGGAATCAATCATCGTTTTATGAAACGGTGCCCAACACTGCTGTGTACCGCCGGGTGCATTGATCTTTCCTTTTTCATTCAAATGGATATGTTTCACAAACTCAAATTCTCCCGCTTGGAGGAGATAGAGAGAGACTTTGTGCTCATCGGCGTAGACTAGCTCAACACGCGGACCGTAGACAACATAGCAGCTTGCGACCATTTTAGTAGGGGTAAAAGCACCGTCGTAAATGCCGAAAATTGAACCGACACTGAGATTTACATCTACCAAAGAGGAGCCGTCAAGCGGATCAAATGCAATAAAAAAGCGGCCGTTTTCATTGAGAACCATAGGAAGTTCTTTCTCTTCACTTGCGATCGTGTGAACACTGGAGATTTGGCTGAGTTCTTCTTCGATGATCAAATCGCTTTGGATATCAAGTTGAAGTTGGGTTTCACCGGAGCTGTTTTGTTCTTGGGAATAGCCGATATCTTTAACATCGATCGCGTGTTTGATCCGTATGGCACTTTTTTGGATCGCTTCTAAAATAACATTCATTTCATAACCTTTGCGTGAGTTAAAATCCATTCGATCACCTGATCTGGGTTGTTGAGATCGAGAAGATCAATCCCTTCTGGGATTGTGTAGTGAGAAACATTGATACTCTCATCGATAGCCAATGCGTTCATATAAGGAAAATAATCGGTGTCGATAGAGCCCCTGAAAATACTGATTCGAGGAAGCGGAAGGTTTTTCAACCCTTCAACCAAAAGGACATCAAAATCACCGAAAAGGTCAACCAACTCATCCAGTTCTTTGTGTCGTTGAGAGAAATAGGTAGTCCGTGTTGGAGAGGTGACAATCACTTCAGCACCGGTATCACTGAATTTATAACTGTCTTTACCCGGAACGTCAAACTGCGCTTTATCTTTCGGATCATTCTTAATAATGGCAACATCCAAGTTATGTTCATGAATCAATTTGCGGGCTACTTTGAGAATCAGCGTTGTTTTGCCGCTGTTGGAGGGACCTGTGAATGCAATCGCTAAACGTTTTTTCAAAAAACATACCTCTAATAAAATGAGGGATATTATAGTCAACAATCATTTGAATATTGCTAAAGTGGTACTGGGAACTATTAAAATGCTAGAGAAGTGGAGGATATATTTATTTTATTGATAATTTATCGCTTTAACAATCGAATTCTTTGAAATCTATGTTATCATTAAAAACAGATCAAAAAAGTTAGTTATTAACCTAATTATTTTGTTGCTTAATGATACCTTTTTCTAATATAAGGAGTTCGATGAAAGCTGTTGTGATGGCTGGTGGGTTTGGGACACGGATCCAACCGCTAACAAATTCTATCCCTAAACCTATGCTACCGATAATGAATCGTCCAATGATGGAACACACCATAATGAGCCTTAGGGCTTTGGGAATTACCGACTTTATTGTTCTTCTATATTTTAAACCTGATGTTATTAAAGAGTATTTTAAAGACGGAAGCCAGTGGGGGATTAACATCACCTATGTTCTTCCGGATGATGATTATGGGACTGCGGGTGCCGTTAAAAAAGCCCAAGAGTTTATCGGTAAGGAAAATTTTATTATTATCAGCGGTGATTTGGTCACCGATTTTGATTTTCAAAAAATATTCGATTATCATAACTCCAAAAAATCTAAACTTACTATTACCCTGACCTCTGTTGATAATCCGCTTGAATTTGGAGTTGTTATCGCCAACAAAGAGGGGAAAATCGAAAAATTTCTTGAAAAACCGAGTTGGGGAGAGGTATTTAGCGATACGATCAATACCGGAATTTATATTATAGAACCGGAAATTCTTGACTACATCCCCAATAATGAAAATTTTGATTTTGCAAAAGACCTTTTCCCCCTCCTTATGCGTAAAGGGATAGATTTAATGGCGGGATATGCACAAGGGTACTGGCGTGACGTCGGAAATCCTGAGAGCTACCGTGATGTCTATGAGGATCTTCTCAGCGGGAAAATAAAGCTGAATCTGGGTGGAGAAGCGGTTAAGTATATTGATGGTGTTCTTATTTGCGAAGAAGACAATACCCTCGATGAAAGTGTCGAAGTAATCGGGATCGTTGTCATCGGGAAGAATGTAACGGTTAAGAAAGGGACGAAACTTAACAACGTTGTTATTGGAGACAATGTCACCATAGGAAGTTCGTCCAAAGTGTGCAACACGGTTATATGGAATGACGTTGTGATCGGACGCAATGCCAAACTTGACGGATGTGTCATTTGTAACAACAACCATATCGGCAAAAATGTGACGGCAAAATCAGGATTGATTTTAGCGGAGGGGTGCGAACTCGGTGAATTGGTCATGGTTGAAAAAGATGTCACCATTTGGCCGGACAAAGTGATCGAAGATGCCTCTATCGTTAGCCGAAGCGTTATTTTGGGGAGTAAATATAAGAATTCTATTTTTGAAAACGGGATGGTTATCGGAAAGGCAAATGTTGAAATATCCTGTGAGATGGCGACCAAACTTGCCGAAGCATTCGGTGCGCAACTTCCTGTAGGTTCAACAGTTTTAGTATCGCGAGACAACAGTAAAAGTTCTCGTATGCTTAAGCGTGCTTTTTTAGGGGGACTTCTTTCCTCAGGGATGAATGTTTTGGATTACAATGCGGTATCGTCTCCTGTAATGCGGTGCAGCCTCTCTTCACATGAGGAATACGGTGCGGGTGTTCATGTGAATCAAAAGCTTGACGATCCTACCAGTGTTGTCATTACGTTTTACAATGAAGAAGCGTTGCGGATCAATACCGAGGTAGCAAAAAAAGTGGAGAAAGCATTTTTTAAAGAGACTTTCCGTCGCGTTGATTACTCACGAATCGGACAAATTTATAATTCGGATCACCAAAAAGAGTACAAAGAGTACCAAAAAGGGATGGAAGATCTGTTAAAGTCACATATGTTTAAGTGCCTTGATTGCCGCGTTGCCGTTGATATGATGCACGGGATGGCATCAGAAGTTTTCCCTACTGTCCTTAACGATTTGGGGGTAGATCATATTATGTTTAATGCCCATCCTGATGAGCGCCGTTTGGAAAACATCAATACCCTCACAAAATCGACAAATGATGACATGAGTGCGGTCATTAAAGCGTTGAACCTCGATGCAGGATTTATGATTTATCCCCATGGACAGCGTTTGGAAATGATGTGCGATAAAGGGATACTTCTAAGCAAACAGTCTGCCCTTTATGCCGTATTGACACTGTTGAATATGGAAGCAGAAAATTTAGGTGTTAAAAAACGGGTATTCTTGCCGACATGGGCTGCTGATCTTGTTACTTTTAATCATCTTGAGATTGAATACGGGCAGTATGCGAATTTCAAATCAGAAAAAATGAAAAGTTATGATCTTGTCACTACGGGGGAGGGTAATTACGCATTTACCGAATTTTCTACCCATCGTGATTCGATGTACGCGACACTTAAAATCTTGGAGATGATCGTTAACCATCAGGTTAAACTTTCTGAAATCATGGAAACTATGCCGCGCTTTTATTATCACTCTTTTCAGGTTTCGTGCAAACAGTCGCAAAAAGGGAAAATGATGCGTATGTTTTTAGAAGATGCCAAAGATAAGGAATCCTCAACGCTCGACGGGGTCAAAATATGGCTCGATAAGCATGATTGGATTCTAATGATACCCGATCAGTACAATGATCACCTCAATCTCTACATTCAAGCAAAAAATCAGATAGCCGGTGAAAAAATTCATCAGATGTACACACGTAAAATTGAGGAATGGATGGCCTCTTAATGGATAAAAAACCTTTATCGCTTTCATTTTTCTGGCATATGCATCAGCCTGATTATCGAGGAAGTGACGGGGTTATGACTATGCCGTGGGTCTTTTTGCACGCCATAAAAGATTATTATGAAATGCCGTGGCTCGTGAGCCGATATCCCCATATCAAGGCAACTTTCAATCTGACAGCAACCCTTATGGAGCAGCTGGAACTTTACACGGATCCTCTAAAATACGATTATTTTCTATCCTTATGGGCAAAGTATCCTTCTGATCTCGACGTATTATCACGCCAATGGCTTATAAAACTGTGCAAATCGACCCAATTTGAAACTATGGTGAGGCCGATAAAACGGTATGAATATCTGTATGGCAAAAATGAGTACAGTGATGATGAGCTGATCGATTTAGAAGTCCTTTTTATGTTGGCATGGTGCGGAAACTGTCTCCGTAATGAAAACCTAATGGTTAAAGAGATGTTAGGTCGCGGAGAGGGATTTACTCAACATGATAAAGAGCGTCTTCTCGACGAGCTTTGCAGTTTTATCCAAACGATTATTCCGTTTTATGCCTCATTGCAGCAAGAAGGGCGTATTTCGGTCTCAACTACCCCCTATTATCACCCGATTTTGCCACTTTTGATCGATATGGAAAATGCTTCTTTGGCCAATCCTCACACGGTACTTCCTCAACGTCCTATTTCATTGGTTGAGGATGCACGACAGCATATTGAACGCTCCATTGCACTATACAAAAAACATTTCAAAAAAAAGCCGACAGGATTTTGGCCTGCTGAGGGTGCGGTAGATACGAAAAGTGTTGCCCTCTATCGCGAATACGGCGTGGAGTGGATTGCTACGGACGAAGCGATATTATTTCACACACTCGGGAATGAAAATCGAAAAGATCTTTATAAAACGTACAGCTTTAATGGTGTCACTATGGGGTTCAGAGACCATGGATTGAGTGATTTGATCGGTTTTACCTATCGGTTTAAAAGTGCTGAGGATGCGGTAAACCACTTTATCCATTCCGTTGAATCTATTTACAACGAACAAAGTGACCCTTCTGTTTTTGTGATTGTCGATGGAGAGAATGCATGGGAATTTTATGAGAATAACGGATTTGATTTTTTTAGCGCACTCTATTCACGTTTAGAGACAACACCGTGGTGCAAAAGCGTCACAATGGATGAGATGGCAAAAGGTAAAAATCATATCGAATTGGAAACACTCCATCCCGGAAGTTGGATTCACGGTACATTTGATACGTGGTCAGGGCACCCCCAAAAAAATAGGGCGTGGGAACTGATTTTTCAGACCCGTCGGGATGCCGGAAATTTTAAAGGAGCCGTTTCAGATGATACGGCACGTAAAATTTCGGAACATTTTTTAGCATCGGAGTGCAGTGATTGGTTTTGGTGGTACGGTGATGATCATGTTAGTGATTTTGCTGTTGAATTTGATCTTCTGTTTCGAAACCATTTGATCGCAATATATGAGTTGTTGGAATTTGCACCCCCTGCAAATCTCTATCAACCGATCGTTACAATGGCAGATAGTGCCCCTTTTTGGGTCAAACCGCAATCTCCTCTTACCCCGATTATTGACGGTAAATACTCCTCTTTTTTTGAGTGGCTGGGATGCGGAAGTATGGATGAACGAAAACTCTACTCCACCATGGACCGAGTACGCGGACCTATCGATACTCTCTATTACGGTCACGATAAAAAAGCGATTTATGTAGCATTTGAGGGAAATGTTTCTAAAATAGACCGTCGTGATTTAAAACTTCTGGTTATATGCGAAGAGAACTCTGAGCAGTTTGAGTTTGATTTGGAGAGACTAACATCAGCTGAAAATGATAGGGTTGCACTCGATGAACGGCTCGAAATAGTCCTTTCACGATCTCATTTTGGAACGATGCGATTGTTTCATTTGCGATTTGAGCTAGTGAGCGGATCAAAAATACTGCAAACGATGCCCGGTAACGGAGCGCTTGTGATCGATTTGGATGAGCATTATGCAGCCAACTGGTTTGTGTAACTCTTAAAGGAAAACGGATGTCTAAAACAGCACTTTTATTCGGGATACATATGCATCAGCCGGTGGATAATTTCGACTGGGTCATTGAGCATGCGATAGCAGTATGTTATAAACCTTTCTTCGAGGTGATGAGCCGTTATCCCACCTTTTGTTTCAGTGTCCATTGCAGTGGATGGCTGATGGAGCAGATACAAATGCGTGATCCTGCGTTGTATCATCAGATTCAAAAGCTCTCCCAATCAGGGAGTATAGAATTCTTCAGTGCAGGGTATTATGAACCGATTTTAAGTGTTATTCCCTCCCAAGATCGGGTTGCCCAGATCGAAAAACTTAACCGTTCTATCTCAGAATCATTCGGACAAATCCCAAAAGGGCTGTGGCTAACGGAGAGAGTATGGGAATCGTCGTTAATAACCGATTTGCATCGCAGTAAAATCGAGTATACGGTCATGGATGATTACCATTTTCAATGTGCAGGATTTGATGAAGAGGTCCTCGATGGCTATTATATGAGCGAAGAGGGGGGTAAACGGATCGGAATCTTCCCCATCAGTAAAAAGCTTCGCTATGCTCTACCGTTTCAAAGCGTCGAGAATGCATTGAGTGCCATTAAAAGTTATACACGTGAAAACAATTCGGCTGCCATTATTTTTGACGATGCCGAAAAATTCGGTATGTGGCCCGGAACCCACGCATGGGTTTATGAAAAGCGATGGCTGGAAAAATTTGTTGAAGCCGTTTTAGCGGATGAAGCGATTGAACCGATTCATTATGCGGAGTATTTCAAACAAAATAAGCCGCGAGGCCTCGCCTATGTTCCCAACGTCTCCTATTATGAGATGGGGGAGTGGAGTTTGAGTGCTGATGATGCTCTGCGACTTGAGCGGTACAAACAGGATATGGGGTTTGAGCAGTATGAAAAGGAGGGGGTGAAGTTTATCAAAGGGGGAATCTGGAAAAACTTCTTTGTTAAATATCCTGAGAGTAACCGTATTCATAAACGGATGTTGGAACTCTCCGAACAGCGCCCTGTTATTAATCGCAGTGATTTCGATACCGCCCTTTTTAAACTTCAGACGAATGATCCGCTGTGGCATGGAGTTTTCGGAGGTCTCTATTTGCCGAACTTACGTGACACTGCCTATCGCTACCTCATCGAATGTGAAAACATCCGATACGATAAAAGCAGTGTGATTGAGGCCAACAAGAATGAACTTGATGGATACGAGAAGGTTAAAGCACTGACGTCTGAGCTGATATTTCGATTTGATAGCGCTTGCGGAGGACAGTTGGTTGAGTTTGATGTTCGCGATCGATGCTTCAATTATCAAAACACACTCACCCGCCGTAAAGAGGCGTATCATCAAAGAGTACTTGAACCGGTTACTATCACCTCTAAGGAAGAAAATCCGGCTGAAGACGGAATCGATACGATCCATACCGCGATAGCAGAAATGGACGATAGTTTACGCGATGCGATTATCTATGACTGGTATCTTAAAAACTCGTTTATCGATCATATCAGTGACGAAACGTTTGACACGGAATGTTTTCGTCACTGTAACTTTAGAGAATACGGGGATTTTACCAATCAGCCTTTTGAATCGAAATGGAATCAACACTCCATCACCTTTTCACGTCACGGCGGGCTATATTTCCCCGAAAAAGTGGAAGCGTTTTTAGAAAAACAGTACGTTCCTCATGATAATTCTCTCGATTTTGAGATAAAGTTTACGAGTAAAGCAACAGAGAAATTGTTCTATATAGTGGAGCATAATTTACATTTTTCCAATGTCGATGAAGTACTTCTAAACGGATTGAGCGTCGAAGAAGAGGGGGAGATAGCGTTATGTTCAAGAGTCGAAATTATCGATCGCGTTCTCGGGAAAAAGATAACCCTCTCCCTAAGCCAGCCGTCTCATATCCATTATTTTCAACTCAAAACCCTTTCTCAAAGTGAGCAAGGATTTGATTTAACGGTTCAGGGGATCAGTTTTGCGTTCGGCTTTGATTTTGTAGGCTCTTTTGCCCTTAAAGGAACGATGGAGATAGTCAATGTCTGAAATAAGGTACGATCGCCTCCATGATACCCACGTCCTTATAGCACCTGAGAGACTCCGTCATCCGGATGTTCCCCTTAGTGAGAGTGACGCCTTTGTGGGTGAACCATGTCCGTTTTGTGAAGGGAATGAAGGGATGACCCCTCCTGAAATCTTTGCGCACCGCTCTGAGGGGAGTTTTCCGAATGAAGGGGGATGGGAGACTCGTGTTGTCCCCAATCTTTTTAAAGCAGTCCAGCTTGAAACCCCTCCTCATCACCATTTCGGATTATTTGAGTATTGGGAAGGATTTGGCGCCCATGAAGTGATTATCGATACTCCGCGTCACACTACTTCGATGTCTGAGTGGAGCGAATCTGACGCGGTTTCTTGGCTTAAAACCCTTCGTCAGCGAGTCGGAGATTTGCGCCGTGATCAACGGTTGGCCTATCTCTCTTTATTTAAAAATGAAGGAAGAAATGCGGGCGCGACGATGAGCCATTGTCATACACAGTTGATCGGTCTTCCGATGATTCCAAAAAATTGTGGAGAGATTTATCGAAGGTCGTATGAGTATTTTCAAACCAACGGCCATGCCCTGATGGAGTCTATACTCCAACATGAAGAGGAAACAGGGTGTAGGGTTATTGAAAAAAAGGGAGAGTTTACCGCATTTTGCCCTTATGCGAGTACCTATCCTTTTGAAGTGATGATCAGTTCGATGAAAGAAGCGGGGCAAATCGATACCCTGAGCCGCACCCGCATTGAAACAGTTGCTTCACTTTTAGTCTCAACACTACAGCGGCTAAAGCGGCAACTGGGGGTATTTCATTTTAACCTATGGGTGTCTACACCCCCTTTGATCGAAAACGAAGGGATCGGTTCGGCAGATTTGTGTCGTTTTACGATTCGTATTATGCCGCGTCTTTATCAATTCGGTGGATTTGAACACACGACGGGCATTGTGATCAATCCGGTTACACCTGAGTTGGCGGCAAAATTATTACGGGAGAGCACACATGAATAAAAAACGTATGTTGTTCGCGTCAAGCGAAGTTTACCCCTTTGTTAAAACGGGAGGGCTGGCAGATGTTTCCCATTCGCTTCCTAGGGCGTTGAATGAGAGTTATGCGGTGAGTGTCGTATTACCCCTCTACAGCTCCATCGACCGTAAACAGTTTAAAATCAAACCTATCGAATCGTTTGAGATTGCTATGGGTGGTTCCTTGTATGCGGTTGAAGTGTATGGAACGATCTATGAGAACGTAGCGTATCGCTTTATCTATGCGCCCTTGCTGTGTGATCGGGAGTTTTTGTATGGTCCTCCTGAGTGCGGGTATGAGGATAACGCTCTTCGATTCGGACTCTTCTCGTATGCTATCGCCGAATTGCTACGACGTGAGAAATACGCGATTGCCCATCTAAACGATTGGCAGTGTGCACTGGCCGCGCTTTTAATAAAGGAAGATAGCACGCTAGAGACGAAGTGCGTGTATACCATCCATAATTTAGCGTATCAAGGGGTATTTCCCCCTTCGCTATTGCCACAAATCGGTATTAATGAGAGTTATTTCACTATGGATGCGCTTGAGTTTTACAATCAGGTCAATTTTATGAAAGCGGGAATTGCGTACGCTGATGCCGTTACAACCGTAAGCCCTACCTACGCAAAAGAGATTTTAACGCCAGAATTCGGATGCGGACTGGAAGGATTTTTACACGTTCATCGCCGTAAACTGAGCGGGATCATAAACGGAATCGATCCGGATCATTTTTCCCCTTCGTGTGATGAGGCATTGGTTGAGAAGTACACCAATGCCAAAGGGAAGAAAAGCTCAAAAAGCGATCTTTTGAAGCAGTTGGGGCTTAAAGGCTCTAGTAAACCCCTTTTTGCCTTTATCGGTCGTTTCACCCATCAAAAAGGGATCGATATTTTGGTGGAATCTCTACCGAAAATTGCTCAGATGGAGTGCAATGTCGTATTGCTGGGAGAGGGAGAAGAGGGGTATCGTGACGCACTTGCCTCTCTCTCTGAGGGTTACGGTAATCTCCATTTGAGCTTCGGATATGATGAAGTAATTTCACATAGGATGTACGCGGCGGCCGATTTCTTGCTAATGCCCTCACTCTTTGAACCATGCGGGCTGAACCAGATGATCGCCTATGCCTACGGAGCCGTTCCGATAGTGAATAAAGTGGGGGGATTGGCTGATACGGTGAAAAAAGTTGAATCATACGATGAGAATACTCCATTTGGATACGGAGTAGTGTTTACCTCGCCGACCTCACGTTCTTTGGTCGCGGCGGTGAAAAAATCGTGTGAACTCTACAGTGATAAAAAACACTTTGAAGCCGTTGTCAATCACAATATGAAATGCGATTTTTCATGGAGTGAAAGTGCCAAAGCATACGAAGGGATCTATGCGAGACTCTCGAAGTGAAAAAACTTTTTATCGATATCGGCGGCACCCATCTTCGAGGTGAAATAGAGAGTGAAGAGGGTAGCTTCCGTGATACTATCAGCTCTCACGAGATGGGGTTGTTGACTTATATTGATACACAAATGGCTCTTCATCCCCAAATCGATTTTATAGGTATCTCCTATGCAGGACAGGTCAACAAGGGGGTTATAGCGGCTTCCCCTAATATTAATATTGATAAATATGATATTGTCGCGGAGATAAAATCCCGTTATGGGATACGCTCTTGTATCGATAATGATCTCAACTGTGCCGTTCGTGCTGAAGCCTCATACTGGAAATCAGACAGTATTGCCGCGTTATTTGTCGGAACGGGTATCGGTGCGGCGGTGATTGATGAGGGGGGATTGGTACGTGGCAGCCGCAATATGGCGTACGAAATTGGACATATTCCTTATCGAGAATCGCCGCTTCACTGCGGATGCGGACGAAGCAACTGCATCGAGCTCTATGCATCAGGATCTGGGATGGAAAAATGGCTAAAGTATTACGGCAGTGAAAAGCCCCCTTATTTAGAGAGTCTAAAAACATCAAACACCGATGAACACGCTGTTGCCACCCAATTTGAAGAGGCATTTCTTTATGCGGCAGGAGTCTTAGTCACCCTTGCCAATCCTGAGATTTTGGTGATTGGGGGAGGGGTAATAGATCAGAACCCTTATTTGGTTACACTGTTACGAGAAAAAATAAATCATTATGCCTTGGCTCCTGCATTGGAAGGGCTACGTATTGAGATGAGCGTATTAGAAAATGCTCCATTAGAGGGGGCAAAATTGTTGGAGGATGATAATGGATAAATTGAAGCTACTGATTGCCGCCTCAGAGGTCGTCCCGTTCGCTAAAAGCGGCGGATTGGCGGATGTCGCAGGCGCGCTCCCTAAAGCACTTCGTGCCTTGGGACATGATGTCCGCATCGTTATGCCGCGCTATTACAGTGTGGATCGTGAAAAATATGCCCTAAAAATGATGCACGGTTCTCTTGGTGTCCCGATGGGGGCATTCGGTGAACTGTGGGCCGGTGTCTATGAGGGGACACTCCCCGGCACCGATATTCCGGTCTATTTTATCGAGCATGAGGGATTTTTCGGGCGCGGTGGATTGTATGAGGAGAATGGATTTAGCTATTTGGATAACGACACACGGTTTATCTTTTTCTCCCGTGCCGTGATGCAGCTTGCCAAAAAACTCCGATTTCATCCCGATGTCATCCACGCAAACGACTGGCATACCGCTTCCATTGCGATGATGCTCAACACCCATTATGCCTATGATGGCGATTTCGCCTATACCGGATCGCTTTTAACTATCCACAATCTTCAGCATCAAGGTCACTTCAGCAAAGGGGCAATGGATGTTTTGGATATCGGATGGGAACATTTCAATGCCGATGAGATCGAAGAGTATGATGGGGTCAATCTTCTCAAAGCGGGGATAGTTCACGCCGATGCCATCAGTACCGTAAGCCGAAAATATGCACAGGAGATACGGACTCACGAGTTTGGATGGGGATTGGAGCGATTGATTGATACGAATGCCTATAAGCTTCAGGGGATTCTTAACGGTGTCGATTATGATGAATGGAGCCCTGCTGTTGATCCCTTTATCGCACAGAGCTTCGAGTGTGACTCAATGGAGGGGAAAAAAGTGTGTAAGCGTGCCTTGCAGAACACCTTTGGACTTCCGCAGCGCGATGATGTTCCCGTGATCGGTATGGTAGGAAGACTCGTGGAGCAAAAAGGGATCGAACTGATTGTCCACTCGATTCATGCGCTGATGCAGATGGAGATTCAAATCGTCCTTCTCGGTGCGGGAGAAAAATGGGCAGAACATTTTTTCAGCGATATCTGCGGACGATATCCCCATAAATTCGGCTGTTATATCGGATATCGCAACGATCTGGCGCACCAAATCGAAGCGGGAAGCGATCTCTTTTTGATGCCCTCGCTGTTTGAGCCGTGCGGACTAAACCAAATCTACTCTCTGCGCTACGGAACACTCCCTATCGTTCGGGGTACGGGCGGGTTGGATGACACGATTGAAAATTATGCCAATGACTCTATGCATGGGACAGGGTTCAAATTTTACGATGCGACACCGGATGCATTGATCAATACCGTAGGTTGGGCTGTGTATACGTGGTACAATGATGCGCAAGGGTTTTCACAAATGCAGCGTAATGCGATGGAGAGACGATTTGATTGGAATGGAGCGGCAAAAGAGTATGAAGCACTTTACTATCATATTAAAGCGGGGAGAAGGGGAGAATGAATAATATCCAACACTGTCCTATAACGTATGAAGTGTCAAGACTGAGTGAGCTTGATATCTATTTGTTTAAACAAGGCAATCACACCAAACTCTATGAAAAGCTCGGATCACATACCATGGTTTCTGAGGGGAAAGCAGGGGTGTATTTTGCAGTGTGGGCACCTAATGCTGCACGTGTAAGCGTACGGGGCGATTTTAACCATTATCATACCGATTCACATCCTCTGAAGTTGCGCGAAGATGAATCGGGTATCTGGGAGGGGTTTATTGCGGGAGTAGAGCAAGGGCTTACCTACAAATATCATATTGTTTCAAAATACCATGATATCGTCCATGATAAAAGTGATCCTTTCGGTTTTTATGCGGAAGAACCGCCGAAATCGGCTTCACGGGTTTGGAGTTTAGAAGGATACGGCTGGAGTGATACTACGTGGATGGAGGAACGCTACCTCCATAATGCTCATGATGCACCGGTCAGTGTCTATGAGATGCATGTCGGTTCATGGAGACGCAAGGTTGAGGAAAATAACCGTTTTCTTACCTATCGGGAACTTGCGGTAGAGTTGGTGGCGTATCTGAAATCGATGAACTATACCCATGTCGAATTTATGCCCCTTACCGAATATCCCTATTTCGGTTCATGGGGATATCAGGTAGTAGGCTATTTTGCCGCTACGGCACGTTTTGGGACGCCGCAGGATTTGATGTACTTGATCGATGTACTGCATCAAAACGGTATCGGAGTGATTATGGACTGGGTACCGTCGCATTTTGCGGTGGATATGCACGGGTTGATAAATTTTGACGGTACTGCCCTTTATGAGCACGATGATCCGCGTCAGGGGTACCATCCTGAATGGGGAAGTATCATCTTTAATTACGGGCGGAATGAAGTACAGTCGTTTTTGATCAGCTCGGCAATGTTTTGGTTGGATAAATATCACATCGACGGTATTCGTGTCGATGCGGTTGCCTCGATACTGTATCTCAACTATGCAAGAGAAGAGGGGGAATGGATACCTAACATCCATGGTGGGAATGAAAATCTTGAAGCGATTGAGTTTTTGAAAAAACTCAATATTAGTGTCTACGGGGAATTTTCCGATATTTTGATGATTGCCGAAGAATCAACCGCCTATCCGATGGTAACTCGGCCGGTAGATGTCGGAGGGCTTGGGTTCGGATTCAAATGGAGTATGGGGTGGATGCACGATTCGCTCAAATACATGAGTTATGATCCGATTTATCGTCAGCATCACCACCATCAGCTTACCTTTAGTATGTGGTATGGGTTTGATGAGAACTTTATGCTGCCGCTGAGTCACGATGAGGTCGTTCACATGAAAGGCTCACTCATCAACAAAATGCCCGGTGACACGAATCAGAAATTTGCCCATTTACGCTCATTATATGCATATATGATGGGACACCCCGGCAAAAAACTTCTCTTTATGGGGGGTGAAATTGCCCAATTCGCAGAGTGGAGTTTTGAACGCTCCCTTGATTGGCATCTGTTGGAATATCCTCTCCATAGAGGTTTAAATAAAATGGTCTCTGATCTCAATACCCTCTATAAAAATGAGCGTGCATTGCATCTTTATGATGAAAAACGTGAAGGGTTTGAGTGGATCGATGATCGCGATTCCAGCCATAACTGTATCAGTTTTATCCGTAAAAGCGATATTTCGGATGAGAGTGTTTATGTGGTGTGTAATTTTGCGGATCATGTGAGAGAAAATTACTGTTTAGGTGTACCGTATGAGGGGGAATATGTTGAAATTTTCAATTCCCAATCGTCCTATTACGAGGGGTGGAATATTGGAAATACAGGACCTTTGCAATCAGAGGAGAGGGTGATGCATGGACGTCCTTACACCTTAACATTAACGCTGCCTCCATTGGGCGTACTGTATCTCAAACGAAATGCAGATAAAAATAATTAAGAACTTGCTACAATTATTGCATAGATACACCATTAAGAAGAAGAGATCATGATATTACACGATTACGAATACGATTCGAAATACACAAAGAGTATCGCCTATTTTTCGATGGAGTTCGCTATTCATCAAGGGCTTAAAATCTATTCGGGGGGGCTTGGTTTTTTATCCGGCTCACATATGAGAAGTGCGTATGATCTACGTCAAAACGTTGTAGGTGTCGGTATTTTGTGGAGTTTCGGTTATTACGATCAAACTCGCAGCCCTGATCGCAGTCTCAAAGCGGAATTCGTCCGAAAACATTACTATTTTCTCAAAGATTTGGGCATTCAGGCGAAAGTAATGATCCATTCCCAAGAGGTGTATGTCAAAGCTTTTTACCTCTCTCCCGATGTTTTCAGCTCCGCTCCGTTGATATTGCTCTCTACCGATATCCCTGAAAACGACTTTTTGGCACGTACTATCACCCACAAACTTTACGATGCCAATGAAGAGACCCGAATTTCGCAAGAGATTATTTTAGGGATCGGCGGAGTTAAGGTTCTCGAAGCGCTTAAGCAAACCATTGATATCTATCACATGAATGAGGGGCACGCATTGCCACTTGTTTTTGAACTGTATGCTAAATACAAGAATATGGATGAAGTAAAAAAACGAGTTGTCTTTACTACCCATACTCCTGAAGACGCGGGAAATGAGCAGCACAATATCGATTTACTCCATAAGTTCGGTTTCTTCAACGGTTTAGAATTGGATACGGTTCGTTCCATTATGAAGATGGAAAATGAGCAAAATTTTAATCTCACGGTAGGGGCATTGCGTTCGTCTAAAATTACCAACGGTGTCTCCAAATTTCACGGAGAAGTGGCGAACCGCATGTGGAGGGATTGCGAAGGGCGTTCTGAAATTATTCATGTCACAAATGCACAAAATCGCCGTTTTTGGACCGATAAAGAGTTACTGGCGGCATTGGATGATCATGAAGATTATGAAATCATTAGCCGTAAAAAACATCTTAAGAGAACCCTGTTTACCGTCGTCGCCGATCAGACCGGAAAGATGTTTAATCCTGATGTTCTGACCATTGTTTGGGCACGCCGATTTGCGGAATACAAACGTCCCGGACTTATTAAATACGATCTTGCCCGATTTAAAAAGCTCCTTCAGCGTACCGAAGAACCGATCCAGATTATTTGGGCGGGTAAACCTTATCCGTTTGATACCAATGCAATCAATGTTTTCAATGAGCTGATCCATATCAGCCATGATTATCCGAATATGGCAGTGTTAGTCGGCTATGAGCTTGATCTCTCCAGAATGCTCAAAAAAGGCTCAGACGTATGGCTCAATACTCCGCGTGTATCACGAGAAGCAAGTGGAACAAGCGGTATGACGGCGAGTATGAACGGCTCTATTCATTTCTCTACGGATGACGGATGGCACCCTGAATTTGCCAAACATACGATCAACTCGTTTACCATTCCACCGATTGACCACAGTCAGCCGATCGAGCTTCAGGACGCCGAAGACAATAAAAATATGATGGACATACTCGAAAACGAGATTATTCCGATGTATTATAATAAGCAAGAGCAATGGACGCAGATGATGAAAAATGCGATGGCGCATGTTATCCCCGCATTTGATTCCGGTCGTATGGCACATGAATACTACACCAAAATGTATGACGCTTAGATAGTGTTATTTCGTACAGCGGTTATTGCGAAAAAATTACTACGCTGTAAGCGCCGATAGAAACCGAAGCATAAGAGGGTAGGCCATCACACGCACCTTCATTTGCGACAATATCGGTACTGGGATGGTTGCTAAAATCGTCATTGTACCCTTCCCAATCACTATTGAAGCGGAGTTTCCAAGCTCCCTCACTCGGAAATCCTATGACGTAGTCTTGCTGTGCCTCATGTGAGAAATTTGCAACGATCACAACATCATCCGATGCACCCCCCTTGTCCCAGCGATGATATGCAATAACTTTGCGTTCATTGTTCAGATGGTACACCTGTGTAAACTGCCCGCACAAACCGCGTGTAAAGCCCTCACGATTGCTGCGCAACCGTATAATATCTCGGTACAAGCGGACGATTCCGTGAAACTCGGCACATTGATCCCAATCAACAGGAACCGTATCACGAAACCATCCCCCCTCTAGGAACTCTTGACCTTGGAAAAGCATAGGTATACCGGGTGAGGTGAAGACCATTGCGGCGGCCAAGGTTGAACGTTTTCGTGCGTACCACCCTTTGGGGTCATTCGGATTGATCTCTTGGGGTACACGCGCATGGCCGTTTGCTACCTCATCGTGCGATTCGCTGTAAATAACCCGATCAAAGGCATCATCGTTGTAGCGGTATAAGATGGCATCACGGATGGCATCGAGGGATCGTTGCTCGTCTTGGGGTGTAATAACCGCTTGACGTATGGGATGGACAAACATAGCGTCCCACTGAGAGGCGAATCCGGCTCCGCCGGCTCCGACTTCTTTTGTGAGCCATCTATTGTTTTGAAGGTCTTCAGCGATGGTGACCCGACCGGGAAATTTCTGTGTGATTTGGCTATTGATCCATTGGAGTAGGCTCCACCCCTCAGGAATATCCTGCTTATCTGAATCATTGACCATGCGGATAAATTGGGTACAGTCGAAGCGGATTCCGTCTACATGGTACTCCTCCAGCCACATCATGGCATTATCCAAGAGGTACTGACGAACCTCTCCCCGTCCGTAATCGGGTCTGGTATCTCCCCATGGGGTGTGTGCTCTATCATCGTTATAAAAATAGATTCCTCCAAGAGCGTTTTCGCTCCAGCCGTCAAACTGCCACAGATCCAGATCACTGGGGCCAAGGTGGTTGTACACAACATCCAATATCACTGCAATACCTGCTTGATGGGCACGCTTGATAAACTGCTTAAACGCCAACGGACCACCGTAATCGCGTTCTACCGAAAAAATATGGGCAGGGTTATATCCCCATGAGCTTTCACCCGCGAACTCCCCTATCGGCATAATCTGTATCGCATTGATACCGAGCTTTTTCAAATGTCCCAGACGTGCGGATACCGATGAAAATTCCCCCTGAGTGATAGCATCTTCTTGATCATTAAACGTCCCGACATGCAGTTCGTAGATGACAAGTTCATTCCAAGGGACGATGCTAAAATCATCCCCCTGCCAGTCAAAACGGGTATCGTGAACGATGGCATTGCCGATCGAGCCTGTCACTTCACGGGCATAGGGATCTATCCGTTTGAACTCACCTTCAGGCGTTGTGAGGAGAAACAGATACTCATCACCTGCATGGGCTTCAGCGATATTGGCGTACCAATACCCGTTTTCCTCACTCTGCATAGAGTGCTTGGTTCCATCCCATTCGTTAAATGATCCGATAACGGATACGTGTTGTGCATGGGGTGCCCATACGCGAAAAGCCACTCCATGCGTGTGTAGAATCGATCCCATCCCCTTGATGATAGTTTCATGGCTCATGGTTTTATTCTTCTTTGAAAGGGCTATTTCCACTGAAAGCTCGGATTATAGAGCAGTTTATTTTTACGAAAGATCAAATCCATTTGCCTGAAAATAGTCGTTAGGATCTTGATCGTCTCTAGGGCATAATCTCCTTTATTTAACATCACGCACTCCGCCTTATGGGCGAAGGCAACATCGGATATCTCGGCACGGCTGGGCATATTGGTTTTCATTTTATTCTCTAGTACTTGGGTCGCTAAGATAACAGGCATATGAGCGGCTGTGCATAGGTCTAAAATCTCCTCTTGCATATACGCTAGATTTTCAAATCCGATCTCTATCGCTAAATCGCCGCGTGCTATCATAATACCTGAGTTGCCGTATTTTATAAGTTCCTCGAGAATCAGCGGTAAATTCTCAACCCCTTTTTTCGTTTCGATTTTGGCTACGATAGTGATTAGGCCTTTTTTACCTAAAAAATCGAGCTGATCTATCAAATCGTGAATATCTTCGGGGGTCTGGGCAAAAGATATCCCGATGATGTCGGCGTATTCACAAATATGGGGTAATACCTTTTTATCATGATCACAAATTGCTTGAATATTAATATTACTATCGGGAAAGTTGATCCCTTTTTCATCTTTGATAGTGCTTCCGGATTCTTTGTTGGTGAGAACACCGCAAACGATATCCTCCCCCACTATCTCTTCAATGACCATTTCGATTTTACCGTCATCAACAAATACTCTATCTCCGATCTTAACAAGATTACCTATGTTTTCGAGAGTGCACCCTATACTGTAGTGCTTTGATTTTTTCTTCTGTGTGGAGTGTTCTGAGTGAATCAGAACTTTGTCGCCAAAATAGAGTTTGATCTTTTTTGGTTTTCCCGATTTTTTAGATTTAGTGAGAGAGGTTCTGATTTTGGGACCGGCGAGATCGACATAGATTTTTAAATCTTTTTCACCTGAGTTGACATTGCGTATCGCTTGAGCCATCTCGCTCCAAGCTTTTGGGTTATCATGGGCTGTATTAATACGAAAGAGGTGCACCCCCTCGCGGGAGAGGTTGCTAAACCAATCTTTATCATCGTTAAAATTGGAAGGGACGGTGATCATGATTTTGGTTTTATCACTGGAAGATGAGAAAATTCTACTGTTTTTATCCATAATGGCATGAGATTTTTCGTAACTTAAAGGTGATGGTGCAAGATGTACTTTTTTTTGTAAGGCAAGAGAGAGCATCTCAATCGCTACGTTAATACTTGCCTCCATATGTGCTTGAGAACGTCCGAATGAGGATAATCCTACTTTGGTCAAGTTATCTTGCAATTGCGAAAAATCATACTTGCGGAGGTTTAAATAGTGCTTCATATTGAGCAAAGAGACATTTGTGTGTGCTTTATTGATATCCAGCGACATTTTTTCTTTCATATCGAGTAATTTTTCAAGCAATGTTGTGAGCACATGGGGGTTCACTGTAACTCCTAAAGATTTAAATTTTCTAGATGAAGCTATTCTAGTGTATTATATACATAACTGTGTTGAATTTTTTTTGTTAAATAGGATAGTAGATGGTTTTTGTTTATCAACGTACTGACAGCGCTTTTGAAACAGCAAATTTGAGTGAAATAAAAGAGCTCGACAAGATAGTTTGGATTGATATCCTTCAGCCCAATGAAGAGGAAATTAAGCAGATTGAAGCGTTGTTTAATTTTAAATTGCCGACCAAACATGATCGTGAAGAGATAGAACTAAGTTCACGCTACTGGGAAGACAGCCGAAGTATCAAGATCAATTCCTATTTTTTTGTCTCTTTCTTTTTTGTCGAGAATGCAAAATCACATTACAATGAAAGTGTCAGTTTTGTTTTACAGGACAATATCTTATTTACAGTCCGTGACAGTGAACTTCAAACATTCGATATGTTAAGTCAGATGCTATTGTCGTATCCTAAAGAACTTTACACCGGATATGATGTGTTTATGCAGATTTTTGATATTCGAATCGATCGTGATGCCGATTTACTCGAATATGCCTCCAGGGAGTGCGATGAAATACGTAAAAAGCTTTTGTGGGAATCGGGGAGTCACTCGGTAGAGGTATTGAGAAAAATCTCTACTCTGCAGGAATTTACCTTAAAAGTGCGGCAATCGGTTTTTGACAAGCGACGTATTTTGACGGCAATGGCAAAATCGCCTAAGCTCTCAAAACAGATAAAAGAGGATCTCTCGATTATGATGAAAGATATTAACTCTTTGATCGAATTTATAGCGATCGATGACAATACGCTGGATAATCTTCAAAATCTCTTTTTAGCCCAAACCAGTATCGAACAAAACAAGATCATTAAACTCTTTACGGTAGCGAGTGTCGCACTCATGCCTCCGACCCTGATTGCCAGCATCTACGGAATGAATTTCCATTTTATCCCTGAGCTTAGCTGGGGTGCGGGATACCATTTTTCTTTGGTGTTAATGGCACTTTCCAGTGCGATTCCGCTGATCTATTTTCGTAAGAAAAAGTGGCTCTAAACTTATCCGTGACACCCTTTTCCGGTATAGCAGCTTTGTGCAGCCGCAATTTTGAGCAGTGCTTTATCGAGACTAAACGGATCATTGAGATCGTTTAAAATTTCATGATGGAAAATGGCACCGTCTTTTGAGATAATAAAGAGGGCTTTAGTAAACTCTCCATTCAGTTCCCCGCCTGATAAGCGAACCCCGTAGTAATCTCCGAATGCTTCATCATAATCAAAGCCTACGAGCCACTCTTCAAGTGGAGGCATTGTATGTTTGTCGGTGGCGACGATGAGCGTTTTGGTGATTCCCCCCAACGCGTTGATAAAGAGGATAGAATCCATCTCTTTTAGTTGAGCGATACAGTTGTCGTCGATAAAGGGGAGGGTAATAATTAGCTGCGTTGAGCCGTTTTGTCCCCCGATGCGAAAGCTCTCTCCCGCACTGTTTTTGAGATCTACCCGCTCAGAAGAATATCCGATATCGAGGGGCATATCTTCGAGTTCTAAGAGGGCTGTATGATAGGTTATCTGCATTTTTGGTCCTTTATGCGGGATGAACGTAACGAAGATGTTCTGCGATCTCGGATGCAATGACGAAATGTTCGATCGCATGAGTGGCGGTTTTAATAAACGGGGGGATTTTATGGAGTTTGATACCGACATTTTTCATCGCAAACAAAGTGTTTAGACAATACTGATCAACTATGAGAATATTGGATTTCCCTATCACTTCGAGCAACGCATAGTGTTCGCTGATATGATAGGGGTCTTGAGCCAAAACACTTTCACATTCGCATGATTTCATTTTCGGGTCAATAACCATATTTCCTGAGTACTTTTCCCAAGGATTGAGTTTGGTTTCAATATAGCGGTACCGTATATCTTTTCGGTCACCGCTCACTTCATAAAGTGAGAATTTCATACATGCACACGGGTTATTATGGTAAACACGTTCTCTCGCATCCAGGGGAATCGCAATGATCATGGGTAAACTCCTCACATTTCACTATAAGAAATGCAATTTTTATTCTGATGTAGTTGTTGTGACAATAGATGGAATTTGAGATGCATAGATATATAGATATTTAGTAAATTTAGTATAAAATTAGAATATTTAAAGTTTGGAGGAAGGTTTGCGGTTAATTAATCATAGATATGAAAACCGACATCTCCTTTCGTCCTTTATCGAAACACACATCCCTTCTTCGTATTCTATATTCATACAGCTCTTTAGTGGCAATATGGATCTTAGAGTGATCCAGTCTGTCCTTGATGAGATAGCCCTAAAACTTCCTAATGCCGTACTCATCGGTGCCACTACGGCAGGCGAGATTATGAATGGATCAATGCAATCGAATGAGATTATCCTCGCTTTTTCTCTTTTTGATACGACCGATATAAAAAGTCGTTATTTCTCTTGCGCTGATTTTGAAAGCGGTGTTTTGGCAGCTTGTGAGCTTCTCAGTGAGCGGAGCAAAGCTTGTATTGCTTTCGGAGAAGGGTTGCATGGTGATTCGGAGTCCTTTTTAAGAGGATTCGCATCGATTAGAGACGATATAATCGTAGCCGGCGGGAATGCTGGAGATGATTTGACATTTACCCATACCGCGATTATGCATAATGATACTGTTTATGAAAGAGGTATCGTTATTGTGGTACTGGAGAGTGATTGTTTGCAAGTACATAACAATTACTCTCTTAACTGGACATCTATCGGTAAAGAGATGGTGGTCACACGTGCAGATAAAAATATTATTTATGAAATTGAAGGGCGCCCTGTCAAAGAGGTGTATGCCCATTATCTAGGACCAGATGCGGTTTCAATGCTTCCTGCAAGTGCAGTCGAATTTCCTTTTATTAAAGTTTGTGACGGAGTTAGGATTGCCAGATCGATGATTGGGCAAAATAAAAAGGGCGGGTTTGTGTATGCCGGCCATTTTGAAAATGGGGATAAAGTTCGTTTTGCTATCGGAAACATTGAAGAGGTGCTTAATCATGCTTCCGACATACGAGAATCTGTCGCTTCTAGACCTGTTGAAGCTACCTATATCTATTCTTGCTCAGTCCGGAAAATGTTTTTGCAGGAGGAGCTTAATTATGAGTTTTCATTGATTAACGAAATAGCTCCGACAGCAGGATTTTTTACCTATGGAGAGTTTTTTCATTCCCCTCACGGCAATCAACTTCTTAATATCACGACTACGGCTCTTTCATTGAGTGAGTCGGATACGTTAAATAGGTTTGAACCTTCAAAAGGGATACGCAATGTCCCTCACACAATGTTGAAATCTTTAACTCAGTTGGTCAATATAACTCAAAACGAGTTGGATGAAAATATCAAAATTCTTGATCAATACAAAATGGTGTTGGATCAGAGTTCGATTGTCTCTAAAACGAATGCGAAAGGGATTATTACCTATGCCAATGATGCATTTTGTGCTATTTCCGGATATAGCCGTGAAGAGCTGATCGGCCACCCTCATAACATAGGTCGCCATCCGGACAACCCTAAAAAACTGTACAAAGATTTATGGAGAACTATCAAATCGGGTAAAGTTTGGAAAGAGACATTTAAAAACATTACCAAAGACGGGCACGATTATTACGTCAAATCGGTTATAGCCCCTATCTTTGATGAAGAGGGGAAAATTATTGAATATATTTCGGCTCGAAACGATGTTACGGAACTCGTCAAGCAAGAAAAAATCATTCAGCGTCAACTCCGAGATCCCCTTACGGGATTGAAAAATCGTACGGCGCTGTTCAACGATTTGGAAAGCGGAGGCTCTGAAATAACCTTGATGCTTCTAAACATTGACCGGTTTTCAACGGTCAACGATTATTTCGGATATGAGAACGGAGATTCCCTTTTAAAAAATTTCGCGCAGCATCTGCTTGAGACAATGCCTCATGAGTATCTCTATCGCATCAGCGGTGATGAGTTTGCCATAATCTGTATCGATAGAAAGTTTGATGAAATCTTACGCGATCAAATGTTTGAGCACATCAATAAGTTAGAAAATTTTAAATACAATGTAGCCGGAAATGATATTTCCATCACTATTACAGGCGGGATAGCGCATGCAACCTATTCGGATGTCTATAATCTTGCCCATATGGCTTTCAAAGAGGCAAAAGAGAAGCAAGCAAAATTGATTTTTTTCAATGACAATACGGCATTGACAGAGAAAACCCGTAATAATATATGGATGATCAATAAAATCAAATCGGCTATTGAAGACGATCGAATCGTCCCTTATTTTCAGGGGATTGTCGATAATACAACTCGACGAATTGTTAAATATGAAGCATTGATACGTCTTGTGGAAAAGGATGGTACCGTTTTAAGCCCGTTTTGGTTTTTAGAGCATGCAAAAAAATCAAAACTCTATGACAAATTGACCCGTATTATGATTCAAAAAACATTTGATGTTTTTGAACAAAACAACTATGAATTTTCGTTGAACCTTACCGTTCAGGATATTGTCTCCGATGAAACGAGAGAGTTTTTATATCAGATATTGGAGTCCTCACCTGCCGCTGAGCGATTGGTGTTTGAGATCGTGGAATCGGAAGGGATAGTCAATTATGAAGTGGTGGTGGAGTTCATCCATACCGTCAAAGGGTTCGGGTGTAAAATAGCGATTGACGATTTCGGTACCGGATATTCCAACTTCAGCTATTTAAGCAAACTCGATGTCGATTACATCAAAATAGACGGGTCTCTTATTAAAAACATCAATCAAGACGACGACCACCTTTTTACTGTAGAGAGTATCCTCTTTTTTGCTAATCGCAAAGGGATTCAGACAATCGCCGAATTCGTTGAAGATGAGGCAATTTTCGCGAAAATGGTTGAACTCGGTATCGATTACTCACAAGGGTATCTTTTTTCTATCCCTAAGCCCACCATCTAAATACCAATATTCTACATACCCTTACAAAAACGTCGATTTTTGTTAATTCTCCTTTTTAAAGCCATAGAACACTCTTTGCATTAACTCCATTAAGAAATGATTGCGTGCTGGATGAGGCAAGAAAATCATTTGATTTAATCTCAAGGAGATACCCATGAGCTGTTCGTCAAGCCATAGCGAAGCTTTTATGCCCGATGACATCAAAGAGAAGATTCACAATCATCCATGCTATTCAGAGGGGGCACACCACCATTATGCCCGTATCCACGTTGCGGTAGCCCCTGCGTGTAATATCCAATGCAACTACTGTAATCGTAAATATGACTGTTCCAACGAGTCTCGACCGGGAGTAACGTCTGAACGATTGAGCCCGGAAGAGGCGGCAAAGAAAGTGATGTTTGTCGGCGGTGAAGTACAACGAATGAGCGTTTTAGGAATTGCAGGTCCCGGTGATGCGCTGGCAAATCCTGCGAAGACATTTGAGACATTCGGACTGGTTCGTCAGTTTGCTCCCGATCTTAAACTCTGCTTGTCGACAAACGGCTTGGAATTGCCGAGTTTTATCGATGAAATGGTTGAACACAACATCGATCATATCACCGTAACGATCAATACCGTCGATGAGACCGGAGAGATCGGAAGTCAAATCTATCCGTGGATTTTCTATAACAACAAACGTATTTATGGAAAAGAGGCAGCAAGAATTTTGCTCGAGCGGCAGTTGGAAGGGATGCGTAAGTGTGTTGAAAAGGGGATTTTGATCAAAGCCAATTCGGTTCTTATTCCTGGGATCAATGACAAACATTTGGTAGAAGTTTCTAAAAAACTCAAAGAGATCGGTGTGTTCTTGCATAACATTATGCCGATTCTTTCTGAACCTGAATTCGGAACAAAGTTTGCCCTTGACGGTGTCCCGAGTGCTACCGATCAAGAACAAATGGCCGTTCAGGAAGCATGCGGCATGGATATGAAGCTCATGCAGCACTGCCGTCAATGTCGTGCCGATGCTGTAGGTCTTATCGGTGAAGACCGCGGTGCGGAATTTACCAAAGATACATTTTCTGGACTCAGTTTCGACGAACTCCAAATCAAATACGATCTCGAAGCACGTCAAGCGGCCCAGGCAAAAATTGAAGAGTTCCGATTCTTTTTAGACAAGGCAAATGAGCGTGTTCGTAAAGAGAAAGAAGAACTCAGTTCTACCGGTGTGACTATTCTTGTCGCCGTTACGACGGCAGGCGAGGGGATGATCAATCAGCATTTCGGAAGTGTACGTGAATTTTTGATCTATGAAGCAGGGGACAAGGGGATTCGATTTATCCACCATCGTAAAGTAGAGACAGAGTACTGTGCGGGACCGGACGGTACCAATCCTTTGACACCTATTTTGGAGAAACTCAAAGATATTCAATTAATCCTTACCGCAAAAATCGGCGGGTGTCCGCAAGATGATTTGAAATCAGCGGGAATAATTGCCGATCAAAGCTATGCGTATCAGCCGATTGAGTTATCTGTACTGAAAGCGTCACGCAAATATTTCGGGTTGGATGAAAACGCGGAAGTGAATTAAGGAGCCGATTATGGCACTCATAAATGACACCACTCTACGCGATGGGGAGCAGGCTCCCTACGTTGCCTTTAATACCGAAGAGAAACTTCGTATTGCGACACTGCTTGATGCATGCGGCGCCGATGAACTTGAAATCGGGATTGCGGCGATGGGTGTCAAAGAGCGTGAGGATATCAAAGAGCTGTTAAATCTAGGGCTAAAGGCTCGGATGATGACATGGAACCGGATGAAGATGGAAGACTTGGATGCCTCCCTCTCATGCGGTGTTAAAGCCGTTGATCTCTCTATTCCTATCTCTGATTTGCTGATCGGTGTCAAATTCGGCGGAAGCAAATTAAAAGTTTTGGATGAGCTTGAAGCTGTTGTAAGTGCCGCATCTGGCGAGGGGCTTTTTATCTGTATCGGAGGGGAAGACAGTTCACGCGGAGAACTTTCCTTTATACGCGATGTGATGGAGCTTGGACGTGAGTATGGTGCGCACCGTTTCCGCTATTGCGACACAATCGGTGTTATGACGCCGACACAAACGTACCAAACGGTAAAAGAGTTATGCGGTTATGATCTGCTCCCTATTGAAATGCATACCCACAATGATTTCGGTCTTGCCAATGCCAATGCCCTCAGCGGACTTGATGCAGGAGCCATAGGGCTGAATACTACAGTGATCGGATTAGGAGAACGTGCCGGAAACGCATCGTTTGAACAGATTCTTATGGCACTTAAACATCTCTACGGAGAGTCAAGATCGATCGATCCGCTTTTATTGCGTGATCTTGTACAAAGCGTTGCTCATGCCGCAAATATCAATTTGGCTTTCAACGCTCCTATCATCGGTGATCGGATATTTGCGCATGAGAGCGGTATCCATGCGGATGGGATGATGAAAGATTCCCATGCCTATGAGCCGTATGAAGCTCATGAAGTGGGGTTAGAGAGTTCATTCCCCATCGGCAAGCATTCAGGAAGTGCGACGATTCGCTACCATTTGGCACGAATGGGAATTAGTGCCGATAACTCTATTCTAGGGGACCTTTTACCGAAAATTCGTGAGATTGTTACGTCACGCAAACGTGTTCTCGACAATTTAGAATTAAAATCCCTTTATCAGGATGCGGTATGTTTATAGGGTGGCTTAAATATTCGGATGTTGCGGAACTGACCAAAATTTCCGAGGAGACAGGGTGGTTGTTGGACGGTTATCATGTGAAACTGATGATGATGCACGCTCCCCATTTGTGCTACGGTGCGTATGAGGACGGGGTATTAGTCGGTGCCGTTATGGCCATAGAGTTTGAGACAACGGCCATGATTAAATATTTTATGGTGAAACCGAGTCACCAAAAACAAGGGATAGGAAAACGCCTTTTTAATACGTTGTTCGATGTCTTAAAAGAGGAACACCCCTCCCTTTATCTGCATGCTCATCCACTCTTAGAATCTTTTTTCAAGGGATATGGTTTTAAAAGTGTGATGGAAGTAGGGCGGTTTTTAAATGTCGGAAAAGTTCCACCCTTTAGCTTTACCAATGCACAAGCCAAAGAACTAGACGGCGGTAACTTTGATGCAACCATTCGTAAAATTGATTTGGAAACTTTCGGTGAAGATCGAATGCATTTTATGATGGATGAAATGGAGCGAAACAGTTCCCTTAAATTTGCCCTTCCCAATTCTTTTCAGCATTCCAGCGTAATCAATGCACGCGGCGTCTATCTCGGACCATGGCAATGCAGGGGAGGCTTTGAAGATGAAGCGGAGAAAATGATGCAGGGGGTTCTCTATTTTAGAGGACTCAAAAAAGTACTTGCAGATGTTCCGATGGGCAATCTCAATGCAGTTACATTATTTGAAAAATACCACTTCCAACAAAAAGGGACTTTTATCCATATGTGTTACGGTGAAGCGCGCATGATAAAATTTGAAAATATTTACGCATTTTCTTTATAGAAATCGGTTAAGGGGAGTTTGCGTATAATACTACCAATACGATCTAAAAGGATGTCGATGCGTTTTTCATGGATAGCAATATCAGCTTTATTGCTCTTTAGCGGTTGTGCGCAAAAGGGGGCATTTGACCTTTTTAAAATGGATGAGACACATGAACGTGCGGTAGAGCAGCTGCGCACAGGTTCAATCGTCCTCTCTTTAGAGACCAAAGCGATTTTCTCTTCTTTGTATCTCAATAAAACAGATCCGATCAAATATAATGAAGGTGAAAATTTTATTGTTTCGGTTTATTTTGAAAAAGATGATCGAACGAACAAAGTTAGAGAGTTAGAGTCTAACGGCTATACAGTGAGCCTAAACGGAAAAAAAGCAACCCTTATCGAGCCTCTTGATGATAAAGATCCAAAACGCTCTTTTATGCCGATCCAAAACGCTTGGAATCGGTACTATTTTATCCGTTTTAATTCGGATTTAAACTCTTCTTTATCGCTTCGGCTCGAAAATAATCAGACTGGGAAGGTTGTGTTAAAGTATCAAAAATAGTCGCTATCGAGACACTTTCTCCTAAAATCTTCTTGTACATTACATAGTTGGCAAGTACTTTCTTGCCATACTCTCGACTCTCGGCATTTCCCACCAACTCCATGCTCATAAACGGTTCATATTCACCTGCATTGAAGTAAGCGCCGCTCAATAACAGACGTTTCGTAAATCCGATTCCGCCATTATAGGCATATGCCGCGAGTACCGGATTAAAGAGGGTCGCCTCAATGTGCTTCATGTGTTCGATCGAATAGGCAATGCTAAACTCCGGATTAAACATATCGTCATACGATTTAATTTTAAGCGGATGAATTTTAGAAATGGAATCGACGTTAAAGGGCATGATTTGCATTAAACCTAAGGCAAAAGATCGCGAAATCAACCCAGGAATGAGTCGTGTTTCTTGACGCATCAGTGCATATAACATCGCTTTTTGGTCAAGGGTGAGGGTTGACATATATTGATCATAGGGCATAGTGAAATTATGAATATAGGGTTGATAGACACGCTCAATCATATAGGCCTGTACCGCGAGAGAATCTTCCCCGTCATACCGCTCAACAATCTCATAGAGCTTTTCAGGTGGGGTAACAACAAGTTCTTGATGCAGCGCATTCCATTCAAACGGATTATCCCCTTTGAATCCCTCTTTGCCCTGTGTCGGCAAGGTTGTGAAATAGTTTTGGGTTTCAATACCGAGCTTCTCTTTGGCCCATAAAGTGTACATATTGATGTCGAGACTCTCGCTTAGCTCTTTAAGGGCTGTTTCGTCTTGAGTAATACGATACAACCAAAAACTATTTTTGTCTCGTTCCATAGGAGAGAGTGCTTTACGTTTTGCTTCTTGAAAATGAAACAGAGCATTATCGACACGATTGAATTTCAATGCATTGATACCTAGATAAAAGTGGGTTTGGCCGCTGTAAACACCACCGCTGACATTGCTAAGAGATTCTTGGAGTTTAGTTAGTTTGTGTTCCGTTGCACTAAGGTAAACCAGTTGATCAAACCCTTTTGCTACCGTCAGTTGAGCAAGAATATCATTGTCAATCGGAAGATTAAAATGATCTGCTCGATACTGCATTCCCGAGATGAGAAAAAGTTTAAGGGAGGAGGATAGATCACTGAATGCGGAGAAGTGATTATTGTGGTTCATGGTACGAAGCCATTGTACGTCGCCGAAACGATCACCAAGACGCGTGGCAATAAGCTCCCGCTGGTAACTTTCCAAATGCTGGGCTTTAATCGGTGTAAGAGCGAGATAGAGGCAATCGTCTTCAACAATGTTCATTAGGTCAGTAGAGACCTTCTGGAGACACTCTGCGGTGTATCGGATCTCGGGTTCATCGGTTTTACAAGCGTAATCGAATAAAAACCGTTCGTTGACATACTCAACCTGATAAAAAGCTTCGGATGCCTGAGTCGTATTAATGTCTTGACGTAAGTACTGCCATATCAAAAAGTTTTTTTCGCGAGATGCGGGTTTACTATTGATCTCATCAAGTGTTACGCCCCAAAGATTGGCGCAGAGCAGTGCCGCAAGGGAGAAGGAGAATTTCACGACATAACCACCGCATTTATGATATTAACCAATATTACATCGATTACGTTCAATAAAACGATCAAGATGATCGGAGCTAAATCCAGACCGTTAAACACGGTCGGCATAATCTTGCGAACCGCACGATAGGCAGGTTCAGTTAGTCGGTAAATAATTTGCACAATCGGATTATATGGATCTGGGCGTACCCACGTCAAAAGAGCCCCGATGATAACAACCCATGTATATACGGTAAGGAGAGAGTGGACAATGCCGCCCAAACCTGAAATAATACCTTCCATCATTTTGCCACCTCTTTGAGATAATTTTTAATATGTGTGTAGAGATCGTTCATCTCCGGTCCGTGTTCTGCACCGCCGATAAGAATTCGCAACGGCTTAAAGAGACTTTTCCCTTTGAGGCCGCTGTGTTCTATCAAATAGGCTTTGTACGATTCATAATCATCAAAATGGGGAGCTTTCAAGGTTAAATCGCGTAACACATCAAACCCCTCTTTGTACTCATCAGGGACAATTTTCGGAGCAAAGATCGCACCGATTTTCTCACGCAACTCTTTAAGGGTGCTTGCCTCTTCTAAAAAGAGTTTTGCAAGGTTTCCGATCTCTTCATCCGCAAATCCGACGTATCGTGAAAGCTCTTTAGGATCAAGCCCTTTGAGATGCTCACGGTTGATGAATTTAAGTTTATCAATATCAAAACGAGCAGGTGCTTTGGAGAGAGTTTTCAGATCGAACCACTTGATGGCCTCTTTGAGAGAAAAAATTTCACACGGCGGTTTATTCCCCATCAAGATGAGATAATTGGTGATCGCTTCGGGAAGATATCCCTCTTCAAGAAGCCATTTGACACTGGATGCGTCATCTCGTTTCGACATTTTTTTACCTTCGTTACCGAGGATAATCGGCAAGTGGGCATACTCTATTTTTTTGTCGTATCCCAATGCTTCATGGATGGCCATTTGTTTAGGGGTATTGCTCAGATGATCTTCTCCTCGAATAATGAGAGAGATATCTGCGAGCATATCATCAACGGCACACGCAAAATTATAGGTTGGGTATTTATCGGCGCGCATCAAAATAAAACTGTCGATATCATCTGCGGCAAAGGTACTTTCTCCCTTGATTATATCCGTAACGGTAATCGAATGGCTTGGTTTTTTAAGGCGAATCGTAAAAGGGAGAGGGTTATCAATCACCTCTTCGGCATGGAGATTCTCACATGCTCCGTCATAGCGATAGGCTATTTTTCCCTCTTTGGAAGCTTCACGCTTGGCATCCAATGTTTCTGAGGTACAAAAACAGTTAAATGCTTTTTTATCTTGTAGAAGTTGAAGAGCCATTGCACGATGAAAGCGAAGATTGTTGCTTTGCAGTTGTTGCTCTTGGTATTCGATACCGAAAAGTGCCAAAATTGCAAATATTTCTTCCTCTTTTCCCGGAATATTGCGCTCTTTATCGGTATCTTCAATGCGGATAAGGAGCGGTTCTTCACGCTGAACGGAAGAGATGTAATTAAATAAAGCGACACGGAGATTGCCGATGTGCATATCACCGGTCGGGCTTGGGGCAAAACGGAGCATAAATATTCCTAAATCTTTTTTGCAATATTAGCAGAAACTGTGTTCAAGCTAACTTTGCCCTGATTTAAGTGGGGAAAAGTCTCTGATAGGGTACAATTATAATTATTTTACAACTATCAGGGATGAAGGTGTCCATTCTAAAAATCGCTAAGTACGCCAAACACTTTGATCTTCTTGTGGTTTATGAATCAGGAACTGATCTGCCTTTTCGTGAATCGGCTGAATCTGTTTTTCGTACTTCCGATTTCAGGTCTTTTGATCAGATTCAAATAGATGCTTCGCCTCTGAGCTGTCACTTACTTATCCTTTGCGGCTCAGCCTCTTTTTTAAGAGAACCCGATTTAAAAAACTCTATCTCTTTGGTTCAGTCCCTTGAATCGATCCTGTTGACATCCGATTTTAAAGATATTAATGTTTTAAGAGCCGCTCTCTCTCTTCGTATGTCTGCTGTCAATAATATTCCTAAAAATGAAGAAGAATTTGCTCAGGTAATGATGGGGATTTTTTCGACATTGGTAAAAAAACATAATGAATCGATCCTTACCAATTACGACCGCACTATTTCTGAATACTCCAATAACCTTTTTTGGATACACAAAGAGGGGAAAGCGGTATACGCCAATGATACTATAAAACGTAAGTTCGGAATCAAAAGTTTGGGAGACTTTGATTGCTATTTTGAAGAAAAGGAGATGGCTTCTCTTATCAAAACATCGGGGTTCGCTCAAAAAATAATTTCTCGAAAAGATATAAATGGTGAGTCAAAAGAGTATTTTGTTACGAATCAACCGTTAAAAGAGAATGAGTTCCTTGTAAGTATGATCCCTTTGATCGCACCGATACAAAAATGTAACAAACAACTTCATAATCGAATGGGCTTTATCGAACTTCTTAAAGATGCTTTTGTCATCCATAAGAGAGAAAATGAGGCGATTCCGGTCATTATTATGTACATTGAAAATTCGGATAAGATCATTGAGATGCGGGGTGAAGATATCTATAATGAAGTTTGTAAAGAGATACTAAAACTTGCAGAAACTCATTTTGACCATGATACACAAATGGCTCAATGGCACAAAGATATTTATACACTTATCTCTTCAAGTCTTACACTGGATGAACTCAAGCATAGATTACAACGTTTTCATGAAAACCTTAATCTCGAAATATCGATAGAAGGGGCTTCTCCGGTCATTGATTCTTTTATCATCGATATGCATGGCGTGGAACTGAATAAAGCGATCGGTATCATCGATCATATAAATCAAAAACAGCTGCTTTCACGCGATTTAGCTCATCTCGTCCATTTCCAAATTTCAGCCGCTCCGAAAGAGATTGACGAAAAGACGCAAGCCCTTCATTATCTTGAAAAAATGATTATGACAAAGACATCGGTCAAGATGCTTAATTTTTACAAAGGGATTCGTATCAGCACGGCGGCACGAATTGTCAAGATATCGAATGATTTGGTCTATGTGGCCATTGAAAAGATGCAAGGGTATGCCATGAAACTCGAGGGCAATGTCGTCATTCAAGGCACAAATATCCCTTTTGATATATTGGCGAATGTCAAAATCGTCGATGTTGCTAAAAAGATTGCCGTATTGTCCAATTTTGAGCCACTGGAAGCTTCCGGTAACAATCGTCAATACATCCGTATTCAGAGCGATCATCGTATGCATGTGACGATTTCGACGGCTAAAAGCGTCATGTCGGGGACAATTTTAGATATTTCTATAAAATCAATTGCGTGTAAATTAAGCGTCTCGAAAGTTCCTCTAAAACTGGACTCTAAGGTTAGTTTACAATTCAATCTGCCTCTGGAGCGATTTGATGGCGGGATGGTAACCATGGCAGTTGCCGGGAGAATACAGTATATACAAGAGGGTGATGAATTTACCAAAGTGGTGGTAGAACTGAATCTTATGGAGCCGTACGAGAGCTACCTTATCGAATATATTTATGCTCGTCAACAAGCACTTGTTAATGAAATCAAAATAATCGCCAATAAACTGTAAACGGAAAAGGTAAAAAAGAAGATTAAGGAGTATTGGCTTAATAGCCAAATACTACCTTAAGGATAAAGAAGAAGAGGGCTGCCATTGCTGCAGCTGCGGGTAGGGTAATGACCCATGCCAGCGCGATTGGCTTCATCAATTTCCAGTTAGCATCACGGTTGAGTACACCGATTCCGATAATCGCACCGACGAGGATATGGGTCGATGAAACAGGGATTCCTAAAACGGTCGCCAGTAAAATCACCAAGGTTGCACCAAGCTCAGCAGCAAATCCGGTTACGGGAAATATCTCGGTAATACGGCTTCCGACAGTATCGATAACCTCTTTACCGATAAACCACAATCCGGCGACCAGTGCAATACCAAACGTTGCCATAGCGATTACGGGGACAGGAGATTCCGCATTTATGTTACCGGTTGCCAAAATATCGATGATAGCGGCAAACGGTCCGATAGCGTTCGCGATATCGTTGGCACCGTGACTGAAGGCAAACGATGACGCGGTTAGGACTTGGAGCATACTGAAAACGCGTAACGTTGCTTTGTGCGGAGTGTCTTTGTGCATTACTTTAATGATGGCGTAAACAACACCGTACATAAGGGTAGATAAAACTGCCAGCAACATATAGATTTGGGCATCATTTAGACCCAAATTGGCGTGTTTAAGACCTTTGAACAAGAGCATTCCGGCAATCATCGCCGTACCGAATGCCGCAACAATGGGTGCATGGGTACGAAGGGCGTAAAAAGCGTTTTGCTTTTTCTTGAGACGATTAAGCTCGTGAACTTGTTCTTCGTGCTTTATTTTTTCTTCCGCAGTTGCTGTTTCTGCATTGTGTAAAGCATTCAGTGCCGTGATTTGTGATTTAATATCATCAATGTGTGCTTGAACATTGTCATTGTAGTCGAGAATATTTTTTTTCAAATACCAATAGATTCCGAATGAAGCCATACCGCCTAGAATCGGAGAAATGACCCAGCTTATTGCAATTTTAGTCACTTGATCCCAATGGACAAGACCAAATACAGATTCTCCCACTTCCATCGTAGCGTATCCAAGAGCGATAGAGCCTCCTAGAATCCCTCCGATAATGGCATGCGTCGTTGAGACAGGATACCCTTTGAATGTTGCATACAAAAGCCATGTCCCTGCGGAGAGGAGTGAACCCATCATAACAAAAACAAGGAGCATCGGATCAAAATTCATGGCCGAGATATCTACGATCCCTTTGCGGATAGTATTCGTAACTTCGGCTCCTGCGAGCATAGCTCCGCCGAGTTCGAAGATTGCGGCAATCATTAGTGCTTGTTTAACGGTGAGGGTTTTAGCCCCTACACTCGTACCAAATGAATTGGCAACGTCATTACCGCCGATATTGAAAGCCATAAAGACACCAAAGAGGGTAGCTAATACAAAAAGGGTGTAGTTGTTTTCGAGATAGTTAAATCCCCAAACCATAAAAACGGCGGTCATTATGATAAATATACCGCCGAAAAAGAGGTTGTCGCGAGAGAACATGAATACTCCATTCATTAAAATTGTAATCTAAGGGCGGAATTTTATTACAAAACCGTTACCGAAAGGTTACGAAATGATTACAAAATTATGCCCGATATTCTCTTTAAAATGACTTCGTATTCCATTAAATCTTTTTACTGAGCGCTTCGATATGACCGCTGTTTCCTAAAACAACAAGAATATCCCCTTTTTCGAGAATATCGTCTTTTTCAAACGAGGTATACCAAACTCCCTGATGTTTGTAGGCAATCGGTTTGACTTCAAACTCATCTTCAAAAATCGGGGAAAGAATAGATATGCCAACCCAAAAAGAGGGAACGGTCAGCTTGGCAATTTTCATCGTAATAGAGAGATCAATGGTCTCGTAGTGCATATTTTTAACCATTTTTTTAACGATTTTTTTAGCTGATTCCATCTCTGGATAGATTACTTTCGCCGCTCCAAGTTTGGAAAGGATCTGACCGTGTACGGTTGTAATCGCTTTGGCGACTACCGTTTCCACCCCGAGCTCTTTCAGTGCCATAACGGTGAGAATACTCGCTTCGATATTTTCACCGATGCTGACGACCGCAACATCGACATTCCCGATCCCTGCTTCACGAAGCGCACGTATATCGGTAGAATCGAGTATGATAGCATCTTGAACAAATTCATTGATTTCTCGTATTTGTTCCTCGTCTAAATCGACAGCGATTACGCTAAGCCCCTGTTGTGCCAAGCCTTTGGCAACGTGAAATCCGAATTTTCCTAAACCTATAACTGCATATGTTTCCATGTTAAATAATTACCTTTCCTTCTGCATATTTAATTCTGCTCTCGATCGCTTTTCCGACAATGATAATGGTAAAAGCAAAGACTCCTACCCGCCCCATGAGCATCAACACAATGATGTTAAGTTTTCCCCAATCACTAAAGAGGGCACTGTAGCTGAGAACACCGCCGTTTCCTGTCGATAACCCTACCGTACCGAATGCAGAAGTCGTTTCAAACAATATCCGCAGAAACGGCAAACGCTCAATTTCACTCAAAAGAATAGTGGAAAATACCACATAGAAAGAGGCTATAAAGATAACGGCATACGCTTTGTTGATCTGATAGGGGGAAATAGAACGACGGAAAATATGGGCATGGGTATCGCCTCTGAGGGTATACCATACACCGATCAATGCAAGTGCAACGGCTGTCGTTTTTATCCCTCCGGCAGTTCCTCCCGGGCTTCCTCCCGTCATCATAAAAAAAGTACCGAAAAAGAGATTGGAATCGGTCAAAGTTGAAAAATCGATACTGTTAAATCCGGCAGTGCGATAGTTAACGGATGCAAACCAAGCCGCTAAAAATTTTTCGTCCCACTGCATGGATCGAAATGCATTATTCCACTCCAAAGAGAGAAGCAACGCCATACCTGCAACGATCAAGATAGCACTCATATACAAAACGATTTTGGTATGGGTAGAAATACGGACTAACTGACCGCGTCGATAATTGTAGATTTCGAGCAAAACTACATACCCTAAACCGCCGAGAATAATCAAAATCGGTATGGTAAGATTGATAATTGTATCACCGCGATAGCTCATCAAGTTATCACTGAAGAGAGAAAAACCGGCATTGTTAAATGCTGAGATAGCATGAAACACTCCAAACCATGCGGCTTTTGCAAAGGGCATATCGATCCAAAATCGCAAAGTTAAAATGACGATTCCTACTACTTCTATGATGATAATTGAGGCAAATACGATTTTTAAAAATCGTACCAACCCATCCATCCCTGGGTGATTTAATGCCTCTTTGAGAATAAGACGATCTCGGTGACCGATTTTTTGTTTACGCATAACCGCCATAAACGTAACGGCTGTCATATACCCTAGTCCACCAATTTGGATAAGGGTAAGGATGATCACATGCCCTGCGGAGGTAAAATCAACAGGAGTATCTTTCACAATCAATCCCGTCACACACACTGCGGAGGTAGAGGTAAAGAGTGCATCGATAAATCGTAACTCTCCATTATGGGCAAACGGAAGGGAGAGAAGCAGTGCACCGAAAACGATAAGTCCTATAAAGCTATAGAGAATTATTTTAATTTCTTGCGTATGTATGGTTGATCCTTTATTCTTGATAAGCGATATCGCATGTAAAACGATAGCCGATACCCATTTCTGTATGAATGTAGGTCGGTCGTGCTACATCGGTCTCTATTTTTTTACGTAACGTATTAATATAGGTTCTTAAATACTGCATCTCATTTTGATATCCTACGCCCCATATCTCTTTTAAGATACGGCTATAGGGAAGAACTTGATTACGATGGAGGATAAAATATTTCAGTAAATTAAACTCCGTGGGAGTCAATTTTAAAGGCTCTCCCTTTTTTGCAACAAGATGATGTTCTATATCTAATGTTATTTCATGGCATAGTATAACATTTACATTGGGCTGAAGACCTAAGAAACGACGTTGTGCCGAACGGACTCGTGCAAGAAGCTCATCAATTGAAAACGGTTTCATAACATAATCATCCGCCCCCGCATCAAGTGAGGCAATGACCTCCTTTTCTTCATGACGAGCCGATACGACAATAATCGGAACCGAGAGCTCGGCACGCACTTTTTTGATCAATCCTTTGCCGTCACCGTCAGGGAGACCTAAATCGAGGATGATCAAGTCGGGGCTATTGGTATGTATCAAGCGCACTGCACTTTTAATATCAGCAGCAAGCAATGTTTTGAATCCATGCTGATGGAGTGATAGACTGAGCATTTTTGAAATGGCTTGGTCGTCTTCAATGATTAAAATCAACTCTTGTGCTTTCATAGTAAATCTTTTAATCCACTGACAGGAGATTTAGCAACCGGAAAGGTGATTTCGAAACAGACACCTTTTTGGACATTATACGCCTCTATTTCTCCATTATGAGCACTAACGATATCCCGACAAATGGATAGCCCTATACCGCTTCCTCTGATATCTGCGCTATGTTCAAGGCGGTAAAAGCGATCGAACATATTTTTGAGATCGGCTTTTTTGATCGGATATGACTCATTAAAGCAAAGAACTTTTATTTTCTTTCCCGTTTCCGTTATAGTGAGTCGAATTGCTTTTCCCTCATCCGTATATTTGAGTGCATTGTCAATCAGATTTACGATGAGTCGAACCAATAGAGCGCAATCACCCCAAAAGAGCCTCAACTCCGGATCAATGGTAATCTCAATTTGAGATTGTTTCGGGTTATAGCGAAACTCCTGAAGCGCTACACCGACTATGTCTTCAAAATCGCACCACTCCTTGCGAAGCGCACTCTGCGTATCCTGTAATCGGGCACTGTCAAGAAGATTGGCAACCAAACGGTTCATTCTCTGACTTGAGTCGTTAATTTGTATCAAGACTTCACGACGGACATGGGGATCGTTCATCTTCTCCTGTAATAATAAAGAAGCATTGCCCAGTATGGAGGATAAGGGGGTTTTAAGATCATGAGAGAGGGTATTGAGAAAAATCTCCTTGATCGCATTGGTCTGAATCCGTTTTGCCTGAGAACTGATCGTATATCCCACAATAAAAAAAATAATAAAACTCCATATATACGATAGATCATGAACATCAAAACTTTTTTCTGGGGGAACATGCAGCAAATCGAATATCAAGACGGTACTGAGCGTTACCATGAATGTTGATTTCATATTACCGTGAAGTGCTATTACAATGACAGGAATTAAATGGATTAATGCAATATTGATGAGACCCAACTGCAATTTAAATACTTGACTCACGATTGTAATGAGTATAATTAATAAAATTGAGACCATATAATGGCGGTAGGGATAGATTAAATTCATTTATTGATAGTTGATGCGATCTTTACCAATATTACTATTACAAGAGCGAACAAAACAACCCCCTCACTCACAACAACCCATATATTATCAGCTAAGTGCATACGCTTCCATTTTTTTATAGAATTGTATCCCCTCTGATGTCAAGATGGTATCAAAATTTTAATAAGAACACTTCAAAATACTCTTTTAGTTATAATAATGAAAAGCAATAGAAGATTGATACTGTATGAATGAATTACTTGAAGGTAGAGAAAAATGCTACCAATGCTATCGTCCGATCAGTTCGTGTATGTGTCCACATATCAGACCGATAATGACACAGACAAAATTCGTTATCCTGATGCATCCGAAAGAGTTTAAAAAAACAAAAAACGGTACAGGACGGCTCACCCACCTTTCCCTTCCAAACTCAGAACTCTATATCGATATCGATTTTAGTGAACACACGGCCGTCAATACGTTGATCAATAATCCTAATAATCTCTGTTATGTCCTTTACCCCGGTAAAAATGCACTTCATCTCAACAAAGAGAAGATCGAAACGGTAGGAAAACAGGTTGTGATATTTATCATTGACTCGACATGGCCGTGTTCAGTGAAAATGCTGCGTCTGAGCAGCAATCTTCAAAATCTTCCACGCATGAGTTTCACCCACTCTAAAAGTTCGCAGTTTCGAATCAAAGAGCAACCTAAAGAGTTTTGTCTCTCTACCATCGAATCGACACTGAGCGTTTTGGAATTATTGAATGAACAAGGGATTGAAGAGATAGAAGAGGGTGCTTTTGAATCCTTTTTAGATCCGTTTACCTCGATGGTGGAGTATCAGTTAGGATGTGCTTCAGACTCATTAAAGTCCGTACGCTTTGTAAAAAGGGATTAATGAGTATGAACGAGTCGAAGGAAATTCTCAACCGCATCATCGACACGTCCTGCTAAATCTCCTCCCGCTACTATCCAGTATTTGATCATACCAAAGGTTATGCCATCATAAAGGAAAAAGAGTTCCAACGGGTTTTTATCGGTATTAACACTCTTGGATAAAGGTTCCATAACATGGTTTGCAATATAAAGATACATCCCCATCAGCGGATCATCATCATCTGCTGAGACGTTTAGGAAAAAGGTTGGATCATTGATTAGATTTTCTTTGAGGGCATTTTTATTTTTAATAATGGCGGAGAATTTGATGGCGGTTATTGCTTTAAGCATATCTACCGGATCGGTATAGCGTTTTAATTCTTCTTGGATAATTTCGATGTAATACTCAATTTGTCCCATAATATAATGGTTATATATATTCTCTTTGGAACCGAACATACTGTATATAGCCCCAACGGAAACTCCGGCATTTTTTGCAAGGTCTGATATTTTCATGTTTTCATAACCCTCTTTGATGAAGAGGCTGGTAGCTTCTTCTAAAATAAGGTCACGTTTCAGTTCTTGCACTTTCCGCTTTAAGGACATAGTTATTCTTTTTCATCTTCAAACTCTAGAAGCAACCCAGAAGCGTCAACGATCTCTTTGTCCATCTCTTTTTGAGCTTCAGCCTCCTCGACTTTGGCATGCTCGTCTTCGACATATTCGATGAAGGTTTCAATATCCTGATCGGGTTTATAACTTTGTTGATACCCTAACGCGATATCAACAAATTCTGCTCCACACCCAAAATCTATGAGCTTTTGCTTTAAATCCATATATCAATACACTCCTGAAGCTTTTTCTTTATACGAATCAAATATTTCATCCTGAGCGGGGGCGAGTTGAAAATAGCCGTCAAGTTCACGATGTTTTGACTGCAATAGGGATTCAAAATCATTTTGAGTGATCGGAATATTGTCTTGGAATTTATCGAGTAAAAGGGTGTTGTTCCCCAACAATACTAAATAACTCATGGTTCCGAAATCTAGCATCGCTACCGTGTGGGAAGGATCAAGGGTTTTTTGGAACCGAATGTGGACACCACCGCTATCTCCCCCGATAGGAAGAGGGTTTGAAAGTGTCGCTTTGATTTCGGCAGTTGATTTGTTAAAAAGCCAAGGGGTTTTAGGCTCGCTCTGGATGGTCGCGGCACGTTTGGTTATATTTTGCTTTAACCAAAACAAAATACCGATACCGATTACTAAAATACCGATAACAACATAATAGCTTTGTTCAAATTCATTGCTTTTTTTGGTTGGAAGGCTGTTGATCGCCGCTTCATCGACCGGAGCGGATTCTATTGCCCTCTCAGCCGCTACAGGGTGTGTAAAACGTAAACGAAGACCATAGGAGTCCGATGTTTTAGACGCTTGCATTACGACATCGTTCGCAACCTCTGCAACAATTTCAATGTTCTCTTCTTGGGGTGAAATAGTAAGTTTATTTAAATATTTAGAATTAACCTCTTTTACTTTCGGATCTTCGATAAAGGCTTCTTCTAGTTTAATAATGACGGTATTGCCTTGACGATTTTGGCGAAGTACCCCTTCATAAGGGGTATCGAATGTCAACATAACATCAACACGGTCGTTTCGATCATAGACGTTATAGCTTAAGATTTTGGCTCCCCATAAAAGGGCAGGGAGCAGCAGTAAAGGGATTAAGTATCTCATAGTCTCTCTTTTGAAAGGTAGTAAAGTACGGCACTCGAATCGAGCACCTCATTGATACGGATTGCTAAGTTCTTTTCATAAACCATGACTTCTCCTTTGCCGATAATACGCCGATTCACATAAGATTCAACACTTTCACCCGCAGGTTTACCTAAATCGATGACAGACCCTTTTTCAAGCTTCAGTATCTCTTCCAACGAAAGTGTCGTTTGTCCCAAATCGGCAACAAATTCAACTTCCATATCCAGTAACCCTTCGTAATCCATCCATGATAGTTCTCGTTCCGGATCAAAAACATGATCTTTAGGAAGGGTAGATTCTGCTACTGTTTCATCCATCTCTTAGAGCCTTTGTAATGCGATTGTCATTTCACCGCCATTAATTCCGATACATTGAACTTCATTTAACTGAAGCGAGGCAATCTCTTCGTGCGATAAAACAAACGGTGTCGCAATCGTCATTGTCGTTTCGTACAACTCACCTGCAAGTACTTTTGCACTTCCGACGATCATATTGGTTGTCTCTAAGAGCATATCAATAAGTGTTTGTTCATCACTTTCATCTTCACCTAAAAATATCTCAGCAATGGTTTGAATTAACATTACATCACATCCAATATAAGCACGGTGGGTATCCCCGTTTGCCGTTTCAATATCAATATAAGCAAGAAGTGTTCTCTTTTTGGAGGATTCAGTTACAAAATCATAAGGAAGGCGGATTTGATGAAGACAAAAATTAGTTGCAGCTTCGACAATAATGGGTAACATCACATCCTCACTCTTTTTTAAGTATGATAATTGATTATAGCGTAAAATCAATTGAACTAAAAGGGTATTCGTTGAAGCACTAAGGGAGTATAATCGCGCGATACAAACCCTAGGTAAAGAAAAAATGAGCATTGAATTAGTCCTATTAGGTATCAGCGTCGGTATACTCTCCGGATTTTTTGGAATCGGCGGAGGGACCGTCAGTGTCCCTATTTTGCTTTATATTGGTTTTGGGATCAAAGAAGCGATCGGTATTTCGGTGACACAAATGGTTGCAGGATCATTGATGGCGGCTTGGATTCACCATAAAAAGCAAACCTACGAAGTCAGCAATGTCAAATATTTCGGATACGGCGGAGTATTGGGGGCAATCGCTGGTGGAATTTTTGTCAAACTTTTGAATGAAGCCGTGTTAGAATGGTTCTTTTTAGGGATCGTTGCCTTTACTTTAGGGCGTTTGGCTCTCTCAAATCCTGCTCCGACCAAGGCAGAAGTTATCAACCGTCCGCTTTATACAGCCATCGGTGGGGGAATTGGGGTGTTTTCCGGGATGTTGGGGGTAGGCGGTTCGATATTAATGACTCCGATATTGGTGAGTTTTATGGGCTTTCCGCTTAAAAAGGCTTCGGCAGTAGGTTTGTTTTTTGTGATGTTTACCTCTGTATCGGCATTTGGAACCTTACTTTGGCTGGGGATGATTAATCTTCAGGCGGGTTTAGTGATGGCACTTTCATCACTTCTTGGAATAATATTTGGTATTTGGCTTCTACATCGGGTTAAAGTAGTCCAATATAAACGGATTTTATTGTTTTTTTACATACTTATTTTTGCTATTACAGCATACAAATTGATCGCGGGGTAAAACGTTATGGATATGATTAAAATTATTGGTGCACGAGAACACAATCTCAAAAATATTTCTCTGGAAATACCAAAAAACAAGCTCATTGTTTGTACAGGGATCAGCGGAAGCGGTAAATCGACCTTGGCATTTGATACTCTCTATGCAGAAGGACAACGCCGCTACATAGAGTCACTCTCTTCGTATGCACGACAGTTTCTTGACCGTGTCGGAAAGCCTGATGTGGATAAAATAGAAGGGTTGACTCCGGCCATTGCGATCGATCAAAAAACTACCTCCAAGAACCCACGATCAACCGTAGGAACCATAACCGAAATCTATGACTATTTACGTCTTTTGTATGCCCGTATTGGGGTACAGCACTGTCATCTGTGCGGTAAGCAAATCTCAAAAATGTCGGCTCAGGATATTATCACACAGGTATTAAAGCTCCCTGATGGAGCAAAGATTGTTATTTTGGCACCGCTGGTACGGGAGAAAAAAGGCTCATTCGCCGATATCCTTGAATCGCTTCGCCACAAAGGGTATGTACGTGCAATGATCGATGGTGTCATGGTTCGTCTCGATGAAGAAATAGAGCTTTCTAAAACCAAAAAACATACTCTTAAAGTGGTCATAGACCGTCTGATCATTAAAGACGATAACCATGACCGCGTCGCACAAGACGTCGAAAAAGCACTCAAAGAGAGCTATGGAGAGGTGGAGATAGAGATTCAAAATCACGACGAAGTAGGGATGGCGGAGAAACTGATCCACTACAGTGAACACAGTGCCTGTTTTGACTGTAAGGTGAGTTTTGATCCGCTGGAACCTCTCTCGTTTTCGTTTAATTCTCCCAAGGGAGCGTGTAGTGAATGTGACGGATTAGGTATCCGCTATGCCCTCGATTATGACAAAATTATCGATTCGGAACTCCCTATCGAGAAAGGGGCGATCAAGATCGTTTACGGGTTTAACAAGGGATATTATTTTACCTTCTTAAAAGCATTTTGTGCCGCATCCGGAATCAGCATTACCGCACCGTTTTATACCCTTGAAGAGTATCAAAAGAAAGCGATATTACACGGTAGCGTCGATGAAGTGGAGTTCAAATGGCAAGACCATCCTATCAAGCGTATTTGGCCGGGGATCGTCCGTATCGCCTATGATATTTTCAAAGATGAAAAAGATCTTGCCGACTATATGTCTGAGAAGCCGTGTAATATCTGTAATTCGCACAGACTGAAGCGCGAATCGCTTGCTGTTCGAGTAGCAGACAAAGGGATCGGGGATGTAATCTCGATGCCTCTAAAAGATTCGTATGCGTGGTTTGCCGATCCGCAAACGTTTAAAGGGCTTAGTGATCAGAGTGCTATGATCGCTGCATCGATTCTGAATGAAATCCGTGAACGTCTCTTTTTCCTTTTTGATGTGGGTCTTGGATATCTCTCACTCAGTCGTGATGCTCGTACTATCAGCGGGGGAGAAGCGCAACGTATCCGTATTGCTTCGCAGATCGGAAGCGGTTTGACGGGGGTGATGTATGTTTTGGATGAACCGAGCATCGGATTGCACGAACGTGATACTCTAAAATTGATTCGAACGCTGCGGTCACTGCAGGAAAAAGGGAATACCGTTATCGTTGTCGAACACGATAAAGAGACGATTGAGAATGCCGATTTTATTGTCGATATCGGTCCCGGTGCGGGGAAATTCGGGGGGAACGTCGTATTTGCGGGTACGCTTGAGGAGATGAAAAAATCCGATACGTTAACGGCACAGTATCTTTCCGGTCGAAAAAAGATTGAATATTTTTACCGAAGAGCTCAGAAAGAGTGGATGTCGATCAATAATGTTACATTAAATAATATTAATAATTTGAGTGTTAAAATTCCTCTTCATAATTTTGTCTGTGTAACGGGAGTGAGCGGAAGCGGTAAAAGTTCCCTTATCTTGCAAACACTCCTCCCCGTAACCCGTGAAATCCTTAATCATGCCCGTAAAATCAACCGTGTTGCTGGGGTAGAGGTTGAAGGGTTGGAAAAACTTGATAAAGTAATTTATCTCGATCAAAGTCCTATCGGACGTACTCCACGCTCAAATCCTGCAACTTATACGGGAGTAATGGATGAAATCCGTAATCTCTTTGCCAAGACAAAAGAGGCTCAAATTCGTGGTTATACGGCGTCACGATTTAGCTTCAACGTCAAAGGCGGTCGATGTGAAAAGTGTCAGGGAGAAGGGGAGATTAAAATCGAAATGCACTTCTTGCCCGATATTATGGTCAAATGTGATTCGTGTCACGGCAGCCGCTATAACATGCAGACGCTTCAAGTGGAGTACAAAGGAAAGACAATTTCTGATGTCCTTAATATGTCTGTTGGGGAAGCGCTAGAGTTTTTTGCACCGATTCCGAAGATCAAAGCAATTTTACAAACCCTCAGCGACGTTGGTCTGGATTACATTACCTTGGGACAAAATGCCGTCACGCTATCGGGGGGTGAAGCACAGCGTATCAAACTGGCCAAAGAACTCAGCCGCCGCGACACGGGAAATACCCTCTATATCCTTGATGAACCGACGACAGGACTTCATTTCGATGATGTTAACCGTCTCACCAAAGTGCTCCATAATTTCGTCGAACTCGGCAATTCCGTATTGGTTATCGAACATAACCTTGATATGATAAAAAATGCCGATTACATCATCGATATGGGGCCTGAGGGGGGAAGCGGAGGCGGCTTGTTGGTAGCTGAGGGCGATCCTGAATGTGTTGCCCGTGATTGGGAAAAAACAGGGAGTTTTACCGGAAAATATTTGGCTCTTGAGTTAAATAAGCTATAATAACCCTAATTGCTTTTGTAGAGGATCACGATTCATGAAGAGTTCGATTATAAACAGTATTAAATCTTTACCACCGCTTCCTAAAACAGTGATTGATATGCAGCGAATTTGCAATGATCCTGAAAGCTCAATTAATGATTTGATAAAAACCGTTGAACATGATCCGATGATCGTTGCGAATTTGCTCAAAGCGGCCAACTCACCGTTATACAGCTTTCGGCGAGAAATACTTAATGTCGGACAAGCGGTATCGTTGTTCGGTATGAGCATGACCCGCTCTATCGGTCTTGGAAATTCGGTTCGCAAACTTCTGAATGTCGATATGGAACCCTATGGGATCAGCTCTGATCGTTTTGCTGAAATTTCTTCGATGCAGGCGGCGTTAATACACGAGTGGTATATGAAAATAGATCGCGCAAAAGCCGATAAGCTTTTTTTGGCCTCTTTTTTGCAGGAAACCGGAAAAATTATTATTGCCAGTGACGTTATCCAAGAAGATTTAGCAACAAACTTCAAGGCGGATATTGACAGCGCCATTGATATCGCGAGTGTTGAACGCTCTTATGTGCAAGAATCTACGGCAAGCGTGACCGCTGCGATTTTTACCCACTGGAATTTTGATAAAGAGTTTGTTGAGATGATTCAATTTTCGGATACGCCTGAAGAGGCACCGGATGAAGTAAAAGAGTATTCGACAGCTTTAAATATTATTAAAACTATTCTCCCTATTAATAACCCTTTTGGTGAGCACGGAATCTCATATGGCCTTAAAAAAGCTGAAGAAGCAGGATATGATATTGCAAAACTTCAAGCATCGATTGATTCGATACTTGAAAAAATTCGCGCCTGATAAAGGCGATTGATGGCTCAACCTACCGTTACGATTATTGATACATTCGGATTTTTTTTCCGCTCATTCTATGCGCTTCCTCCTCTGAGAAATAAACATGGTTTCCCGACAGGTCTTTTGACCGGATTTATAAATTTTATTGCGTCACTGCACAAAGATCACAGTAGCGATTATCTGATTTTTGCTCTTGATGCAAAAGGGCCAAGCTTTCGTGCCGAGATAGACCCAAATTATAAAGCCAACCGTTCACCTGCACCCGAAGAATTAGTGAAACAACTTCCCATCGCAATCGACTGGATCGATAAAATGGGATACAAATCGCTCTCTCAAAGCGGGTTTGAGGCCGATGATATGATCGCTTCAGTCGTTCGCCAAGCTCGTGCACATGGGTTTCTTGTCCGAGTCGTTTCTCACGATAAAGATCTCTATCAACTGATTGATGATGATCGGGTCGTATTGGTCGATGCCATCAGCAAAAAAGTGATGAACGAGAGCCACTGCGAAGAAAAATACGGCGTTCATCCGCGACAGTTTATCGATTACCAATCCCTCATCGGAGACACGGCTGATAATGTCCCCGGAGTCAAGGGGATCGGAAAAGTAACGGCACAAAAGCTCTTAGCCCAGTTTGTGACGTTGGATGCGATGTATGAGAGACTTGAGGAAGTGACACCTCCTCGGATCAAAGGACTGCTGGAAACGTATCGAGATGACGCATTCCGTTCGCGTGAACTCGTCAGTTTGCGCGACGACGTGTTTGAAACTCTTGATTTTTCGGAATTTGCGATGCACTTTGACAATCCGTTTCTTCCGATTTATGATGAGTTGGTTCATTATGAGATGAATGCCGTGTTGCGTACCCTCAAAGCCAAAGCACTCTTTGAAGAGTCACAGCCGATTAGTGATTCGAAGAAGGTAGATATAATAGAACTTCCGAAATGTGAAAGTGTAGAAGGGTGCAGTGTACTCATCGATTCGGACGAAGTTCTTGGAAAGATAATCGCTTCGATTCCCCAAGGCTCCATGATCGCATTCGACACCGAGACAACGGGACTCGATCCTACCAAAGATCATTTGGTCGGTTTTAGTTTCAGCATCGACGAAAATACAGGCTATTACGTTCCGATGGCTCATAGTTATTTGGGGGTAGGGGATCAAGTAAGCCCTGACGCGGCGGCTCAAGCGATTCGAGCAATTTTCACACATCGTGTTATCGGACATAATATCAAATTCGATCTCCACTTCGTCACCCGATTTTTAGAGGTGGATCGTTTAAGTATTCATGCCGATACGATGGTACTCGCTTGGCTGACTGATTCATCACGCTCACTCTCTATGGACAATCTTGCAGAGTCGCTTTTGAGTCATGAGATGATCCATTTTAAAGATACGGTGAAAAAAGGGGAAAACTTTGCCTCCGTTGCCATCGAAGATGCGTGTAAATATGCCGGAGAAGATGCCTATATCACCTTCCAACTCTACAAGGTACTTAGCGAACAACTTCTCTTAAAAGGGGGCGAAGAGGCACTCAATGAAGCGTTTAACGTTGAATTTCCTTTCACCTTGACATTGCTGGGGATGGAAGATGCGGGAATCGCCGTCGATACGGCGGTATTGGAAACATTTAAAAAAGAGGTGGCATTAGAGATCGCAACTCTCACGGAGCAAATCCACAGCGCGTGCGGAACCGTATTTAATCTCAATTCTCCGAAACAACTCGGAGTTATTTTGTTTGAAACGCTGGGACTTGCACACGGCAAAAAGACCAAAACAGGATACAGTACCGATGAGCAGGTTTTGGAAGGGCTAAAAAATGAGCACGCTGTTATCCCAATGCTATTGCAGTACCGCGAATACCACAAACTCTATTCCACCTACATTGAACCGCTGATTACATTGGCGCACAATGATCCATCATCGCGTATCTATACCTCGTTTGTTCAAACGGGAACGGCAACGGGACGACTCAGTTCTAAAAATCCAAACCTCCAAAATATCCCTGTAAAAACGGCATTGGGGATGCGTATCCGCGAAGCGTTCGTTGCCCCTGCGGGTAAAAAACTGATAGGGATCGACTATTCGCAAATCGAGCTTCGCCTCCTCGCCCATTTCAGTGAGGACACGGTTTTGGTCAATGCCTTTAACGAGGGGCATGACATTCACATGCAAACGGCGATAGCGTTGTTCGGGGAAGCGGAAGCTGCGAGTAAACGTAATATCGCCAAAACAGTCAACTTCGGTCTCTTATACGGTATGGGGCAAAAAAAGCTCTCTGACACCCTCGGGATTACGACCAAAGAGGCAAAAGAGATCATCGAGCGCTATTTCGAGACGTTTCCGAGCGTCAAGGGGTATTTCAGCGGTATCGTTGAGCAAGCCAAAGAGATGGGGTATGTTGAGACATTACTCCATCGCCGACGCTATTTCGATTTCGGCTCTGCTACTCCAATGCTTAAAGCGGCGTACGAGCGCGAATCGGTCAATACCGTCTTCCAAGGTTCTGCCTCTGATCTCATCAAACTCTCAATGAACAAAATCGACACGATGATCCGCACTGAGGCTCTTCGCGCCCGAATGCTCTTACAAATCCACGATGAACTGATCTTTGAAGTGGATGAGGATACTGCAGAGACTTATGCGGTGCGCTTTGTCGAGGTGATGGAGAGTATTTTAGAACTCCGTGTTCCTCTAAAAACCTCGATGCATATCGGGAACCACTGGGGTGAGTTGAAATAATAATCAGGAAATTTATATGGTCGAAAAAATCTTAGCCAATCTCGAAAAATCGAACTGTGTGACCGATAATACTTTCTTACAAGCTGTGAGTGAAGTCCTCACTTCACTAGAGCCTATCGTTAAGACTGACTCACGCTATGAGCAGTTCGCCATACTGGAGCGTCTCGTCACTCCTGATCGTGTTATTCAGTTCAAGGTTCAATGGCTCGATGATAACAATCACGTTCACATCAACAACGGCTATCGAATCCAGTTTAATAACTCCCTCGGGCCCTACAAGGGAGGACTTCGATTTCACCCGAGTGTGACAACAGGGGTTTTGAAATTTTTGGCATTCGAGCAGATCTTTAAAAATGCGTTGACGGGTCTTCCGATCGGCGGTGCCAAAGGGGGAAGTGATTTTGATCCCAAAGGTAAAAGTGATTTTGAGATTATGCGGTTTTGCCGCGCCTTCATGCGAGAACTTTATCCCTATATCGGCGCACGTGTCGATGTACCGGCGGGAGATATCGGAGTAGGTTCCAGAGAAATCGGCTATCTTTTCGGTGAATACAAACGGATCACTCACCAGTATGACGGAGTGCTTAGCGGTAAGCCTTATGCGTTCGGAGGTTCGCTGATGCGGCCTCAGGCGACAGGATACGGTGTCGTCTATTTTGCCCGTGAGATGCTGTCTCAAGAGCTGCAAGAGACGTTAGAGGGGAAAGTGTGCACCGTGAGCGGTGCAGGGAACGTAGCAATCCATACGATAGAGAAACTTCAACAATTGGGTGCGATTGTCGTCACCTGCAGTGACAGTGACGGAACTATCTATGATCCAAGAGGAATTGATCTCACCGTTGTCCGAGAACTAAAAGAAAACGGGAGACGATTGTCACTTGCAGGTTATGCTGATCAGATTCCGGGTTCTGTGTACACACAAAAAAGTGATTATCCAAACGGTGCTCATGCGGTATGGAATACTTCGTGTTTTGCCGCATTCCCATGTGCGACACAAAACGAACTGACTCTCATCGATGCTCAAAATCTGATTAAAAACGGATGTGTTGCGGTAGTGGAAGGGGCAAATATGCCGACTGAGCCCGAAGCTATTGCTCTCTTGCAGAGAGAAAGTGTTTTGTTTTCTCCGGGAAAAGCTTCCAATGCCGGAGGAGTAGCGGTCAGTGAATTTGAGATGTCCCAAAATGCTTCAATGGAAAAATGGGATTTTGACAAGGTCGATCGTAAACTTGATGAATTAATGCGCCAGATATATAAGCGGGTTTCCTTGACAGCAAAAGAATACGATCGAGAACGTAATTTCGTAGACGGAGCCAATATCGCCGCTTTTAAGCGAGTTGCGGAAGCGATGATTTTAGAGGGTGTATAGCTAAACTTTTAAGATATATCCCTCGCCTCTAATATTGTGGATTTCTAATCCATCAACTGCATTACGAATTTCTCGTATATGAGACGCAATCGTGTTTAATTTAATAAATTTTTCTTCCCAAACATGATCGATAAACATATCATAGGTGATAAGCGTGTTACGATGCTTCGTCATAAGATAAAGAATATTACGCTGATTTTTAGTGAGATTAATAATTCCGCCATGTTGTGAAAGCTGTTTTGTTGCGAGATTGAATAGCGAATGTGGAGCAATTTGTATTTCATCATCATTTGAAATAGCAAGGAGCTTTTGAACTCGCAGCAATAATTCAATCAGATCGAAGGGTTTTTTTAGATAATCGCTACACCCGAGACGGTATGCATGAGTGATACTGTCGATATCAGTGTAGGCTGTCATAAAAATAACCGGTTTCATTGGGTCATTTCGAGAAATCCATTCGATAACCTCAAATCCGTTAGCACCGGGTACATTGATGTCCAAGATATAAATATCCGAATTGAATTGACACTTGTTTAGCATCTCATTCCCTTCTCCAAACATCTCAACTTCATAGGAATGGATAGAAAAGAAATCGGCCAAATTATTTCTTAACGCATACTCGTCTTCAAATAAGGTGATTTTCATTAGGTATTTCCCCTTTGAATGTATAGGTAAAAGTTGTGCTTCCCTCTGCGGATTCAACCCGCGCTTTGATATTCAGCTGCTGACATATTGATGCAACTATTTCAAGTCCGATTCCCATTCCGATCGTGTCGTATGATTCACGATATCCATCCGTAAAAATATAGTGAGGATTAATAATTGTACTACCGTTATTGGTAACTTTAAGTATGATATTTGCTTTTTTTGTGAGAGAAATATGAATGACTGTATTTTCAAAAGAGTATTTTATTGCATTGGAAATTGTATTGTCAATAATGCGTTGTATATCTGAATAAGGGATATCCATAAAACAATTATCATGTGCTTCGAGTTCAATCCGTATGTTTTTAATCTCCGCAATAAGGGTGAAATACTCGACCCGACTTCGTAAAAATGCTGTTACATTAAGAGTCAAATTTTCTTGCGGATTTTTTTTTGCCTCTAGTGCATAGTAAAGATCTTCATAGATAAGATGGAGTGACTTCGCCGCTGCGTGCATTGAATCGACATAACTATTTTTCGGATATCGGTATCCATACATTTCTGCAGAGGTTTTTATGATGCTGAGCGGGTTATACAACTCGTGATAGGAGCGTTTAAGAAGGCCCTTAAGCTTTTTTATGGCTGAGCGCTTTTTCAGATGAAGCTTTACTCTGGCAAGAACCTCTTTTTCATACAGCGGTTTAACAAGATAGTCATCCGCACCGCTTTCAAACCCTTTTGTTTTGTCTTCGTGCGTTCGAAGTGCACTTATAAATAGAATCGAAAGATCACGTTCTTGAGCGGCATTTTTCAATTTGCGGCACACTTCATAACCGTCAATATCGGGCATTAAAATATCTAGTAGTATCATATCAAAATCAGTTTGTGCGGCACGTTGCAGAGCCTCCTCCCCACTTTTGGCGATATAAATATCGAGATTTAGGGGAGTTAAAATATTTTTGATAAGAATAAGATTACGTATTTTGTCATCAACAAGCAATACTTTTGGTCTATCCGGTTTATATTCAAACATGCGGACCTCTCTTTAATACGTAATCGTTTCGGATGAGTGTGCAGACATAATAAAGGTTCGGATGGTTTCAAGATTCATTTCCCTTAGCTGCTCACTAAGCCATGTTTTACATGCTCCTTGATCCAGTGTACTAACCAGCATCTCTGATTGGCTTAAAGCACCTTTATCGATAGCATCAAGAAGTTTATGGCGAAACGTATGGCTTAATGATGACAAATCAATAGATTGATTTTCTTTCATTGTACTATTGAGACTCTCGGAGGAGAGCAAGGTCATGATTTGATCTGCCGTAAACGGTTTAGAAAGCCATGCATCAAAAACGTTTTTACTTCTATCTTCTCGTAGTGCACTGATCGCGACCAGTGTAGCCGAAGATCCGGCATTATGCAAAGCGGTAGCAGTTTCATATCCGTTCATCCCTGGCATTACGATGTCTATACAAATGATATCCGGGTCAAATAACTCAGCTTTAGTGAGTGCTTCTGAACCATTTTCAGCACTCTCTATTTCACATTTCAGCGTATGAAATATATCCATTAGAATCTCTCTGTTTTCACGCATGTCATCGACGATCAAAACTTTTTTTCCTACTACCGAAGTAGAATCAAATCGAATCGGGAAGCTAGGAGAATCTGCATTCTTTAGCTGAAAAAGTTCCTGCATTATTCCTTCGATAATATAGGTATTTTTTTCTATTACCATCGCATACTCATCAACTTTATCAGGGTATTTTCGAAGAAGTGACGCATATCCTGTAATCTGATGCAGTGAATTGGTGAGAGAATGTAGATAGTTTTTCATGCAATTAGGTTTATAATTGACGGATTGAATAGGACTTCAAATCTGCTACCACCTTTTATCGGTAGATACCGAAGGGTACTTTCGAAACTTTTAGAAATAATTTCCAGACTCATATACAGGCCAAGACCCGTCCCTTTTCCATCCTCTTTATTGGTGAAAAAGGGGGTGAATATTTTTTCTCGAATAGCTACCGGTATTCCGCCGGCATTATCTTCAATAGCAAAAAAATATTTCCCCTCATCATTTTTCCCTATAGAAAGTTTCATAATTTTTTCATTTTGAGCGGATTCATCGAATGCATCTCGTGCGTTGGAAAATAAATTTAACAGCACCTGCTCAAACTGATCTTCATACCCGAAAACTTCTACCCCTTTTATCCGCTCATCGACGTGGAACATGATGTTATGGGTATAAAGTTGTCTGCCCATAATAAGGAGTACAACATCTATGCTATGGCGAAGCATAAAGGGCTGAGGGACTTTACTCGGTCTAACAAATTCCATAAACGTTTCAATGGTTTGTGACATTTTTTGACATTGGTTTTGGATTAAAACAGCCCCTTTTTCTATCTCTTCAGGACGAAGTTCCTCCATTTGAATTTTCAGTGTCATATTGATTGCAGTGGCACTGATGGTATTAAGCGGTTGGCGCCATTGGTGGGCAATCATTGCAACCATTTCCCCTAGTTGAATGAGTTTGTTTTGTTGGTTGTTTTGTTGCATATATTCGACGTCATTAAAAGAGTGAGAAGTGGCATTCATCCTTTTTCCCTTTAAAATAAACTTTGAATAAAATAGTATATCACACTAAAAGTTTTTATTAAATGTTTGTTTTTGCATTTTTACTGCATTGTTTTTATGTACCATAATAAATCAGAGAGTATCTGTATGCAGAGGTCAAAAATATGTTGTCTAAAGAACTCAAATCGGTAGCAAACACTCTATCCATACTGTATGTTGAAGATGAAGAAGACACACGAGTTCAAATAGCTGAAATACTTAGAATGTTTTTTAAAAATGTAGTCGTTGCAGCAAATGGGATAGAGGGATTAAATATTTTTTCTGCACATTCCATTGATTTAACTTTATCGGATGTGACTATGCCGGTCATGGATGGCATCACGATGGTAAAAAATATTTTAGACATTAGACCCGATGCCAAGATAATTTTAATGACAGCGCATAATTTGGGGGAAGCACAGTTGGATAAGCATAATCTCAACATTACAGGCAATATTCACAAGCCGATTGAGTTAAGTAAAACCCTGCAACTTTTGTACGATGTATGCAGCGACATAATAAAAGAGTAAAAGATGGAGAATTACCGTGAAGAAGCAGTGTCAAATCTAAAGCAGACAGATACAACCGCACGTTATGTCTCTACTTTAAGTGAAATAAATACGATGATTAACGAATATCGCTCATGCTTAGATCAAAAAACATTTTTTCAACTTCTTTATCAAAAATCATCGGATGCGATTCTTATCATGCATAACGGTCTTTTTGTCGATGCTAACGAATCGGCGCTGAATATGTTGGGCATCTCATCGATGGATGAAGTATTGTGCCTCCTCAATCATCACCCCTCATCGCTCTCACCTGAATTTCAACCGGATGGGAGCTGCTCCTATGAGAAATACGAAAAACTCCTAAAAAAATGTTCAGAAGAGGGAACATGCCGTTTTGAGTGGCTTTTTAATAGAATAGATGGAAGTGAACTGTGGGTGGATACCGTCATAACACGGATTTCTGAGGGGGAAGATGAAATAATTCATGTCGCGTGGCGGGATATTTCGACGCGGAAAGAATATGAGGCTGATTTGATGAATCAGCAAAAAGAGCTTGTGATACTAAACAACGATTTGGCAAATAAAACAACGCAAATGCATATGCTCAACAAACGGCTGGAATATTCTCAAAAATACCAAAAAGCAATTTTTGACGGACAGCCTAATATTATCGTCGCCAATTTCAATATCCGGACATTATGTGACGGAAATACGGCATTTCTAAACTTTGTCGGATATTCAGATGTTCCATCGTTTCTGGCAGAGCATGAATGTATCTCCGATTATTTTATCGAAAGAGAAGGGTATCTATCCTCAACGATGGAGGGAAAAGAGTGGATAGAATATGTCAAAGACAACAATGGATATTCTCATTATGCCCTACTGAAACGGGCTGACAAAGAGTATGTTTTCAGTGTCAGTGTGAGTGAAGTCTATATAGAAAACGACAAAATAAATATAGCCTCTTTTTCAGATATCACTGAGCTGGAAGAGTATAAAAAGACTCTCGAAGAGCGGATTAAAGCGGAAGTGGCGGAGAACCGTAACAAAGACCGTATGCTGCATAACCAGTCCAAAAGTGTACAGATGGGGGAGATGCTCAATATGATTGCTCACCAATGGCGCCAACCGCTTAATGCTATTAGTGCTTCAGCCATCTCCGTAGCAATGAAGCTCGAACTTGAAGAATTGGAGTCTGATGATATACGGGAACATCTAACCTATATCCAGTGGCGTATCCAAAAAATGTCTCAAACAATTAGTGATTTCATGAATTTCTTTAAACCGGATCATGAAGTCCAGCAATTCACTCTTAATGAACTCATGAAAGATATTGAATCGTTGATGAAAGCACAATTGCAGGGGAGGGGGATACGTCTGGTTTACGATGAGCGAAATCCAATTACAATTTGCAGTTATAAAAAAGAGTTGGCACATGTTCTGATTAATACTATTGCCAATGCGAGAGATGCTTATGAGGGGCTGCACCTTGAGTTGAAACCTATCAATATTGTACTTACTCAACAAGCGGACGGAATACTTACACTCTCGGTAAGTGATCGTGCCGGTGGAGTCAAAGTAGAGAATCTTGATAAAATTTTCAATCCCTATTTTACAACTAAAGAACCGGGGAAAGGGACGGGTATCGGTTTGTACATGAGTAAAAGAATTGTTTCTGAGATACTGCATGGTTCAATCGAAGTTTCCAATACTGACGACGGAGCTGAATTTTATATTACATTTAAAAATAATAGTATAAATTAAATATTGTCTGCATTTTTTCTGCATAGTTGCCCCCTATAATACTTTATCGCCATAAAAAGCTTAAGAATTCTTACGACAGTAGACAGAGGAGAAATAAATGATAGTTAATGATATTGTCAAAATAAAAGAACTGACGAAAGAACTTATCATTTTATACGTAGAAGATGAAGAAGATATACGACACCAGATGCTTGGATTGCTACGCATACTTTTTAAAGAGGTTTATATTGCCCGCGATGGACTTGAAGGGCTGGAAATGTTTCATAAACGTCTCTATGATTTGATTATAACCGACATACAAATGCCGAATATGAATGGACTTGATATGATTGAACATATTCGTATGAACAACTCCACTATTCCTATCATCATCACAACGGCGTTCAGTGATCAGGATTATTTTATCCGATCTATTGATCTTAAAATTGACAAATATCTTCTAAAACCTATAGAAGAGAGACGCGCAAAACAGGTTTTTTCCGACATTGCGTGGATGATCAATGATCGTAAAAAAGCTAAAGAGTATGAAATACAGCAGCTTCAGGAGAAAATCAATCGGCTATCAGAGAGGATAATAGCGCAGATAACCGAAAGCTACTTATCCCCATGTATTATTTATACGGACAATACCGTGCGGTATTTCAATAATCCTTTCTGCGCTATTTTTGATGCCACGGAGTTACAACGCTTTTTAAAAGGGGAGGAGGAGGGGATCCCATTTGATAAACGTGAAGGTTTTATGGGTTCTTTAGAAGAGTATGACACCACTGAGCCTGCAAAAAATTGTATATCGGTCTCAAAAAGACAAGGACGAAAAATCTATAGAATCATTCGACGCGAAATTCATATCGACAATGAAGCGGAGCAGAGCCTTATCTACTTTTTTAATGACATTACTCTAGAAGAGTACCAAAAAATCAAAATCCGTTCCTATAGCGAAATACTCGAAGAGCTAGTGATTCAAAATCGTTATCGAGGTAAAACACTCACTCCATTGCCGAGGCCTTTGCGAGAAACAAGTGCAAAGGAGTATGTAGAAGAGAGCAGAGCAGCGGCAACTGCATCTGAGGAACCTGTAAAAGCAAAACTCAAAATAGATGATGAGGAGAACAGACTTTTACGTCGGTCTCATGTTAATAAAACAACCGCCTCTGAGTATATTGCGGAGCTTGATTATGAAATTCTACAAGAACTTCAGGAGCTTGACGAATTGGATAATGATTTTAAAGAGTCTATTTTTTCGCTGAGTGAGGAAGCCAGTATTGACGGCCTTCGACAAATGTCTGTACAGTTGGAAACCTATGCCCATGAGATCAGCATGCTTTTTGAATTCGAAGACTTGGCCTATGCTATCCGCTCTCTTGCAAAGTTGATAGCCCAAATTGAAGAGGGTGGAGTTGATTCGAAACAAATGAAAAAAGTGATTTTGTTACTGAGTGGCATACAATCCGATTTGGGGGAGTGGAGACGTCTTTTATTCGTCTCGCAGAGTGCTTTAGATATCCATTATTTAGACAGCTCGCTCTTTAGTACTTGCTTGCAAATCGAGCTCATTTTATCAGATGACTCTAATGAGATCGATTCAACAGAAGAAGATCTGATTCTGTTTTAACTTTACGTCTTAAGATGAAAATGAAATACAAAAGTGAGGTTTTCAGATGACTATGATTAAAACAAACGAAGCTAAAAAACATACGAAAATATTAAATGTACTTTATGTCGAAGATGAATATGAAATACGTGAAAAGATGGTAAAAATCTTAGAAATGCTCTATGCAACAGTTTTTGTCGCTAAAGATGGAGAAGATGGATTACGAATCTATAAGAATAATTGCGGGATTATCGATCTGATCATAGCCGATATTACGATGCCGCATATGGATGGGCTAGAGATGATTGAAGAGATTCGACAGGATAATCCGGAAATTCACGCGATTATTATTACCGCACACAATGAACCCGAATATTTTGTAAAAGCTATCAATACGGGAATTGATAATTTTATTGTCAAACCTGTGGAAATGCAACAGCTAATGAACGTGCTGTCAAAAAGTGCAAAAACAGTTAAGATTAAAAAAGAGCATAACGATTACGCCTGTAATTTAGAGATGATGCTTGAACAAAAAAAAGAGCAACTGGAACAGTCTTATATGTTCGACACCCTGACCGGATGCTATAAAAAAGAAAAGCTAGACCAAATCGTTCAAAATCACCCTGAACACACCTTAGTATTATGCAATATAGACAATTTTGATTCGATTAATTCAACCTACGGCTATGAAATCGGAGATAAGGTTTTGTTCATGTTCGCCGAATATCTTCGTCAACATTTCAATAATTCACATACACTTTATAGAGTTGCTTCCGATGAATTTGTCATATTTAGTTCCGTCCCTTTTTGTGAAGCTTCCGTGTGTCCCATAGAGTCGCTTTATGAAGGAATACAGAGTTATATTTTTAAAATTGAGGATATTCTTATCAATCTCACGTGTACTATCGGTATTGCTTCATCCCCTAATGCCCTTGTAAAAGCTCATGCGGCTATGAAGGAGGCGCGTCAGATAGGGAAAAACCGCTATCACATTTTTAAAGATGACTCTGATTTCATAGCACGGCAAAAAAATAATATTGAGTGGATGCGTAAAATCCGCCTTGCGCTTGATGAAGATCGGATCGTCCCCTACTATCAGCCTATTATCGATAATGCTACTGAAAAAATTGTCAAATACGAGGCATTGGCACGGATTATTGAAGATGGTGAGCCAATCAGTCCGATTCATTTTATCGAGCCGGCTAAACTCGTGGGGCTTTTGCCCAGCATTACGCATGTCATTATGGAAAAGAGTTATGCGATGTTTGCCGATAAGCCGGAATCTTTTAGCATCAATATTACCGAAGAGGATCTACAAAACGGTCATCTCCTTTCGTTTATGACAACATTGGGGGAGAAATACGCTATTGCACCCAATCGAGTAACCCTTGAAATACTGGAAAATATTTCTGCTAACGGAACAAGTGAATCGATAAAACAGCTTCAGGAACTTTCACGATTGGGATACACGATTGCAATCGATGATTTTGGGAGTGACAAATCAAATTTTTACCGTATCCATTCCATGCATGTAGACATCATTAAAATAGATTCCGCCTACATCAAAGATATCGACCATAATAAAACGTCTGAGATGATTGTAAAAACAATCGTATCTCTGGCTCAAGCTATGGGAATCCCTACTGTAGCAGAATTTGTGTATTCAAAAGCAATATACGAAAAGGTCAAATCGATGGGAGTAGACTATTCTCAGGGTTATTATTTCGGTAAACCTATGCCGATGGTGCACTAAATTACCAAAAGGAGGATGAAATGATAGAAAAAAAATGGTGGGTTGCCGTATGGATTATCACTTTCCTTGCATTATTATTGAATACGTCATCTATATATAGGTATGAAGTCAAAACACTCCAGAATAAGACGACAACACTCGAGCCTTATCGTGGTAAGGTGGTGCTGATCGTTAATACGACCAGCTGTTGCGGCTACACCCAGCAGTTGGAAGGGTTAGAAAAACTCTACCGTATGTACAGACCTAGAGGATTCTCCGTATTGGGATTTCCCACAAACCACGTTCCCTCGCAAGAACCTTTGCAAGGGGAACAAATCAAGCGTTTTTGTAAAGAAAAATATGGGGTAACATTTCCTATATTCGGTAAAATCGATCTAAACAAAGAGCGTCTCCATCCCCTTTATCGCTATCTTCAAACGGCAGTAGGAGATATGTCCGAATACAGATCAATCGAGTGGAACTTTACAAAATTTCTTATTGATAGAAACGGACACGTAATCCGCCGTTATGCTCCGAGTGTAACCCCCGAAGAGATAACGGCGGATATCGAAAGACTCTTGTAAAAGGAGAGAAAAAGATGAAAAAGTGGATAAAATTAATCAAAATGGTACTAAAGGTCTAAATATGGAACAAAATACAGTTCAATCCAGACGGGAACGGTATCTGACGTTTTTTCTGGGTAATGAGCAATACGGTATTGCGATTGACCAGATTAAAGAGATTATTGCGATCATGAAAGTGACGCATGTCCCGAAAACACCGCCGTTTATACGAGGGGTGATTAACCTGCGCGGTTTGATCATCCCCATTGTTGATACGCGGCTGAGATTTGGTATGGATGCCAAAGAGGAGGACATGAACACGACGATCGTTATCGTGGAAGTGGATAAGGTAAATGTCGGGTTTATCGTTGATCGTGTGGAAGAGGTTGCATCGATTGACTCGTCTCATATGAGTGAACCGCCTAAATTCGGAAATAAAGTCGATACCGAATTTATTAGTAATATGGCACAAATCGGTGAGAATGTCGTAATGATTCTGAATGTGTTTAAGCTTTTTGAAGTTGATGAATTGATAAGCTTAGATAAAATGCAACAACATACACTTATGGGAGAATAAAATGAATTGGTTGGAAAATATGGTGTTACAAACAAAATTAATGTTTTTGACGGGGATCATGGTCATAGCGATGATTGTCCTAGGATTTGTAGGGTTTCAAGCGACCAACGGTTGGGAAAGCGATTCGAATAAGCTCGGTGAAGAGCTTGTCCCCTCGGTTCTGGGTCTCGGACGAATTCGCAACGGGACACAGTTGGTTGCTATCCAGATGTATCGGGTACGCGGTCTAAAAGGCGATCCTAAAATGCAAGAAGCTATGGCAGATGCTTCTGAAGAGATGGGAAAAGCGTTTGAACGCGTTGACAGCGGTTTTAAAGACTATGAAAAACTCGAGAAATCACCCGAAGAGATCCAAGAATGGGAAAAATGCAAACCTTCGTTAGAAGTATGGCGGAAACAAAGTGAGCAATTTAATAACGAAGTAATAAACACGTTAGCTAAGACAAATGATCCTGTTCGTATTGAAGAGCTTTTTGGAAAGATGACAGAACAACTTATGGCTATTCGTTCAAACCGTCTAGCTACTGCTGAACATTTACAAAATTTGTATGACATCAATCGAAAAGAGATCGAAGATACTACCGCTGAGTCTAAAAAGGAAGTAACTTCTTTCAAGCAGATGTTTATGCTTATCGGCATCCTTTCGATCGTGTTTGCCATCGTTCTGGCATGGATGATCATCCGCTCAATCACCCGTTCGATTACAACAAGTGTCATCTCTATCCGTGATGGTGCAATGCAGATTACCTCGGCTTCCGATCAAGTAGCGTCGTCGTCATCGTCTTTGGCACAAGGGGCGAGTGAGCAAGCTTCCAGTGTCGAAGAAGTAAGCGCAACCCTCGAAGAGTCCACCGCGATCAACACCCAAAACACCGACAATGCCCGTCAAGCCGATATTTTGGCAAAAAATGCGAACGATTCGGCAAAAGCGGGATATGAGAAAGGGGAACAACTCTCCCATTCTATGCACGCGATCACCGAATCAGCGGCAAAAATCAGCGGTATTATCAAAACCATCGATCAAATCGCCTTCCAAACCAACCTCCTTGCACTGAATGCGGCGGTTGAAGCGGCACGCGCGGGTGAACACGGTCTAGGATTCGCCGTCGTTGCAGACGAAGTACGTAACTTGGCTCAACGTGCAGCTTCTGCTGCTAAAGAGACTTCGGACATTATCGAAGAGGTTGTAAGCCAGATCAAAGAGGGGAACCAAATCGCCCTTGCGACCCATACCTCATTCCAAGAGATTGTTGAACAAAGTAAAAAAGTATCCGACCTGATCGGTGAAATCGCTATCGCCGGTAAAGAGCAGGCTGAGGGTATGGGTCAGATCAATCAAGCTATGGGTCAAGTAGACCAAGTAACCCAACAAGTTGCCGCCAACTCCGAAGAAGCGGCCGCAGCAGCAGAAGAGCTTAAC
>NZ_JAUYFF010000011.1 GCF_030691015.1 Sulfuricurvum sp.
GGCTGCACAAGCTGCTGCAGAACAAGCGGCTGCACAAGCTGCTGCAGAACAAGCGGCTGCACAAGCTGCTGCAGAACAAGCGGCTGCACAAGCTGCTGCAGAACAAGCGGCTGCACAAGCGGCTGCAGAACAAGCGGCTGCACAAGATGATGACAACAAGCACGACAAAGACAAAGATGACGATGACGATGATAAGCACGATAAAGACAAAGAGCACAGCGATAATCGTGATGGCGATAAACACGATAAACATGATGACAAACACGATGATAAGCACGACAAGAAAGAGCATGATGACAATCGTGATGGCGATAAACACGATAAACATGATGACAAACACGATGATAAGCACGGCAAGAAAGAGCATGATGACAATCGTGACGGCGATAAACACGATAAACATGATGATAAGCACGATGATAAGCACGATGATAAAGATGAGAAGAAAGAGCATGATGACAATCGTGACGGCGATAAACATGGAGAGAATAACGGTGAATCGATTAATCTATCCGGTTTAGCCGATTTAGCCGAAGATTCGGATCATGAAGCGGAAGAGTCATTATCCGGTGAGATTGCGTTGAGTCAAGTCTTTACTTTGGATCAAGATCCAAGCATTGCATTGTTTGAAGAAGATTTGAGTGTTACTACCACAACTGCAGTACAGAGCGATACTTCCTCTTCTTCGGCAGCGGAGTTGCAAGAATTGTATAACGATGCCTCTGATAGCGGCTTAGTCGTAGAAGCACCGATAGAGATTGCTGCAACGTAATCTGACTAATAGATAGCTTTTAGCCCCATTCCGTTATAATAAAACACTTTTTTATAGCGGAGATGGGATGAGTACGGAAGAGATCGGAGCACTACTAAGCGATAAAAGCAAGCTCCTCTCTGAAATCTATTTCGAACTTCAAGCCGCGTGTGAAGCCAAATATGGCTCTGATACCCTCGTCATCATCGAAGTGGGATCATTCTTCGAGGTCTACGAAGTCAACAACGAAACAATGAAGATCGGCAAGGCGAAAGAAGTCGCCGAATTCCTCAACATTCAGCTCACCCGTAAAAACAAAACCATCCTCGAAAACTCGATCCAAAACCCTCTCCTCGCAGGGGTTCCTACGGTATCCATCGAGCGGTATCTCAGCCGTCTGGTGCAGTCGAAAAAATACACTATCGTCCTCGTCCGTCAGCAGGGTGAAGTTCCCCATATTCGCCGTTACATCTCCAACATCATCTCTCCGGGGACGAATTTCGACTATATCGCCGAAGCGAGCGAGAACTATATCGCTTCACTCTTGATCGATCAAAACAACGGCGTTTATTCCATCGGTTACTCCGCGATCGACGTGGGGACGGGGAAAACGCTTATCAACGAGATCCACGGAACCCGTGAAGATAAAACGTATGCCCTCGATGAAGTATTTACACTGCTCCAAAGCTACCAAACTTCCGAAGTGGTGGTAACGTTTTGTGCGGGAGATATCGACCGTGACGAGGTGAATCGCTATCTGGAGATCAAGAACCATCACCGAACCTCGATGAACGAGAAGCGTCTGCGGATCGATTACCAAAACGAACTGTTTGAACGGATTTATCAGATACGTTCACTGCTGAGTCCTATCGAGTATCTTGATTTGGAGCGGTTCCCTTATGCCTCCGAGTCGCTCTGTATCCTCATCAACGTTATTATCGACCACGATGCGGGGATTATCGAGAAGATGAACCGCCCGACGTTTTTGGGAACCAACCGTTATATGTATCTCGGGAACAATGCGGCGGAGCAGCTGGGGATTATTTCGCGTGATTCGGATGAAATGACGCTCCTTAAACTCATCGATAAAACCTCTACGGCGATGGGGAAACGGCTGTTGCGTGAACGGCTTTTAAACCCCATCTGCGATACCAAACTCCTCGAAGAGCGGTACGATTTGATCGATAAAATGGGGGATCATATCGCACCGTTGGAGACAAAGCTCAAAGAGGTGTACGATCTGGAGCGGATACTTCGTCGTTTAAAACTCGGTAAACTTCACCCCTTTGAACTGGCTTATTTTTATGCGTCGCTCAGTGCGGCGGAGTCTCTGTTCGAAGATGCCGAGCGTTTAAAAATTACCTACGATAAAGCGAGTGCGCAGGAGTGTGCCCATTGTGCCTCGGAGTTGCGTCGTATTTTTAATATTGAAGCGTGTGCCAAATTCCGACGCGATCAGGTGGATCAGAATCTCTTTAACGAAGGGATCGACCCCTCTATCGATGCACTGGAACAGCTCCAATGCAATAATGAAGCGAAACTAACTGCTATTATCAGCCACATTGATACCTTTTTCGAATCGGGGGGATCGTATGCCTCTATCGGATGGCTGGAGAGTGAGGGGTATCATCTCCTGATGACCCGTAACCGCTATGTGAGTGTCGAAGAGGCACTCCATAACAGCTTTTTTACGTTAGAGGGAGAGCATTACTTTTTCCGCGATTTTCAGGTTCGTAAACTCAAAACGGCGGTGAAGCTCTCATCAACCCTCCTTGATGAACTCTCCATTGAAAATGCGGGGGCTAAATCACGGATGATCGCGCAGGTCAAAGAGCGTTACCGTGAACAGCTCGAAGCAATCGAGCGACGATTTTCCCATGCCATCGAGCATCTGATCTCTTTTCTCGCCGTCGTCGATGTGAGTTTGAGCGGTGCGAAGTGCGCCAAGCAGTATCGTTATGTCCGTCCCTCCATTGTTCCCTCACCCAAAGCATTTATCGAAACGGTGGGATTGCGTCATCCGCTGATCGAATCGCGTGAAGAGAACGGTATCTTTATCCCGAATGATCTCTTCTTAGGCTCCGTCGATCAGCACACCTATGAGGAACACTCGACGATTGAGAACGGTGAGGATGTCAAAGGGGTATTGCTGTACGGTATCAATTCCAGCGGTAAATCATCTCTGATGAAGAGTATCGGACTCTCCGTCGTGATGGCGCAGGGGGGATTTTTCGTTCCGTGTGCCACTATGCGGTTCGCCCCTGTCGATAAACTTCTCACCCGTATCGTCTCCAAAGACAACCTTTACAAAGGGCTATCGACGTTCGCCGTAGAGATGCTGGAGCTGCGTAATATCTTTAACCGAGCCACCGAGAATACCCTTATTTTGGGTGATGAGATCAGCCACGGTACCGAAACTGAATCGGCTCTCGCTATCGTCGCGAGCGCGATTCTCAAACTCCGAGAGATCGGGAGTATGTTTATTTTTGCCACCCACCTCCATCAACTCTCATCCCTCTCCGAAATTCAAAAAGCAAAAGAGATAGTATTGCTCCATCTAGGGGTTTATTACGATGAGGCGAGCGATAAATTGGTGTATGATCGAAAGCTCAAAAGCGGGAGCGGCTCGACGCTGTACGGGTTGGAGTTTGCCAAATCACTCCACATGGATGAGACCTTTTTGAAAAAGGCGTATGAGATCCGAGGGCGGATTACCGATAAAACTCACGAAGCCTCGATGCTGAAACGGGAGAAAAAGAGCCGCTACAACAACAAGCTCTTTTTGACAAAATGTGCACTGTGCGACGAAGCGGTCGACGAGGTGCACCATATCGTCCCGCAAGCGAATGCGGATGATGGCGGATCGATTGGTCATTACGGGATGAATCACCGCTACAACCTCATTCCGCTGTGCGCCAAGCACCACCGCCTCGTCCATGAGGGGAAAATCGCTATCCACGGTTTCGTGATGAGTGAGGACGGTTTACGGCTCAGTTACAGTGAGAACCCTCAGTAGTTTATGCCATCACTTTGTGAAGCGGGCGAGAGTAGGGCTGGATAAGCTGGGCGTAGATTTTCGGTATGTCGAGGATAGAGATCATCTCGTTACTAAAATCTTCGGCACTATCGGGGATAATAACCGCTTTGGTCAATGAGTTCTCATTTTTCAATACATTGCTGTAGTGGCTGATGGAGCGCAGTGGAATTTCAGGGCTGCTGTAAATCGCATCGACCACAACACCGAGATAAACGACCTGTTTTTCAATGACCGTTTTGACAAGGATGATCGTGTCACGCTCTTTGTCGTATTTTTTCTCCATTCCGAGCAGTTTAGCTAATGAAATAACGCTTACCATCCGCTTTTCAAAGCTGATAACTCCCATGTTGTATTCGCTGGCGTGGAGTATCGAGGTAAGCTCTTGGTGTGCGAGAGAACAGACAACGTTTTTGGACTCGATCGCAAAGAGTGATCCTCCGACGAAAAAGGTTGAAATTTCACACGTCTCTTCTGTTCCGTTCGGTTTAGGATAGGTATAAACACGCTGAGCCGGTGCCTCATCTTCAAGCACTTGAATCTCACCGATAGGACGGTAGAGGAGGGAAATGATGTCGTTATCGTATCCGTCACTTTGTTTGTATTCTCTGTACCCGTTGGAGCAGGTTGCTCCGAGTGCGTAATAGACCCCCTCAAAAGGGAGAATCTGCGCATCGCTCTGACCCGGGCTGAGTTCTAAAATCGATACCGGAAGGGTAAGCACCTCTCCCACACTGATCTCAGAGGTAGTAGAGGAGATGACACGGCCGCTGCGATCGATAAAGAGGGCAAACATCCCCTCAGGGATAGCATGATTTTCATCTTTAGGGAGAGTGTCGTGCAACATCGCTTCAAACTGAGATTCGGCATCAAAGACGATACCGATTCCTCCCACATTTTCGCCTTTAACATTACGGATGCAGGCATTATAGATGTAGGTTGAGCGATTGGCGTAATAAGGGCTCGGCTCGAAAGTCGATACGACATACTCCTGCGTCGTTTTAAGATCGAGTGTCTCCATCGCCCATGTGTAGCCGATTCTTTTTCCGATCAAATGTTCCTCATCAGGATGAGAGACCGCGAGTATCGTACCGTCGCGGTCATAAATAAACATGGTACTGTAAACGGTATAGAGATCGTTGATGTAACCCAAAATGGAGTTCATTTTTTCACGATCTGCTTCGCTTACATTTACCTGTGACAGACACTCTCGAAAGGTCGTGGTGAGTGCCCACCATCGGCAGTCGTTTGCCCGCTCATACAGATTACGATCCATAATATCGATAGCGAGAGAGGATTGAAATTTTAAATCTTCAAGATACTGAACCATCATGGCTGAATTGAGGTTGGCGACGGTATGATCAAACACCCGTTTGGTCTCTTCACCTGTTTTGGATATTTCAGAGAGGAGCGCTTTGGTAAAAGGGCTTTCATGACCGATAGCATTGGCGATTTGAACATTGCCGTTCCAGACGGTAATGTCGAGTTCGCTTTGGATTTTTCGGGCTTTATCCAAAATATCTTTCAGCTCTTGGGGATAGTAGGCTTGAGCGTTAGCAACCGAGTCAAACAGCTCATTTTTTTGAAATGAGGATCGTGACGAGGAGCGAAATGCAAGGTGGAGCGGAACCATCGCATGTCCGATCCATCCTGAACCGTTATACCCCTGATATCCGGTTGTCTTAACCGCTTGGTAGAGGTATTCGAATCCGGCATAGTAGGTTTGGTGATCTTCATTATTGCGAGGGCTTAGATAGGAGCCTATCGGTACATGATGCGCCGATGAGGAGGCGATAACGGTGCCGTCAGAACCGAGAAGTTCGAGGGCGATGTAGGGATTTTCACGAGTGAGTTTTCGAAAAATGCTTTGCAGCTCATTTTCAAAACGAAAAATGAGGCACAATACTCCCAAAGGCTCATCACTCTCACTTTTGCTGACACGGTAGGAGTAGATGAGGGAGGGTTTATTGTGGTTAAGATCGCTGGGGCGAAAGGTTTCGACATACCCTTGATGGGTTCGCAACGATTCACTCAACAAAGAATCTTTGGAGTGGGTGATCGGGTTGGTGGTATCGAGCTGTACGAGTACCTTTCCTTTGGTATCGAGCAAGATAATGTTTTCATAGACGCTGTATTTGGAAACATATTCACGAAACCGTTCGGTTAGCGCCTCTTTTTTTCGGATTTTGATTTCACGCATCTCCTCCGATGCAGTCATATCGGCTGAATTTAAAAAGAGGAGATAATCGCGTATATCATCATCGGTAGCGAGAAATCCGATATCGGCGGTACGTTCAAAAAGGTTACGGATCAGGATATCGATCGCCGTTTGGGCTTTGGATTCAAGCTCGTTTAGGCTTTTGTTGAAGGTCTCTTCGATGAGACGCAGCAGAGGCTCATCCAGCAAGTCTTCAAATGCTTTCCGTGTTTCGCTCGTATCCATGCCGATATTGGACATGGAACCAAGGAGGGTGAGTAAATCCCATTTAGCGGATAAAGTACTCATGTTTTTTTCAAAATTTTGAACATCGCTCATATAGCGGATGAGATGATTGCGTTGCATGCGGATTCCTAAGAGATATAAATAACGGTGACAGTATAAAGAGGTATGAAAAAAAAATAGGAAGTTGCATGATCAAAAAATAATCAATTTATGTTTGATTACCTTTTGATTACAATCTGAATGGTGGATAAATAAGCGCTACGATGAACAGCTTAGTTTTAAATTTTTGTATTGATTGGGTGTGGAACCTGCATAGCGCTCGAATGCGGGGTGTTCATCGTACGGGCTTTGAGCTAGTGTCAGCAGATCATTCACAAGAGAAAAATCGTTTTTTTCGGCAGCATCAATAGCCTCTTGGAGAATGTAGTTTTTTAACACGTATTTGGGATTGGTACGGAGCATTTTCGCGTGCCGAGCATCGGTTGATGAGGTGTTGAGACGTAATCGTTCATCGTATCGCTCAAGCCATTCGCTCAACTGATTCGGGGCGAGTGTTAATGCATATAACGCTTCTTTGTTCCCGTCATAGCGGCTGAGGGTTCGAAAAAAAGGGGTCATATCGATACGCCCGTTTTCCATGACACTAAAGAGGGAACGGAGCAGTTCGCTGTCGTTCTCATGCGCACTCTCTAGTCCGAGTTTCGCCCGCAAAAGCTCCATCAGATGCTCAGTGAAATACTCTCCGTAGTGGTCGAGTTCATTTTTGAGTTTTTCTTCATGGATGAGGGGCGAGAGGGCATGGGCTAACCGCTCCAGATTCCAATAGCCGATGCGGGGCTGATTATCGTAGCTGTACCTTCCCTGTGTGTCGGCATGGTTGCAAATATAACCGCTCTCAAAGGTATCCAAAAAGGCAAAAGGGCCATAATCGATAGTAAGGCCGATCGCGGACATATTATCGGTGTTCATGACACCGTGATTAAAGCCGACCGATTGCCAGTGGGCAATAAGGTGAGCCGTCCGTTTAACGATCTTTCCAAACATCTTGAGATAACTATTCTCGACTCCGACTAACTCCGGAAAAGATTCTTGAAGTAAAAAATCGGCTAAATTCTCAAGTTTATCGTAGCGATTGGAATGGAAAAAGTACTCAAAACTGCCAAATCGTATCCATGAGGAGGATAAGCGCAATACAACGGCTCCGTGTTCCCACTGCTCACGCGCTACTTTTTCATCGGAAGTGATGAGCGCTAAGGAGCGGCTGGTAGGGATACCCAGAGCGTGCATCGCTTCGCTGAGAAGATATTCGCGAATAGAAGAACGTAATACGGCGCGTCCGTCACCTTGACGGGAATAGCGGGTTTGTCCTGAACCTTTTAATTGTAAATTCCACCCCTTTGTAGCACCTAGATTTATGGCACGTCCGTCTCCGAGTCTGGGGACATAATAGCCGAATTGATGACCTGCATAGCACATGGCATAGGGGCGTGAACCTTGTAGTAATAAGGTTCCGTTGAGAAGTCCTTCTATTTCACTCGTATCGATTTGTAGGGGATCGAGTCCTAACAGTAGTGCCCCTGATGGATTGAAACTGACGAGGCGAGGATGTTTGAGCGGTGTCGGAGTAACTTCATGATAGAAAATAGGATCAAGTGACAAATAAGGGGTGATAAGGGTTATGTCGGTTAATTTCATACCAGAGTTTTATCGCAAAAAGTTAAAGCTCTGGGAGGGGTATAAAAGGAGTTTTATTTTTTTAGGATTCCAGCAGAAACTTCTTTTCATCATCTTCTTGTTGCAACCGGACATGGGTCGCTTTCCCCTCAGGGGTAATACCGTATTCCCTACCCGTTTTAGGATCGATAAAAAGTATACGGTTATGTCCGTTGTAGATCCCATAATTGGTAACGACGGCATGAAGATCGGCTTCGTAGAGCTTCTCTAATTTTTCTTCTAACTGTTGAAGAGAGGCTTCGGCCTCTTTAATAAGATTGACAAAGTCTTTTAGCTGTTCTGCTTCGGTTTTGTATTGTTGGAGTCTGACCATATCGGCCTTCAAAGGAATTTCTCCCTTTTTTTGTTTGGCAAGGACCCGTTCTTGGATTTGCTGGATACGCTCATTTTGTTCTTTGAGTTTAATCTTTCGGGCGATAAATTCTTTACTTTCAATTTGAATTTTTGAATTTTTATCTCGAATATTCATCTCTAACTCGGAAATTTGATAATTATAGCTTTCAATTGCAAGGGGGTCTATAATGAGATTGTTTCCCTCCCCTTCAATCTTTTGGATGGTAATAGATTCGAGTGCGATAACGCGGGCATTGGAATAGAGGGTATCGATATGAATCTCACGTGCGATGATCTCTCCCCCCATCATTTTGTTGATCCGAATAATATCGGCTTCCACTTTTCCCGCTTCCAAAATGGCGATATTGGCCTCTTTTGCTTTGAGATTGCCGCGATGGAGATGAATATTCGCAATTTCGGAAACATTGATGTGTGATTTTTTATGGGTTTGAGCTCCGATATTGACTTCACACGCTTGAATTTTGGCATTCCCTCCGACAGTTCCGCTAACATCGAGTTTTTGGACGTCGATATTGACTCCCATACCGATGGCATCTTCACTATCCACTTTTTTATTGATTTTGAGCGATACATCTTTATCGAGTCCGGTTTCAATGGAACCCGTTCTTTTAAAGCTTGCGCTTTCGATTTGGAGCTCTTGAGAGATAAAAAAGATCCCTTGTTTACGTTCTACAAATCCTGAGACAGTTGCATAAAAACGGATACTCTCCTCATCTTGTTCGGCTCGGATAGTTTCCGGATCAATGAGAATGTAGGTGGCATATTTAAGGACAGGATCAGCAACTGCGATGTGTTCACCCGTACATGCCCGCCCGTCACGTCCGTATTTCGGAAGAATATATTCGAGAATTAAATCTTCCGGATTCACCCCTTCTATAAGGCTCTTCGTTTTGTTCAGCTCTTTATAGTGTAGGATAACTTTGTCATTGATCGGAGCAATCGGGAGGAAAAACTCTCCGATAGGGAGACGATAAAGAAAAGCCAACGGCCCCTCTTTTTGGATTTTGATGATAAGTCGATTGATCTCTCGATCCAGATCCAGATCATATAGCCCTATGAGAAGTCCGTGACGAAGCTGCTTACGAACTATTGCCTCTTTGAGCCACTCTTGAACCCCTTTTTTAAGAGGAATTTTGGAGGTTGGTTGGATGATGGCAATCGCTTTGCTTTTGGTTTTATCGGTTGCGATACTAAAGTGCAAGTCGAGGTAAGGGTGGGGTTTTAGTAGTCTAATGTGTATTTGATACTCTTGGCGTATCTGAAAATGGGGAGAGCGGAGTTCAACTTCGGTTGTTTGAGAAAGGAGGTTGCTTGCTCTTAAAAGCTGCCACTCCTCATCCATCGTCTCTTTAAAATAGGTCTCATATGAGAGGAGATCAAAATCAAGTTTTTCTACCGCTATTCTATGATCACGGGCAACCTTTTTCAAATCTTCTGTAACATTTGAGGAGATTAGCGTGATCGGAATAAAAGTAGACATTTGATTTTATGGCTCCATTATTGGTACCGCCTTACGCTCGTGAAAGTTGAAATGACGCTCCAAATCAGAGTTATGAATCAGAACGGGTACAACCACAAGTGATGCGATGACTGCTGCTATTGTACCAAAAATTAACGATACTCCAAGCCCTCCGAAAACAGCGTCGCTCGCTAAGAGTGTCGACGCGAGGATAATCGCCGCTGCAGTGAGGAAAATCGGCTTGGCACGGGTGGCAGTTGCATAGGCTATCGCCTCTTTTTTATGCATCCCTTTATCGATCATAAGGGATTTTGTAAAATCGATCAGCAGCAGTGAGTTACGGGAACTGATACCGATTAGGGCAATAAATCCGATTAAAGAGGTTGCCGTGAGAAAGAAAGTGTCCGCCGTAAAGATATCCATAATCAAGTGTCCGAAAATAACGCCGATGATGGAGAGGAAACTTCCGAGCAATACGATACCGCTGAGGATAAAACTTTTGTAGTAAATTACCATCAGCAAGAAGATAAGGATCAGTGCCGCGATGAAAGCCCCCCCGAGATCGACAAACGTATCAAGAGTTACTTCCATCTCCCCATCCCACAAAAGCTCATACCGCTCCGCAGTTTTTTTATCGATCAGTTCGAGGTTAAACAGACCGATTTTACGGATTTCGTATTCATCCACAAAGGTATCGAGAATAACGTTACGGGCATCCATTAGCGGATAAACCTGAGAGACCATATCGGTTTCCGCGAGAACATTGGTCATTTGATGAAGGTTCTTAGAGAGTATCATCGGATTGGATTTTACCGCAACGATATCGACAACCTCGGTAATCGGTACCATCATCCCCATTTGATTCAAAAGTGTGAGAGAGGAGAGCTTCATCTCGATAGCGAGTTTATCACGAGATGCAAACTTTTTTCCCTCAGGGGTCAACGTGAGAAAAATAGGGATTTGATCGGTTGATTGTTGAGAGTTTTTGACCGCTACACCCATCCCTTCAAATGCCAGATATAAGACATCGTTGACGTGCTTAACATCGAGCGCGGAACGGGTGATTTTATCGGTATTGACGCGAACTTCAAATTTATCGTAAATCTCATCTTGCATAATATCGATATCGACAAGACCTTCCGTTTTTTGAAAAACACCTTGGATACGGTTACTCAGATGGCGTACTCCATTGGCATTGTTACCGTACACTTCAGCAACGATTGCCGCCATGGTCGGAGGACCCGCCGGCGGTTCGACAAATTTGATATTGGTTTGTGGATAAAGATTACCGCACTCTTTTTGAATTACGGGTCGTAAACGTTGAACCATCATATACGAAGGCTCGTCACGATCATGCTTTTTGGTCAGATTGACCACCACTTCCGCAACGTTTTCGTTGTTTTTAAAGTGGCTTCCTTTGATAAGTCCTGCAAAATCAAGTGGCGATCCTGTCCCTAAAAAGACCTCCGCATCAAGAGCTTCGCTTTCATGCTGTAAAATGGCGATAGCACATTCGCTGACATGTCGAGTTTGCTCAATAGAGCTGCCATTGGCTAAATCGAGATAGATACTGTAGGTATCATTGTTTTTACCCGGTAACATTTTTGCCAAAACGAGTTCACTCGGTATTAAGGCAACGGCGAGAATGAAGGCGATGAGTGTTCCCCAAAGAACCCGCTTCTTTTTAATAGGTGAACTCAAAAGATCGAGCAAATAATTTTCAAATTTTTGATACATTAGTGAGTTTCTCCATCTTGACCTGGTTTTTTAAGGAGCCGTACCGCTAAATAAGGGGTAAAGATATAGGCAACAAAAAGTGATGCAACAAGGGCTACAGGGACATTGGCAGGGATCGGTTTCATAAACTGCCCCATCATCTGTCCGACAAATGCCATCGGTACCATGGTGAGGATGATAGCTAAGGTCGCGATATTGGTCGGTGCTCCGATTTCATCGGTTGCTTCGATCATCAGCTCATCGGCATCTCTCTCGTGCGCTCCAGGTGCGTGGAAATGGCGATGGATATTTTCGATTACGATGATTGCCGCATCGACGAGAAGTCCGAGCGAGAGCAAGAACGCAAAGAGGGTGATCCGGTTGACGGTTTGCCCTGTTATATAAGCGATAAAGAGGGTGATAGCCAAGATAGCCGGAACGGTGAACGTAACGATCAATGATTCACGCCAGCCCAAAACAAAAATGAGCAAAATTGCGATAATGACGATGGAGAGGAGGAGATGAAACACGAGTTCATTAACCGCTTCATTCGCACGTTCACCGTCGTTGCGGGTGATAACATAATTAATCCCCTGCGCAGACATGGTCTCTTTGTATTTTTCGAGTTCTACTTTGACGGCATCGGCGATATTAACGGCATTCGTCCCTTGAAGTTTGGAAACAGTCAGGGTGATTTGGTCTTTAAGGGGTGAAAACTTCCCGTCTTCCCCTTTTACGGTTACGAGTGCCGATTTAAAGTTTTGGATATCGCTACCCGCACTGATAGTGGCAACATCACGCAGATAAATGGCAGAACCGCCGTATTGGGCGACAATGATATTTCCGACATCTTCGACACTCTCTATCGCGTTGCGCACACCGATCATAACGATTTGATTATCTTGGGTTTTCCCTTTGATTTCGGGGACGTTATAGGCTAAAGACTGCGTTGCCTGAACAATTTGTCCGAGTGAGAGGTTGTAGCCTGAGAGACGGTTAATGTCAACCAATACGTTGTACTGGTGTTTTTTAGCTCCTCGAATATCGGTAACGGCAACGTTTGGCAATCCGTTGATATGGTGTTGTATCTCTTTGACGCGATCGTAAAGTTTTGTCGGGTCTATATTAGGGTTATTGGAATAAAAAGCGACCGAGACGATAGGAATATCGACGTCAATATCGAGCGGTTTGATAATCGGCTGCATGGCACCTTTGGGGAGGATACTCATGTTCTGCATGATTTTGTCGTAGATTTTTAGGTTTGAATCCTCTTTCGCTTCCCCGATAAAAAATGCGGCATTGATGACGGCAACGTTATCCATCGCCATTCCATGAATGTGTTCGATCCCTTTAACCTCTTTGAGTTTTCGCTCGAGAGGCTTGACAATCACGTTTTGAACTTCGCTGGCAGTAGCACCGGGAAGGGCAATAATTACGGTAGAACCGCTGACGACCATTTGAGGATTCTCTTCACGGGGCATAAGCATTAGAGCCATATATCCTATGACAAGGAGAAAGATTCCGAGTATCGGTGTGAGGGGATTACGCATAAAGCCCTTGGCGAGCTTTCCGGCAGAATCGGTGGGCTGATAGGAGAGAGGGGCGTGCATCATGACTCCTAGTTGATTTCTATAGTGGCGTACATTCCGGGATAAACGGTTTGTTTAGCGCTAAACGATACTTTGATTTTAAAGGTATGGGTCATCGGGTTAGAGCTTGGGATGATGGCACTGACCCGTCCGATTCCGATATAACCGACAGAGGGGACAGAAATTTTTACTTTTTTCCCGACGGGAACGAGTTTGAGGTTATTTTCTGCGACTTCAACTTCGATTTTAAGGGCGTTTAAATCCGATAGGACAATTGCAGGCATCCCCGGCATTGCCATCTCGCCCACTTTAATGTTTTTAGCGACGACGACACCGCTATTGGGTGCGGTGATACGGAGATAGTTGTATTGGTTATCAACCTCTCTAAGACGTGCTTTCGCCTGATTGACTTGACGTTCCCCGATGAAGATCATATTTTGAAGGTTCTTTTTAGAGAGTTCGAGATTCTCCACTTCGAATTTACTGACCATGTCTTGTGCCAACAAACGTTTGTTTCGCTCTAAGTTCAGTTCGAGATTGGCGTATTGGTTTTGGTACATTTGAAGCGAGAGCTCTGCTTGGGCGATTCCGAGTTCCACTTGGGTTTTTGCTGAATCGATCTCTTTGGAATCGATGGTATAGAGAAGCTGTCCTTTGGAAACACGTGAACCTTCTGAGACGTTGACACTGGTAACGAATCCCATATTGCGGCTAGTAATCATTTTTTGGTTATCGCTGATAACACTTCCTGATAGGGTAAGGCCTGCGGCACTAAGGGTTGAAGCAAGGGCGAGAGAGGTGATCCAAAATTTCATTATTTGACTCCGTTACTAAGTTTTTCGAGGGCGAAGATACGCTCGTTACGTTGATTTTTAACCATTTGAAGGTTAAGAACTTTTTCAATTTGCTGCGATTGTTTAATAATGACATCGCTCATAGATGCGAGGTGTTCGTGGTAACGACCTTCGTAATTTTTATAGATTTGGCTTGAAAGCTCCAGCTCTTTTTCCAAGCTTTTGACTTGGGAAGTGAGGCTTTCGATTTCGGTTCGGATTTTATCGTATTGAAGGGCGATCCCTTTTTTGGCCAACTCCACTTGGGTCGTTGTTTTGATCTTTTCGATACGGGCTTTTTCGAGAGAGTTTTTATCGACTCCGCCGTTAAAGAGGTTCCAGCTGAGTTTCGCACCGATGGTATAAGCTTTATGGTCGTTGAAATCCCCTAAAAAGGTATCATCGGCACTAGATGCTTCGGCGAATGCACCGATTTGGGGAAGAAAAGGGGCATAGGCAACATCAACAAGGCGATCTCGAATCTCTAACCCTTGGGCGGCTTTTTTAAGATCGGTATTGTTTGCCAAGACATCCTCTTCGCTGATGGCTGAAGTAGGATAGTCGTTTGAGGGGAGCTCGATCTCCGTTACGGGAGTATTGAGGAGAAAACTGAGATAGTGGTAGAGAAGCTTTTTATTCGCTTCCATCTCGGTAATGCTCCGCTCAACATTGGCTTTGCGCGCTTCCACTTCGAGGAGATCGACTTTTTTGGCGTATCCCTCTTGGATCATCATCTGGGTCGTTCGCTCTAAGGTCGAGATATTTTTATGGATGGTTTTCATATGGTCGATAGAGTTTTGAAGGAGTGCCATATCGTAATAGCTTTTGCGAGTTTCGTACACTTTTTCCGTTTTAACATGCGATTCATCGAGCTTTTTGATTTGCTCCATCTTTTCAGCGATATCACCGTACGCGTTCAGTTTTCCGCCGACAAAGAGGGGAACCATATAGGTAAGTTTGCTTTGGTAATAGTTTTGGTAGCCGGGATAGTTTAGATTTTTTGGCTGAGTCGCTAACAGTTGCTGAGTATTACCGGGCAGTCCACCCATTTGTCCTAAGAACTCATCAAAACCGAAATCATTAAAGTCAGCTTCCCGTGAACTCAGTTTAAAGCCGAAGACATTTCCGGCATCATTGGAACGCATAACGTTTTGGGTCAGATCGAGTGATCCGAAGTTATATCCCTTCGCGATCGAGGTATCGCTTGAAGCGCTTTGTACGTCGAGGGCGGCACTTTTGATTTCAAGGTTATTACTTTCTAAAATTTCCAATGCCGCAGGCAGTGATAGACCCGCCCCCATCAGAGAATAAGGGGCAAAAAGCACCGATATAGCGAGAATAAGTGAACGAGTATTCATTAACTGAATCCTTGTAAAGTATTTGTGATTATAATCAATTTTATAAGATGAGTATACACTTTTAGCGATTCAATAGAAATAAAAAGGGTCAAAATAATGAGATATTAGTAGGTAAGATCATACCATAAGTTACATCGTGTTTGAAATTCTGGATAGTTTCGGGTAAAATTCGCCCAATACAAGATCAGAAAAAGGTTTTTCATGGCAACAATCGGTATGGGTGATATCAAAAAGGGTGTACGTTTGGAGATTACGGGTGTACCGTACAAAGTCGTCGAGTTCCAACACGTTAAACCGGGCAAAGGGGCGGCATTTGTCCGTTGTAAAGTAAAGAGCTTTTTGAACGGAAAAGTGATCGAAAAAACGATCCATGCGGGGGATAAATTCGAAGTACCGAATCTTGTTCATACCACGATGCAATTTTTGTATGATGATGGCGAAATGCTCCAATTTATGGACAACGAAAGCTATGAGCAACTGGGTCTTACCTACGATCAATGTGAGGATGCGATGAAATGGATCAAAGACGGTACCAGCGTTCAAATGATCTTCCACAACGGCAACGCGATCAGCGTTGAAGCGCCTGAAATCATGGAACTCAAAATCGTTGAAACTCCGCCGAACTTCAAAGGCGACACGTCAAGCGGTTCTAAAAAACCGGCTACTTTGGAAACGGGTGCGGTGGTTCAAGTTCCTTACCACGTTCTTGAGGGTGATATTATTAAAGTCAACACCGTTGAGGGTGAATACATGGAGAAAGTGAAGTAATTCACTCTCCTTGCGGATTTTTTCCGCAAACCACGCTTTTCTTTTCTTCCGCAATTTAACTTTACCTTTATTTCTTTTTTTTATTTTCAAAGTGTACAATAACACATAAAATCAGCGGCTGTTCAAAGTTAGATGCAGTAGAAGGAGTATGTAATGCTACGTGTTTTAGTACCTATAGCAGAAGGGTTTGAAGAGATCGAAGCTGTCAGTATTATCGATGTTCTTCGTCGTGCGGGTATCGAAGTCATCATGGGAACATTGAACGAGAATCTTCTCGTAAAAGGGGCCAACGGAATCACTCTCCATGCGGATAGTCCGATCAAGGGATTGTGTGCGGATGAGCTTGATATGATTGTTCTTCCCGGAGGATGGGGCGGCACCAAAGCATTGGCGCATGATACAGCTATGCAAAATCTTCTCAAAGCAATGGATGCAAAGGGTAAAAATATCGGTGCGATTTGTGCCGCACCGTACGCTCTTTACAAAGCGGGTGTTCTTAAAGAGGGGTATACATGCTATCCGAGCGTCGAAGATGAAATCGATGTTGCCGGGTATTGCGGCGATGCGAGTGCTGTTGTCCAAAGCGGCAATATTATGACATCGCGCGGTCCGGGAACGGCGATCTGCTTTGGTTTGGCGATCGTACAAAAATTACTCGGTGATGAAACGTATGAAAAGCTACGCGGCGGATTATTGGCCGATTATTGTGCCCCGCTTTAGTCTTATCCTCTTTCTCTTCACGAGCTTAGCGTGGGGAGAGATACGTCTCTCTTCCTCAGAGCACTATACCCAAGCACATGCCCTTGAGTATTGTCGATCATTAGGCACCTCTTGGCGGCAGATGTCGATACAGGAGCTTTTTGCTCATTCCACCTCAGAACCTTTTTATGAGGGATTTAGCTATTGGTCCTATAACCGCGGTCCCTCGGATACGACGGAAATCGGAACGGGAAGCGAGGGAGATGGCGGGATTATTGCGATGGTGGGGTACAGTTTTTTCCCTAAAGAGCGTAATATAACTCTCTCTCCGCCGACGAAAAAAATTGCAGCAGCGTGTATTGACACTTTTGAAACAAAGCCGGTTCACAGCTACCAGTTAACGTCACAGGGGACGGAAGATAAAAATTCCGGACTCCTTTGGCACTCGTTGGATGCTACCGATAAACGTACCAAATACACTTTCGATCAAGCACAAGAGCAGTGTGAAAACCTAACACTTCACGGACGGACGTGGAGAGTGCCGAGTCTGAAAGAACTTTACGGTATTGTCGATTATGAGTATTTTCGTCCCAGTGTCGATATGCACTATTTCGGGGCAATGATGCATCGTTATTACTGGAGCAGTGATAGCCTCAATGAAACTGAGGGATATGTGGTCGGTTTCAAACTTGGATCCGTAGCGACAGTCAATAAAAAAGAGGCGGCGTTTGTCCGCTGTGTTTCTGAATAACTTAACTTTTTGTATTGAGAAAAACTCCAGAGGGATTATGTCGAATAACGTTTGAATCGGGCAACTCTTCGATAGGAAAACGGCGTAGCATCTCTTTTGTTTTTGTATCAATGACTGCAACATAAAACATATCCGATTCTCTATCTACATTAAAACGCAATGTCGTGTTTAGCTGGTTGAGGGAATGGTTGAGATCATCAACAATTTTGGTGATATCTTCGAAGGGGAGGGTTTGTTCCTTTGTGGTTTTCGTGTGGGACAGTACCGGATTTATTTGTGCTGTTAATTGTGTATCAAACAACGATCCTAAACCATAAAACTTGATTGAATCCATTTTGTTCTTACCTATGAAATATAATTATTAGAAATATTATAGTAATATTTTGTTAGAAAATGATGCTAGATTGTTAGAAGAGTTTTCTTTATAATAAACACTTATAAATGGTCCACATTAATTTATTTTGTACAGTATGAAAGAGCAGATGCGCATAATTATAATTTTTATCTTGCTAAGCGCACTTATCAAAGCAGAAAACTACGTTGACGTTACCGTTTCCCCTAGTGCTCTTCATGAGAATTATTTTTATCTTGAAGATAAAAAAGGGGAACTGAGTATTGATAGTGTTCTGATAGAGGATACCCAAAAAATGTTTCGTCCATTAAATGGCCGTTCCGCAGGATTTGGACTGACAAAGTCCGATTTTTGGATCAAACTTTCCCTTGAAAACCCGCAAAAATATCCGATCAAACGGTTGTTGAAATTCGATTATCCCCTGTTGGATAACGTCACTTTCTATCTAAGCAATCCTGATGGAACCTATTCTAAAAAGATTAGCGGTGATTCGGTTGCCGTCGCATTGCACGAAAAAAAAGATGAGAACATTCTCTTTTCACTTACTATGCAGCCTCAAAGTAAAGAGACTCTCTACTTTCATATTCGTTCTAACAGTTCAATGGATTTACAGCTTTATCTTATGAGTGATGAAAACTATTACGCTTCTCAGGTTACTAAAACGGCTCTTTTAGGGATTTTTTACGGCGGAGCAGCCATTATGATTTTGTATAACTTTTTTCTGTTTCTCTCCCTCCGTGAACGTAGCTATTTTTACTACGTCATTTTTCAGATTGCCAATATTTTGACTCTTTTAGCCCTAAGCGGAGTCGCATTTAGGTATTTATGGCCCGATTATCCCGAAATCAACAATACAATTATCCCGTTTTTGATCGTTTTGGCTCATGTACTGGCCATAATGTTTACCCGCACTTTTTTGGATACTAAAGCATTACTGCCGAAACAGGATAAAGTTCTCTTGTTTATTTTAGCTTTTTCGTTCGTTACCCTTTTTCTTACGACACTGCTGGACTACTATCATGGACTTATCTTATCGGTCATTGTCCTTTTTATCACAACATCGAGTTTGGTATCAGTGGGGTTGATCGCCTATTTTCGCTATAACGTGAGAGCGTCAAAATTTTATCTGATCGCATGGCTATTGTTGTTTATCGGTACGATGTTGACGGGGATGAAAAATATCGGGTTACTGCCGATCAATTTTTTTACGACGTGGGGGACGCAAATCGGGGTCTTTTTCGAGCTCCTTCTCCTTTCGTTCGGTTTGGCTGATCGTATTAACGTTATCCGTCTTCAGAAAGAGCGGTTTCAGGAAGAGGCGGCACAGAAAGCAAAAATTTTGACCAATGTGTTGCGGAAGTCAAAAGAGGAGCTTGAGGGAGAGGTAAAAGAGAGGACGGAAGAACTCTCTTTGGCCAATCAGGAGCTTCACAAAAGCGTAGCGATAAAAGAGGCACTCCTTAAAGAGGTGCATCATCGGGTAAAGAACAATTTACAGGTAATTATTTCGATGATGTGGCTTCAGCGTAGACGAACCCACAATGAAGCCGTCCATACACTGATCGATGACAGTACCGCACGATTGCAAAGTATGGCGGTGATCCATGAGATGCTCTATCAAAGCCATGATATTACAATGATCAAATTAGAAGATTACCTCCGTTCCCTTGTTGATCTATGCCGGCGTAATACGTTGAGCGAATCGGTTCGAATTGATGCGTCGTTTCAACCGCTTGAGATTAATCTGGATAACGCTGTGACGATGGGATTGATCTGCAATGAAGTATTAAGTAATGTATTTAAACATGCCTATAGAGCCACCGATACCGGAAATAAACTCTTTATTCGGTGTGAACAGAGGGGTAATCGTGTCTCTCTTCGGATTAAAGACAACGGTATCGGATTTGAAGGGTTTATACAGAATAAAAAATGTATCGGCATTATGCTGGTACATGCATTGGCAGAAAAATTGCCGGAAGCGCAGATTATATATCGAAAATACAGCGGTACCTATTTTAGATTGGAGTTTTTGAATGAATCCGATATTTCTGATCGTTGAAGATGAACCGATTACCTCCCGTTTTATACGCGAGATTATCGAAGATCTAGGATATCACGTTGCGGGAAGTGCAAAAAGTGCACTGGAAGCACGAAAATTCTTAGCCGCGCAGCATATCGATATCATTATCATGGATATCAATATACAAGGCTCAGAGGATGGAATTCAACTCTCACGAAGTTTGGTGGATGATAATGTAGCCATCATCTACATCAGCGCTTACAGTGACCCCCAGACGTTGCAGGAAGCGGCCGTGACAATTCCGTATGGTTTTCTTGTAAAACCATTTAGGGAAGCGGATTTGATGGCCGTATTGCATATTGTCGTTTCGAGAGTAAAAAAAGAGTATTTGGAAGGGAAAAAACAGGCTAAAGATAAATTTCCGGAGTGCTGGCTGGATGTAGAACAAAATCGGTTGCATTGGTACGCTCAAATAATTGAATTAAGCAAGAATGAGACAACGGCACTGAACCTTTTTTGGACAAAACCGGATTCTCCGATAACGATGGAAGAGCTGCGTCAAGCGGTGTGGGGGGATAAGAGTATCGGTGATTCCACCATACGGGAATTGATCAATCGGATACGGAACAAAGTGGACACCTTAAGTATCGAAAATATATACGGGACGGGGTATATACTGAAAAAGTGATATGAATATTTAACGATTGAGAAAGTATCTGGGTAAAATAACGCCTATGAAAATACTTGTCGATGCCGATGCTTTTCCCAATGCCCTTAAAGAGATACTACTACGTGCGGTACTAAAGCGGGAAATCACCACCATTTTCATCGCCAATAAACGAATCGCTACTCCCGATGTCGCTTATGTGTCAATGGAAGTTGTGGCACAAGGCCCCGATGAAGCCGATCACCGTATTACAGAGCTGTGTGAATCGTGTGATATTGTCATAACGGCGGATATTCCTCTGGCGGATCGTATCGTGACAAAGGGAGCTGTAGGGCTTGATCCGCGCGGAACGATTTATGATGAAAACAACATCAAACACCTTCTAGCAATGCGCAATCTGATGGAAGAGCTACGTAATAACGGTGAGATTACGGGCGGTCCGAGTGCTATCGGAGAAAAGACGGTAAGGGCGTTTGCGGACGGACTGAATCGGTTACTCTCTAAACGACTTTAAAAGCTCCCCTTTACCCTTTAGACATTATAATCTTTTTACTTTTTTTCAAGGCATTTTTATATGAGCACAGTTCCCCCGTTTACCCATCTTCATCTCCATACCGAATACTCTTTACTTGATGGTGCAAACAAAATATCCGCGTTAGCCTCGCGGGTTAAAGAGTTGGGGATGACCTCGGTGGCGATGAGCGATCACGGGAATATGTTCGGGGCAATCGATTTTTATCAGCAGATGCGCGGAGCTGGGCTTAAACCGATTATCGGGATGGAAGCGTACATCCATAACGGTGAAGATTTAGGGGATAAAACGATCAAACAGCGTTTTCACGTTTGTTTGTTTGCTAAAAACGAAGCGGGTTATAAAAACCTGATGTATCTTTCTTCGCAAGCCTATATCAACGGCTTTTACTATTTTCCCCGTATCAACAAACAACTCCTTCGTGAGAATTGTGAGGGGATCATTTGTACTTCGGCGTGTTTGCAAGGGGAGGTGAATTGGCATCTCAATACCAACAGCGAGCGTAACGTCAAAAACGGGGCGTTAGGATACGATGAGGCGAAACGGATTGCATTGGAGTATAAAGAGATTTTCGGGGATGATTTTTACATGGAGATCATGCGCCACGGAATTGCCGATCAGCTTTTTATCGACGAGCAGGTTATTCGCATTTCCCAAGAGACGAATATCAAACTCATTGCGACCAACGACACCCACTACACCTACGCGGGGGATGCTCAGTATCATGAAGCATTTATGTGTATCGGGATGAATAAACTCTACGATGACCCCAAGCGTATGCGCCACTCCGTCCATGAGTTTTACATCAAATCCCCTGAGCAGATGGCACGGCTCTTTGCCGATATCCCAGAAGCGCTCTATAACACCCAAGAGATCGTCGATAAGTGCCAGCTCGAACTTAAACTCGGAAACCCGACCCCACCGAACTTTAAATTTACGACCGAATACGCTCTCGAAGAGGGGCTAACTATCGAAGAGGATTCGGAGTATTTTATCCACCGCTGCCGAATCGGTTTGGAACTACGCCTCGAACACGTTCCAGAAGCGAGACATCAGGAGTATCGAGATCGTTTAGAGTTCGAGATGCAGGTGATCAACCAGATGAAATTCCCCGGCTATATGCTTATCGTTTGGGATTTCGTCCGTGAAGCAAAACGGATGGGGATTGCCGTAGGCCCGGGGCGGGGATCGGCGGCGGGAAGTCTCGTCGCTTATAGTCTTGAGATCACCGATATCGACCCGATGAAATACGATTTGCTTTTTGAGCGTTTTCTCAATCCGGAACGGGTATCGATGCCCGATATCGATATGGACTTTATGCAAGCGCGTCGCGGCGAGATCATCGATTACGTCGTACGTAAATACGGGCGGGAGCAGGTCGCACAGATCATCACCTTTGGTTCACTGTTAGCCAAAGGGGTTATCCGCGACGTAGCCCGTGTTTTGGAGATGCCCCTCTCCCAAGCCGACATGATGGCAAAATTAATCCCTGATGAGTTGGGAATCACCCTCAACGGTAAAACCAAAGGGGGAGAGTTCAAACCCGGAGCGTTCCAAAAAGAGCCGAAGATCCAAGAGTTAGTCGAATCCGATCCGCAGATCGCGCGGGTGTGGGAGTTCTCTAAAAAGCTCGAAGGGCTTAAACGCAATGCGGGGATGCATGCGGCGGGAGTCGTTATCTCTAATGAGCCTCTCTGGAAGAAAACCCCGATCTATAAACCCTCAGGCGAGGAGACATTTGTCACTCAGTACTCCCTCAACTACCTCGAAGACATCGACCTGATCAAATTTGACTTCTTGGGACTTAAAACCCTCGACGTTATTGATAACGCGATCAAACTGATCCGTAAGCGTTACGACGTCGAGGTGAATTGGCATAAAATCGATGAAAATGATCCCAAAGTGTACGAAATTATCCAAAGCGGTGACACGATCGGGATGTTCCAAATCGAGAGTTCAGGGATGCAGGATCTGAACAAACGGCTCAAACCCTCTTCATTTGAAGACTTGATTGCGGTACTCGCCCTCTATCGTCCGGGACCGATGGAATCGGGGATGTTGGATGACTTTATCGAACGTAAGCACGGACGTAAAAAGATATTTTATCCGTTTGAAGAGGTGAGCTTTGACGCGCTCAAAGATACCTTGGAACCGACATACGGGATGATCGTTTATCAAGAGCAGGTTATGCAGATCGTTCAAACGATTGGGGGGATGAGCCTCGGCGGTGCGGACATCGTACGCCGCGCGATGGGGAAAAAGAAAATCGAAGAGATGCAAAAGTACAATAAAGAGTTTTCCGAGGGGGCGGTCAAGCAGGGGCTTGAGTATAAGAAAGCCTCCGAACTCTTCGACCTGATCGAAAAATTCGCCGGATACGGGTTCAACAAATCCCACTCGGCGGCATACGCGATGGTGACGTTCCAAACCGCGTGGCTCAAAACCTACTACCCGCAAGAGTTTATGGCGGCACTCCTCACCTCGGAAAAAGACAACACCGACAAGGTCGTCAAATACATCGACGAAGCCAAACGGATGAAAATCTTCCTCGGTGCCCCCGATATCAACCACTCACAGCTCGAATTCTCCGCGATCAACAAAGACGGTCAGGATCAAATCCTATTTGGTCTTGGGGCGATCAAAGGGGTCGGAGAAGCGGCAGTCGAGTCGATCCTCGAAGCACGGAGTGAGGGGGAATTTAAAGATATCCAAGACTTCACCAACCGTATCGAGCCTCAAAAAGTGAACAAACGGGTGATCGAGTGCATCATTAAAGCGGGGGGATTGGATCATTTTGGATACTCTCGCCGTGCATTGCTAGAACAGGTCGAAACCCTCGTCGAGACGGCAAAAAAAGGCTCGTCCCTGAAAAAAGATGCCCAATTTAGCCTTTTCGGAGATGATGAAGAGGTGACAGCGGTCGAGCTGAGTCTCAAAAATATGGATGAGTTTGATCTCAAAACCCTTCTCGATTTTGAGAAAGACACCCTCGGCTTCTACGTCTCCGGTCATCCGCTCGATAACTTCCGCGAGCAGATCGACGCGATCAACTATACCCTATCATCCGAAGTGGAAAACATCGAGGACGGTTCCACTGCCATCTTCATCGGAAAAGTCGAAACGATCACGAAAAAGATGTCGAAAAAAGGGTCAATGTTCGGACTTGTGAGTCTGATGGATTTCCACGGCAATATCGAAGTGATGCTCTTTAGTGACAGAGTCGATCAGCTCGAAGCGATGGATCTCGATGAACCGATAGCGTTCAAGGTCAAAGTCACCCACACCGAGATGTTCACCCGCATCAGTGTCACGAAGATTATGACCCTCAACGAAGCGAAAAAAGAGGCGAAAAAGGTAGAAACCAAAATCGTCGAAAACCTCCCTCCTCAGGAGCCGTTGCAACTGCGCATCCGCCTCAGCGACAACCTCGAAGCGTTAGAGAAACTCTACACCCTCGTCCGCCGTCATCCGGGACGCCGTGAGATCAAACTTACCATCGTCTCGAAACTTGCTGATGTAGTGATCGATTCGGCGATACGGGTGGATAATAAGGTGATTGAAGAGTTAAGTGCGTTGGAAGATGTGGATGTAATTTAATCCTTGCAATATCTCCCTTTTTTATTATAAGGAAGTTTTTGTTCTTTTTTAATTTTTTGTTCAATATCATTTAAATGGTTTTTATATTTGTATAAATCTGGATGGGTATAATCTAAACTTTCTAGAATTTCTACTGCTTTTTTTGCTGTGATTAATGCTTGTGTACATTGTTTATGTTGTTCATACAAGTATGAAAGGTTAAAATAGGTAAGAGCGGTGTCTGGATGTTTTTCGCCTAGAAGCTCTTGCTGAGTATTTAATGCTTTTTCATAGAATATATGAGCCTTTTTATTTTCTCCTATATCATGATACAACGCAGCTAAGCTATTGTAGCTTTGAGCAGTGTCAGGATGTTTTTCTCCAAATGTGTCTTCTCTAATTTTTAGTGCTTTTTCATAGAGAGGAAGTGCTTTTTTATATTCTTTCAAAGATTTATAAACTGAAGCTAAATTGTTATAGTTGTTGGCAATATGAGGATGGGTTTTCTCTAATAATTCTTCTCGAATTTTTAATGCTTTTTCAAGTAAGGGAATTGCAATTTTATGCTCATTCATGCTGTGATATAACGTACCAAGATTATCGTAAGAACTAGCAACATATGGAGTTATTATTCCTAAGAAATCTTCTCGAATTTTTAATACTTTTTTATGAAGAGTAAGTGCTTTTTGATGATCCTTCATATTTTGATGCAATACAGCTAAGTTGTTGTAAGTTTGAAGAGTATCAAAATGTCTTTCTCCTAATGTTTTTTCTTGAATTTCTAATGCTTTTTCAAATAAAAAGAATGCATTTTTTAATTCCCCAAGACCTTTATATAAAACTCCTTCTAGATTGTAATTTTTTGCAACTTCTACAGAGTTTTCTCCAAATACCTGTTTACGTAATATTTCTGATTGCATCTGTATTTCAAGAGATTTTGAATAATTTCCTGTTGAAAAGTACAGAAATGTAAGTGAATCCAAAACTCCAGCAATGTGATTGTCTTTATTACTACTGTAAAGAGATAAAAGAGAGTCAATGATGGGAATAAATATTAGTTCATAGTTTGGAATTATAATAGCGTCGTCAGGGTGAATATACGATGCGATAGCATCGAGTATAGGTGTTGCTTTAGTATAGGATAGAGGATAATTATCCCAAATGAATGTTTTTACAATTTGATGAAGTTTATAACTATTCTCTTTTTTTGTCAGCCATCCGCGTTGAACGAGTTTAGCTAAATTTCTTTTTGTATTTACATCTGTAAGAGATAGCAATAATTTTTCTTCTTCGATTTCAATAGATGGAAATGTAGAAAGCTGTTGCAGAAGAAGTTTTAAATCGGGGTTTTGTTCTTCTTCAAATTGCCGTTTAAATCGTTGTTCAAGATGTATGTTGAAACTTTTTTCGTCATGCGCTTCAATTTTTCCAATTTGACCACTTTTGATATTTTCTCTGAGTTCTTCTAATGTGAGATAACCCGATGCAAGTGTTTTCGCCGTGAGATAAATGAATAAAGAATGATTATCTAGATATTTGAGAATATCATCGATGTTCTCATCGGTAGAATAGTAACTAACAAAAAGGGCTCTTGCATCTTCATCTGAAAGCACTTCAAGATTTAGACTATATTTACTTTCTAAATCGCCGCGTCGTGTTGTAATCAGAAGGTGAAAATTTGAGTTAAGAGCTTTTATTTTTTCAAAATCTTCACGATTGTATAGATTGTCTAGTAAAAGTAGATTTTTAGTTTTTAGGCGTTGAAGTTTGGTGATAATAGATTCAAGGTTATCATTTTCAGTTAGAGCAAATCGTTCTTTGAATTTGATGCGGAATAGTTCTTCAATAGATGTTTTTTCATCAGAAAATTCTAAAAAAGCAATGTTGTCATATCGTTCTTTGTTTCTGTGTAAATATTCATAAGAGAGTTCACTTTTTCCGATACCACCAATACCGTTGACGATATATACCATCCCTTCATTTGTGAGAGTATCTTCTAGTTTTTTTAATTCATCTACGCGTCCTAAAAAATTTTCATTTCTAGGAGGCAGGCTTGTTAAATAATCTGCATTATTTTTAGTAGGAACTGAAGTAATGGATGAAAGTCTTTCTATTGATTCACTGGTGGTGGGTATTAATGATTTGATTTTATCGATTAAAGGTTGACCGTAATCATCAAAGAAAATGGGAGTTATTTTTCCTTTTAACTTTTTTGGTAATGAAGTACCATTACGTAGTAAAACATAGTGTTCACTCGAATTACCTTCAAAAATAGCACAGATTTTTTCGAGTTCATTAACAAAAAAATCATCGTCTAAGCTATATCCGATAAATAGAAAGCTTTTACTTGCTAAGAATGTTAGTAATGCAGTATATGCGGCTTTAAATTCGCTATTTGCATTATTGTCATAGAGTTTGTTATAACTTTCAGTAGTTAAAACTAAATTATCGATATGCTCAATATGACCATGTAAATGCCATACAGTTGGTTTTAAAACACCATCTCGTAAAGCTTTACCTTGCTCACTTATGGATTGTATATCCCAATATGCTGTATCAGAAGGGCTATTTGATGCCCAATGCAAAACTTTGTCGTAATTGGTGGTGATGATGAGGTCTTGTCCAAGTTCCCAAATGGATTTTGGAAGTGCAAGTGATTCAAGATCGATTTCAGATGAATGTTTATCAAATATTTCTTTTAGTAGATCGTTAAATGATTGTTTAGAAGGATAAAACTTCTTTATTTTATCTGCTACTTCGAGGTAATCAAATTTTGAAAGTCCAAAGTAGGCATTAATCAAGTTGGCTTCTGCTGAATGACCAGATTTTTCTAAATTGTAAGCAAATTTTTTTAGTAGTTCAGTCCAGCTTGGAAATAATTGATTGCCATTTTTATCTTTGATCTCCATCGATACACCTGCACCGACAAAAGGGATCACTTTGTTTTCACGAAGCAGTCTTTTGAGCTCTTCTTCCATTCTTTTCCTAAAGTTATTGAGAAATAAAAATTATTAATTAATAGCGTAACAGATTATATGTTAAATATTACTTCTTTAAGCGATAGATTTTTACAACAAAATGGCTATTGGAAAGTATCACGAAATATTTGTTATAATGTTTTAACTTTCCATGAGGAAACATTATGGCTGAATACCGATCCATTATCACCATCAACCCTCAAATTCGTTCAGGTAAACCAACGATTCGTGGTATGCGCATTAGCGTGTATGACATCCTCGATATGCTCGCAAACAAGATGAGTTTCGCCGATATTATCGAAGATTTCCCTGAGCTCACCGAAGAGGACATTCTCGCGGCACTTTCCTATGCGGCTGATAAAGAACACAAAGTTTCGATCTGCGCATGAAGCTTTTGTTTGACCAGAATCTCTCGTATAGATTGGTCGTAAAAGTGAGTGATGTTTTCCCACAATCGGTTCATGTTGCCGCATTGGGTCTCGATAAAGCCTCTGATTATGACGTTTGGGAATTTGCCAAAACGAACGGGTTTGTTATCGTGACCAAAGACTCTGATTTCAACGATCTCACCACCTATCACGGATTTCCCCCTCATATTATTTGGCTTCGTTCGGGCAATAGTTCTGTTGATAAAAATGCAGAACTTTTATTGGGGTATGCGGATCGGATTAAAATGATGATTTTGAGTAACGAGACGGGGATTGTCGAAGTCATCGGGTAATAAAATATTAAATTTGAATAGAAAGAGAAAGTATGCGCGAATTTAACGAAGAGATGATCAGTTTTATCGATGCCTCTCCGACACCGTTTCATGCGGTGGAGTGGATGGCAAAAACACTGGAATGCCGAGGTTTCATCGCTCTGGCGGAAGATGAGGAGTGGAATCTGGAAATCGGGAGTGACTATTACGTCACCCGTAACGACTCTTCGATCATCGCCTTTACCTATCCGCCGTGTCAGGAAAAAGGGTATACGATTCTAGGTGCCCATACCGACTCTCCTCATTTGCGTCTCAAGCCCAATCCTTTGACCACCTCGGCAGGGGTAAAACGGCTCGGAGTTGAACCTTACGGCGGAGTCTTGCTCAACCCGTGGTTTGATCGTGATTTGGCGTTAGCGGGTCGTGTCGTATATCTGGAAGGGGAAGTGCGTAAAGAGGCATTGATCAATATCAACCTCCCTATCGCCGTTATTCCCTCCCTCGCCATCCATCTTGACCGTGACGCGAATAGCTCAAGAACGATTAATGCCCAGACCGACATCGTCCCGATCATTGCGACGGGAGATGTTGACTTCGAAACCTTTATCCTCTCGCAGATACAAGCAAACAGCAGTGAACTTACCCTTTTGGCACATGAACTCAGTTTTTATGACACGCAAAAAGGTTCATTTGTCGGTGTAAACAGCGAATTTATTGCCTCGGCACGTTTGGATAATCTCCTCAGCTGTTATGTGGGGTTGAAGGCGCTGTTGGAGACTTCCAATCCGATGATGCTTGCGTGTATGGATCACGAAGAGGTGGGGAGTGATTCTCACGTTGGGGCAGGGGGGACATTTCTGGAAGAGACGCTTCGTCGTATTGCAGGGGAGAATTTTACGACCCTTATGCGCCGCTCTTTGATGGTGTCGTGCGACAATGCCCATGCCCAGCACCCTAATTTTCCAACCAAACATGAGTCTGAGCATGCACCGCTGCTCAATTGCGGAGTAGCGATTAAGATCAACTCCAATCAGCGTTATGCGACCAGCTCGCGTACTCAAGGGAGATTCGTTCAGTGCGCACGTGCGCTTCAGATTCCGACACAGACATTCATTACCCGAAGCGACATAGGATGCGGAAGTACTATCGGACCTATCACTTCAACACGTCTAGGGATCGAGACGATCGATGTCGGGGTACCGACTCTGGGGATGCACTCTATCCGTGAACTCTCAGGGATCAGTGATGCGTACGGACTCTATCGTATCTTGATGCATTTGGGGGATTTCTAATGTCAGAGTCTATCTCACCCGACGAACTTAAAGCACTCATTGATCAAACCTATAAGGTCGAAGAGGAGTATGTAGCCCTTCGTCAGTCGTATGAGTATCTCCAAAGTACAATTGAGCAGGTTATTGAGTTTCTTCCCAATGCGATTTGGATCGTGGAACAGGACGGATCTATCTTTTTGCAAAATTCGCAGGGGAAAGCGTTAGGGATGCTTTTTGAGACGCTCCGCTTGGATGAGGAAGATTATGAGATGACCTTTAAAGAGCGCTCCTATCTCATCAAATCGGCACAGCATAATGAGAAACGGTTACTCAGTGCTACCGATATCACAGAGCAGAAACGGAAAGAAAATCTCGCCACTATGGGGCAGATGGCGGCACATCTCTCCCATGAAATCCGTAATCCTATCGGCTCTATCGCCCTTCTTGCTTCTACATTGATGAAACGGGTTAAAGATGAGAACAAACCGATTGTGACGGAGATCCAAAAATCGCTTTATCGGATCGAGCGAATCATCAAAGCGACCCTGATGTTCTCCAAAGGGGTAAGTGCTCAAAAAAATGCCCTTCGTTGGTGGCAAATACGTGAAGCGCTACTTAGTGCTATCGGCTATTACAGTTATGCAAAACCTATTGAGTTTATTTTTCCAGAAGAGGATTTTGAACTTTTTGGTGATTTGGATCTGCTGACAATGCTCTTTACCAATTTTGTTTTTAATGCCATTGATGCGATTGAACTCGATGAAGAAGAAGAGGGGAGAATCGAAATACGCCACTCAAAAGAGGGGGAATATCATGTTTTTGAAATCTATGACAGCGGAATTCCCATCGAGAATAAAAAATGGCTTTTTGAAGCCTTTAAAAGTACCAAAGAGAGAGGAAACGGACTAGGATTGGTTCTTTCTAAAAATATTGTGGAGTCACACGGTGGAGAGATCGCATTGTGTGAAGGGGATCGCAAGGGATTTCGTTTCACCCTCTCTTCTTAAAGGGGCTTAGGTTCTCCGAGGTAATACCCTTGGAGATAATCTACCCCCATCTCTTTACATTTAATATAGACCGCTTCGGAATGGACAAACTCCGCTACCGTTTTGAGTCCTAAGTGTTTTGAGAACTCGGTGATAGCAGTAAGAATCGTCTGAGCATTAGTATCGGTATCGATGTTACGGATCAATGAGCCGTCAATTTTTAGGAAATTGACATCAAGTTTGATGATATGGGCAAAGTTCGAATATCCGGTACCGAAATCATCGATAGCGATACGGCATCCGAAGGTTTTGACTTCGGCAATAAAGGCGGAGACTTCCGGATAGTTTTCAATCCCCTCACTCTCTAAGAGTTCAATAATGATTCGGTCGGTATGGCCGGAATCACGAAGTTTTTGCATTAAAAATTCTTTTGTCGGTTTATCGAAAATATCATCTACGGAGAGATTCATTGAATAGGTATGCGGTGATGTTTCCAACATATTAAATACTTCCTCAATGACAAACCGTGACAGAAGAGGGTATAGACGTGATTGACGTGCAGCCGGAAGAAAATAGCCCGGAGAGACAATCTCTCCGTTATTATCAATCATCCGAATGAGTGCCTCGTACTCAATAATATCTCCGCTTACCGCATCAAAAACCGGTTGATAATAGAGGCAGAACTGATTCTCTTCAATAGCCTCTTTTAGCTTTTTGCTCCAGAGAATATTGTGCTGATACTCTTGTCGGATTTGCATCGTCTCATCGTATAGCTGATAGCTAAGGCGCCGTTTTTTAGCCGTTTTCAATGCCATATCGGCATTGGCTAAAAGATCAATAGTATTGTGACTACGGTTTCGTGCGATATCCATCCCCATGGTCAAGGTGACATAGATACTGGCACCGTGAAGGTCATAATATTGAGCTTGCAGATGGCTGATGATTGAGAGACGCGCTGCTTCCAACTGTGTTGAGTTCATAGCCTCGCTCAGTGTAATCGCATATTCATCGGAAGGCATTTTATACAGTTGCATCGGTAAATCTTTTATAGCATCTTGAATGGAGTTCGTTAGAGCTAAAATAGTTTCATCCCCGATGGCATGTCCGTAAAAGTCGTTGATCTCTTTGAAATTATCAATATTGAGGAGGATGAGTGCATAAAAGCGGGTAGTATGCATGTCACGAATCAGGGCATTACGATTAGGTAATGAAGTGAGATGATCGGTATGGAGCTGATGTTCAAGTTTTTGGTTGAGTTCACGGGTAATTTCGGTATCACGTTCGATTCGGCGGATAAGAACACGAAACCCGTAATGGAGAACGATAGCAACCACCGTAAGCAAAAATAGACTGACAAGGAGAAGGTTCCGTATCTCTCTTTTATATTCAGTGACATCCTCGGTGATATCAAAAGCACATGTCATCATCGCGATGATTTCGTTCTCATAGTTAGTGAGGGAACGTGAAGCGATAACATAATCGGTTTCCCCAATGGTGTAGCTGTTACTGTTGCTAAAGGTAAAAGAGGGGGGAAGTTTATCAAAAAGGGGATCGTTGGACGAGACGATGGAGTAGCCGTGATAGATAATGTTTTTAGAATCGGGTAAAAGACTTTTGAGTTTCTTGGTATCAAAAGCGATTGCACTTTTAATGCCTGAATGGGCATCGAGACGTTTTTGGACACGATCGATTTTGGCCACGGTTTGAATAAGGCCGACAAAGGTTTTATTTTTGAAGATAGGAATAATGGTGACTACGGAAACATCGTAGATGGTCACATCCAAAGTGGAAACACTTTGGCGCGTTTTGATGGCATGAGCTAAAACAGGACGTTTATGGAGAATATTATCTCCGTATTTTTTAGGGTCTTGGAGTCTGAGAAAGTGGACACCGTCTGCTCCGATAAATCCACTCATATCGACTTCGCCGCGTCCTTTTGCTTCTTCAAAATAAGGAAGTGTAAGACGATAAAGTTCTTCTCTATCGTGTGCGGCAAACGCATCGACAATTTCACGGTTTCTTGCGATTTTACAAGCAAGCTCACTCAGCCCTTTTTGAGTATCTAACATTGCCAAATCAAAAGAGTTGCGCAAAAGGGCACGGTGGGCGGAGGTTTTTTCGTCTAAAACATGTTTTTTGTCTTGAACTATAGTAACAATAAAAATTACAATGAGCAATATGACAAGTGCTATAGAATAAAGAGATGCACGCTGTTTAATTTTATTCACTCTTTACCTTTTTCATCACTTATTCTATATTATTATAACATACGAAAAAAGGATTTGCGATAAAATGATTAATAATTATTAATAACATATTATTTTCGGAACAGAATAGAACCTAAACGTACCATGTTGGAACCGCATTCTATCGCAAGTTCGAAATCACCGCTCATCCCCATAGAACAGACTGTAGCCTTCGGTAATGTCTCAAAAATACGGCGGGTTGTTTCAAAACTTTTTCGGACAATCGTAGGCTCATCTGTATGTGCTCCGATAGACATAACCCCTTGCAACTGCAAACGGGGACACTCTTCGAGAATTTGGAGATATTTTTCATGAATCTCTTCGGGGAAGAATCCGCTTTTGGACTCTTCATAGGCCGAATTGATCTGAACCAAAGCGCGAAGTGTCATATCCTCTCTCTCAAGCCGCTCATTCAGTGCATGGGCGAGTTCCAAGGAGTCGATTGAGTGGAGGAGATGGGGGCGGACACTTAAAAGATGATTGATCTTATTTTTTTGCAAGGTACCGATGAAATGCCATTCGATAGGGAGTTCATCCAATGTTTCACTTTTGGTAACGAGGTCTTGCACTTTATTCTCTCCGAAGGCACGCTGTCCTATCGTATAGAGCGATTTGATAGCTTCTGCATCCACGTATTTGCTGGCGGCGACAATTTTGACGATGTGATGGTCATTCATCCGTAAACGGGCTTTTTCGACCCGTTCGATAATACGGTCAAAATGGAGCTTTTGTTCTAAGGGTGTCATTGCATGAGCCTCGTAATGTCGTTATACAATCCCAAACTCATCAATCCGAGAAGTAGCACCCATCCCCCGATAGTGAGCTGGGTAATAACCGCTTCGCTCGGTGCACGTCGTCGGATCATCTCATAGAGGTTGAACATAATGTGCCCCCCATCAAGTGCCGGTATCGGGAGAAGATTAAGAACACCGAGATTGACGGAGATAAGAGCGGCAAAGAAAAAGAGAGACATCCAACCATACGATGATGCATCGGCGGTAATTTGGACGATACTCACCACCCCTCCTACCTCTTTGGCAGGGACAACTCCCGTGAGAAGTTTTTGGACGCTTTGGAAGATAAGCAAAGAGGAGTTATAGGTCTCTTCGCTGGCGTATTCAAAGGTGCCGATTACACTGAGTTCCATTGTATGCGTCACACCCGCCGGGGCAATACCTACCATCCGTTGCTGGATGGTCTCTTTAAAAATATTTTGAGTTTCGGTGATTTTAGGAGTGACGGTGAGATTGTGGATAGTTTCACCGCGCTCAATCCGGAGGCTCAATGCTCCGACAGAGGCTTTGATATGATCGGAAAGTTCATTCCACTCATTGATGCTCTCACCATTGATGGAGAGGACAATATCCCCTTTTTGAAGCCCTGCGATGTCGGCAGGAGACTCTTTGACTACCTTTCCGATTACAGGGGAGAGGGTTTGCGGTCCTCCCAAGGCGATGGCATAAAAAAAGACCCAAGCGAGGGCGAAATTTGCCAATGGTCCCGCGAGGAGGATAATAATCCGCTGCCACGGCTTTTTGCTATTGTAGCTGTCATTATCGCTGCTCAGTGCCGTGGGATCGAGATCGTCCTGCCCTTTCATTTTGACATACCCGCCCAAAGGGATGGCGGAGATTTGCCATTGTGTTCCGATCCACTGAAACGAGAGAAGTTTTTTACCGAAACCGATACTGAATACTTCGACATAAACACCGAAAAAACGGGCCGCACTGTAGTGACCGAGTTCATGAAAGAAAATGAGTACCGATAAAACGGCGAGGGCGACGATCCAGCTCACGATTATCCTTTTACCTTATAGGCTTTGCTAAAACCGATCACGTATTCGGCTCCGGAATAAACGGTTAGTGCTACGGCTATCCATAGCAGACCATCTCCAAACGGCCAATGCATCAATAAAAAACCGATAGCAATCATCTGGGCGACCGTTTTGACTTTACCCGCCATCGATGCACTGACATCGATCCCCTCAGAGAGGGAGAGGGTGCGAAGCCCTGTAATGAAAAGCTCGCGGACGATGATGATATAGATCGCCCATGCCGATGCGGCACCGCTCATCATCAGTCCTAAAAAAGCGGCTAATGTGAGCATCTTATCGGCGAGTGGATCGAGAATCTGTCCGACGATGGTGATTTGATCCAGTTCACGCGCAATATAACCGTCAAAAAAATCGGTAACGCTGGCGATAACAAAGAGGAGAGATGCGGCGTAGTAGCTCCAGCTGATGTCCCATCCCGCATCGCTAAAGATCTGTGGGTTGAGAATGATCCAAAACATCACCGGAGCGATTAGGAGGCGCGAAAGCGCGAGAAGATTGGGAAGGTTAAACACCCGATGAGCCTTTGATTAATTCTTAATGAAGCGCGGTGTACTGCGCGTGAGCTCTCTGCTGAAGAGAACACAGTGTTAACGTAGCTATCGGGACGAGTTCCGATAGCGTATTACATTATTGAAACGTTGTCCCGCCGTCTACAACGATTGTTTGTCCTGTAAGCCATGATGAACCGTTACCGCAGAGGAAGAGACACGCACCCGTTAAATCTTCGGCTTCACCCATACGGCTAAGCGGCGAGCGTTTTACCACTTCCCCTTTTACCTCTTCGTAGTTCGGGAACGCTTTAAGAGCATCGGTATCGATCGGACCGCCGCTGACGGCATTGACACGAATCCCTTTTTCACCCAGCTCGGCTGCGGCGTAGCGCACCATCGCCTCAACGGCCGCTTTGTTGGTTCCGTGACCCGCATAGTTAGGGGTATACACGAGATTTCCGGTGGAACTCATAGAAATGATCGAACCGCCGCCTACTTTTTCCATCCGTTTTGCCGCTTCTTGCGCACCGACGACGAAAGCATTGACCGTTGCCGTATAGATGTTATTAAGCCCTTTCGGTTTGAGACGCATAAACGGACCGAAACCGCCGACTACCGCACGCCCTGAGATTATCGCGTTGGAGATGAAAAAATCAAGGCGATCAAAATCTTCATCAAATTTTGCATAGACCTCTTTATACTCATCAGGCTCTAAAATATTGAGAGCGTATCCGCGGCATTTAACACCGTAGTTTTTTTCAACATCAGTTGTAATCTCTTGTGCGATCTCAGCGTTGGAGTTATAGGTAAACGCTACGTTTACCCCTTTTGATGCGAATGCATAGACGATCGCTTTTCCGATACCTCGGGTTCCGCCGCTGATGAGTAGGGTTTTTCCTTGCATATTCAATTACATTCCTTTTATAGTGTAGTTTTTCATAACATTCTCAAGACGCTTCATATTCTCATTGCTCGGAAGAACGAGAGGAAGACGATATTCGAGTGTATCGAGTAGCCCTGCGATGTACATTGCCGCTTTGATCATAACCGGATTGGATTCGAGAAAGAGGGCTTTATTGATCGGGAAAAGCGCATCATTCAATGCTTTTGATCCTGCTAAATCACCAGAGAGCGCTTTGGCAACCAAATCACTTTTTAAATCGGGGAGGAGGTTGGAGGTTACCGAGGTGATCCCTGCACCGCCGCAGGCGAGAATCGCGTAATCGATCGCATCATCCCCGCTGAATACTTTGAGTTCCGGTCGGCGTGAGAGGAGTTCGATAGTACGCTCGATGCTCCCCGTCGCCTCTTTGATTCCGTAGATGTTTTTGACATCATCATAGAGACGGATAACGGTATCGGCAGAGATATCGACGACCGTGCGCCCAGGAACGTTATAGAGCATGAAAGGCAACTCCGGAACCGATTCGGCAATGGCTTTGTAGTGCTGATAGAGCCCCTCTTGGGAGGGTTTATTGTAATACGGTGCGACAGAGAAAATCGCATCGACACCGCACCCTTGAGCCGTACGAGCCGCTTCGATCGCTTCTGCGGTTGAGTTGCTTCCTGCCCCTGCGAGGACTTTGGTGCTGGTTCCTTTGCACACGGCAACAGCGATCTCCATACAAATACGGTCTTCTTCGTAGCTGAGCGTTGCACTCTCACCCGTTGTTCCTACGGGACAAACGGCATTTATTCCATTGTTGATTTGTCGTTGAATGAGATCAGCGTATTTTTGCTCATCCAATTTCCCGTTTTTAAACGGGGTGATGAGGGCGGTTGTTGAGCCAGTTACTAGATTCATTTTTGTCCTTTTCGGAGGATTAGCGTTGTTGATTTTTCAGGTTTGAGATACTCTTTTGCCACTTTTTGGATCTCTGAGGGTTTGAGTGCTTCGATCGCCGCTTCATACTGCATCAAAGGTGAGATATCACCGCGAGCGAGGTAGCTTCCGAACAAATCGGCTACCGAGGTGGAGCTCTCCAGTGAGTAGATAAAATCGGCTTTGGTGTTGATTTTAACTTTATCAAGCTCCGCTTTCTCTACCGGTTTCTCTTGGAGGGAACGGATGATTTTCCAAATCTCTTTTTCAACCTCTTCCGCTTTGACGCCGTTATTACAGACCGCTAAAAATAAAAATACGCCGGCATCGATATTTTCCATATTATAGGCATAAATTTGGTTGACAAGCCGCTTCTCATCGACCAATACGCGGCTCAAACGTGAGCTTTTACCGGAGCTGAGCATCTCACTGAGAGCCGAGAGTTTAGGTTGATCGGAGTGTTGAAAGTTAGGGATAGGAAAACTGATGGCGAGCATCTCCACTTCACTCTCTTTGTTCACTTCTACACGGCGTGCTCCGTCTTGTTCGGGCTCAAGTGTTTTGACGGTCGGTATATTGAGAGTATTGGGAACCGACGCGAAATGTTTCTCTGCCTCCTCGAAGACACGCTCGGGCTTAATGTCTCCCGTAACGATTAAAATGGCATTTTTCGGCTGATAATAGGTTTGATGAAAACTGCGGATATCCTCCAGTGTCCATGTTTGAATATCGTTCATAAACCCGATCGGTGTCCAGTGGTAGGGATGATAGATGTAGGCGCTGTTAAACAGACGAAAATAGAGATATCCCATCGGATTGTTATCTGTTCTCCATCGACGCTCTTCGGCAACGACGTTACGCTCAGGCTGGAACTCTTCATCTTTGAGGTTGAGATTTTGCATTAATTCAGAGAAGAGGGAGAGTGATTTACCGAGGTTTTCGGTACTTGATTTAATGTAATAGTGGGTGTAGTCAAATCCGGTCGAAGCGTTGTTCAGACCGCCGACACTTTTTACCTCTTCGTCAAACTCACCCGCTTTGAGGTTTTTTGTCGATTTGAAGTTCATGTGCTCGAGCATATGGGCGATTCCGCTTTTTCCCATCACTTCATTGCGGCTTCCCACTTTGTAAAAAATATCGGTAGAGATAACCTGTGAACCGTTATCCATGGGGATAGCAACGACTTGCAATCCGTTGGAGAGGGTTGAAGTTTCATAATGGGGCAGAGATGAGGCCATAAGGGTTCCTAGAGACAAAATTGTTGCAATGAGGATTTTCATCGCCGATCTGCGCCGATTGCTTCGGTGATGGAGGTGAAGCCGTCCGATGCCAAAAGATCGATCAAACCGCTGTTGATCTCTTCGATCACTTCGGGACCTTTGAAAATCAACGAGGTGTAGATTTGCACCAATGAGGCACCTGCACGAATGCGGCGGTATGCTTCCTCAGGTGTGCTGATTCCGCCGACGCTGATAAGGGTTGTTTTGCCGTAAAGTTCACGTGCAATCGCATCAAAAATATAGAAGCTTCGCTCGCGTAATACTTCACCGCTTAAGCCCCCGATATCTTCGGGTTCAGAGACCAGAGAGTAATCAATGGTGGTATTGGTAGCGATAATCCCGTCTGCTCCGCTCTCAACCGCGTGAACACAAAGGGCTACCGCTTGATCTTCAGACATATCGGGGGCGATTTTGAGCAAAATCGGTTTGCTGGTAAGGGCTTTGGCTTCGGCAAAGAGTTGGCTGATAAACGCTTCGTTTTGGAGATCGCGCAATCCCGGAGTGTTAGGGGAAGAGATGTTAATAACCATATAATCGGCGTACTCGTGGAGTGCTTTGATGAGGGTTGTGTAGTCTTTGATCGCTTTATCATCGGGGGTGATTTTGTTTTTTCCGATGTTGACACCGATAGGGGTGCTGAACGGATAGATATTTTTGAGACGGTGAGAGATACGGAAAAGGCCGTCGTTGTTAAATCCCATCGCGTTTTGAAGAGACTCCTCTTCGATATGTCTCCAAAGACGCGGGCGGGGATTTCCCTCTTGCGGTTTCGGGGTGAGAGTTCCGATCTCAGTAAAACCGAATCCCATAGACATAACGCCGTGAAACATCGTCGCATTTTTATCGAATCCTGCGGCAAGCCCGACAGGGTTAAGAAACGTACGTCCAAAAAGTTCTTGGGTAAGGGAAGGGTGGGTTACGAAATGTTTCGCCATCCAGCCGTTGAAGAGGGGGGGACAAAAACTGGCACTGCGAAGAACTGCGGCGGCAAGCGTATGGGCGCTTTCGGGTTGAAGTTTAAAAAGCCAGGGTTTTAAAGATTCGTAATCAAACATACCATCCGCCTCATCGTGATTAAAGTTGCCGCGATTATACTCAAAAAAGGATTAATAGGGGATTATTCGCCCATTTTCCCTGCAAGACGGCGGTAATTTTCGGAGGTTTCGAGAAGCTCTCGGTGGGTTCCGCGAGCGATAATGTGCCCCTCTTCAAAATACAAAATAATGTCGGCATGTTCAATCGTACTGAGGCGGTGGGCGATGATCAGGGTGATTTTATCCTGAGCATACGATTGTAATGCCTCTTGTATACGTTTTTCGCTTTCATTATCGAGCGCACTGGTCGCTTCATCCAATATAAGGAGGGAGGCGTGTTTGTAGATCGCTCGGGCAATAGCGATACGCTGACGCTGACCGCCTGAGAGATTGGCACCGAACTCTTGCATGATCGTGTGTATACCCTCAGAAAGAGCCGATGCAAATTCGAGTGCATCCGCTTTTTGCAGAGCACTTTTGACCCTCTCTTCATCGATCTCATGGCCGTACGCTACGTTGGCCGCCAAGGTATCTTGGAGGATGTAGACCCGCTGTGATACGGCGGCGATTTGGTTACGGAGAGAGTTTTGCGTATATATCTTGAGATTATTTTGATTAAGGGATACGGTTCCTTCTGTAGGGTCGTAAAAGCGCAGCAGCAGATTCACCAAAGAACTTTTTCCTCCGCCGCTTTGACCTACGAGGGCAACGGTCTGCCCTGCGCTGATAGAGACGTTGATATGCGACAGTGCGGTTTTATCGCCGAAATTGAGGCTCACGTCGTCGAATCGGACTTCTTTGATCGCTTCATCCAGCGAGCGTGTACCGTCTTTGATCTCGTTTTCAATATCGAAAATATGGAATACCCGCTCGCTGGCGGCCTGAGCATCTTGAATTTTACTGTAGATGGCACTGACCCGACGAAGGGGCTGAAATACGAGTCCGACAGCGGTTAAAAAAGCGGTGAATTCTCCGACGCTCATCGCTCCCGAATAGACCTGCTGCCCTCCGACGAAGATAACGCACGCGAGACCTATAGAGGCTATAATCTCCATCAGCGGTGAGACCAGTTCGCTCGTGTAGGTCGATTTCATATTGAGTTTGAAAAACTGCTCATTTTCATTTTTAAACCGTGTTACTTCATACCGCTCCGTCGCATTGGCTTTGATAATTTCACTGTTGTTGAACACTTCGGTTAAACGGGTCATCAAATCGGCATTTTTTTCCTGAGATCGGTGTGAGAGCCGTTTAAGGCGTTTGGTGATCTTAATGATGGGAAAGATGAGTACCGGCATGACAAACAGTGCCCAAAACGCGAGTGTCGCATTGAGATAAATAACATATCCGACAAGGGCAACCACCGTGAGACTCTCACGGACCAGTTCGGGCATCATGGTAGAGACAAAATACTGAATACGGGCGATGTCGTTGGTGATTCGGGAGATGAGCTCTCCGCTGCGATTGGTATAGAGAAACTGCATATCCATATGGACGATTTTATCGAGTAGGTTTTCGCGAAGACGGGAGACGATGTGCATACCGATATAGGTGTTATACACCGCTTGCAAATAACGGCCGAGCGATTTGATGACATAAATCCCTACCAACAAAGCGGGGATGATATAGAGCATATCGGCTTCTTTTTTAATGAACATATTGTCCATCAGCGGCTGCATGATTTGAGCCGTCCCTGCCGTTGCCGTTACGGTGAGGAGTATCCCGATGAGTACCATCACATATTGGAATTTATATCCCCGTATATAAGGCCAGTACCGTTTGTAAATTTCACTGAATTTCAATCGCGCATCTCCCAAAAAGTTCCCTCGGTCGTATCCATAATCGAGACTCCTAAAGCGGTAAGCTCATCGCGAATCGCATCGGACGTTGCAAAATCTTTGGCTTTTTTGGCCTCACTCCGTTTTTCGATCAAATCATCGATTTTTGCTTTTGCCGCATCATCCAACCCGAATTGGAAATACCCATACGGATTTTGTCCTCCGAAACCTAATACCGTTTCGACGGTCGTGAGGGCGGAGAGGAGAACTTGGCGATAGGTTTTATCTTTGGGATTGGTATCGAGTGCGTCATTGGCTGAACTGATTAGCTCATCGATGAGGGCATAGGCACGCGAGACATTGAGATCATCCCCCAAAGCTTCAAGAAGATTCTTTTTAAATTCGGTATCGATAGTTTCGGCACTAAGTCCGAAGAGCCGTTTTTTGAGGCGATAGAGGCGATCAAGACGTCGTTTGGACGCGATCAAATCCTCTTCGTTGAAGTTGAAATCTCCCCGATAATGGGTGCTGAGGAGGTAGAAGCGTAATACTTCGCCATCATAGCTTTTGAGGGCATCTTTGAGGAAAAAACTGTTCCCCAAACTCTTGGACATTTTCTCACCGCCGATCGTGACGAATCCGTTGTGCATCCAGTATTTCGCCAATTCATGGTTCGTTGCACAGCGGGTTTGCGCCGCTTCGTTTTCGTGGTGGGGGAAGAGGAGATCCGCTCCGCCTCCGTGGATGTCGATGGCATAGTCACCGACATGGGGACTCACGTAGCGCTCGATCATCGCCGAACACTCCAAATGCCACCCCGGACGACCGCGACCAAACGGTGAATCAAAGGCAACCCCATCATCATGCACCGCTTTCCAAAGGGCGAAATCGGCTTCATTGCGTTTTTCGGAAACTCTCTCGACACGGCTGACGTTCTCCATACTTTGACGGTTGGAGAGGGAGAGGTAGTTTGTATCGCTTTGGGTATCGAAATAGATATCACCGTTTTGAATCGTATAGGCGTGTTTTTTGTCGAGGAGACGCTGAATCATCTCCGCCATCGCATCGATCGATTCGGTCGCTTTAGGCTCTAGTGTCGGTTTTTGGACGCCGATCGCTTCCATATCGCGATGGTAGGCCGCAGTGTAGCGCTCAGCGATTTCGGTTGTGCTGATCCCTAGTTCACGTGCTTTATTGATGATCTTATCGTCGATATCGGTGATATTGCGGGCGAAGAGGACGTCATACCTCTCCGCTTCCAAAACACGGCGAAGCAGATCAAACACCAAGGCACTCTTGGCATGTCCCAAATGGGCATCGTCATAGACCGTCGGGCCGCAGACGTAGAGGGAGACTTTCCCCTCTTGGAGCGGTATAAAAGGTAGTTTTGTTTTTTGGACGCTGTCGTATATGGTCATGGGTTTCCTGCTAATTTATCGTATCCATTGTATCAAAAAGGTGTTTAAACTATAAAAAGCCGCTCCGAAACCGAGCGTTCCGAGGACAAAATAGAGGCTGAAACGGGTTTTGAGAAGATCAAAAAAGATCTTCCATCCCACCGCTTGGATGGTGAGGATAAACTGCACCGCACCGCCGATACTCCCTGCCAATGCCAAACCTGCCGCCCCCATCGATTGCATCAAAATAACCGAGAAAATCAGATTGATCACGAGGGAGATGACGGCAATCTTCGCCGCTTTGAGATGTTTGTGCTGGGCGTAGAGGTACATCGAAAAGAGCTTTGCCAACCCAAAAGGGATAAGTCCCACCATATACATTTGCAAGACGCTTGCGGTATTGAGGGTATCTTCGATATCAAACGCTCCCCGCTCAAACAACAGCCAAATGATCGGTTCCGCGAGCAAAATCCCCCCTAAAACGGAGAGACCCAGCAGGGCGTTGAGAAGCCAAAACGATTTGTGGAGGTTCTCGAATGCGAGTTCGTTATTGCCGTTATTGATCGCTTTGGCGATTTTGGGAAACAGCGCCGTAGTGATAGCGAGGGCGATGATGGCGAAAGGGAGCTGAAAAATACGGTTGGCGTAAAAGAGATACGATACCGAACCCGCCGCTAAAAACGAGGCGAGAGAGGTGTCAATAAACGAGGCGATTTGCGCCGTGGAGTTCCCGACGACCGAGGGGATAAAGAGCGATTTGAATTTCGATTCCTCTTCTTTGACATCTTTGGTTTTACGGTATTTCCATCCGCCGACTAACACTTTCATCAGCCCTTGTTGACGTATAGCGTAGAGGTGGGTAGCCACTTGGAGAAGCCCTCCGATGAGGATGGAGAAACTGAGGGCGTAAACGATGGTCTGAGGGTCGGAGTTGGTAAAGAGGATCAGGGCGACGATCATCGCGATATTGAGCCAGACGGTCGAAAAAGCAGTGGTGAAAAAATGCTCTTTATGTTGTAACAGTGAGCCTAAAAAGGTGACGATAAAGATGAGATCCAAATACCAAAAGTTGATCGCGGTCAGCGGAGCGGTTTTGGAGATAAGATCATGCCCCCAATCCCACGCCAACATTTTGGTAAAAAACCCGGGGAAGAGGGTGACGAGAAAAGAGAGGAAAACGATAAACACCATAAAACGGATGAAGATAGCGACGGCAAAGACACTTTTTTGATTCGAGGCGATGTAAGAGGGCATAAAACTTTGGGTAAACGAACCCTCCGCGAAGATACGGCGGAAGAGATTCGGGAATTTAAACGCCATTAAAAAGATATCACTCCACATATTGGCACCCAACACGGACGTCATCAGAATATCGCGTCCCAGACCCGTTACACGGGAGATAAGGATACCAAAAGAGTTGGAGAATATCGATTTAAACATAGTTTATATCAAGCCCTGAAATAGATTTGATGCAATTTTAGCTGATATGGGATTAAAAGTCATCGGAGTAGGGTATTTCGTCATTCCCGACTTGATCGGGAATCCAGTTTTTGAAAGGGTAGTTATGTGAATAGTCTAATCAAATTATTGGTAAAAATTCGATGTATTTTTAAAAAAATTATTAAATTTAAATTTTTATATATATAATGTTTTTTTTCGATGATTTTTATCAATATAAAAAAGGATAATTATGACTAAAATTATAAAATTCACTGATGGACTCGATGTTGAGATTGAAATCAATGAAAATCAAGCGCATGAAATTGCTGATCATTCTGTCATCAATGCATCAATAGATCAAGTTCAAACTTTTTTAAAAAAAGTAATGCAACCTTTTAGTAATACATACAAAGAGCTAAGTAAAGATATGAATATTGACTCTACCAAAATATCTATAGGTGTAAAAGTTGGGATAGAGGGGAATTTTATTTTGGCTAAAAGTAGTGCTGAGGCAAATATTCAAGTTGAAATGACATTGAGACCAATCAATGCTTAATTCTGTTTTTTTAATTTCTGGTCCTGATCAACGCTGTATAGGCACAGGTTTCGTAATTGATCAAAACGATGACGGTGTTTTTGTTGCAACATGTGGTCATGTAATAAATAATTGTACACAGGGAGTTTATGTCGAGAATTATCTAGCTGAAATTATTCTCAATAAATACGATGATGGACTAGATTTAGGAGTTTTATTTGTTAAAGGGCTGCAACAGACTCCTTTCTTACTTTCCGAAGAGTCAGATACTCAAAAAGTCAAAGTAATAGGCTATTCTCGATTTATGGATAAATCTAAGAAGGAAACTATTTATAATATTCCGATTAAAACTGATGTTCAAATAATTACAAATAGCTTTACAGTCAATACAATTAAATTAAGTCCAAAAGAACCAATTATAAGCGGATACAGTGGTTCTCCAGTTGTATGTGAAGATACAGAAAAGGTCATTGGAATTGTTGCAATACAAGAGGGAAAAGAAACAAATTATGCGATTGGTATCAAACATCTTTTAGAAGTTTTTTCTGTAAAGCAGTCACATTTGAATACTGAAAAAACAGTAAGCTCAAAAAAAAGGCTGAGCACTCAGTTAGACTCAACAAAATACGCTGTAGTGACTAACTTATTTAAAACTAATCTTGATGTTGCATTAAAGTCATTTTCAACGCAACCAACAATCTGGATTGAGCCTAGATTACATACAATAGAGGAAGAATCCAATAATGCAGTGGATGAGGATACAAAGGTAGATATTAAAAATATATTGAATAATCCAAAATCTTATGTAATTAAATCACGTCAGCAATATGGGTTAACTTCGTTATCTCATTACCTAATATATGAAGCATGGACGAATCCTAAACCATCTTTTTGGTTGTATTTAGATTCTAATGAGTTAAAACCTCATAGGTCAGAAGTCCAAAAGCTTGTTAATAAAAAGCTGATGGCACTAAATCTTACGATTGAAGATGTTGAATGTGTTATTTTAGATGAATTTTCTAGTAATCTTGAAAATGCAAATGAAATATTAAATAAAACAAGTGATTATTTTGAAAACATACCCCTCATTGTGATGTTGACACATGTTGATAATCCCTTATTAAATGAATCAATTACAACACCTTCTAATAGAAATTTTACTGTGTTAAATCTGTGGGCATTACCAAGGTCTGATATTCGTGAAGTAATAAATAAGTACAACGAGAGAAGGTATATTGGTGATGAAAACAAAATTTTAACAAGAATCGTCTCTGACTTAGATGTTTTAAATATACCGAGAACCCCTCTTAATTGTATTACGATACTAAAGATTTATGAAATAGATTTTGATGATAGCCCAGTAAATCGCACAGAAATGATAAAAAGAGTTTTATTTCTTTTGTTTAATATTGATGATATTCCAAAGTATAAAACTAGACCTGACTTAAAAGACACAGAATTTGTTCTAGGGTATTTTTGTGAACAATTACTAATTGAAAACTCAGTTTATTTCACGAGAGAGGTTTTTTTGAGTAAGTTAGATAATTTTTGTTCTGCAAGTGAAATTGATCTTGATATACATGTGATTTTCGATGTATTGTACGAAAATAATATTATTGTCTCAAGAGGAAATCGATTCTGTTTTAGGTTTACATATTGGATTTATTATTTTGCAGCTCATCGAATGCATCATAGTCCTGATTTTGCTAAATTTATTCTTGAAAACATGCGTTATGCTTCTTATCCAGAATTAATAGAGTTTTATACTGGTATTGACCGAAGACGAGATGATGCAATACATACACTTACAAGCGATATTCAAAAAACTCGCCTACTCGTAGAAAGTAAATGTGCTTTTCCAACAAGTTTTAATATATATGATATTGCACAATGGAAACCCTCAGATGATTCAGTTGAAAAAATGCATGAAGAAGTTACTGATACTGTATTGAACTCAAAATTACCTGACATCATAAAAGATGAATTTGCAGATCAGTCCTATTGTAGAACTCGTCCATTACATCAAGAAATTCATACAATCCTTGAAGAATATTCATTTTTGCGTTTGATGAAAGGTATAAAAGCAGGTGCTAAGGCATTGAGAAATAGTGACTATTCTGATCCTATAATTCGACATGCATTATTAGAAGAAATTTTACTTAGTTGGGAACAAATAACAAAAATCTTAGTTGCATTATCACCTATTCTATCTAAAGATGGATACGCTACATTAGAAGGTGCTACTTTTGTATTGGATGGTAATTTTAGTGGTTCAAAAGAAGAAAAATTTAATCAAATTGTTCAGTTATTGCCAAGTAATGTGGTCAATTGGTATAAGGATGATTTATTTTCAAAAAAAATGGGTTCTTTATTGTATAAGCATATTGAAAAAAAGCCAAATAGCTTTATGCAACATACATTGAATCTCTTAATCGCCAATAAGAGACCAAAAAACTGGGATAAACATATAGAAAGCTATATAGAAAATGAAAATAAGAATTCGTTTTACTTACTTGATATATATAACCAATTACGAGCAGAATATAAATTTAGTTTTGCATCAGATAGTGAATTAAAATCTATTGAAAGATTAATGAAAATGACAGTTGCTAAACATCAATTAGGGATGAAAAAGCCTAGTATGACAATTATCAAAAAAGTTTCTGATGATATTCTACCTACTCGACATATTGATTTATAAATAAAAGAAAAGTGGACAGGCTACTTTAATACTTTCCCCGTTCGTGGTGAGCTCAAGGAAACATCGCTTCGCGAGCGGTACCCTTGTTTTGTCGAACCATGAACTTGATTATAAGAACCCTTCGACAGGCTCAGGGCGAACGGAAATTCAGACATAAAATAAATTTTACGCAATTTTAACCGATATGTGATTAAAATAGGGGCAATTACAAAGGATAGAAAGATGGGGTTGCTTAGTAAAGACGGTGAAACTGTGACAACTGTAGCGTCGATAACGCCGATAATTGTACGTACTTCGAACGTAGCCAAAGAGCTTTTACAAGTTTCACTTACCTATAAAGTCCCCGTCAATTCCCTTGACTTCCATCTTCTCGGTACTCAGACCTTTACGAAATCATCCGTAGAAGGATCAGGAGAGGATTGGGTAGAACTTACTTCCGATGAGGTGAAAGATCTCAAAGAAGATGATTTCTTAAACCCGAAATTTGAACTCAAACAAGTCCATGAAATCGAAATTTACTCTATTACCGAATCTAACCCGCTGGAATCGATTGATATGTCAATCGGTGGAAATGCGACGCTGTGCAAAATTTATTTGACCATCAAAGCGGGAAGTGTCGCACATTATTACGAAACGTTTCAAGAAGATTTTGTCCATTTGATAAACAAAAAGAAGCTTCGAGCCAACCTGATGATCGGGGTATTCGACTCGGTGATGGTTCAAAATTTCGGAGAACTTTTAGCTAAAATCCGTGTTCAGGGGACGTATCGTTTTGAGACGCAGGAACGCTATCTCGTAGCGCAAGGGTATGAGCCGATAGAGACGGTGAATGATAAATTGATTCTCCATTATGAAAGCAAGCGTCAAAATATGGACGAGCACGGAAGGGTTGATTACGCAAAACGCGGGTATGTGATGAGTGCGGTTAAAGATGAGTTACTCATCGAATATATCAAGGCAAAACGTGGGGAAAACGGGAGAAATTGTCGGGGAGAATTTATCCTACCTAAAGAACCGATCATAAAATTTGAACCTACCTTTACCACCGGAGAGAAAATCACGGTGATTGATACCCCAAAAAGCATTGAATACCGAGCCGGAGCAGGGGGGTACGTCACCTTCGAGGGTGGAGTTTATAATATCAATACCGAAGTCGAAGTGACGGAGATCAGTTTTAAAACGACGGGTTCGATTGATACCCAGCTCGATGCCGATGTCTCCATCAACGTTAAAGAGAAAGATTCGATGAAAGATGCGATCGGGCAGGGGATGGAGGTGACGGTTCACTCCATTAATATCGAAGGTAACGTCGGTCCTAATGCTAAAGTAACCGCGAAAAAAGCGACGGTTGACGGGCAAGTGCACCAAAGTGCCATTATCCGTGCGGATGAGCTCACGATTAATGTCCATAAAGGGACGGCGTATGGCAAAGACGTTCATATCACCCGACTCGAACATGGGAGTGTCGAAGCCGATAAAGTGACGATTACCCAAGCGACGGGGGGAAAAATTCGTGCCCGTGAGATTATCATTGAAGTGCTGGGCTCTCACGTCAAAATGGCGGCTTCTCATCGGATAGAGATTCGTAAGATTGTAGGGGGGGAGAATCAATTGATTATTGATCCGATGATCAACGAATCGGATGAAAATCTCCATGAACGTTCCGATCAGATGGCTCAGGTTAAGAATTCGATCCGTGATATTAAAAAAGAGTTGGAAGGATATGAGCAAACGTGGCGGGAAAACACCCCTGCTATGGATGATTTAAAACGAAAACTGACCCATTATAAAGCAAACGGTATTAAAATGCCGATTGCATTTGTTCAGAAATATCAACAATATCAGCTGTTTCGAGAGAAACTTGAAGCGCTTCGAAATGAGCTAAAAAGCAAAGAAGATCAGTACGCGTGGCTGGCTGAAAAACATACGGCGCTTCAAGCAGGGATTTTTGAAGCACGTATTATCAATCATGATCGTTGGCACAATCACAATGAGATTATTTTTAAACTGATCGATCCCCACGTCGATGTCTTTTATATCCCCTCCGATAACTCCGAAGAGAGAGTGTTAGGGTTGTATCAAGATGAAGACGGTGCATTTTCAATTAAGGTTATGTCGCAATGATTATTGGATTAGAGGGAATTATTGAGTACAAAGAACCGACATCGGTTCATTTGAATGTCAACAGTGTCATTTACGAGGTATTTATCTCCTTGCATACGTACAGTTCAATCGGTTCGGAAAAGGCACGCTTGCATATTCACCATGTAATCCGTGAAGACGCTCAACAGCTGTACGGATTTGCCCACAAAAGTGAAAAAGTTCTCTTCGAGGGGATGCTAAAAATCAACGGAATCGGACCAAAAGCTGCCCTTGCTATCTGTTCGACCTTTACGCCGGAGCAGTTTGCGGGTATTATTTCATCTAAAGATGTCAATGCGTTGAAAAAAGTTCCGGGGATCGGACCTAAAAGTGCGGCACGGATTATGGTCGAATTGGCCGGTTTCGATGCCATTCTTTTAAATACGGCTCCATCGGCAAATTCTGCAACAATGGAAGCGATGATGGCGTTAGAGTCACTCGGATTCAAAAAAGAGCAGATTGCCAAGGCACTAAGCCACTCTATCGCAACCGACACGCCGACGCTGGTCAAAGAAGCGTTAAAACAACTTCAAAAACTTTAAAGGATACTCATTGAAATTAGCTATTTTATTCGGCGGAGCCAGTTATGAACACGAAATCAGCATTGTAAGTGCTATCACGGTCAAAGAAAAGCTAAGCCGTTTTGAACTCAGTTTTATTTTTTGCGATCAGGATCATAAATTTTATCTCATTGACGGTGCCAAAATGAAAGCGGTCACTTTTTCACGCGGAGAACACCGTAAGATGCCTCAAATTTTCCTTACCAACGGCGGATTTGAGCAACGGGGACTTTTCGGTTCAAAAAAACATGAGATGCCTGTTCTTAACCTGATCCACGGCGGAGACGGTGAAGACGGCTCAATCGCCTCACTGATGGATTTTTTCCATATCCCTTTCATCGGTCCTCGCAAAGAGGCATCGATGCTCAGTTTCGATAAACATTACACCAAATGGCTTGCCGCTTCACTCGGTGTCAAGACACTTCCGTATGAGATTTTACGTAAAGAAGATAAGAGAGTTATCGCCACAGCCTATCCGTTTATCGTAAAACCTGCCCGTTTGGGAAGCTCGATCGGTGTGAGTATCGTACGTGAAGCCTCAGAGCTTGATTACGCACTCGATGTCGCTTTTGAATTTGATAACGTCCTTTTGATCGAGCCGTTTATCGCGGGAGTCAAAGAGTACAATCTCGCAGGCTTCAGCGCACGCGGCGAGATGACCTACTCGATTGTCGAAGAGCCTCAAAAAGCGGAATTCCTCGATTTTGAGAAAAAATATCTCGATTTTTCCCGTTCGGGAAATGTTGAACATGCGGCGGTGAGCGATGCGTTGGTTGCACAGTTGCGCGAATCGTTCACTAAAATCTATTTGCCTCTGTTTGAAGGGGCATTGATCCGTTGCGATTTCTTCGAGATTGAGGGTGAAGTGTATCTCAACGAGGTCAACCCGATCCCGGGATCGATGGCGAATTATTTGTTTGAAGATTTTAGTGCTTCTATCCAAAAGCTTCTGGGTGCATTGCCCGATAAAAAAGCGATTCGGGTCAATTACGACTATATCCACTCTATTTCCCAAGCCAAAGGGAAATAAGCGTGGCAGTTAAATCGGTTCAATACAAACAGCACACCTTCTCTATCAGCTATGAGATTCTCAATCCTTCTGCCCATTACGATATCATTTTTTTGCATGGTTGGGGTTCTCATAAAAACTTGATGAAACATGCCTTCGGCGCCCATTTAAAACAATTTCGCCATATTTATATCGATATGCCGGGATTCGGAAACAGTACGTGTAATATGAGCCTTACGACCGAAGATTACGCCACGATTTTAGAGACGTTTATTTCGATGATCGAAGCCGATAAAATGATTGTTTTAGGACACTCATTCGGGGGGAAAGTAGCGACGCTGCTCAATCCTGATTTTTTGGTGTTGGTCGGATCTGCGGGGATTCTTGTCCCTAAACCGTTTACCGTACGGGCTAAAATCGCCCTCTTTAAACTGTTAAAATTCAGCGGACTCACCTCGTTACGCCGCTTTTTTGTCGCTCCCGATGCTCAGGGGTTGAGCCAGCCGATGTATGAGACCTTTAAACAGGTTGTAAATGAAGATTTTAGTGAGAAATTTTCTGCCTATAAGGGGAAAGCACTTTTGTGCTTCGGTCGCCAAGATACGGCGACACCGCTATGGACTGCCTATAAGATTGCGCAACTGATACCTGCATCAAACGTGGTTGAGTTTGACGGAGACCACTATTTCTTTTTGGAACAGAGTGCTTCGGTTGCCAAAGAGATTGAAAAGTCCGTTTTAAAAAGTTTAGAACACTAAGGGAAAAGTATGGAACTGATACCGATAGCCGCATTTTTAGCCAATATCATTTTTGTAATGGGATTGGGGTGGTATTTGATCACCAATCTCCAATGGTACGATTATCGGATCGAGAGGGTTGTTCTGCGTCACCATAAAACATGGTGGCATGTCGCGTATTTTATCGCTCCGTTTATCCTCTATTATGCTCTGTCGCGTTACAGCCTCTTTGTGGTAGCGCTCTACCTACCGCTTGTGTATCTGTGGCATGTCCGTCTGGACAAAAAAGTGGTTTTGACATGGCGGGTTAAACGCTTTTTGATTCTCCTTGTCTCGTTGACGTTGATGATCAATCTTTTGATAGCGTTCAAAGGGTGGGGAAACAGCTACAGTGTTATTTTCCCTCTTGTTCTGACTTACATTCTCTCATGGGGGATTGAGAAATTTTTATTTTTGGCCTATAAGCGCGAAGCCAAACGTAAAGTGGCTGCTATGAGCGATTTGACCATCATCTGTGTCACAGGAAGCTACGGAAAAACATCGATGAAAAACTTTATCGCGCAGGTATTGGGTCAAAAATTTAATGTTTACGCAACTCCTCGCAGTGTCAATACCCTCGGCGGTATTATCCGCGACGTGAACGAATCGCTTCCCGCCAATACCCAAGTCTATATCTGCGAAGCGGGAGCGCGTGAGATCGGCGATATCTATGCCATTGCACAGCTGCTCCATCCTCAGATCGTTGTTGTAGGTAAAGTAGGGCCTCAGCATCTGGAGTATTTTAAAACGCTTGAGCGCATTCAGCGTACCAAGCTAGAGATTATCCATTCCGATCGCTTGAAACGGGCGTTTATCCACACCTCTGTAACGGATGAGCCGCATGAGAAAGTGACCTTTTTCGGGGATGATATCCATAATCTTGAGGCGACGTTGGAGGGGATCGATTTTGATCTGAGCGTGAATGACGAGGAACGTCATTTTCACACCTCTGTTCTTGGCGGATTCCAGAGTATCAATATCAATGCGGCGATCTTGATCGCGCAGGAGATGGGGATGAGCGGCGATGAGATCGTGAACGCGGTAGCAAAACTCAAAAGTGTCGAACACCGCCTTGAGCGCCTCGATGCGGGGGGAAAAATCATCCTTGATGACGGTTATAACGGCAACATCGACGGAATGCTGGAAGGGGTACGGTTGTGTTCGCTTCACAACGGGCGAAAAGTGATCGTCACTCCGGGGCTTGTGGAGAGTACCGAAGCGCTTAATCGCGAGCTTATCAGTGCTATTAACGGTGTCTTTGATATTGCCATTATTACGGGTCAGCTTAATGCGGCGCAGTTTGATAAAGAGTTAAACGTTCCCAATAAAATCATGTTGAGTGATAAGTCACAGATGGTTAAAACGCTGGGTGAAGTGACCCGTGCGGGTGATATTATCCTCTTCGCCAATGATGCGCCGAACTTTATTTAGAACGATAAAGGAATAAAATCCCTTTATCTACGCTTGCCGCTATGGCACTGAAGCTTGCCTCATTCGAGGCAGATTGGAGATAGCTGATGGAAAATATTTTATACGCTCCGTGGCGAACCGAATATGTCAGCGGTGAAAAGGGTGAGGGGTGTGTATTTTGTCACATCACGGAGCATCCTGATTTGGATGAAGCGCAACACGTTCTTTACCGTGACGAACGTTGCTTTATCGTAATGAACCGCTACCCTTATACCCCCGGACATTTTATGATTATTCCCCACCATCATACCGATGCCCTCGAAGCACTCGATCCGCAAACGTGGCTCCATATGAGCGCCTTGGCTCAGAGAGGGGTGCGTCTTCTCAAAGAGGGTTTCGGCGCACACGGTGTCAATATCGGGATGAATTTGGGGCGTGCCGGAGGTGCGGGAATCGCCGAGCATATCCATTTGCATTTGGTTCCCAGATGGGAGAGAGATACCAATTTCATCACTTCGATTGGTGAAACACGGGTCTACTCGACCGATTTTGAAAGAATTTATACGAAGTTAAAAGAACAAACAGAAAACTATTTTGGAAAATGATCCCCTTTCGGGGGAATCAAGAGTGCGAAAAATTAGCGGATGAGGATCTGTATACGACGATTTTGTGCTCGTCCCTCAGGCGTTTTGTTGGATACGATCGGTTCACTTGAACCTTTACCGGAGATTTTGATACGATCAGACGCAATAGAGTTTTGAATCAGACGTGATCCGAGTGCGTTGGCTCGGTTTTCTGAGAGCGTTTGATTTTTAGCTTTTGCTCCACTGCTGTCGGTATGACCGATAATACTCATCGTAGCGGCGGGATTTTCCTCCATAAATTTAGTTAAAGTAGCAATATCCGATTCCGCCGATGCGGGAAGTATGCTTGAGTTACTGGCAAAATTCAAATGAAGGGTCACACTGCTCGGGCACCCTTTGGTATCAACTTTATACCCCTTAGGGGTATCAGGACACTGATCGTTTGAGTCGACTATTCCATCGTTGTCCCTGTCGCTCTCTTTTTGTATCATCGGTGGAGGCGGAGGTGAGGTAATTTCAACTTTAGGTTCGGGGATAATAACCGGTGTTGGAGCCGTTTTTTTTTCGGAGCAGGCATCAGGGTGAGTAGGGGCAAAGTAGGTGACATTCGACTCACCGTATAACGATTGCATGCTCATCGTTAAAAGGAGCATAGTGAAGGTGGCTTTTGCGCGAAAACATACATTCATTAAATTTTTTTCCTTCTTGAAAGCGAATAATGTTATTCTAACATATAAACAGATATTAAAAATATGAAATAGAAATAAATCCCGTTAAACAGGGAAGAATTAGATATTTTTGTGATAACTTTTCGGCTATAATTCACTATTGCTAGGATTAGAAGAAGTAATATACTTCATAATTGATAATTTTTATTGTCTAAATTAGTTATAATTAAGTATGTTAACTGCAAAAGAGTGGGAGCTATTTTATGTTCAATCGTAGAATTTTATTTTCAAAAGCAGCGGTAATGATCTCGTTGTGTGCTGCTTCAACCTTAAATGCTTTGAGTTTAAGAGAAGGGGTGGATGAAGTCCTCTCAACCCATCCGGTAGTATTAGAACGGTTGCATAATTACCGTGCAACGTTGGAAGATTTGCGTATAACCGAAGCGCAATATCTCCCGACCCTTGATTATAGCGCTTCAGTTGCCCGTGAGAAAACCAAATCACCGACGACACAAAATGTAAGCCGTTCATTAAGCAGTTATGAACACTCATTAGAGTTGACTCAAAATCTTTTCAACGGATTTGGAACGGTGTATGAAGCCGATTATCAAAAAGCCCGTATTTTAGCGGCATCCAATCACTACATCGAAAATGCAAACGATATTGCGTACAATTTTGTGAACATCTATATAAATGCCCTTAAAAATCGGGATTTGCTTTGTATTGCAAAAGCAAACGTACAGTTTAATGAAGAGATATACGATAAAGTAAATAAACTCTATACGGCGGGGATAACAACCCGCTCCGAATCTGAAAAAGCCGATACTTCCCTCTCCTTGGCAAAATCGAATTATGTCGTCGCTAAAAATAATTTGGATGATGCGATGTTTAATCTTGAACGGGTATTAGGGCGTCACGTGAATGCACAAGATCTTGAAGACGGGAGTTTTAGAGGTGTTCTCCCCTCTACGATTGAAGAGATGAAGGAGTATGCGCGCTCGCACAACCCTTCGGTTTTAGTCAGTGAGTACAACGTAAAAGCGGCATACGCTCAACGTGAAGCGTCCTATAAAAACTATTATCCTAAAATCGATGCGTTTGCACGTCAAAGTTGGGCGAATGATGTCGGGGGGATAGCAGGAGATGACGATCGAACGAAATTTGGGTTAACCTTGAGCTATAACCTCTATCGAGGCGGAGCCGATGAGTCTCAAGCACAGAAAAATTTGAGCAAAATGCATCAAGAGGGTGAAAACAAGCGTGAAACGGTGCGTAAGCTCGATGAACAGGGGGAACTCTCTTGGAGTGCGAAGACCTATATCTCTGAACAATTGGTTCATCTTAAACGGTATGAAGCTACCAGTGCCAAAACGCTTGAGCTGTATCAAAAAGAGTACGATTTAGGGCGTCGGACATTGTTGGACCTTTTGGTAGCTCAAAACGATTCGGTTGCGGCGCAATCGCAAATCGTTCGTGCTGAAAACGATCTCTTATTCGCACACTATCGTATTTTAGATGCAATGGGGTCGATGGTTCAAAATATTTTGGGCTCAACGGGGGAAGTGTATCCTCAAAAAGCGGGGTTACATTTTTTGGATAATACTCCGGATAATGATCAGCAGGTAGAAACGCTTATTTTTGCGGATCGGCAAGAGGGCTCTTATAAACGAGATTCAAAATGAGTGAAGAGTTAGAAGGTCGGATAGCAGACCCTGAGGGAGCAGCGTTCGGTGTTGATCCGCTATTGCAGTGTCTGGTCTTATTCACGCAGATTTATCATAATCCCTTTACTGCCGAAGCATTGATGGCAGGACTGCCTACGGCACCGTGGGGTGGGGCGCTTCGTCTTTATAGTCTCAAATCATCCAAAGGTCTTTTTGCCCGTGCCGCGAGTCGTGCCGGTTTGAAAAGTACGTTAGTTCATCGAAAACTCTCCGATATCTCTCCCTTGCAATTACCAATGATCCTCTTGCTTGACAACTCTCAAGCGTGTATTTTAGATTCGATATCTGAGGATCGAAAAACATATAAAATCATCCTTCCGGCGGAAGAGGCGATCGAAGAGAGTGTCCCTTTTGAGATGTTAAATCAAGAGTACGCAGGGTTCGCTTTTTTGATTAAAAAGCCGTTTGTCTACAATGAAAGTGATTCTCTGACACTCAATATCAAGCATAAACATTGGTTTTGGGATACGTTGAAACTCTCAAAAAATATTTACCGTGACGTTATTTATGCAACGGTGCTGGTGAATCTGTTTGTTTTAGCGAGTCCTCTTTTTACAATGAGTGTGTATGACCGTGTTATCCCCAACAATGCTACTGAGACATTATGGGTCTTTGCTATCGGGGTTTTGGTCGTCTATGTGCTGGATACGTTTTTAAAATTTACCCGAGCCATACTTTTAGAGAGTGCCGGTAAAAAAAGTGACATTATCATGTCATCGATGATTTTTGAAAAAGTACTTGATCTTAAAATGGCATCGCATCCCAAATCGGTCGGTTCATTTGCCAGTAATTTAAAAGATTTTGATTCTATACGCTCTTTTTTGACTAATTCTACCCTGACGGCGCTGGTTGATTTTCCGTTTGCGATCCTATTTCTATTGGTGATCGGATACATCGGCGGATGGATGGTTGTGGTTCCGCTTGTGATGATGTTCCTCATCTTGGGGTATGCTGTTTTTATGCGCCATCCTCTTCGCGAAAGTATCGAAGAGACCCATAAATCGTCTGCGGCCAAAAGCTCGATTTTAATCGAAGCGTTGCAAAACATCGAAACGCTAAAAACCCTCGGAACGACGGGACAGGTTCAATGGGCCTGGGAAGAGGCGACGGGCGAAATCGCCCAAAAAAGTTTGAAATCACGCCTCATTTCGACCTCTATCTCTACCGTAACCGGTTTTTTAACCCAATTGACGACCGTAGTATTGGTAATTGTGGGCGTTTATCTGATCGGTGAGCATGAGCTAACGATGGGGGGGCTGATCGCTATCATTATTATTGCGGGACGTACCGTTGCGCCGATGGGACAAGCGGCAGCATTGATCTCCAATTATTCAGACGCCAAGGCGGCATACGATGCCATTGAGGGGATAATCTCTCAGCCTTCCGAGCGTCCTCACGGAAAAAAATTCATCACCCGTCCTGAACTCAAAGGGGAGATAGAATTTAAAAATGTCAGTTTTTCGTATGATGAATCGGATCACAGTGCATTAAACAATGTCTCTTTCAAGATCAAACCGGGGGAAAAAGTAGCGATAATCGGTCGAATTGGATCGGGGAAAAGTACCATATCCAAGCTTTTGCTCCATCTTTATGAACCGAATGAAGGATCGATTTTACTCGATGGTATCGATATCAAACAAATTGATCCGGCGGATTTGCGCAAAAATATCTCCTATGTTTCTCAGGACATCACGCTGTTCAAAGGCTCTGCTAAAGATAACATAGCCTATCGCTCAACCCGTGCCAGTGATGAGCAGATGATCCGCGCTTCGGTGATTTCGGGAGCGGATGAGTTTATCCGTAAGCATCCAAAAGGGTATGAGATGCCTATCGGTGAACGGGGAATGGGACTCTCCGGCGGGCAGCGTCAAAGTATCGGAATCGCACGTGCGTTACTTGTTGAATCACCGATTGTCATTATGGATGAGCCGACAAATGCGATGGATCAGTTGAGCGAAAATCGTCTTATTACAAATCTCAAGAGTTATTTTGACGATAAGACTGTTGTTTTGATTACACAGAAAAATACGGTTTTACCGCTGATTGATCGAATTATTGTGATGAATGATGGGAAAATTTATCTTGACGGTGGGAGAGATGAAGTGATTGCTAAACTCTCAGGAGGTATAGCGTGAGCAAAGAAAAACGTCGTTTCTCATTTGATGCCAATGATTATCAGTTTATGCGCAGCCTCTCAGCCGCTGTGTTGGAAGATACTCCATCTCGCCTCCGTTCCGTCCTTTTATTCTGGATTGTAACGGTTCTTTTTATATTTTTATGGGCAGCCCTTGCGCCGATTGATGAGATTGTCAGGGGGGACGGTAAAGTTATCCCCGGCGGTGAGAATCAGATGATTCAGCATTTAGAGGGGGGGATACTCAGCGCTATTTTGGTCAAAGAGGGTCAGAAAGTAAATGCGGATGATGTCATGTTGAGAGTTGATAATATCAAATCCTCCTCAACCTATGAGAGTTCTCAATACAAATCGGCGGAGTTACGGGCAAAGATCGTCCGTTTACGTGCTGAAACAACGGGAACTGCTTTTGCCCCGAGTGCGGAGGATTTGGCAAAAATTCCATTGCAAATCATGCAAGAACGTAGTGTTTTTATGTCAAATCAGGAGCGGCTCCGTTCTCAAATCTCGGCATTAAGTGATCAATATGCGCAAAAACAAAATGACAAGATTGAAGCGCAGGGACGTATTGCCGAGCAAAAGCGCTCACTTGCGCTTATTAGAGAAGAGGTCGGTATTTCTGAACCGTTAGTGGCTCAGGGAATTAAGCCGCGTGTAGAATTTTTAAAGCTTCAGCGAGAACTGAGTGATGTAACGGAGCGCTACAACGCGTTATTGGCATCGATTCCAAGGCTCAGTGCCGCTATGAATGAGATGAGCAGTAAAATCCGTGAAGTGCGATCCGAATTTACGATGAAAGCACAGATGGAGTTGAATGAAGCCGAGACGGAGTACAAGAGAATCGGTGCTGAGAGTTCGGCATTAGCCGATCAGGTTACCCGTACCGTGATCAAATCACCGATTAACGGTATTGTCCAAAAACTCTATGTGAACACGGTAGGGGGTGTTATCAAACCGGGTGATAATTTGATCGAGATCGTCCCAACCGAGGGGGGATTGCTTGTCGAAGCAAAAGTAAAACCCGCTGATATCGCATTTATTTATCCTGGAGAAGACGCGATTGTAAAAGTAACGGCATACGATTATTCGTTATACGGCTCACTCCATGGTAAAGTAGTCACTATCAGCCCCGATACGGTAACCGATAAAAACGATGATGTCTATTACGTCGTCAAAGTGCAAACGGATAAAAAATATCTCGGCACCAAAGAGAAACCGCTTAAAATTATTCCGGGTATGATGGTCAATGTTGATATTATTACCGGTAAAAAAACCGTTTTGGAATACATCTTAAAACCGATTTTAAAAGCCAAACAGTATACGTTTACGGAGCGCTAAGTGAAATTATACTTGCTTTGCGATGAGAGTGGATTATGTGAGCGGTGGTCGAGTGGCTTGAGCGCAATGGAGCCGACTGTATTAACCAGTTTTTTGTCAGATAGTGAGTATAACGCTATTATTTTTATCACGGATACGATGATCGCCCCTTTAAGTGATACAGTAATCAAAAATCTTTTTTTGAATCGGGTGATGGTTTTTTCTATGACCCCTGATTTTTCTAAAGCACAAAACTTTTTACAATTGGGAGCTATGGGGTATGGCAATGCTATGATGCATGAATCTCATTTGCACTCCGCCTATCAAGCCCTCGAAGAGGGAAAAGTTTGGCTTCACCCCGATTTTATCACGTTGATGATCTCGCAGATTCGGGATCAAAAAAGCTCAAAAGAAAAATCGTTGGCGGTACTGGATATTTTGAGTCATCGGGAACGCGAAGTTGCCCTGATGTTGGGTGACGGAGCTACCCACCAAGAAATTGCTGATGCATTGGATATCACCGTTCGCACGGTCAAAGCACATGCAAGTGCCATCTATCAAAAACTCTCGCTTAAAGATCGTCTTGCTCTCTCTCTTCTCCTTCACAGCTGATATAATCTTTCTAGATCTTCCGCATTTATGCGGAAAGCTTTAGGGGATTGCAAAGGACAATTTTGTCCTTGCCATACAAATTGGCTTTGCTGATTTTTGTGTTTAACATCAAATAGTACCTAAGTACAATAGATTTCATTTTTTATATGAGTTAAAATGTAAAATATAAAATTTTCTCATTTTAGGGGATCGCTATGGCACGAGTAATCGGATACGTAAAATCGTTAGAGCAAGGTACTTTTTTTGTCAAAGATGCTAAAGGGAGTGTTCGACAGTTAAAAGTCGGCGAAGCGATCCATGAAGGTGAATTGGTTTACGGTGCACCTACGAACCCTAAAAATGCTCAGATTATTATCGATGTAACGTTATCAGGGATGGGTGATCTTGTTATTGCCGGTAACGGAGTCTTAAACTTTGATACCTCGCTTCTCAAAGGTATATTCGCCCACGAAGATGCCGTTGTTTATCTTGATTCTATTAAAGATGCGTTAGCTTTCAATGCCTTAAATGCTGATATAGATGCCACTACAACGGAAGCGGGGGATGAAACGGCAGCAGGGGAAGCGATTACGGATCAAGAACGGCCTGGAAGTGATGTCTTCTTTGATCGTACGGGATTGGTCGGGGATGTGGCTACATTATTGAACACTATAGGTGCTAATGCACCTCAAGCTACGAGTGATACAGCAGTCTTTCGTCCGGTGGTTATAGAAGATGTAGTTGATTCTCCTATAGTCGATACGACCCTCGTCAGCGCAACGATCACCCTTGAGCAAAACATCACGGCGGATGACATCATCGATGCGACCGAAGCGGGACAAAACATCCCTGTAGAGGGAACAGTGGGCGGCGATGTGGCCGATGGCGACA
>NZ_JAUYFF010000016.1 GCF_030691015.1 Sulfuricurvum sp.
GGTCCCATTCCGAACCCGGAAGCTAAGACCCTCATCGCTCATAATACTGCATCTTTCAGGTGTGGAAACGTAGGTCGCCGCCTGGCCTCAGATTTATTCTTCTTCTTCAATACAACCCTCATTTTTAATCAATCACACAAACTATAACAATTACTAATTTGACAAATAAAAAATCACGCGCTACAATCTAATACTTTAATTTTAAGGTTAGATATGGTTAAAATAATCACACTACTTGTTCTACTCTTTTCACTGCTATTAGGTTCCATCAACATTAATAAAGCCAATTCGGCACAGCTGCAAACCTTGTATGGAATTGGCCCCTCTAAGGCACAAGAGATACTTAAATACCGAAAATCCCATAACGGATTTAAAACGGTGGATGAACTCGTCAATGTCAAAGGTATCGGTCCTAAAACGCTTCAGAAACTAAAACCTCAAGTGAGTGTTCGTTAAGGGATATATATCTTATCTAGCATCTCTTTGTATTCGCTCTCGCAAATACTATCGGCGGTGATACCGCCACCGCTTTTATAGGTGAGTTTTCCGTCATTATTTTCAATGAAACGGATAGCTACGGCACTGTAAAGATTCTCTCCGTCAAAATAACCGAAAACACCTGTAAAATAGCCTCTCTCGTATCCTTCAACCTCTTCGATAATCTCAACTGTTTTGCGCTTTGGTGTACCGCTGATACTTCCTGCCGGTAATAAGGCTAATATCAATTCTCCCACATTATCTTTCCAATTGTTATGTAATAAACCGGATATATGAGAACTTACTTGATGAAGTTTCTTGTCTCCGGTATCAATTGTCGTTATGTAGCGGAATGTCTCTACTTTGATATTTTTAGCAACGATTCCTAAATCGTTACGTAAAAGATCGACGATCATCGTGTGTTCTGCGAACTCTTTTGGATCATTGAGTATCGTTTCGATCGCATTAGGAATCGATGCATCAATAGTACCCTTCATCGGATAGGTATGTATGGTGTTTTCCTCAATTGTAATAAACGGCTCGGGAGAGAAGCAGACAAATTGATCTTTAACACGGAGCTTATAGGGGGCATGCGCCATAGTATAGATCTCATTTAGCGTGTATGTCGACTCTATAGGAGTCGGTTGCGTCAAATTGAGCAGGTAGCTATTACCGCGGCGGATATGTTCTTGTACGGCATCGAATTTTTGGCGATAATTTTCTAAGGATAGTGGAAAAAAGGAGGGCTTGTGTGGGGAATTAGTACAATTAGAATCGCTATTAAATGCAAATTCAATATCTTCGTCTTTGAGTTCATCCAAGGTGTAACAATGGATATGCTCTCCGGTAAAGTCGGTATAAAAAAAGCAAGGTACCCTCGAAGAGACGAGAGAACTGAACCGTTCAATCATTAGGCAATAAGTGCTTTAAGGACAGCCATTCGGATCGCTACGCCGTTGCGTACTTGTTCCAGTACCTTACATCTCGGGTCACCCAGCATCATATCGTCGATATCGATATTACGGTGCACCGGTCCCGGATGGAGAAGGATCAGGTCACGATTCCCGACAAGCTCATGGGTGATACAGAAATCCGATCCGTAGTCTTTGAGTGAACCGTAGGTTTGATGTGAATGGCGCTCCGTTTGGGTACGCAGAGACATAATGGCATCGACATCATCGATGATATCTTGAAGATTATGGGTCATTTTAAGATGGGAGTCAGGGAGAAAATGGGGAGGGGCTACAAGGGTGATATCCATCCCGAAGCGGGTTAGTAACTCGATATTGCTGTTGGCGACACGGGAGTTTTTGATATCACCGACAATAGCGATTTTTTTCCCCTTTACATCCCCGAAATGGCGGCGAAGGGTAAAAAGATCAAGGAGCGCCTGCGTCGGATGGGCGTGGGCACCGTCTCCTGCATTGATGATCGAAGCATGGGTGTGTTCGGCGAGGATATTGGGAACTCCGGCGTGGGGATGACGGACGATCATCGCATGCGGTCCCATCGCATCCAGATTAGCCGCCGTATCGACAAGGCTTTCCCCTTTTTGGGTAGAGCTTTTTTGGACATCCAGATGAACGACTTCCGCACCGAGCCGTTTAGCGGCTATTTCAAACGAACTTTTGGTACGGGTGGAGTTTTCAAAAAAGAGGGTAATAATAATTTTTTCTTTGAGAATAGGATCAAACTGACCTCCCAAATAGTGTTCTGCATCGTGTAAAACCTGTAAAACTTCTTCAGTCGTAAAATTGTCAGTCCGAATAAGATGTTTCATGCTTTTCCCCCGTATTTATAGTGTAATTGTATCTAAAAGTGCTTGCGCTATGGCATCGATATCTTTATCAATCCGGTAGAATGGATCAAACCGATGTTGAAAATAGGGTAGAGAAGTGACTTCAAATGAGCTATCATCGGATTGACAGTTTAGTCCCCAGACAAAAGGGAGATCAGCATCTTGGAGAGCTTTGATGCTGAGGAGGGTGTCATTAATACATCCGAGACGGCAGTGGGAAACCAAAAGGGTCGTTGCATTGAAAAATCGGGGGAGATCAATCATCATACTCTCTTCATCGATCGGAACCATTAATCCGCCGGCCCCTTCAATAATAACGATATCGCATAAGGCTTCGATTTTTTCCAAAGCTTTTTCAAAGAGGCTAAAATCGATCGCTTTGCCTCCGTTGGCAACAAAGGGGGCGGCGGGAAGAGGGTATTGCAAGGTGACAATATCGTTTATTGATAGTGAGGCAAGTGAAGGATTATAGATCAGTGCAGATTGATAGAGGAGATTTCCATCAGAGGGAATGGAGGTCACTCCGGTTTCGATCGGTTTGTAAACACCGACACGCAACCCTAGATGGCTGAGGGCTTTAATCAGTAATTGGGAGGTATAAGTTTTGCCGATATTGGTATTGGTCGCGGTGATGAAAATGCGTTTAGTCAATGGAACTTCTTTTTCGTTATAATTGCCCTATTTTAATATAGGTTTGATGATGAATCGCTTTGAAGAGTTTACAACCCGCATTGTTCAGCAAGTGGGAAAAAAAGAGGGGCCGGTTAGTCCCGTTATGGTTAATTCCGCATCATTTGGATACGGCAACAGTGAGAGCGGCGAGGGGATCTTTGAGGGATCGGTGAAAAAACCTTTGTACGCTCGTGTCGGAAATCCGACATCGGCACAGTTGGAGCAGATATTGGCCTCTATGGACGGGGGGATCGGCGCAGTAGCCGCATCCTCCGGAATGGGTGCCACGGCTATGGCAACACTCAGCCTTTTACGCACAGGTGATGAGATTATCAGCATCGGGGGACTTTTCGGAGGAACCTATTCCTATTTTTCCGAGACATTAGAGCGTTTTGGGATTACCACCCATTTTTTCGATGTGGATGAGCTTGGTGGTATCGAGGAAGCGATCAATACGGCGACAAAAATACTCTTTTTAGAGAGTGTCGGCAATCCCAATATGCGTCTACCCGATATTGCTAAAATCGCGGAGATTGCGAATCGGCATGGGGTAGTGTTGATGGTGGATAATACGATTACCCCGCTGAGTGTAGCTCCCTTAGCATTGGGTGCCGATATCGTGGTCTATTCTACTACGAAAATTATTACCGGAAATGCTTCCTCATTAGGCGGTGCCGTTATTTTCCGCGCTATTGCGGAGGGTGAGGATAAGTTTAAAGGGGAGCGTTATAAAGATTTACACCCGTTTATCAAAAAAATGGGGTCCATGGCACTGATAGCCAATGCTAAAAAACGGGCATTGCGTGATTTCGGAATGTCGGCAAACGGGTTTGGCAGTTACCTTACCATGTTGGGATTAGAAACATTGCCGTTGCGTATGGATCGAATCGTAACAACGGTAGAAATTGTTGCCAAAACACTGTATGATAAAGGGTTTAATATTAACCACCCGTGTTTAGCGCATCATCCTCATCATGAACGGTATGTGAACCAATTTGCAAACGGATGTGGAACGGTTCTTACGATCGATTTGGGGAGCAAAGAGAAAGCTTTTGAATTCCTCAATCATTCAAAACTTATTACGATCACAGCCAACATCGGAGATAGTCGTACTTTAGGGCTCCATATGGCTTCAACAATTTATCGCGATTTTGATACACAAACACAGGAATTTTTAGGGATAACAGCGGGGCTTGTCCGTATTTCGATCGGCTTGGAAAGTGCTGAAGCGATTATCGATGATTTTTGCAACGCGGCAAAAATTTAAAAAGATTCGGTATAGTTCAATTATGGCTACGAAACATGAACACTCGACACAATTAACTATTTTAGTAGAGCATCCGAAGCAGTATAATGTTTTTTTGCTCAATGACGATTACACTTCCATGGATTTTGTGGTTGATATTTTAATGAAACTATTTCGTCGCAATTTTCAGGAAGCTCACGCGATTATGATTGAAGTGCACCAGCGCGGTCGCGGTTTATGCGGTGTCTACCCCTATGAGGTGGCGGAAACGAAAGTACATCAAGTGGGGACATTGGCTCGTGAAAACGGATTTCCCCTTAAAGCGGTAATGGAGGAAGCATAATCATGGTAAGTACAGAACTCAATGCGATTTTTCAAAAAGCGATTGCGTTTGCGAGGCATCAGCGTCATGAATATCTTACTATAGAACATGTTATGTTTTCTCTACTTAATTCGTCTGATGGAGAAGCGATTATACGCTCGTGCGGTGCAGATGTAGAGATTATTCGAGAATCGTTGGGTGCCTATCTGATGCAGACGATGGAACCGTTGCCCGATGAGCAGGAACCCTTTGAGACGGTCGCGTTGGCACGAATGATTGATGGGATGATGCACCATGTGCGAAGTGCTCAAAAAGAGGCCGCTGATGTAGGTGATTTAATCGCTGCGGTATATGAAGAACATCACACCTATGCGTGTATGCTCCTCGAAGAGTACGGTATCAGCCGTGTTGATGTTCTCGAAGCGATATCCCATCGTGATATGGAGACGTCGCAAGATGATTCCAAAAATGAGGGGGCACTTCAAAAATACGCTATCAATCTCATTACGCAGGCACGCAAAGGGAAAATTGATCCCGTCATCGGCCGTGTCAACGAGATTGAGAGAGCGATTCAAACGTTGTGCCGTCGCAAGAAAAACAATCCTCTCCTCATCGGTGAACCGGGAGTCGGTAAAACAGCGATTGCGGAGGGGTTGGCATTGCGTATTGTGAGCGGTGATGTTCCCGCATTGCTCGAAGATGCGGAACTTTTTGCTTTGGATTTGGGCGCCATGTTAGCGGGAACCAAATATCGGGGCGATTTTGAGAAGCGGCTCAAAGCGGTGATGGATGAAGCCACAGAGCATCCCAATGCAATCTTATTTATCGATGAAATACATACCATTGTCGGAGCAGGTGCAGTGGGTGGAGGGAGTATGGATGCTTCCAATCAGCTCAAACCGGCACTGGCCTCGGGTGCACTTAAATGTATGGGGGCAACTACCCACGTCGAATATCGAAGCGTCTTTGAAAAAGATCGTGCACTCAGCCGCCGTTTTGCCCGTATCGAGGTGGGTGAACCGAGTGATGAGGAGAGCTTTTTGATTCTCAAAGGGCTCCGTGCACGGTATGAAAAACATCACGGTGTCAAATATACCGATAAAGCATTGCGTTCTGCCGTCGAACTCTCTAAAAAATACATTACTGATCGCTTTTTGCCCGATGTTGCCATCGATCTGATCGATGAAGCGGGGGCGTCGTTTCATCTTAAAACCCATAAGCGTTCCACCATTACCCCTCATGATATCGAAGCGATTATTGCTAAAATGACGGGAATACCTGCTTCAAAAATGGGAACGGATGAACGTGAAAAACTCGCTTCTTTGGAATCCGATCTTAAAGCACTGGTCATCGGTCAAGATAGCGCGGTTTCAGAGGTCGTTAAGTCCATTAAACGCTCCTACGCAGGGCTCAGTGCCCCGCAAAAACCGATAGCCTCTTTTTTATTTTCCGGTCCTACCGGGGTAGGAAAAACGGAATTGGCTAAATCGTTGGCGGAAACGATGGGGATCTATTTTGAACGATTTGATATGTCCGAATATATGGAAAAACACGCCCTCAGTCGTCTCATCGGTGCCCCTCCGGGATATGTGGGATTTGAGCAGGGGGGATTACTGGTCGAGACGGTACGAAAGCATCCGTATATGGTTCTATTACTGGATGAGATCGAAAAAGCTCATCCTGATTTGATCAATGTACTGCTACAGGTGATGGACAGCGCAACCTTGACCGACAATACGGGGTTTAAAGCAAACTTTGCAAATGTCGTTCTTGTCATGACCTCCAATATCGGAGCCAGTGAGCGGAGTGTAATGGGCTTCAATGCCGACAGCTCACTCTCCCATCATGAAGCCCTTAAATCGTTTTTTACCCCAGAGTTTCGCAACCGTCTTGATGGGGTAATCGAATTTGCCGCATTGCCCCTTAGTGTAGTAGAGGGAATCGTCGATAAATTCATTCGACAACTCAATACACAGCTCAAGCCTAAGAAAGTGACGGTAACCCTGAGTGATAAAGCAAAAGGGTACATCGCGAAAATCGGATATGACAAAGCGATGGGAGCCCGACCCCTCTCACGTGTCATCTCCGATAAAATTAAAGACCCGCTGGTGGATGAGATGCTTTTCGGCCGTTTAGCCGGAGGGGGAAACGTGTCGGTTGATTATACCGATAGACTCATTTTTGATTATGCTGAATGATCCCCAAGCTCACCCATCATCTCTCGTTTCCTAATCCTTTTCTTCATGCATCAGAGGAGGGAATTATCGCCTACGGCGGCGATCTCTCACCCTCACGCCTTATGTTGGCATATCGCTCTGGGATATTTCCGTGGTACAGTGCTAAAGATCCGATTCTCTGGTGGTCACCTGACCCGAGGCTCATTTTGGAGTTGGATGATTTTAAGCTTAGCCGATCATTACGAAAAAAGATGACTCAGTTTGAGATCCGTTTCGACAGTACATTCTCGGAGGTAATACACGAATGCGCTATCGCACCGCGCCGTGAGCAGAAGGGGAGTTGGATTGTCCCCGAGATGATCGAGGCATACGAAACCCTTCATGCCCTCGGATATGCGCATAGTGTTGAGGCGTACCAAAACGGTAGTTTGGTCGGTGGACTTTACGGTGTGAGCGTCGGGGGGGTATTTTGCGGTGAATCAATGTTTGCCAAAGTATCCGATGCCTCCAAGGTAGCCTTGGCCGTTTTAGTGGATTATCTTAGTGAATGGGGATTCGATTTCATCGATTGTCAGGTTCCGACGCCTCATTTAAAAAGTCTTGGGGCAAAAGAGGTATCAAGAGAGTTCTTTTTACGACGACTTGATAAAGCTGTGAATAGTAGTGCGGGTGAAAATCATTGGAAAATGAGAAATTTTTAAGGTTAATTCCTTTATACTCTTTGTTAATTCTTATGAAAAAGGGGTATAAATGAAAAAAGTTCTTATCAGTATCGCAGCTATTGCGGCACTCTCTACAGCAGGTTTTGCAACCGTAAACAGCCAAACAGGGTGCGGTCTCGGATCACAAATTATCAAAGATGACAGTTCAGCGGTAATGTTGGCGCTTCAAGCAACAACAAACAGCACGTTGGGAAATCAAACGTTTGGTGTTACTTCGGGGACATCAGGATGTAAAAAAGCACAATTTGTTATGAACGAGCGTGCGGCAGAATTCGTTGCGTCGAATATGGATCAACTCTCTCGTGAGATCGCTATCGGTCAAGGTGAAAGTGTGTCCACTTTGGCAGAGCTTTTGAATGTTCAAGACAAAGCGGAATTTGCATCAGCACTTCAAGCAAACTACAACGCTATCTACACAAGCGAAAAAGCCGATATGGCTACGGTTCTCGATAACGTTTCTACTATCGCCGGATAATCACATTTTCAGAGCGCTTAGTGCGTTCTGAAATATTAAGGTTTTATTTGCCCTTTCTTTTTTTATTATGCGCACTGAGTTTAGCGGTTTATGCGACAACTACCGATGAACTGATTGCACACGCTCATACGAAACATCTTTCCGAAGCACGCTATTGGCATCTGCTGATGCACTCCCCTGATAGTGAAAGTGAAATTGATGATCCCGCATTCTTTCTCTCATCGGAGGGGAAAACAGATCTCTCCTCCGAACTGGATGAAACGATTCGTCGTTTGAATGAAGATACTAACCGAAGCAATGAATCCGTCTTTTGCCGTTTTCCGGCTCGAAGAGTATGGCTGGAACACGAGCTTAACACCTCATTCGGAGAGGGGGAATGCCGTGAGTATGAAGCCCTTGTTGCGAAGATGGATCCACAGAGTGTGACACTGGTATTTCCGAGTGCCCATATCAACTCTCCCGCATCGATGTTCGGGCATACTTTTTTACGGATCGATTCCAAAATGGAGTCTAAACTTATGTCGTATGCGATCAATTATGCAGCGCACACCGACGAGACCAATGGGTTATTATTTGCGTATAAGGGGCTATTCGGAGGCTATTATGGATTTTATTCGATGCTCCCCTATTATGAAAAACTCAAAGAGTATCGGGACTCCGAATCCCGAGATGTTTGGGAATACGATCTTAATTTAACGCCTGATGAGGTCATGGCGATGGTACGCCATATCTGGGAATTACAGCGGATTAATTCGTGGTACTATTTTTTCGATGAGAATTGCTCCTATCATATGTTGTGGCTCACCGAAATCGCCCGTCCTAGCGTTCACTTGAGGGATCATTTCTTCTATTATGTGATCCCTCCCGATACGGTACGCGCTTTCGAGGAAGAGGCTCTGGTAGAAGCAAAACATTTTCGCCCCTCAAAACGGACTCAGCTACTTGCGTATGAACGTCATCTCTCTCCTCAAGGGATCTCGGCAGTGAAAGCTTTAAGTACTGCAAAGACAAATGGTGCGGAACTCGATACGTTGACTCTCTCCAAACAAGAGCACCGTTTTGTACTTGAAGCGGCTGCGGAATTGGTTGAGTATCAATACATAGAGGGAAAAATGACTAAAGAGGTGTATGCCGCGCGCTACCATGAACTCCTCTCACGGCGTGCCGCTCTGGGGAAGGGGGAATTAGCTCCTGTAGCTCTTAAAGCTAATCCTGATATTGCCCATCACTCTGCCCGTATAGCGGTCTCACAGGGGTGGTTTGAAGATCGTTCACCGCTACTGATTGGGTGGCGTCCGGCGTTTCATGACTTGAGTGAAGATGATACGGGACATCTATCCGGTGCTCAGATTGAATTTCTTGATACGTTGATCGGTGTGGATCATGATAAAGTGACGTTAGAGAAATTGACGGTTCTTTCTCTCGCCTCTATTGCACCGGTAAGTCATTTTTTCACCCCTTTTTCATGGCGTATGAAAAGCGGTTGGGACCGTGAATACGGAGGGGATAGAGTTAGCTTTGTTACCCGTGTGGGAGCAGGGGCATCCCTCGGAGATGAAGGGATGTACGGGTATGTTCTGAGTGAGCCTGAGGTGAGATTCGGATTTAATGCCGATGTCGGATTAGGGTTCACTGCAGGGGCAGCGATCAACTGGGGAAGTCGGATGAAGAGCCATATTGAAGCAGGTCATATTTTCTATTTGGATGGTGATCATCGAAGCCGTGTTATGGTTTCTCAAGGGTGGCAATGGAGTCCGCTGGGAGGAGTACAGTGCAGTTATGAAGGAATCGATCAAGATTACAGAGAAGATCGCTTCAAACTTGGGGTGAACCTCTATTTTTAATTATTTTTTGGCATAATAGTCCTAATTTATGTCTCGGAGTTTTTATGTATTTAGCGCAAGTGCGTTTTGCCCTTTGGGCCGATTTTATTGAACGAACATTTTTGGATGAAGGATTTAAAGAACTGATAAAAAAAGGGGTTATTAACGGTGCAACGTCCAACCCTGCTATTTTTAAAAATGCGATTTTAACGTCACCTGCCTACAAAGAACAACTCTCTACCCTCACACAATTCTCTCCTAAAGAAAAATACGAAGCATTGGCAATCTTTGATATACAAAAAGCGGCGGATATCTTACGCCCCTTATACGATGCCGGAGATGATGGCTATGTGAGTATCGAAGTCGATCCGTTTTTGTGTGATGATACCGAGGCTACCATCGCTGAGGGGATACGGCTTCATGGAAGTATCAATCGCCCCAATGTTATGATAAAAGTTCCCGCAACCGAAGCGGGATACAGTGCAATGGAAGTACTTGCATCAAAGGGAATTCCTGTCAATGCAACCTTGATTTTTTCGGTTGATCAAGCTCTTAAATGTGCTAGAGCTTTTGACAAGGCGTCGAAAAAATCATCGGTGGATACGGTTATCAGCGTATTTGTCAGCCGAATCGATAGAGCGATTGACGAGACACTTCGTTCCCAAGGAGTTAAGACGGGACGTATGGGGATCGTGAATGCTGCCGATATTTACAATCGTGTCGAAGCACTGAATGTTCCGCAATGTCGTGTCTTGTTTGCAAGTACAGGGGTAAAAGGTGATGAGTACCGAGCCTCCTATTATATCGATGAACTTTTAGCTCCCAACAGTGTCAATACTGCACCGATCGCTACCATTGATGCTTATGTAAGCGGAGGAGATAGAACATTGAAACTCCCAATGAGTACCGATACCATTGAAGAGCATCAAAAAAGTGTAGCGGCCGCAGGGGTGGAGATGGACACCATTATCGCACAGCAGATTGAAGAAGGATTGGAATCATTCAAAGCCGCTTTCACTGAAATCCTCAACGCATTGGAGTCATAATGAGTCAGCAAAGTTTTAGTCATGCGGAGTTGGGCGAACTCAACTTTGAGGTATTGAAAAAAATTCGGGGGTATTTGCGTCGTATGGTGGATGCGGGGGGAAGTGACCTCCATGTCAAAGCCAACAGTGTCGTACGTGCTCGTATCAACGGAGAAATTATCCCTCTCTCCGGTGAGATTCTTTCCAAAGATGATGCTTTGATTTTTGCCAAAGAGCTCTTACGCACCCGTTTTCCCGAGTTGGTAGAGAAAAAAGAGCTGGATTTGGTCTATCCGTTTGATGAAAACACCCGTTTTCGTATTAATATCTTTTTTCAAATGGAAGGGGTATCGGCAGTTTTTCGTCTCATTCCTGTGAAGATTTTGAGTATTGAAGAACTCAATCTTCCGGAAGTTGTCCATACCTTTGCAGAGATGGAGAGAGGTCTTGTCCTCGTTACGGGAGTTACGGGAAGCGGTAAATCAACTACCCTTGCCGCCTTGATCGATGAGATTAACTGGAAGCGTCGTAAGCATATTATTACCATTGAAGATCCGATTGAGTTTGTCCATAAAGATCGTAAATGTATTATCAATCAGCGCAGTGTCGGTCAGGATACGCTTAGCTTTGGAAATGCACTCCGAGCAGCACTGCGTGAAGATCCCGATATTATTCTTGTCGGAGAGATGCGCGATATGGAGACGATTGAAATAGCACTTCATGCGGCAGATACGGGGCATTTGGTTTTCTCAACGCTTCATACGTTAGATGCAAAAGAGACGGTCAACCGGATTATTTCGGTATTCCCGACCGGAGAGCAAAACCGTGTCCGTATGACCCTCTCTTCCGTCCTTAAAGGGGTTATTTCGCAACGTCTGATTCCGACAGTGGATGGAAAACGGACGGCGGCATTGGAGATATTGATCCGAACGCCCCGTATAGAGCAGCTTATTGCCGAAAATCGTGATGTCGAAATCCCTGATACGATTGCGGAGGGTAAAGAACTCTATAAATCACAGACATTTGATCAGGGGATTTTAGACCTTTTTCTCTCCGGACGGATAACCAGAGAAGAGGCATTAGCGTCTGCAACGTCGGCTTCGGACTTGAAACTTCGAATGGAGGGGCTTAGTACGACTGTGGAGAAAGGGAAACTCGGGGTTGATGATGGTCCGAAAGAGTTCCGCGAAGAGGAGTACATCGGCTTAAAAAGCTAACGTAAGATTTAGAATAAAATAAGCTATATTTAAGTATAATTCGCCTCATTTTATTTTAAGGACATGATTATGTTAGAAGGCATTGTAAGAGAGAGTATTGGCAAAGTTGCTACTAAAGCATATCGCCGTGATGGTTATCTCATTGCCAACATCTACGGAAAAGGGCTTGAAAACATTCACGCCGCGTTCAAAATGAACGATTTTATCCGTACGGTGCGCAACAAAGAGACCGTAGCATTTGCAGTAAACGTAGCGGGTAAAGAGATGAACCTTGTTGTTCAAGGGTATGAGTCTCATCCGGTATCAGGCAACTTGTTGCACGTTGATTTAATGGTTGCGCAACCGGGTGTTGTCACACACTATCATGTTCCTGTTAACGCAGTAGGAACTCCGATCGGTTTGAAAAACAAAGGTATGTTGTTTGTTGCTAAAAAACGTCTTCGTGTAAAAGCGGCGATCGAAAACTTGCCAGCGAACATCACTGTCGATGTTGCTCCACTAGATCTTGGTGATTCAGTATTGGTTCGTGATCTTCCACGTGTTGAAAACGTTACGTTTACTGACTCAGACCGTGTATCGGTTCTTAGTATCATCAAAGCGAAATAAGGATGCTTATCGTCGGACTGGGAAACCCCGGCTCGGCGTATGCGTCAACCCGTCATAATATCGGATTTATGGTGATCGATGAGCTTTGCCATCGCCACAGTGTCGTGAATGTTTCAAAGAGCTCCTTCGAAGGGGAGTTGTTTAAAATGGGGTCGCACTTTCTCCTCAAACCCACCACCTTTATGAATCTTTCCGGTCGATCTATCCTCTCCGTTAAAAATTTTTATAAAATCGATGATGTTATCGTGATTCATGATGATTTGGATCTGGCTTTCGGGGCATTACGCTTCAAAAGCGGAGGCGGTCATGGGGGACATAACGGACTAAAATCCGCAGATGCCGCAATCGGAGCTGATTATATCCGCGTGCGTATGGGAATCGGAAAGCCTGAACACAAATCACAAGTGGCTGATTATGTACTGCATCCCTTTAGTACAGAAGAACAATCCAAACTTCCAGAGTGGATCGGTGCAACTGCTGATGCCGTTGAAATGCTTCTTGTAAAGAGTTGTACTGACGTAGCTTCAAAATGCTCCTTGAAGGGGCTTTGAAAATTTTGCAGGTTTTATTGGATACAATAAACTTCAATTTTTATATTTAGGCTCCTATGCTCGCATTTACAACTTTATCGTTACTTTATTTACGTTATTTTTCGATTGTTCTGATCGCTTTGAGCAGTTTTATGGTCGGATTCGATTTGATGGATAATGCCTCAGAACTCCCGAATTCAGCCAATCTTGTCTTGATTTATATTATGTATAAATATTTTTATGCGATCGATATGATGCTTCCGATTTCGCTGATTTTTGCGATTATCGCCTCGTTGGTTGAATTGGTTCGCTCCAATGCATTGGCGGCATATTACGCGTTAGGGTACTCTAAAAGTCGTATAATGGCCCCTTTTTTAACTGTAGCGGGGCTCTTGATCGTCATCTACATTGCACTTCATGCGACTAATTTTGCCCGCTCAAACGAGTTTGCCAACAATCTGCGAGAAACCTCTCAATTTATCCGTCCTACCAGTAATCTTTTTTTTACCCATGAGGGGAGTTATATCTATTTCGGCAATCTCTACCCACTGAGCAAAAGAGCGGAAGATATCCGTATTTTTAGATTTGAAGAAGGGACGTTAAAAGAGGCGTTAAGTGCTAAAGAGGCGGTCTATGATAACGGGTACTGGAATATTAAAAAAGCCCACTTGATACGTCCCCCTGAGGGGTTTGACCTAAAAGCTTTGGGCATTACAACGGAAGCTAAAGAGAATCTCAAAGTACTTCGTGATTTTAAACCTAAAATTTTGGATCAGGTGTATGAGGGAAAAGCCAATTTTACGATCGGTGATGGATTAGATGCTCTCGAACTTTTGGAAAATCAGAATGTCGATGTGGCTAAGATCACCAGTGCCATGTACCGTATTTTTATTACTCCATGGTTTGCCCCTATTTTGATGGTCCTCTTTTTTACCTATGCCCCGGTGAGTGCACGATTTTTAAATCTCTCCTTTTTTAGCTTCGGAGCTATTTTGGTAACCCTGATTGTATGGGGCGTCCTTTTTATGTTGGGAGAGCTCTCTAATAACAAAACGCTTATCCCTGAAATGGGGATTATAGCTCCGATTATTCTCTTGTGTTGTGTCATGTTGTGGCGGCTTGGAAATCCCCTAAGGAGAGTTAGGGTAAAATCGCGACAAAACTAATCAATGAGGATTTAGGGTGATCGATTTTAAAGCTCTGGCACAAACGTACGGAACGCCATTGTACGTGTATGATTTTGATGCGATGCGTACTCAATTTGAATCATTAAAAGAGGCTTTTCGCGGCCGTAAATCAATTTTAGCCTATGCGGTTAAAGCAAATTCAAACCTTAGTGTCGTCAAACATTTTGCACAGATGGGTTCGGGTGCCGATTGTGTCTCTATCGGGGAAGTACGCCGTGCTTTGATGGCGGGCGTTCCGAAATACCGTATACTTTTTAGCGGTGTCGGTAAGCGTGATGATGAGATTCGCGAAGCGATTGAGTCGGATATCCTCTACATCAATGTCGAGAGTGAGGCGGAGCTAGGACGTGTCGAGATGATTGCACGTGAGTTAAAGTCTAAAGCCCGTATCAGTATCCGCGTCAATCCGAATATCGATCCTAAAACGCATCCGTACATTTCAACGGGGCTTCATGACAACAAATTCGGAGTTGAGATTGTTGCCGCAAAACGGATGTATATTCAAGCAAAAAACTCCGATCATCTTGACCCGGTAGGGATCCATTTCCATATCGGAAGCCAGTTGACCGAGTTAGAGCCGATTTATGAAGCGGCGGTAATTGTCGCCGATTTGCTTCGCTCCCTTCAAGCGATCGATATTGAGTTGAAATTCTTCGATATCGGGGGCGGATTGGGTGTCCGTTACGATAATGAGACGACCATTGCACCGTATGATTACGCACAGGCGATCCTCTCCGCACTCAAAGGGATCGATGTGACGATCATTTGCGAACCGGGACGTTTTTTGACAGCCAATGCGGGATATTTTTTGACGAAAGTTTTGTATGAGAAAAACAACGGAGCAAAACGTTTCGTGATGGTGGACGGTGCGATGAACGATCTTATCCGACCGAGTTTATATAAAGCGTATCACCGTATCGAGGCGTTGGACAAAACGGGTAATGAAAGTATTGCGGATGTGGTCGGTCCTGTTTGTGAGAGCGGCGACTTTTTAGCCAAAAATTATCCACTTCCAGCGATGGAACATAACGACCTCCTTGTTGTTCACAGTGCCGGAGCGTACGGTTTCGGGATGGGGAGCAACTACAATACACGCGGACGTTCTGCAGAGATTGCGGTAGAAGCGGGTAAAGAACGTCTCATTCGACGCCGTGAAACCTATGAAGATGTGATCGCCTTAGAGCGTGAGTATCTCTAGGATTGTTGATGTATTTCATTGATGTGCAGGGGACGTTGATCGAAGATAACACCAAACTCCCGACCCGTGGGGCGGTAGCGTTTATCGACCATCTCAATGCCCATCAAATCCCCTATATGGTCATTACCAACAGTACGAAAAATCCGAGTGATGAGTTTTTAGGGTATTTGAATTCGATCGGTTTGAATATTCCACAAAGTCATTATCTTGATCCGCTGATGTTGCTGGAGCGCCATATCGATAAAACTAAAAAAGTTGCCGCGTATGGATCGGAGCCCTTTTTAGAGGTTGTTCGGTCGATGGGGTACTCTCTTGATTATACATCCCCCGATGTCGTTTTGATTGCCATTAAAGAGAACTTTACCCCCGACGAATACGCTCAAATGATTGAGTTTCTCCTCGGCGATGCACAGCTTATCGGTATGCATGAAACGACCCTTTACGTCAAAAATCATAAACGTTATCCCGGTGTCGGAGCGATTTTAAAAATGTTGGAATTTGCGACATCGACTCCCTATACGGTCGTCGGTAAGCCGAGTATTCCATTTTTCGAAGAGGCATTATCTCGCCTCGGTGCGCAAAAAGCGGGTGCAGAGTTTTGTGATGTCACCATCATTAGCGATGATGTTAAGGGTGATCTCATCGGAGCCCAGAAAATGGGGATGAAAGGGGTATTTGTCCTCAGCGGGAAATATCGCAATGCCGATGAAATTATCCCATCTTTGAAACCTCACGAGTGTCCGGCAGAAATTTATGCCGATATGCAAGAGATATTGGAGCGTTTATGAAAAGTCTAGAAGAGTGCAGAGCACGAATTGATGAAATAGATAATGAAGTGGTCACCTTACTGAACCGCCGCATGGAGGTCGTTCGCCGTGTCGGTGAGATCAAGCATGAGAGTAACAGTGCTATCTACCGTCCGGAACGGGAAAAAGCGATTATTGACCGTTTGACCCGCATCAGTGAAGAACAGGGCGGGTTGCTCAATTCTCAAGCGATTGAAGCGGTATTTTTAGAGATTTTTGCCGTTGCCCGTAATCTGGAACTCCCTGAGCGAATTGCCTATCTGGGACCTGAGGGGAGCTTTACCCATCAGGCGGCAGAGTCACGTTTCGGTGCCATGAGCGATTATCTCTCTCTCGGCTCCATAGAAGCGGTATTTAAAACCCTCGAAGCCTCTCGTGCTAAATTCGGCGTTGTTCCGATCGAAAATTCTCGGGATGGTGTCGTGGGCGAAACACTTGATCTGTTGGGTAAAAGCAGCGTTAAAATCGTCGCTGAACTTTATATGCCGATACATATGGCGTTTGCTACCAAAGCGGAACAAATTCACCATATCAAAAGAATCTACTCCAAAGACAAAGGGTTCGGTCAGTGCAGAGAATTCTTGGCGGAGCACGGTTTGGACTCTATAGAGCATATTCCGGTCGAATCAACGGCAAAAGCGGCTATCTTAGCCAGTAAGGATCCTGAAGCTGCCGCGATATGTTCTCACATAGCGGCTAAACTCTACGGCGTTCCGACATTGTTTGAAAATATCGAGGATACCCAAAACAATGCGACTCGATTTTTTATTCTCAGTGATTTTAAAAATGGCATCAGCGGAGACGATAAAACATCTATTTTGGTTCGTCTAAAAGATGCTCAAAAATCAGGGGCATTAGTCCATTTTCTCGAAGATTTCAACAATGCCGATATCAATCTCAGCAAGATTGAAAGCCGTCCTTCGCGGGATAAAGACGGATTCGGGTATTGGTTTTTCATCGACTTTTTCGGCCATATCGATGAAGAGAGCGTTCAAACATTAATGAAAAAACACAATGAAGAAGTGACATGGCTGGGAAGCTACGTAAAGGGAGAATTATGAAATTTAATAAAGCATTAGAGTCTATTAAAACCTATGAAGCGGGTAAGCCGATCGAATTGGTCGTACGTGAATACGGAATCGACAAAGATTCGATTGTAAAACTTGCCAGTAACGAAAATCCGTTCGGATGTTCCCCTAAAGTCAAAGATGCGGTACGTTCCATCATCGATAATATGGCTCTTTATCCTGATGATTCGATGGTGAAGCTCAAAGCCGCGTTGTCAAGTAAATACGGGATAAAAGGGAATGAACTCATAATCGGAGCAGGGAGTGATCAGGTAATTGAATTCGCGATTCATGCCAAAGCACATAGCGGTTCGAAAGTTCTTGTGAACAGTGTAACTTTTGCCATGTATGAGATTTATGCTAAACAAGTGGGAGCAGAGATTATCCGCACCGCATCGCGCGAACACAAGATGGATGAGTTTTACGCCCTTTACTGTGAACATAAACCCTCTATCATTTTCCTCTGTACACCTAATAATCCTACGGGGGATGGACTTCTTGCGCAGGAAATGGTTGATTTTATTGCTAAAGTTGACAGCGATACCCTTGTCATTGTGGATGGTGCCTATATGGAATACGCCCGTTTTAAAAATCCCGCCTATGCGGTTGAGCCGAAAGATTTGATTGCGAAATTTGATAACGTTCTTTTTCTCGGGACATTTTCGAAAGCGTACGGATTAGGGGGAATGCGAGTGGGCTACGGAATTGCCCAATCGCCTATTATTGAAGCCCTTTATAAAGTACGCCCTCCGTTTAACATTACGACACTCTCTCTTGAAGCGGCAGCCGTAGCGTTGGAAGATGAAGCGTTCGTTCAAGAGTGTATTCGTGATAATTTTAACGAGATGGTTCGTTATGAAGAATTTGCACGCTCTAAGGGGATCGATGTGATTGATAGTTATACCAATTTCGTCACATTATCGCTTCCTGAAGAAAAAAATTCATCAAAAATTGCGCAAGAACTCTTAAAAAAGGGTATGATTGTACGTGATTTAAGCAGTTACGGATTGAACGCTATTCGTGTTACAATCGGAACCCGAGTACAAAATGATCGATTTTTTGAACTCACTGATTCTTTATTATAAAAATAGGTAACAATGGATTTTAAGACTCTTTTCGCGCAACTTGTTGTTTTTTTCGGAAAGCTTACCCAAGCTCAGAGAGCCATTATTGGTGCAGCAGTTGCGGGAATAATAGCTTTTTTGATTTTTTTAGTTGTTTATTCTTCCGAAGGATCTAAGAATGACAATGAGGGGTATCAGGTTCTTTTCGATCAACTCAGTTCTGAAGATGCGGCGAAAGTAATAGAGCAGCTTGAAAAAGATCAAATTCCTTACCGAATCCCACGTGAAAATGTGATTGAAGTCCCTAAAGAAGTAGTCTATAAAGAGCGTATTACGATTGCCTCAATGGGAATTCCCAAAGAGGGGCATGTCGGATTTGAACTTTTTGATAAGCAAGAGTTCGGTGCTACGAATTTCGATCAGGAAGTAAAATTTCGACGTGCATTAGAGGGGGAACTCGCCCGCTCTATAGACTCCCTCTCTCCTGTAGAAAAATCAAGCGTCTCTCTCGCTCTTCCTAAAGAGACTCTGTTCGTTGCCGAAGAAGTTCCCCCCTCCGCATCGGTCATGGTACAGCTTTATCCCGATCGAAAATTGACCCCTAAGCAGATTCGCGGGATTAAAAAACTCGTTGCGGCTGCTGTTCCGAAGTTGACTCCCGAAAATGTAGCATTGATCGATTCCGAGGGTGAAACTCTCGGAGATGACGATGCTGCTAGTGCTATGGGTGAACTCTCTGCAATACAGCAAATGTATAAAGCCAAAGAAGAGAAAAAGCAGGAAGAGAAAATTATTAATGTTCTTGCCCCTTTTATCGGCGGGAAAGATCGCGTCGTCGCAAAAGTGACCATCGAGTATGATTTTTCAGAACAAAGTTCAACATCGGAAAAATACGATCCTGAAAATGTCGTGCGCAGCGAACAGTCCTCCGAAGAAAAACGTGACGGAGCAACCCCTCCGCAAGTGGGAGGCGTTCCGGGTGCGGTCAGCAACATCGGTCCGGTAGAAGGGCTTGCGGGCAGCGGCGGTGAAAAATTCGAAAAAACAACCGGAACCACAAATTACGAAGTCTCTAAAACGGTTTCGACCACCAAGATGGAATTTGCACGTATTAAACGGATGACGGCCGCCGTTGTCGTAGACGGTAAGTACGAAGCGAAAAAAGATCCCGCAGGAGAGGCGACCGATGAGATAGCGTACGTTGCACTGGATGAGACACAAATTCAGGCTATTGATGCATTGGTTAAGCAATCTATCGGTGTAGATGAGCAGCGAGGGGATCAGGTTACGGTTCGTAATTTTGAATTCCAAGCCTCTAAAGACGGGTTGCAGCCCAAAGATGCGGCTTCTAAAACATCCGAGTTTATCGCTACGTATATCACACCGTTTGCCCCTATCTTCAAGTATCTTTTAGTAGCGGTTATTTTATTTATTGCGTACAAAAAAATCATTATCCCGTTTGCGGAACGTATGCTTGAATTCAGTCGAGAAGAAGAAGAATTTGAAAAGCCGAATCTTGAAATTGCCGATGATGAAGATGAAGATTTAGCGGAAAAAGTACAGCTTATGCGTAAAAAAGTGGAAAATCAACTGGGGCTTGGGGAAAATTTCAACGAAGATGAACTTAAATACGATGTCTTATTGGAAAAAGTTCGTGAAATTGCGGAAGACCATCCGGAAGAGATAGCCTCGTTGATTCAAGCTTTGATCGATGAAGAATCGGTGCCTGCCGATAGTCCACATAAGCGATAGGAGGGGTATATGACTTTGACGCAGTCCCAGCAAGCTAATTTTGATGAAATGAGTATGTCTCAAAAGATTGCAATTTTGTTGGTGCAGCTCGGAGAAGATGTTACCGCTACTATCTTTTCTCGGATGAATGTCGAGGCAATTACCGAAGTTTCAAAATACATTGCAAATAACCGTTCTATCGAAAAAAATATCGGTGCGGCTGTTTTAGAAGAGTTTTATGCGATCATCCAATCCAATCAATACCTCAATACCGGCGGTATGGATTATGCTCGTGAAATTCTCTACAAAGCGCTAGGGCCTGAAGAAGCGAAAAAGGTATTGGAACGTCTGAGCAAAACGATGCAGGGTGCCCAGAACTTTTCGTACTTGTCTAAAATCAAACCGCAGCAGCTCGCCGACTTTATTATGAATGAGCACCCTCAGACCGTTGCGCTAATCTTAGCGCATATGGATCCTTCCTCTGCTGCAGAGACCCTCTATATCTTCCCGGATGATTTACGGGCCGAAGTGGCGATGCGTATGGCAAAACTCGGGGATATTTCTCCATCGATCATTAAACGGGTCAGTGCCGTTCTTGAATCCAAACTCGAATCTCTTGCTAGCTATAAAGTGGAAGTGGGCGGACCGCGCGCGGTGGCCGATGTCTTCAACCGTTTGGGAGCGAAAGCTTCCAAAGCGACCCTCACGCAAATCGAACAGCTCGATCAGGAACTTGCGGCATCGATCAAAGAGATGATGTTTACGTTCGAAGATATGGTTGATCTGGATGGTAACAGTATCCGTGAAATCCTCAAAGCAGTCGATAAAAACGATCTTATGCTGGCACTTAAAAATGCGGCGGAAGAGCTTAAAGAGAAATTTTACGCCAATATGTCTCAACGTGCCAAAGATGCTTTTGTCGAGGAGCTCCAATTCTTGGGTGCCGTTAAGATGAAAGAGGTTGAGAGCGCTCAGCGTAAAATCGTTGATGCGGTTCAGGCATTGGCAGAGCAGGGTATCTTGCAGCTCGGCGAATCTGAAGAGATGGTGGAGTAAACGAGATGGATGTTGTAATTCAGCACAATTCTGCAGGGGCTCATACCATTAGTAAATATCAATTTAAAATTCTCTCATCGCTTTCGGGGTTGAGTGTCGGAGAAGCAAGCCAAGAGATAGATAATATTTCATCACAAGAGCAGCCTCGGGAACAAAGAAATGAAGAGACAAAATCCTCCAAGGATGAGTTGATTGAGTCTTTGATGAAAAAAGCCGATGAGATGAGTTCGAATGTGATTAAAATGCAGATGCGGCTTGAATCACTCCAAGAAGAACATGCACTTGCCATCGAAGAGGCAAAAAAAGTAGCGTATCAAGAGGGTATTGAAGCAGGTATAGCACAAGAGAAATCCCAAAATGAAGGGCAAAGTGCACAATCGCATGATCAACTCGCTTCATCGGTGAAGACATTGGAAAATGCCGCAGCTGAGTTTGTGAGTGGATTAGGCTCCATTCAAAAAGAGCTTACCCATACGGCATTGGATATTGCCAAAGAGGTGATTGGGATTGAAACGGGAGAGCACAGTGCCAAAATAGCGGCGAAGCTTTCGAACGATTTAATCGAAGAGTTGAAAGATGCTTCTAAAATAACGTTGCGGGTTAATCCGGCTGATCACGGATTTATCTCTGAAAAAGTGGGGTCACTTACCCATGTAGAGGTATTGTCCGATCGTGCTATCAGTGCCGGAGGGGTAGTCGCGATCAGTGATGTCGGAAATATCGATTCTGAGATAAAAAAACGTTATGAAAGGCTAAAACGCTCATTGTTGCTTGAATCATAAAGCTTTTTCGCGAACATTCACTTTTATACTATAGACTTCGAACAAAGAATTATTTTTAGGACAGTGCATCATAATGAATATCAAAAATTTTACTTTGCCTCAGCTGGAAGAACTATCTCAAAAAATACGGGATCGCATTTTAGAAGTGGTGAGCACCAACGGCGGTCATTTAAGCTCTACACTCGGAGCCACCGAGATTATTGTGGCTATGCACAAAGTATTTGATGCGGCACAAGATCCTTTTATTTTCGATGTATCTCACCAATCGTACGCGCATAAACTTCTTACAGAAAGATGGGAGGAATTCGCAACGCTTCGTCAGTTCGGCGGCCTCAGCGGTTACACAAAACCATCTGAATCGGATAAGGACTATTTCGTAGCAGGGCATAGTTCGACCTCTATCTCTTTGGGTGTCGGAGCGGCAAAAGCGATTGCCCTTAAAAATGAGCAAGCGAACCGTATCCCCGTTGTGGTTATCGGAGATGGGGCAATGTCTGCGGGGATGGCGTATGAGGCGATGAATGAACTGGGTGATCGTAAATACCCGATGGTTATTATTCTCAACGACAATGAGATGTCTATCGCCAAACCGATCGGAGCGATCAGCCGAATGCTTAGTTCCGCAATGGCCAGCCCTTTTTATCAGCGGTTTAAACGAAAAACAGAGCAGTTTGTCGATAATTTCGGAGAAGGGGCCCACTATCTCGCGAAGCGATTTGAAGAGTCATTCAAACTCATTACGCCGGGAATTATGTTCGAAGAGATGGGGATCGAATATATCGGCCCCATCGACGGGCATGATCTCAAATCGTTGATTGAGACGTTTGAAATTGCCAAAGGGATGGGTAAACCGGTATTGGTTCATATCCAGACCATTAAGGGCAAAGGGTACGAGATTGCCGAGGGGAAACATGAGAAATGGCACGGTGTCTCACCGTTTGATCTAAAAAGCGGTACGGCCAACGCTAAAAGTTCACTTAAAAGTGCTACGCAGATTTATGCGGACGCCCTTATGGAACAAGCGCTCAAGAACGAAAAAATTGTCGGCGTTACTGCGGCTATGCCGAGCGGAACAGGCTTGTCGGCATTGATGGAAAAATATCCAGAACGTTTTTGGGATGTGGCGATAGCCGAACAGCATGCGGTAACGTCAATGGGAGCATTGGCAAAAGAGGGTTTTAAACCGTTTTGTACGATTTACTCCACCTTTTTACAACGGGGATTTGACCAAGTGATCCACGATGTCTGTCTGATGGATTTGCCGGTTGTTTTTGCACTCGATCGTGCCGGAATCGTCGGGGAAGACGGAGAAACCCATCAAGGGGCGTACGATATCAGCTTTTTACGTCTTATCCCTAATATGACCCTTTGTGCACCGCGTGATGAGCTCTCTTTTCATCAGATAATCGAGTTTGCATCGACGTATGAACATCCATGTGCCATCCGTTACCCGAGAGGTGCCTTCGCAGAAGCTGATTTGATTGAATCGGTTTCGTATGAGAGCGGAAAATCCCAACTTCTTATTTCCAACGACTCTAACCGGTTGTTTATCGGATACGGAAACGGTGTCGGACGTGCGGCGCAAACGATGGCTTTTATGGAGGAACAACCTTCATTGCTGGATTTGCGCTTTGTTAAGCCTCTTGATATACAGATGCTTCGCCAAATGGCGCAAGAACATAAACAATGGTACATTTTCAGTGATTCGGCACGAATCGGTGGAGTGGGCAGTGCATTGCTCGAATGGCTCAGTGAAGAGAAAATTACCGATGTAGAAGTGGTGAGTTTCGAATACGATGATACGTTTATCAAGCACGGCAATACTAGGCTTGTAGAAGAGTCTTTGGGGCTTCTCCCTGAACAATTAGCCGCTCGGGTTATCGGAGGATAATTACCCCCGCTATTCTCCCTGTATGCTGCTTATCCGCTCGGTACGAAAAGTATCGCTCATGATGGCATGAGGTACACTCCTGAATCACTTCTATTTTTTCAATCCCTAGCCGTTTTAATTGCATTAACAGAATCGTATTAACATCCAAAAAGAGTTTTTTATCCTCTCGTCGCAAGGCACAGCTATACCCTTTTTCTTCACATTCTGAGGCAATCGTTTCGTTGATCTCATAACAGCATCCGCCGATAGAGGGGCCAAGTACGATACACAAATCCTCTTTGTGCGATCCGAATGTTTGGTTCATGGCATCGATCGTTTTTGGGAGGATGGTATTTAGTGCCCCGGATCGTCCCGCATGGACTGCCCCTATTGCTTTATGGATGGGGTCATAGATTAATATCCCAGTACAATCGGCACTCATAACCATGAGCGGTGTATTAGAACGGTTGGTGATAAGGGCATCGCATTCGGGCGGCGTATCGAAATTGAGGGTTTCATCAACGATGACGATCCGATCGGAGTGGATTTGATGCATATGGATGAGAGAATGACGATTGTAGGCTAGTTTATCGGCAAGTAGATCGTGATTTTTTACAACGTCTTCGGGGTTGTCTCCGACATGAAACGCGAGATTCGCATCAGTATAGGGAGCTTTTGAAATGCCGCCGAGCCGTGAGGTAAAGGCGGCAGTAATAGTGGAAAATGACGCTAAAAGAGCGGGAGAGACGGTTTTCATGAGAATGAGTATACCGTGACTCTCTTTGGGAAAGAATAAATGTATCGGTTAGGTTCGGTAGGTAGAAATTTGTGCCGTCATCTCTGCGGCTACGTGGTGAAGATGTTCGGCTGCTGCTGCGATCTCTTCCACATTTCGGACATTGGATGCCGACATGATGCTGATCTTATTGATCTCATCAATGATTGTGTCATTACGTTTAGTATTGCTTTCCGCTTTCTGTGCGACTTCGTGCATCCCCTCAACCGTATCTGTAAGGGTATTGACCGCCATCTCAGTATGCGATTCGACTTCACTTGAGAGATGGGAGAGTTTTTCCATACGGTGAACATTGTCATTCATTTGTTCCGACATATCCATAATGGACTGGACAATGACATTCACGGTTGCATTCGTCTCGACAAGGCTCTTTTGGGTCCGTTCGGCGAGTTTACGTACTTCATCGGCCACTACGGCAAAACCACGACCGTGCTCACCAGCCCGCGCTGCTTCGATAGCCGCATTGAGCGCTAAAAGGTTCGTTTGATCGGCAATATCGGAGATAACTGTAAGGACATTTTTCACTTGCTCCGCTTCATGGGTCAGCGAGTTAAGTTTTTCGTTCATCGCGGCTTCAATTTCTACCGTTTGATTGAGTGATTCAACCGTCTCTTTGAGAGCGCTCTGTGCCGCGTTGAGGTTGGTTCGCGCATTGGTCGCCATATCGCTTACCGCATGGGTTCGGATAACGGCTTCGTTCATCTCATTTTTGATTATATTGGCGTTTTCAGTGGTTTCCATGACAATTTTAGAGGCATCTTCCGCCTGCTTGCCAATCGATAAGGTGGTTGCGGAGAGCTCTGTCGCCACCGAGAGGTTTTCGGATGAGGAGTGTTGCGCTGTGGCAAATGTATCGCGTAGCGCATTGGTTAGTGCGTTGATATTATCGGCGACTTCGGTCAGCTCATTTTTACCCGGCAATGTTATCGCATGGGTGAGATCTTTATTACTCACCATCGTATGGACGTTTTCATTCAATGTTTTAACGGCGCGGCTGATGGTAGAGGTCGTTAAATAGGCTACAATTAATCCGATGAGGGTTGAAAACACCCCTAATAAAAATGTTGTTGTTGCAGAAAAATTGGATTTATCCATCGTATTGGTTAAGTTATCGGAGGCCTCTTTGATTTGAGTCGCTTTTAGCTTATCAATATTTTCTGCTAATTTTCCAGTCATTTGATCGAATTGCCCCATTGCATCATTTCCCTCGGAAGTACTGCGTCCATAGGCGCTCTTCATCTCTTTACCCGCTTCGAGCAATGCGGCAGCATCTTTTTTGATAGCTTCTACACTGGATAACGCTTGGGTATCATGTTCTTCTTTGAACATTTTTTCAAATGAATCCATATCCTCTAAAAATGCGGTATGTGCTTTGTTGGCTTCCTCAACCGATCCCTCTTCTTGGGTTAATGCGGCATCGGTCAAAAATTGTTGCATTTGGCATGATTGGTATTTTGCATCAGCCGCTTTAAACGCGTACGGTACTGACTCCGTGGAGGTTTCCTCCACTAAAGTACTGATATTGTTACTATTAACTGTCCCTATGAATGCATTGAGTGCTACGAGAAAAATAACCGCACCGATCCCATAGCTGAGCTGTTGCTTTATCGTCATGTGTAAATCCCTTCACTAAAGTTATTTATATAATAATACTCTAAAGATGGTCACGTACTGGTCATAAACGGATAAATTAGTAAAAAAACAGTCAAAATGTTACTTTATTAATAAGCAATTGATAATTTATTATTTTTTACGCTTCCGATAACATCGTATCCATGAGAACAAATAATTCGTGCGATGCTTTTTCCATTTCTTGAAAGTTTTCAATAATTTTATCTGCATGATCGATACATTTATCTTGATTTGCGTGAACAAATTTTAGATTTTCATTTGCTTTTTCGTGGACTGTTTCATGCGGAGTTTTTAGTTGCGGATAACTGCGGGTATTTCCAAATCGGCGTTTCCCTTCGTTGTCATACCATTGTCCCATATGGCAGTGATGGGTATCCATTGTTTCGAGTTGTTGTTCGCAGGTCATAATACTGTTGTAGGCACGAGATTTGTAGAGAATATGTTCGATTTTTGCCAATACGACGAAGACGTTGTTCTCCATTTTATAGGAAGAATCAACGATGCGCGATGAACTCTCGTTGAGTTTAATCAGGGTGTGTTCGAAGTCATTTATTTTCTCACTGGAACTCTCTACAACATTGTTCATCTCTTCGGCACTGGTTTGAATTTCACTCATATCTTGTTGCAAGGAGTTGATAGATACGGAGATTTCTCCGGTTGCTTTGTGGGTTCTTTCGGCGAGTTTGCGCACTTCATCGGCAACCACCGCAAAACCGCGTCCGTGTTCTCCCGCGCGCGCTGCCTCGATAGCGGCATTAAGGGCTAAGAGATTGGTTTGATCGGCGATATCGGTGATAAATTCGATAATAGAGGTAATTTCGGCAGCACGGGTAGAAATATGAGAAATTGCATCGTTATTGTTAGTGACTTTTTCAGTTAACATTCCGAGTTCAGTAATGATTTCACCGATAGTCTGACGGCTGTTGTCGGCCAAGGTAGCGGCATCTTTGGTTGCCGAAGTGACTTGTTTGAGATTTTGAATATTGTTGTGTAAATCATGTTGAATAACGCCGAGGCTCTCGGTCACCTGTATATTGAGGTGACTGAGTTGCGCATTCATGGAGTCGCGTCGTTTTTTTAACTCCTGGTCTTTCATAACATCGATACTTTCTCGCACTCGTCCTATTGCATCCACAAAAGCTCCATGCATCCCTGCATCCGTGATCGGTTGAGAAAAATTGCCATGAGTAGCATTGGTGATGGAGGTATTGATTTGGGAGATAAAGTTTTCAATTTGCTCAAGAAGCTGCTGCAGGGCATCGGCCATGACCCCTAGCTCTGTTCCGGGACTGGCATCGATATGGGTATCGGAAAAATTACCTTCGGCAACTTTTTTGATAACACGGGTAAAACTCTCTAATGCTTTGATAATTGAAGATTGGATAAGGGAAGCAAATGCGAAAATAATGATGGCTACGGTAATACCGCAAATGAGAACAAAGAGTTTATAGAAAGTGATTTCCGTATGCAGATCGGTAGAGGCACTCTCTAATGCCGTTTGTTTGATTTTAACAACCTGTTGGAAATCATCACGTGAGGCATCGGCATAAGGGGTTAATTCTTCTTTATATTTTGCGTAAATTTCAATACTGTTCGAAGTGATGGTGTCGGGATTCAGTGATTTCATCATCACATAAGAGTTGTCCAAAAATTGGGTAGTACTCTTTTTGGCATGTTCAATTAATGTTTTAGATTCTTGATCGGTTGAGGTCTCTTCGAGTTTGGAAAAAGCGGCATTAATTTTTTCGATACGCTCACTGAGTTTTGCCATATTTTTATCATAGCTTCCCCCTAGCATGATATCTCGGCTGGTACGACTTACATAGTTGAGATCTTTTTCGATTTCCAGAGCGAGTAAAGCCCCCTGTGTCGAATTTTTTTGGAGCGTTTCGTATTGAGACTCAATACTGCTGAGGGCAAAGAAAACGAAAACCGAGGCACCGACGACAGAAAATGTAGCTGCGATGACAAGATAACGCATCCGTTGTCGGATACTCAGGCGGTGAAGCAGGGTGTTAAACATTGAAAAACCTTTATAAAAATTGATGAACATGTATTTGAATAATACGCGAATGTGACAAGATTGTAATATTATAATATGATTTGTAGATTCTGCGTAATAATCTTGAGTTAAACGGTAGGGTTCGCATTTAGCAAAAGGGTAGATGGAAATAGGATAAAATACTTTAAACAATGGAAATAAGGGTAGAACGGTGTTAGAGAAACAGATAAACTCGGTACATTTGGATGGCGAAAAGACGGTACTTAAACGTCAAGAACTAAGTGCATATTTTCATCAGAGCTTTGATTTATTTGAATCACTTTTTGAGCTTCTAAAGTCGGACGAGGTCTTTTACCGACAATCTGAGCCGACGCGTCATCCGATGATCTTCTATTTCGGTCATACGGCTATTTTTTACATTAATAAGCTTGTTGCTTCCGGTGCGTTAAAAGAGCGAATTAATCCCCATTTTGAAGAGTTGTTCGCTGTCGGAGTCGATGAGATGACGTGGGATGCGCAGAGTGATACTTTGAGATGGCCGAGCGTTGATGAGGTTCGCCAATACCGTGATAAAGTTCGTCACCTTGTGGATGAGCTGATTATGTCGATGCCGATGAAGCTTCCCATCACCAAAGAAGATCCGTTTTGGGCAATTTGGATGGGAATCGAGCATGAACGGATACATATTGAGACCTCCAGTGTTCTCCACCGTCAGATGCCGATAGAATTTGTCCGCGCGCACAAGGATTTTCCGGCTTGTCCTATTCAAGGGGACGCTCCTGAAAACAGTATGGTCGATTTTAATGCCGCTGAGATCAAGCTTGGTAAAGGAGATTCGGATAAAGGGCTATACGGTTGGGACAATGAATACGGAAGTGCCACCTATTTCGTAGAGCCGTTTCAAGCGTCCAAATATTTGGTGAGTAACGGCGAATTTATGGATTTTGTTGCCGCAAACGGGTATGGAGTTAGCAGGTGGTGGGATGAAGAGGGGTTAAAATTTCTCAAAATTCGAAAGGCTACCTGTCCGCCATTTTGGGTTCAACAAGAAGATGGAACGTATAAATATCGCTCTTTAACGCATGAGATTGATATGCCTTATAACTGGCCGGTAGAGGTGAACGCTCTCGAAGCGGAAGCATTTTGTCGCTGGAAGAGTGCTCAAGAGGGGGCGACTTATCGGCTCTCTAGTGAAGCGGAATGGGCAGTGATGGCACAAGAGGGCGGTATGAGTGAGGAGATATTTGACGATTCTCGCGCCAATATTAATCTCGCCCACTATGCCTCATCGGTCCCCGTCGATACCTTCGCCCATGGAGAATTGTACGATGTGGCAGGAAACGTATGGCAATGGACACAAACCCAAATGGATGCGTATGAGGGATTTGTGACCCATCCGTGGTATGCCGATTTTTCAGAGCCGACGTTTGACGGTAAGCATAACCTTATTAAAGGGGGATCGTGGATTTCGACCGGTAATGAGATCCTCTACCCCTCACGCTATGCGTTCCGTCGCCATTTTATTCAGCATGCCGGATTTCGGTACGTCATCGGCGAGGGTGAAAACGAAACACTCAAATATGAGCGTATCGAGCAGATGTTTGCGAAATGGAAAAAACGGTATGGATGAGTTCCGGTTTATTGACCGCAGTGCGACGAATGCCGAAAAATATATGCTTCGGCAAAAACTGTTTCATACCGAAGCGGTTATCCCCATGTGGGTAGCTGATATGGATATTATGACTCCCGAATGTGTGATTCATGCCGTGCAGGAACGGTTGCTTCATCCGATCCTCGGGTATGAAATCATGCCCGATAGCGCTTACGCCGCACAGATTGAGTGGGTGAGAGAGCATCATAGTTTTGAGATAAAAGGTGAATGGCTCAGCTACTCACCCTCGGTGGTGGCGTCGATCGGGTGTGCGATTCGAGCGCTGAGTGAGGCGGGGGATGAAGTGATCGTAATGGACCCCGTCTATCCCCCTTTTTATTCTATGGTGCGCGATAACAATCGTCAGCTTATCCTTCATCCGCTGAAACAAGATAATGAGGGGATATATCGCTTCGATATCGAGCGCCTACGTGCTCAAATCACACCGAAAACTAAACTGTTATTACTCTGCTCGCCTCATAACCCTATCGGACGCGTGTGGAGCCGTGATGAGCTTTTAGCGCTGGGGGAATTGTGTCTAAAGCACGGGATCCGTATTATCAGTGATGAAATTCATTCCGATATCGTCTTTACACCGCACACGCATATTCCGATTACGTCACTCTCTGATGAGCTTTTACATAATACGATCACTCTAATAGGACCAGGGAAAACGTTTAATATGGCGGGATTCTCGATTTCTACCGTTTGTATCGCTTCAGATGAACTGCGCACTTTTTATGACAAAGAGGCTCATTGTGTCCACTTTGGTGATGGTGCGGCACTCTCTCATGTAGCGTTTGAAGCAGCCTATACGTACGGTGAGAAGTGGCATAGGCGGTTACTGCAACATTTGGAACGTAACGTTCAAAGGATCGAAGAGTGGATCACAGACCATCCTCAGCTTAAATTTCATCCCCCCGAGGCAACTTATTTGGCATGGCTTGATTGTCGAGAACTGGGTTTAGGAGATCGGGAATTGAGAGAGTTTTTTAGTAGTAAAGCCGGATTGGGACTGAGCCCAGGACTTAGTTTCGGTAAAGAGGGATCAGGTTTTATGCGGCTTAATTTTGCCGTCCCTACCGAGGTCTTGGAAGATGCCCTAAGCCGTTTAAGCGGAGCGTTACATGGATAAAAAAATAATCTCTTTTATTCAAAACCACCATCTTCTCTCTCTTGCAACAATGGGGGAGCGGCTATGGTGCTGTTCGATGTTTTACGCGTATGATGCAGAAACTATATCGTTTATCGTTGCTTCCGATGAGACGACAGAACATATGAATAATGTTTCAGGATGTTCATCCGTAGCGGGTACGGTAGCATTTGAGACCAAAACGGTCGGGAAAATTCAGGGGATACAGTTTAGCGGAGTGATGGCACAAGCGGAAACAAAAGGATATGACCTTTATTTCAAGGCGTTTCCCTATGCACGGATTATGAACCCGACGTTGTGGGAAATACGGCTCGATGAGGTCAAAATGACCGATAACACCTTGGGATTTGGGAAAAAGGTTATTTGGAAACGCTCTTTTTCGGAGTGAAGTAAGAACAAGGTGCCCCGCTGGAACTCTGAACGACCATTGATGGGATCATTTTTGCTTTAAACCCGTACGCTTTACACCCGTGAGGCTGATGGGCTTCCCATGTGACAAAATAATAGGTGCATTTATGACAATTTATTTTTTCCATTAGCGGAATATTACCGTATAATTTCACAGATTGAAAAGGATAGATATGAATAAATTGCTCTGTATGGTAGAACTCCAACAAAAATTGAATGATGCAACTAACGGGTTAGGTTGGGAAAAAGGGGTAACGAAAGAGGGAAAAGCGATCAATTGGCGTCGTTGTATTACTATGGAATCGGCTGAGATGATCGATTCGTTCGGATGGAAACATTGGAAAAGTATTGCACAGCCGACCGATTATGCCAATCTTCAAATCGAGATTGTCGATGTATGGCATTTTGTGATGAGTTTGCTTCTAGAGTTTACCCATAACAATGGAGCGGAAAGTATTGGAGAGTTGGCGGAACGGATGTCCAAGACTCCGGAATATCAACGATTAAATACGGCGATATCTCTTGAATTCGGCAGTGACCCGCTTTTAATGACTAAAATAGAAAATGTTATGCGTCTTTCCCTTATCCCTGTCTCTGCGGAGATGGTCGGTGCCTTGATCGAGGAGTTTTTTGAACTGGCCTATTTGGGAGCGTTAAATACGACAGAGCTTTACCGTTTGTATGTCGGTAAAAATATCCTCAATCAGTTTCGCCAAGATCACGGCTACAAAGAGGGAAGCTATATCAAGCTTTGGAACGGTTTAGAAGATAACGTGGTAATGAAACGCGCTTGGGAAACCAATCCCGATATGACCCCTGAAGAGTTGTACGACGCACTTAAAGCCGCTTATCCGGCATAAAGTTAGGCCGAATATATCTCTTTGTATTCGCCTTTCCACCGTTTGTGGCACCAGAACCAGAGTTTCGGATGCGCTCGAATGAGACGCTCCAGTGCATCGATCTGTTCTCCCGTAGCTGCTACAATCGCCTCTTCGTTTACCCCCTCCACATCAATAGGATCTTCAAAGGCAACGGTGTAGTTTTTTTCATCTTCGCTTGTAATGTAGACACCCACAATCGGAGTATTAAATTTACTCGAAAGATGGGCTGCCGTGGAGGAGTGATAGGCAGGATAACCGAAAAAGTCGGCGGATACCCCATATTGTGGATTGCTCCCCTGATCGATCATCAATAAAACCGAGCCGTTGTTTTTGAGGGTTTTTGCCATATGTTTAAGGGCACCTTTTTTTTCGGCTAGTGCCATTTTATGACGTGAGCGAGCCTCTAATAAATACGAATCGAATTCACTTCGACTAAACCCTTTATAGATAGAGGAGAGCGGGGTGATAAGAGAAGAGAGAGCCGCACCTCCCAATTCCCAATTTCCGAAATGGGCGGAGACAAAAATAATTCCGCTCCCCTGCGCCAAAATAGCATCCACTTTTTCACGATTTTTAAACGTTACCACTTTGGCTATATCCTCGGCCGAATTTCGTCTGTTTTCCATTGTCTGGAGCAGATTGAGGGCTAGATTGCGATAGCAATAGCTTTCAATTTCTCTCTTTTCATCGTGAGAGAGTTCATTTTTAAACGCAAAAGAGAGATTTTGCTGAATGATACGGTTGCGTTGTGACGCGATTTTATGCGCCAATGCAGCGAGTGACGTAAAGAGCCCTTTTCGCCAAGGGTAAGGGAGTGACATTAAAAAAGCGTCCAGAATTAAAAAGAGGCGAAATAAAATCATACTAAAAGTTCCTTGGCTTTTTGAAGTATCACGGAAGGGTCAATCTCCCGAATTGAAAAATCGTTTCGGTTGATTTTCAGAATATTGACGGATGAGGGAGATTTTATCCCAAGATTGCTAACGGTTGGGAAAATCATCCGCTCGTTTGTGGGGCCGAAAAGGGTGATGGAAGGGCGGTTCATTGCCCACCCCATATGGGTAGGTCCCGTATCGTTACCGATGATGAGATCGCAATGGCCGATAAAACTGACCAACTCAATCAGCGACATTTTTGGAGCAACGTGCGCGTTGGAAGAGTGCTGTGCAATCCATTGTGCATCAAGACGCTCATTCTCACTTCCCCAGATCAAAAAACATGGATAGGATAGGGCGTCGCATAATGATGCAAAATGCTCTTTTGGATAGCACTTGCTCGGCCAAGACGCTCCGATAACGCAGGCAATATTTTTTAGTGGGGTGAGCTCTTGAGGTCTCTTGAGGAGAGGGAAAAGAGGCTCTTTGTTTAGAATATCGTTTTCATTATAGGGGATGTGCAGTGCTTCGGTTATGACGAGAACATTACGTTTGATAACATTCATCTCATAAGGGATTGCGGAGGTTGCATCGTAAAACCATGCGGCAATCGCCTCACGTGCACTGTGACGGTCAAAACCGTGTACTTTTCCTTTTAAAAACGAGGCGACAAGCGCCGATTTTAATAACCCTTGCGCATCGATAATCTGATCGTAGGGGGGAGTAGATTTGAGGGAGCTGATCGTCTCTCTAAGAAGTGCGAAACTTTTGTTTTTCTTGATTCGTTTGAGGGGGACGGGGATCACTTCATTGATGAGAGGATGGCTTTGTAAAATCGAGGCGAATGCTTCCTCAACATACCAGTCAATGGTTGCATTAGGGTAATATTTACGGATAATCTGCAAGACTACGGCAGTATTGACGATGTCGCCCAATGCGCTTAAGCGTACAATAGCGATTCGGAAATTTCGAGTATTCATAAGCATAACTATAGCGCAACTAAGCTACAATCCGCATCAATTACAGGTGTAAGGAGAGGAGAGATAATGGTTGTTCAAGATATTCAGCAGTTTGCAGAAATCCGCCCGAAAGCACGAGCCTATTTTTGTTATTTATTCCATAAAAATCTCCCGAATCATCTCCCGTCCGTTTCGATAGAATCCCTAACCGCCCGTTTGCTAAAAATACGGGGTGATCTTAAAGGACTTGAAGCGGCGTATGTCCTTGACGCAAAAGGGGATCAAGTCACTCCGACTTATCTTAAAAGCGGAAAAAATGAGGAAGATATCGGGGTAAGCCGCTCTACACGAGCCTATTACTATCGTGCTATGCATGAGCGCAGATGTACTATCACCGATCCCTATCCCTCTTTGCTTAACGACGAATTGACCGTTACCGCATCGGAGCCTATTTTCGACGAACACGGTGAAATCGTTTACGTAGCCTGTATCGATATGCCGTTGGCAGAAGTGTTGAAAATTGCTCATCCCATGGCGCTTGAATCGGTAGCAGGGCGTTTTTTCAGAGTAGCGTACGGGGCATTTACCGTTGTCCTCGCATTGGTCTCTTTACTCCTTTTTGTCAAAGGGATAGAGGGATTTTTGTCGTATGGAATGGGTCAGTATGATCGAATCGAGATTAAAGATATTTTTGAAGCGACCATTCTCTTGACACTCTCTTTGGCGATATTGGATTTGGTAAAAACGCTCTTCGAGGAGGAAGTGTTAGGACGTCCTAAAAGCGATCCCTCATCGAGCATTCATAAAACTATGGTCCGTTTTTTAGGTTCGATTATCATTGCCCTCTCGATTGAAGCGTTGATGCTCGTCTTTAAGTTCGCGATGACCGAACCGCATATGCTAGTAAATGCGATTTACATTATCGGCGGAGTGGCGATGCTCCTTGTCGGGCTTGCCGTATACATCCGTTTTACAAACCTAGGAGAACGTCATTGATAGCTATCGTCGATTACAACATGGGCAATCTTGCCAGTGTCAAAAATGCTTTTGATCTTTTGGGTGAAAAGGTAGTGGTTGAGTCCGATCCCGAGAAGCTGAAGACGTATGATCGTATTATTCTCCCCGGTGTCGGTGCATTCGGAGATGCGATGGAGCATTTGCGGGAGCGCGGGATGGATGAAGCGGTGCGTGAATACGCACAAAGCGGAAAATACCTTCTCGGAATTTGTCTCGGGATGCAGCTTTTGTTTGAATCGAGCGAAGAGTTCGGTATTTCCGAGGGGCTTGGATTGATTCAAGGTCGGGTTGTGGCGTTTGATACGAGCCGTTTTCACACCCCTCTGAAAGTTCCTCATATGGGATGGAATCGGATGTTTACGACGGATCATCCGCTGTTTCAGGGGCTTGACGCGGCTCATTATCTTTATTTCGTCCATTCGTATCATGCCCTCTGTACCTCACAAAGTGACAGTATCGGTGAAAGTGTCTATGGATACCGCTTCAGTAGTGCCGTGGCGCATGAGAATGTGATGGGAATACAGCCCCATCCTGAAAAAAGCCACGATAACGGGCTGAATATACTCAAAAATTTTATTAACCTCTAAAGGATTTACGTTTATGACTATTTTTCCGGCAATTGATTTAAAAGACGGCAAAGCGGTACGTCTGACCAAAGGGTTGATGGAGAGTGCAAAGATTTACTCGGATACTCCTTGGGAACTCGTTAAAACCTTTGAAGAGATGGGTGCGCAGTGGATACATCTGGTTGATTTGAACGGTGCATTTGCGGGAGAGCCGAAAAACTTGGAGCAAATCCGTGCCATTCGAGAACATTGTAACGTCAAACTGCAACTCGGCGGGGGGATTCGGGATGAAGCGACGATTCAGCGTTATTTGGATTTGGGGATTGATCGGTTGATTTTAGGCTCGATCGCTCTCCGTGATCCCGAGTTTGTTAAAACGATGGCGGCTAAGTATCCTATAGTCGTCGGTATCGATGCGATTGACGGCTATGTCGCAGTTGAGGGGTGGGGTGAAGTAAGTACTATGAAAGCCACTGATTTGGCTCGCGCCTTCGCCGATGCGGGGGTAGAAGCGATTATTTGTACCGATGTCGGACGTGACGGTACACTTATTGGTGTAAATGTCGATTTTACCCTTGAGATTGCTCGTGCATCCGGTATACCTACGATAGCCAGCGGCGGCGTAAAAGATGAGAGTGACATTGAAGCGTTGCTCAAAAGCGGTGAAGTTTCCGGCGCAATCGTCGGAAAAGCTTTTTATGAGGGGAGAATTGACCTCAAACGCTTTTTTTAAACTTACCGCAAAGTTGGTTAGGTTATCATTGGGTATTAATTCTGTAAAAATGTATCATTAAAAGGACGTACTTTGAAATTATTGGTTGTAGATGATAGCTCGACAATGCGCCGTATTATCAAAAATACACTTTCTCGACTCGGTTATGAAGATGTCTTAGAAGGTGAAGACGGTGTTCAAGGATGGTCGGTTCTGAATGAAAACCCCGATATGGGGATGTTGATTACTGACTGGAATATGCCGGAGATGAACGGTTTGGAATTGGTTAAAAAAGTACGAGCTGATGCCCGCTTTACCGATCTTCCTATTATCATGGTAACGACGGAGGGGGGAAAAGCGGAAGTTATTACCGCCCTCAAAGCCGGTGTAAACAACTATATTGTTAAACCGTTCACTCCTCAAGTTCTCAAAGAAAAGCTTGCTGCAGTACTTGGTACAGAGGGTTAATGCAAGATTACTATTATATGTTGGTGGTGAAACCATCATCGCATCTTGAGTTATTTAGTGATTTTTTAGTTGATGTTTTACCGGTCGGATTTGAAGAGATTGATGATGGGTTTATCGTTCGAAGTGAAGAAGACTTAGAGACGGTAATGTGGGGGATTGAACAATTCGCCGAAGCGCTTCAGCGTGCATTGGGTGAAGTTGTTGATGTTGATATGACCCTCACAAAAGAAAAAAATGATGATTGGATTGCGCAGTATCAACAGGGAATTACCCCCATTGAAATTGCACCGTTTTATATCCATCCGACATGGGAAGCACCGAAAGAAGGGATGTTGAACATCGCTATCGATCCTGCACTCGCATTCGGAACCGGACATCACCCTACCACTGCTTCGTGTTTACGCGGGATTGCTAAATACGTCAAAACGGGCAATGAGGTAATGGATGTCGGATGCGGCAGCGGGATTTTAGCGATTGCGGCCATCAAAAAAGGGGCCATCGTCGATGCGTGCGATACCGACCCCCTCTCAGTAGAGAATGCCATGGTCAATGCAGGACAAAACGCTATTAGCTATCGTCGTTTATGGGAAGGGCCGATTAACGATACTAATGAGAAGTATGACGTTATTATCGCCAATATTGTTGCGGATGTGTTGGTATTTATTGCCAGTGATCTTAAAAAACGGTTACGCGAGGGGGGCATTTTGATCCTCTCAGGGATTATGGACAAATATGAAGATAAAGTTCTCCGTGCGTACAAAAGTTTTGAACTGACAGAGCGTTTTGTCGAAAACGAATGGGTAACACTCGTGGTAACTCAAAAAGGAAATGAATAACATGGCTCAGAACGAATCGAATCCGAATCCGGATAAAAACGACAATTTTTTTAATAAAAATCCTTTAATTACTTTTGCACTTTTCTCGATTGTTGTTATTATCCTTTTTAAAGCGCTTATCGGTGATGAAAATGATCTCTCAGGAAAGATTAGCGGTCAAAATGTTACCCGTACCCAAGAGATCAGTTATGCCGATCTAAAACGTCTCATTCAAGACAAGCAGGTTGAAAAAGTCTCTATCGGTCAAACCTATATCCGTGCGATTGGCAGTGACGGAACGGGTAAAGTTGCGTATACGACTCGTATCGTAGGGCCCGATACGACCCTAATCCCATTGTTGGATGAAAAAAAGATTAACTATGTCGGATTTTCGGAGAGTAACTGGTTTACCGAAATGTTCGGATGGCTTTTCCCATTTTTGATTATTATTGCTATTTGGATGTTTTTTGCGGGACGAATGCAAAAAAGTATGGGTGGCGGTATCTTGGGGATGGGCAATTCTAAAAAATTGATCAACTCAGAAAAACCGAAAACCAAGTTTGATGATGTTGCCGGTGCCCAAGAGGCAAAAGAAGAGGTATTGGAGATCGTTGATTTCTTGAAATCTCCGGATCGTTATGTTGAGCTTGGAGCAAAGATCCCTAAGGGAGTTTTGCTCGTCGGTAGTCCCGGAACCGGTAAAACATTGTTGGCTAAAGCGGTAGCGGGAGAAGCGGAAGTACCTTTTTTCTCCGTATCAGGATCAAGCTTTATCGAAATGTTCGTTGGAGTCGGTGCGGCACGTGTTCGTGATTTGTTCGAACAGGCCAAAAAAGATGCCCCATCGATTATCTTCATCGATGAGATCGATGCGATCGGTAAAAGCCGTGCAGCCGGTGGAATGATGGGGGGTAACGATGAGCGTGAACAAACCCTCAATCAACTTCTTGCAGAGATGGACGGATTCGGAACTGATACACCGATCATTATCCTTGCGGCGACCAATCGCCCTGAAATCCTTGACCCTGCGCTCCTTCGTCCGGGACGGTTTGATCGTCAGGTATTGGTAGATAAACCCGATTTCCAAGGGCGTATTGACATCTTGAATGTACACGCTAAAGGGGTTAAACAAGATGCCGATGTCGATCTTGAAGAGATTGCACGCCTCACCGCAGGTCTTGCAGGAGCTGATTTAGCGAATATCGTCAATGAAGCGGCATTGCTGGCCGGTCGTAAAAGTCAAAAAACGGTTCGTCAAGCCGATATGCGTGAAGCCGTAGAGCGGGCCATCGCAGGATTGTCTAAGAAAAGCCGACGTATCGATGAAAAAGAGAAGCGTATCGTTGCGTATCACGAAAGCGGTCATGCGTTATTGGCGGAGACAACCAAGGGAGCTAAAAAAGTTTCAAAAGTTTCGATTGTTCCACGCGGATTAGCGGCATTAGGCTATACCCTGAATACACCAGAAGAGAATAAATATTTGATGCAGCGTCATGAGTTATGGGCTGAAGTAGATGTTCTTCTTGGCGGGCGTGCGGCTGAAGAGGTCTTTATCGGTGAAATCTCTACCGGAGCGGCAAACGATTTGGAACGTTCAACCGATATCATCAAAGCAATGGTTCAAATGTACGGTATGAGTGACGTTGCAGGGCTGATGGTACTTGAAAAGCAACGCAGTACCTTCCTTGGCGGCGGTATGACACAAGCTCGCGAGTACAGTGATAAAATGGCTGAAGATATGGATGCGTTTATCAAACAATCACTCCAAGAGCGTTATGTCGACGTTAAAAAACGGTTGGAAGAGTACCGTGATGCAATCGAAAAAATTGTAGAATTGTTATACGCAAAAGAGAATATTTCCGGTGATCAAGTACGTGAAATCATTGAAGCGTATGAGAAAGAACATGGTATTGAAACGAAACTCGAACCGCGTAAAGAGACCCCCTCGAGCAAAAAAATAGTTATTGACGAATAAAAGGAATATACGATGAGCGTTCAAAACGATACTTTTATCCTCTCTTCACGAGGTTGGCTTATATCAGCGGTGATCGGCTCTCTCTTTTTATTTTTTACCATGACGGCTCTGCATCTTTTTCAGTTTATTACCGGAGCATTGCTCCTGAGCGTATTGGCAATTTTTCGGAACCCTGAACGTAATACGGCCGAGAGTGAATCAGATGCAGTCATAAGCAGCGTGGATGGTGTTGTCCTCTCTATAGAAGAGACCATCGTAGATGAGCAAAAAATGTCTAAAGTGACCATTATGAACTCACTATGGGATGTTTCGATGCTTCGTGCACCGTTTGATTGTGTAGTCGAAGGATTTAAAATCCGTCACGGCGCATCGTTACCTTTGTATAATCCCCTCTCTGATACGCTGAATGAAAAAGCGGTACTATCGTTTCGCTCTACCAAAGGGGATGAAATCTATATTGAGCATTTGAGCGAGCAAAGTTGTTTTCCGATCGGTATAGAAGTGGAAAAAACGCAAAAATTCAAAGAGGGTGGGCGCTATGGCTTTTTAGCCAAAGGGCGAAGTATCATATATCTCCCAGCTCATACCCGTTTGTCTGTGAATGCCGGATCAAGTGTTCGTGCAGGTGAGAGTGTCATCGGATATCTAAACGCCGCGTAATCCGATGCGTCAATCTCCTCCTCCTATCGCCTATCTTCTCCCTAACCTTTTTACCGCTGCATCTATTTTTACAGGATTTTACGCTATTGCATTAGCACTAGAGGGTTCTTTTGAATCGGCGGCTTGGTTCATCTTCTTAGCGCTTATCTTTGACGGTTTAGACGGACGTGTCGCTCGTATGACCAATACGGCAAGCCATTTCGGTGTTGAGTTTGATTCGCTTGCCGATATCGTAGCATTTGGAGTCGCTCCTGCATTATTACTCTATCTCTACATTGGTGAGAGTTATGGCAGAATCGGGATTATGGTCAGTGCCCTCTTTATTATTTTCGGTGCAGTAAGGCTTGCACGGTTTAATGTCACGACATCACGGATTGAACCGAGCGTTTTTATCGGATTACCGATTCCGACAGCGGCGATTATGATATCGATTGCAATTTTAGTGATTGAACGCTACGAAGAGTTTGTACCGTTTAAAGTATTTATTCTCCCTCTCGCACTGGTGTTAGCAATTTTGATGGTGAGTAATATCCGCTATCCCAGCTTTAAAAAAATGAATTTTAAAACCTTTCATTTTATCCGGTTTCTCATTGGACTGATTGTTGTTGCGATGGGCGTTTTTATTTATCCGATTGAAGGAATGGCACTATTGGCGGCAGGATATTTATTTTATGGACCGCTGCGCGCCTCTTTTTATCTGCTTCGACGCCTCTTTTACAGAGGGTGATATTTTTGAGGCTCATTGGCGAGTTTTTCAGTATCGATTTCGAAATCAAAATAGCGTGAAATAAATCCTGTATTTCCCATCTTAGCCAGTTGGATTACTGCTGCAGGATTGTTTTGAATCTGCATATAAAGAAGCCCGAGTGCGTACCTAGTTTCTAAAAATGCCGGGTTTTTAAGTTTGGAAAGTTCCAATAATGCAATGGCATTTTCATAGTGTTCGGCTCCGATAGAGGCATAGGCTCCCATAAAGAGAGTTTTTTCATCACGAACCTTATGGGTATCAATCAGCTGATTGTAAAGGGTGTAGGATTTTTCATAATCTTTATTGTAGAAATAGGCTTGTGCCAGTGCTCCCATAATATCAGCGGTATGATCCGTAGTCGTTTGAAGCCTTGTTTCAAGACGCTGAATAAAAGGGGTTAATTGACCCGTCATGGCGGACATGAGGATTGCTTTATCGCGTGTTAGCTGAGGACCGAAATAGAGATCATCATAGTGAAAAGATTGCTTTTTGAGATAGTTGATAGCCGATGAGGCGAATGCTTTGGGTGTTTGAGCACTAAAGTGGGTATCTATTACCATCAAATGAGGCAGGATATCGTTTGGTTGAAGTTCAGACAGCCGTTTGGCCTGTTTTCTAGCGAGATCCATTTGTCCCATTTCACGAGCAATGTCGACTTCAAGTGCGAGATAGAGCGGGCGTTTTTTATAGGGATTTTCGAGCCATTTAGAGGCGCTTGGCATGTTGTTTTGGGTAATGTCCAACATCGCACGATAGAGTGCAAATTCTTCTTTATTAGGTTCTTGCGAAAGATTATCTTTGAGAATTGAGATGAGTTTCGGATTGCTTTTACCGATCATTTCAGAACTCATAACGGCAAAAATTCCGGACATATAGTTATTAGCATCAAGATGATAGGATCGTAAGAAATGATCGTATGCCTTGGTCATATCACCGAGTTGAGCATAGGTTAATGCCAGATTATAGTGGAGAATAGAATGTTGAGGGTTACGTTTCAAAAGTGCCAAGAGCTGTTGATTCGCATCTCTTAGTCGAAATTTGAGCGCTTTTTGTATGGAGAGAGCAATACCGTAGTCGACGCTGGATGCTTGAGTACTTGTTTGAAGATACTCTTTAGCACTGGCAATATCATCGATGAAGATATTGGCATTCCCTTTTTGAATATAACGGAGGGTCTGGTCCGCGTTAAAAATTTTATAAGGGGCAAAGTAAAAGATAGTCTGATAAATTTTTAGACGATTATCGTGTTTTGAATCACGGTAGAGACGCTGGATCTCATCCGGATTATAAAGGGATGGTTTGAGAAAGACACGGATTGGATAGGGTGTATAAACTTCGTCGGGATAGGTATCACTCATTTCTTTTACGAGCTTCGAACCGTTTTCTTGCATCCCTGACTTTATATAAACGAAGGCTAGGGCAAGTTTCTCTTGTATCGGTTTGTCATTTTGTAAAATTGCATCTTGGAGATATTTTGTTGCTGAGGGAACATTGCCGAGATTAGCATACATAAGCCCAAGGGAAAAAGAGTCTTCTTCCTGAGCGGGGTTTTCAAGGGCAGTGATCGCATCGTCAAAACTTCCAAACATGGCGCTGATTTTGGCACGCAATTTATTTTGTGTGGTTTGATACTCTTCGGTCGTCGGATGCTTGAGGGCACTGAGAGCTTCGAGGTAGTTTCCTTTATAATAATTGATTAATGCATAATAATAGGAGTACATCGGTGATCCGCTCTCTTGAGGGAGATACGATTGTGCCATAGTGATGTAGGTATTGAAATCTTTTTCACGTTTGAGATTGAGACAGCAAACAGCCGCATTGATGGCACTGACACATCGGTTTTCACTGTTTGCGATAGAGCGTTTGAAATTTTCAAGGGCTGCTTTGTACTCTCCCTCTTTGAGCTGGACAACTCCGAGATTGTATTGGGAAATAGCTTCAGAGTAGAGGGCAATTTTCTCATAGAGTTTGAGCGCTTCGGTCGCATTGCCGTTAGCATAGAGATAGTTTGCCCTCTCAATCATGTTTTCAAGTTGGCTAGGCTCAATCACATTCTCGTCAGTGGAGGCAGTTTTTTCGGCAATAGGTTGTTCGATCGGCTTGGCTACTTCTGTAGAGTGCCCCAAGAAAAACATCAATCCTCCCCCGATTAAGAGGAGTAAAAGGAGAATACCAGCCACAAAAACGATGAGACGTTTGTTCTTAAACGGACTTGGCTTTTTAGTCGAAGCCTCAGAGGTGTCTGCCGCTGTTTTTTCGACGCCGGCAGCATCCGATTCTTCGATGATGATTATCTCTTCTTGATCTTCAGCCATAGCCTCTCTTTGTCCCGATTAGAGATATTTTTGGAGCACGGCAGGGATGATGATACTGCCGTCTTCTTGTTGGAAATTTTCCATAATAGCTATCATCGTCCGTCCGACCGCTAAACTTGAACCGTTTAGGGTGTGAGCGAGGATATTTTTTCCCTCTTCTTTGTAGCGGATCTTTGCTCGACGGGCTTGGAAGTCACGAGTGTTGGAAACAGAACTGATTTCACGATAGGTATTTTGTCCCGGTAACCACACTTCGAGATCGACCGTTCGTGCCGCACCGAATCCTAAATCACCCGTGCATAGGGTGACAAGACGGTGAGGAAGTCCAAGAGCACTCAGGAGATCGGAAGCACACGCAACCATCTCTTCGAACACCGCGTCGCTTTGATCGGCGCGGGTGATGGAGACGAGTTCAACTTTGTGAAACTGATGCTGGCGGATCATACCGCGCACGTCACGTCCGCCGCTTCCCGCTTCTTTACGAAAACACGATGTATATCCCGTCATTTTGATCGGCAATTCGGCACCGTTTAGGATTTCGTCTTGGTAGAGGTTGGTGAGAGGTACTTCCGCCGTCGGAATGAGATAAAGTTCTTCCTCTTCGACTTTGAAGAGATCGTCTTCAAACTTCGGAAGCTGTCCCGTCCCCTCTAGCGCACGGCGGTTGACGAGCATCGGAACACTGAACTCTTCGAAACCGCGTTCACGGTTGAAATCGAGCATAAAGTTGATGAGGGCGCGCTCCAATCGGGCACCCATACCGCCCACAACACTGAAACGGCTTTTGGCGAGTTTAACACCCCGTTCAAAATCGATCCAGCCGTTTTGCTCAGCGAGTTCCCAATGCTCTTTAGGAGTAAAAGTGAATGTTGGAGGGGTGAGGACTTTGCGAATTTCAATATTATCGTTTTCATCCGCGCCATCAGGTACGTCTGCATCGGGGATATTAGGAACACGCATAATGATCGCATCGAGGGATTCTTCGGCGGAGCGTTGGGTATCGAGGAGATCACCCAGGGTTACTTTGTTGGCATCGACTTCGATTTTCAGTTCGTCGGTACTTTTCCCCTCTTTTTTGTACTGACCGAAAAGTTTACTCAACTCATTTTGTTTGGCTTGCAATGTCTCGTAGGCGAGTTTAGCGGTTTTGAGGGTTTCATTGGCGGATTTCAGTTCAGCGATTATTTCGCTTGAGACTTTTTTGCGCATCAACGCGGTTGCGGTTTCGTCAAAATTTTTCTGGAGAAGTTTTACATCGATCATAAGGGAATATTCCTGCTATTTAATAATGATCGATTATAGCCAAAAGAGGCTGAAATTAGCTCAAAATCGCCTTAGCGAGTTCAAACTGATTGGCCGTCATAATGTGGATTTTCGGATGGAGTGCTTTGAGTTCTTCGAAAAGGGTTTTGCTTAGCTCAAATCCGACTCTGTACTCTTCTTCTGGGCTGATGAGGGATGCCGCTTCGAGTGCTTCGACCCATGCATGAGGCACATAAATCCCCGGAACGTTTTCATCTAAAAAGCGGGCAGTACGGAGTTTCGTGATCGGAAAATAGCCCAAAACGAGGACACAAGAGCCATTGTTCTCACGGTTGGCTTCCGCCATCATATCGAGTAATTTTTTGGCGTTTTCGAGATCGTAGACGGGTTGGGAGATAATGCCGATGGCTCCGTGAGCTACTTTTTTGGTCATTTTCTTTTGGAGTGTCGCGGAACTTTTGGCATAGGCGTCGATAACGGCGAAGGGGTAAATCTCTTGTACGGGGGCGAGAAGTTTCTGCTCTGCCAAGTCGGTGCCGTTGTTGAGGGTTGTGATGATGTCGAGGAGGAGTTTGCTGTTCCCCTCAAAAACCCCTTTGGCGTGCGGTTGATCGGAGTAGTGGGCGCTGTCACCTGTGAGGGCAAGGATGGCACGGACATTGGATTCATTTGCACCGAGGAGATCGGATTGCAAAGCGATACGGTTGCGGTCGCGCATACTCATCGTGGCCAGTGTCGGGAGTCCGAAACGATCTTGGAGTTTCATCGCGGCGAAGAGGGCGTTGTATTTGAGTTTGGCAAGAGGATTGTCGGTGGTGCTGAAACCATCGACGAGTTTATCGAGACCCAATGCGGCGATTTTCTCAATCGTCGGGGCGAACTGAGCAGAACGCGACGGGGTTGTCTCTAAAGTAATATAGGTGCTGTTTCGTAGTTTATCTATAAAGGTTTCGAACAAAAGGTGCCTTTGGATATAATTGCGTCATTATAACAAAATGTGGGAAATCTATTTTGATAAAATTAGCGGTATTTGATTTTGATTCGACATTGATGGATGGCGAAACTATCGATTTTTTTGCGGAAGCACTAGGCATCGGTGAACAAGTGAGTGCAATCACGGAGCGGGCGATGAATGGAGAACTCGATTTTTTCGAGTCTTTACAGCAGCGTGTCACTCTTTTAAAAGGGTTGGAATTTGGTCTTGTCGAAGAGATTTGCCAAAACCTCCCTTACATGAACGGTGCGGTAGAGACAATCGCGGCACTGAAAGAACGCGGTATCAAAGTGGTCTGTTTTAGCGGTGGCTTTCGAACGGCGACCTCGTACGCGAAAAATATCCTCGGATACGATGCCGATTTCTCCAATGTTCTTCATGCGAAAGAGGGAAAGCTCACGGGGCTTGTCGGCGGAGATATGATGTTTGATTTTTCCAAAGGGGATATGCTGAAGCGTCTGCAAGGACTTTTCGGCATCAGCGAAGAAGAGACAATGGTGGTGGGTGACGGTGCGAACGATCGTTCGATGTTTGCCCATGCCGGAACCCGTGTTGCGTTTTGCGCCAAAGAGATCCTCAAAAAAGAGGCAAATGTTATCGTAGATACAAAAGACCTCACACAGATTATTACAAAGGTATTTCCATGTTAGAAAATTCATTGTGGCTTCGCTACAACCCGACTAAAACGATCCGTGAAGTGTTGGCGCGGCTTTATGAGTGCAGTGCGGTAGAGATCGGGGCGGATGAACGTGCATTGTACGCATCACTTAAACGTCACCTTACCAAAAAAGAGTTTCGGATGGTTATGATGAGTGAGGCGGGACTCTCGCCGGAAGAGATCGGAGCTGAAGTCGGACTGGTCGGTGAGGAACTTACCAAAGCACAATATAAGGCGTATCGTAAAATTCGTCAAGACAAAATCCGATTGGAAGTTCGTGCAAGCAAAGTGAAAGAAGAGGCTGATCCGGAGATTGAAGCAGAATAAAGTGTGAGAGTTTGATACATTTTTGATAAAAAAAGCCAAAAATCTATCACATTAACATTCAGTTAAAGCTCCATTTATCCTTTATCCGATATCATTAAAGCGTATCAAGGCACCTTCACTGTTTTTTCGAAAATGTTGAAGGTGTCTTAAAATCAATAATTTCGAAGGAGAACGACATGAAAAAGTCAGCTTCATGCTTCCTTGCAGCTCTTGTTGCCGTAGGGATGATGAGTACAACGGCATCTGCCGATGTTAAAAAAGGTCAAAAAGTTTATTTGAAAACTTGTAAAAATTGTCATGGTAACGGTACTAAAGGTGCTGCTATGCATACACAAGACGAGTGGGATGACCTTTTTGCTAACGGCGGTGCAAACATTATTAAAGCACACGCAAATGATAAATCAGCAGCATATTTCAACGGTGATGCATTTAAAAGCCAATCACAAGATCTACGCGATTTCTTGTTTGAATACGGTTCTGATTCAGGCAACGTCCCTTCTTGCGGCTAATGCCTTAATACCCCTCTGGGGGTGTTACCTCTCTTCCTCTTTTTTTTGCTAATCCGCTTTGAATTCCTTTAAATACGCAACTCAATTATTTCTTTAAACGTATCGTACTACCATTAGGCTACAATAGACCCCGAATTAAAGGGATGCGCATGAAAATAGTAATATGTGGTATAAGTGGATTTGTGGGAAGTGCATTGAAACGTTTTTTTGAAGAGAGAGGAGATTCGGTAATCGCGCTGAGTGTCCGTTCGGAAATTTCTGTTGAAACTATTGCACAGAAGTTGGAGGGGAGTGATGTTCTGATTAACCTTGCCGGAGCCAATATCTTGGGACGTTGGACGAGCGAGTATAAAGAACTATTGCGCCAAAGTCGTCTGGAGACGACCGATAAACTGGTTAATGCCCTTTCTCGATGCGATCATCCTCCCCATACCTTTTTAAATGCTTCTGCTGTCGGTGTTTACGATGCCTATCATCAGCATGATGAATTTTCTTCCCATTATGGAGATGATTTTTTGGCTACCTTGGTGCAAGATTGGGAATATTCGGCATCTAATGCCCAATCGGAACAGACCCGCGTCTGTATGATGCGCTTCGGAGTAGTTTATGCCAATGGAGGCGGTGCAATGTCTAAAATGATCCCCCCCTTTAAACTTGGATTCGGTGGAAAGATGGGAGACGGCTTTCAAATGATTTCATGGATACATTTGGATGATTTGGTTCGTGCATGTGCATTTTTGATCGATCATAAAGAGATAAATGGTGTTGTAAATTTCACTTCTCCTGAACCAATTAGCAACTTAGAACAGACAAAAGCAATGGGGCGAATTTTGCATCGTCCCACTTTTTTTGATCTCCCTGCATGGGTTGTGAAGCTTGCATTCGGCGAAGGTTCCATCGTGATGTTGGAATCCAAAGAGGTGTATCCCCGTATTTTGCAGGACGCAGGGTTTGCGTTTCGCTACCCTACATTTGACAGTGCGATGGAAGAAATTGCTCACGCGCAAGGCTAAGGAGCTCTTCATCGAGACGGTAAGGGTGCAACGCCACTTCGTCAATCGTTTTAAAGTTGAAATGGCTTTTGTTGTAGCAAATAACGGAATGACTTTTTCCCTCTAAGAGGGCATCGATTGCATAGGTAACAAATTTATAGGCCATGAGCCGATCATAAACACTCGGATTTCCTCCTCGTTGGATATACCCCAAGACAGAGACACGAGACTCAAATCCAAGCTCCTTTTCAAACCATTGAGCCACTTTATTGCTATCCAACGCTTCTGAGACGACGGCGATAAAATAGTCTCGCCCATGGGCCACTTGGGATTGAAAGCACCCTTTGTAGTCGTTCATATCGATCGGAATCTCGGGGATAAGGCACATTTCCGCACCCGAGGTAATAGCAGAGATAAGCGTCAGATAGCCGCAGTCACGCCCCATGGTCTCGATAACAAATGCTCTATGGAAGGAGGATGCGGTATCCCGGATCTGATCGATGGCATCTTTGATCACCCCAAGCGCCGTATCGACCCCCAGACAATAATCGGTGCCGTTGATATCGTTATCGATCGTTGAGGGGATACCGCAAAATGCAATACCGCTCTCGTGGTAGAACCGCTCCATCCCGCGAAAACTTCCATCCCCTCCCAATACGATGAGTTTATCAATACCATGAGATCGGAGATTCTCTGCGGCAACGGCACGAAAAGAGGACTCTTTGAAGCGCATTGAACGAGCAGATCCTATTTTTGTCCCACCACGGGTGATAATCCCTGCAACGTCATGGTAATCGGCAGGAGTGATAAGGTTGTCGATCAGCCCCTCATAGCCGTTACGGACAAAATAGGGCTGCATCCCTTTAGCATATGCGTATTCAACAAAACGTTTGAGAGCGGGATTCATCCCTGATACATCCCCACCTGAGCAGAGGATGGCTATTTTTTGATTCATTTTGTCTCCTTAATGAGTGTACTCAACCACAGAATGACTTGGCGGTTGAGTTCAAGAGTTGAATTTTTGAGTGCTTCGACTCCTCCTTGTGCATCCATAGACGCGGATGGAGAACTAATAATAAAGCGTTTGGTCGCAAGAAGTCGTTTGGTACGCACATCGATGAGACGGTAAGTAATATCAATATAGCCATCACTGGTATTTTTTGAAAATCGGTGGTAAAAGGCATTTAAATCCGATTCGAGCATCAAATCGGCTTGAGCAGAGGAGATAGCGGGTGAGAGCGATGCAAATAAATTTTCCTCGTACAGCGATGAAAGGAGTGCGCGTTGTATCAATACGGTAGGGGTATCACTCCACCTGCTGTAGAGATAAGGGGCAGTTTCACCGTTTTCATGAAGATAAATAATATTTTTTGTAGAGAGGGAAGCAATGGATTTTCCTGAAGCGACGCTGAGGCTTTTCGAGGATTTAGGAGTACCTTGTTTCACAAGTATCGGAGGGGAGAGAAGGGTGTACTCATTGACGGACGGCGCTTTGCTAGAGCATCCTAGCAGCACAAAAATAGTTACGAAATAAAGGATGTATTTACGCATGCATTACTCTCCTGGACCCGGTTTCGGGGTTGATTTTTTGAACAGCAAATCGGAAGGACTCTCTCTAAGAGAGCGTAGTGTCATCTCCATTTCGTTTGTGAGGGAACGGGTTTGCTCCAGTAGGATTGTGAGTTCACTACTGGCCGGAGTAATATCATAATCACCTCGATCGACGTTGGCTTCTAGCTTTTTGATCAGGGTATGGCTCTCTCTTGAGGTTGCCTCAAGGGATTCGAGGGTTTTTGCCATTTTAGTTTGTACGAGTGTATTGAAATTACCCGAAGCGGTTTTGACGCTGATAGCAGCATCACCTACAGCTCCGAGAGACTTTGAAGCATTTTTTTCAAAGGCGATACTTTGTCCCAATAAGGCTTTAATCTCCCCTTGATAGTCGTCGATTTGAGCAGTTAAAGAGCGTAAATGTTCTAATGATTGGGCAACGTTTTCAACATTTTTATCGCTGAAAATACGATCGGCTCGATCTAGTGTGCGGGAGAGTTTGGAGGCCACGTCACTGAGTGATTCATCCAGACGTGTAATTAAAGAGGGGCTGGAGGGGATAGTCGGTATGGTGCCATTTCCGTTAGAGAGGAGCGGTGCATGTCGGGAACCGCCGGCTATTTCGATAAAGGCTAGCCCCGTAATACCGTAAAATTTGAGCAGTGCATTGGAATCGGTTTTGATCGGGGTCTCTTTTTTGATTTTTAGAGTTAACTCGACCTCTTCGCTGTTGTGGGGATTGATACGGATCGATTCAACTTTTCCGACGTCAACACCGTGAAATTTAACAGATGCTTCCGGGGCGAGTCCCGAGACCGATTCGGTAATAAAAACCTTATAACGGCGGTACAATCGCTCATCTTGATTGTATTTCCCCAACCAAAAAGCAAAGGCAACGAGGGCAACTGTGAAGAGGACAATGAAGACACCCATAGCGGTATAGTTAACACGTGATTCCATACGATCCCTTTTGAAAAAAATAATCGATAATCGGATGCTCGATTGCGAGAACCTCTTCAAGGCTCCCTTCTGCAATCGCTTTTTTCTCTCCCAATAACGTAAATCGATCCACAATATGATGAATTGTATCCAAATCATGGGTCACCATAATAATAGTAAGCCCTAAAAGATCACGTAATTGTTGAATTAGTGCATCAAATTGACGTGAGCTTAGGGGGTCTAGTCCTGAGGTCGGTTCATCCAAAAAAAGGAGTTTAGGATCAAGGGCAAGGGCGCGAGCGAGAGCCGCCCGCTTAATCATCCCGCCGCTGAGCTGGGAGGGGTAGAGATGTTTTGCGTGGGGCGGAAGTCCCACAAGGTTGATTTTTAGCCGGATCAACTCCTCGATGAGCTTAGGTGAGAGATTGGTGTATTCGTTGTAGAGGAGTGCGATGTTCTCTCCGACGGTGAGAGAGGAGTAGAGGGCGCCCGATTGAAATAGTACTCCCCAAGAGCGGCGTAACCCGGCCGCTTCCAGCGGGGTTAGTTTGGAGAGATCGTGCCCCAGAACATGGATGGTGCCGCTTTGAGGGCGCTCCAAGAGGATCATCTCCCGCATCAGGGTCGATTTACCCGATCCGCTTCCCCCTAACAGGGCGTAGATTTCGTTTTCTCGTACCGTGCAGTTGATATGGTCGTGAATCAGATGTTCTCCGAATGCAGTAACGACATCACGAACATCGATGATAATCTGTTTCACAGTTTCAGTTCCGTTAAGAGGATAGAGAAAAGTGCATCACAGGCAATGACCAAAAAGATAGCATTTACGACACTTTTGGTGGTATAGCGCCCTATACTCTCCGTATTCATGGAGACTTGAAATCCGCGGTAGGTACTTACAAAAGCGATCAAAAAGGCGAAAAAAGGTCCTTTTATGATACCGATGAGGTAATGTTTCAATGCTAATGCACCCTGAAGACGGTGGATAAATTCAGTGAAACTCAAATGCGAATGTGCCTGTGCAATCACCATTCCTCCGAAAATCCCTACCATATCAGCAAAGAAAATAAGGAGCGGCATAACGATCATTAGCGCGAATACTCTCGGCCATACCAAAAAGGTAAAAGGGTCAAATCCCATCGTTTTCATCGCATCGATCTCTTGGGTCATTTTCATGGCACCGATTTGGGCGGTAAATGCCGAACCGCTCCGTCCGGCGACGACGATTGCGGTGATCAGGGGGGCGAGCTCACGGGTGAGGGATATTCCGATCATATCGACGATAAAGATATCGGCACCGAATTTTTGAAGCTGGACAACACTTTGATAGGCTACAACGACCCCGATCAAAAACGCACTGATAGCGATAATGGGAAGTGCCCGTGTTCCCGTCTCCACAATATGGGCTCCGATAGAGCGATAACGGATGAGACTCGGATGTTTGAGGGTATAAAACAATAAAACAAATGCTTCACCTAAAAAGGATAAAAAATTTCCGATCCCTAAAATACTTCGATGTGTTTCTTTCCCAATCTGATAGAGCCAAGAGGGAGATTTAGGCAATGGAGCTTCTTGGAGCGCTTTTGCATAGAGAAGACGGAAAAGATGGGAATGCTCTTTTTGTTCGCCGATCGTTTCACAGATACATCCCTTCTCTTCAAACCTACGGTTTGAGAGCTGCCACAATGCAACTCCCGATGAATCGATGTCAGATATTCCGCTAAGATCCCAAAGGACGTAGGTATGAGGCTGAAGAGTTTCGAGTTGATGCGTCACGGAAAAGAGATGTTCAATCGTCCATGCACCACTGCACCCTATAAGGGTACGAGAAGCTTCCTCTGTGATGATAAGGGATGCGGATATAGCACTTTGCATCGTTTATTATAACGCATTCTATAAAATCTTAATTCATATTTTTAGTGAATGGTATAGTGTTTGCTTTTTAGTATCACTACAAACATTTTTTCAAGGATTTAAGTCATGGTAAAACATTTATGCGCACTTCTTTTGGGTTTTTCACTCACCCTCAACGCTCAAATCGATAAAAATGAGCTCAATAAACTCGAAGTAGAAGCGCTGTTAGTCAAAGATATGACCTCAAAACAGATCCTTTATTCCAAAGAACCGTTTAAAGAGGTTCAACCTGCCAGCCTCACCAAAGTGATGACGGTTATGTTGGCAATTGAGCAAGGAAAATTGAATCGTCCCGTGACGATTACACGTGAAATGACAAAAGTAGAACCGACAATCGCGGGTTACCGTCGAGGTGATGTGATTATTCTGGAAGATTTGATCAAAGCGACAATGATCAAGTCTGACAACGATGCGGCCAAAGCGATTGCGATCACGATCGGCGGGAGTGAAGAGCGATTCGTCGAGATGATGAATGCCAAAGCCAGAGCGATTGGGATGACTCACACATCGTTTACCAATCCATGCGGATACGATACCAAGGGGCACTACTCCACGCCAAAAGACCTTCTGAAAATGGCCGAATATGCGATAAAAAATCGTAAGTTTAATGAAATCAGCAAAATGAACGAACACCGATACCGTGCTCTCAATAAAAATCGCGAATTTTACGCCTACACCCATAACCGTCTTTTGAATCGCTATCAGTATGCCGTCGGAATCAAGACGGGTTATACGGCCAAAGCGGGACCGTGTCTAATCGCACGGGCAAAGAAAGACGGCAAAGATTGCGTGATTGTTATGATGAACGCCAAAGGGGATCGCTGGAAGACGGCGAAAAATATCTTTGAGCAGGTGTTAGAGAGTTAAATACGTTTCTAAAAATTCTGTGTAAATTTTTGTTTTTTCTTCACGCGTCATTGCGGCATGCGCGGGTGAGGTGGAGGGGAGAAGCACTTTCTCTACTTTCAAATCTTTAAAAAATTTCATAAACAGATCATGGCTTTTTTTCCCCGTAAAGGCGAAGGCTTGTATATTGGGATACTCTTCTAATAGTTTTTTAAAATCATTAGGGATGCAGTTTTTCAGATTCGTATCACTCGAATTGCTCCTCTCGCATGAACCAATCACGTCCCACAACCCAATCCCTTTTTCGAAGCAAAATGCTTTTTTCGCCTCATTGGTTTTCAAATGAACATCAAAAATTGATTCCATAATCGGCCAAAATGCGTTGCGGGGATGGGCGTAGTAAAAGGCTTGTTCAAATGATGCGATACTGGGAAAACTGCCGAGGAAAAGAACACACGTATACTCATCAAGGATGGGTGAAAAAGGGTGAATATAGGGTTTCATAGAAGAATTTTATCTCAATTTACCTTCCCCTAAACCACCATTTGCTACAATTCCACCATTAATTTATGGGCATATGTCCCAATCAAAGGAACTGCATGAAGCGTGCATTGCTCAGTGTCAGCGATAAAAGCAACATCGTTGAATTTGCCAAATCTCTTATCGGTTTGGAGTATCAAATCATCTCTACGGGCGGAACGTACAAAATGCTCACGGATGCGGGTGTAAGTGCCATCGAGATCGATGAGGTGACCAAATTCCCTGAGTGTTTCGAGGGGCGTGTTAAAACCCTAAATCCGTACATTCACGGCGGTATCTTGCACCGACGTGATAAACAATCACATCTCGATCAAGCGGTTGAACTCGGCGTTGAAGCGATCGATTTGGTGTGTGTCAACCTCTATCCGTTCAAAGCGACGATTGAGAAAACGGACGATTTCGAAGAGATCATCGAAAACATCGACATCGGCGGCCCTGCGATGGTTCGCTCTGCGGCGAAAAACTTTGATAGCGTTATTATCCTTACTGATCCGTCAGACTACTCACTTGTTCTCAATGCGATTGCTAACGGTGAAAACACGGTTGAGTTCCGCCGTGATCTCATGATCAAAGCGTATGAACACACAGCGGCGTATGATAGTATGATCGCCAACTACATGAACAAGCGTTTCAACAACGGCATGGGGTCTAAACAGTTCATCGTCGGGAACAAAGTAATGGATACCCGTTACGGCGAAAACCCGCACCAAAAAGGTGGATTGTACGAATTTGATACGTTCTTCTCACAAAACTTCAAAACCCTCAAAGGGGAAGCGAGCTTCAATAACCTTACCGACATCAGCGGTGCGGTGAAAATCGCGGCGGCATTTGGGAATGAAAACGCGATTTGTATCGTCAAACATGGTAATCCGTGCGGTTTTGCGATCCGTGAAAACCTCCTCGATGCGTATAATGAGGCTCTTAAATGCGATCCTATCTCCGCGTTCGGCGGTGTCGTCGCGGTGAACGGTGTCGTGACAAAAGAGCTTGCGGAGAAGATGAATGAAATGTTCCTCGAAGTGATTATCGCAGGCTCTATCGATGAGGAAGCGCGCGCGGTGTTCGAGCCGAAAAAACGTCTCAAACTCTTCGAATACGGCAGTGATCGTATCGCCCTCAGCAACGACGCAATCGATTTCAAACACATCGACGGCGGATTTGTATTCCAAGACGCCGATCGTGTAACGGTTGAAGAGATCAAAAACGCGAAACTAGTTACCAAACATGTCGCTAGTGATGCCGCGATGAAAGATGCTGAAATCGCTTATAAGGTCGCTTCACTCACTAAATCAAACTGTGTCGTTTATGTCAAAGATGCGGCGATGGTCGCGGTCGGTATGGGGATGACCTCACGTGTCGACGCGGCGCGCTGTGCATTGCGTAAAGCCGAAGAGATGGGTTTGGATGTGAGCGGTTCGGCGTTAGCGTCTGAAGCGTTCTTTCCATTCCGTGATTCTATCGATGCGGCGGCGGGTGCGGGTGTTAAAACCGTTATCCAACCGGGCGGTTCAGTACGTGATGAGGAAGTGATTGCGGCAGCGGATGAGCACGGTATGGCTCTTTATTTCACCGGTGTTCGCCACTTTTTACACTAAGAATAGTTGCGTCATAGAGGCGCAATTATCCATTCCTCCTTTTTCCCTATCTTACGAGCTCTTCTTTTTAACCTTGATTGACTTTGACTCAACTATTCTGTTATAATTTTTGATAAATAATTAACTATGATTTGAACAGGATACCATTATGTCTAAAAGTTTATACACTACCCTCGAAATCGCTCCCGGTGCGAGTGAAGCCGAGATTAAAAAAGCGTACCGAAAACTCGCCCGTCAGTATCACCCCGATGTGAACAAAGACCCGAAAGCGGAAGAGAAATTTAAAGAGATCAATGCGGCGTATGAAGTCCTTAGCGATAAAGAGAAACGTGCCAAATATGATCAGTTTGGTGACTCGATGTTCGGCGGACAAAACTTCCATGATTTTGCCCGAGGGCAGGGGGGGAATGTCGATTTGGACGATATTCTCCGTAATATTTTCGGTCAAGGGGGCGGTGGCTTTGGCGGAGGCGGTTTCGGCGGCTTTGGCGGCGGTGGTTTTGGAGGTGGAATGAATCTCGATATCGATGCTAATGTGACGGTTCCGTTTGCCGTTGCCGTATTGGGCGGTAAGCACTCTATCGGTCTCTCGGGTGAGAGTTTCGATATTAAAATCCCTGCCGGAATCAAAAGTGGTGAAAAGCTTCGTGTTCGCGGAAAAGGGAAAAAACATGGAGCGCAAGTCGGTGATTTGTACCTACGAATCGATGTCGCCGCCAATCCGGAATATGAACGTGAAGGTGATAACCTCGTCAAAACGTTTAATGTCCCTCTCTATGCGGCACTTTTCGGCGGTAAAGTAGCGATACAGACCTTGGAGAAAGAGGTGACCCTCAAGGTGCCTGAAAACACGAAAAACGGCCAGCGTTTCCGTCTCAAAGAGATGGGGGTGATGAACCGTCAGACAAATACGCGGGGAGACTTATACCTCAAAGCCAATATCGTGTTGCCTGCTGTGGATAAAATCGATCCTGATTTGGTCGAAGCAATGAAAAAATCCCTTCCACAAGGAGTGTGACATGCACCATTTTGACGAACCGGTTTATATGATCAGTATTGTTGCCAAGATTTTGGATATTCATCCGCAAACCCTTCGTCAATATGAGCGGGAAAATTTGATCGCCCCTTCGCGATCCGATGGGCGCATCCGCCTTTATTCCCAGCGTGATATCGAAAAGATTAAAACAATCCTCCGTCTTACCCGTGAGCTTGGGGTAAATCTTGCAGGTGTGGATGTCGTAATGCGCCTCAAAGATAAAATGGAGATGATGGAAAATGAGCTTTCTGACCTCCGCAGTGAGGTGTCACGAATGCGCAGCAGTTCCAGTGTCCCCCCTGAGAAATCGTTGGTGACCAAACGGAGTATCTACGAAATGGTTATTTTCGAAGATGATATTTTAAAGTAACGTAGTGAGTATCATCCCGATCATCCATGAGAGCTGGAAAGAGGCACTGAAGAGTGACTTCACCCACCCCTATATGGAAGAACTCAAAGCGTTTTTAGTTGAAGAGAAAAAAAATTATACTATTTTCCCGCACGGAAGCCATATTTTCAATGCGTTTAATTCCACCCCTTTTGAGAAGGTCAAAGTGGTCATTTTAGGGCAAGACCCTTACCATGGGGCAGGTCAGGCTCACGGGTTGTCATTCTCGGTACAGCACGGTGTACAACTCCCCCCTTCACTTCAAAATATCTTTAAAGAACTGGTTTCTGATATCGGATGTGAGTATCCCAAAAGCGGTGATTTAAGCCATTGGGCTGCGGAGGGGGTATTGCTTCTTAACACCCTTCTTACCGTCCGTTCCGGTGAGCCGTTTTCGCACAAAGAGCGGGGATGGGAACGTTTTACAGATCAGGTAATTCGTACATTGAGTGATCAAAGAGAGCATATTGTTTTTATCCTCTGGGGTGCTCCGGCGGGAAAAAAAGCGGCTTTGATTGATGGAGAGAAACATTTGATACTCAAAGCACCGCACCCCTCACCCCTCTCATCGTATCGGGGGTTTTTCGGCTCAAAACCGTTCAGTCGGAGCAATGCGTATTTAACACAGTTTGGGATTGAACCGATTAAGTGGTGTGCGGTTACTGCACCTTAAACATTCCAAAGATAGGAAGGTGGTCGGAGTATCCCTCCCCTAGATGGTGTTTCGGATATTTGCGGCTTTGCTGCCAGCGGTACACTTTCCCTTTGTAAAAAAGGTAATCGGGATCATAGCGGTTGAAACTCCCCCGTACATACTCTATCCCCTTACCATCCGCCAGTGAAGGTGAGATGATCATATTATCCAGCCCTTCGCCGCGCCCTCGGTATTGGTGACTCCACCGCTTCGCTTCATCCAGTTCATACCAGAGATTGTACAGGTATCCGTTATTATTTTTAAGGGCTGTGTAGGTAACAGGATTCCCCTCATCGTCGATGGTTTTCAGGATATGATTGATCCCCGTAATCCCTTCGGTATCGTTGTGATGACGGCTTTTGAGAAAGGTTTTATACTCTTCATAATGGGAGTTAAAATCCCCCAGTAGCACAAACGGCTCATCCGGCGAGAGTTCACCCAGACGGTAAGCGAGCTGTTTGGCACTGAGAACACGTTTGCTTTCACCGCCGCTTTTGGACTTCCAATGGTTGACGAAGACCCTTAAACTCTTGCCGTTGATATCGATTTTGGCCTCTAAAATATCACGATATCTGCCATTGTGGCTTACGGTGTGTTTTAGGGCACTTTGGATCGGGTAGCGGCTCAGAAGTGCGACATTGACGTTCGATTTTTTATTTCGGGCAAAGACGTGGTAGCGGTAATAGAGACCTTGGCGATTGAGCTGGGCTTTGAGCGCTTTGAGTGCGATCTCCGACTCGATCTCCTGCAATCCGATGATGTCGGCACCGATCCCTTGTATCACTGTCGCCGTATTGCGCAATTTGATCTGATAGATCTCTTGCGTCCATCCCGCATCGCCGTTCGGAATATACTCTTCGTATTCATTGCCGTCCGTGTTCATATCGAACAAATTTTCGACGTTATAGCTCGCTATTTTCACTTCGACCCCTCCCACTAATGAGATCATTAACACCAAAAGCCAAACGAGACGCATTACTCAATCCCGCTCAGTCGGAGGAGATTTTTAGAGTCGCACTCCCGACCCATCATCTCCACAAACAGCTCCTGCATACTCTGAGATCCACCCTTGGCTAAGATGATCTCTTTATACGCTTTAGCGAGGTCGCTTCCGAAAACACCCTCATCCACGATGGCGTAATAGGCATCGGCACTGAGCACTTCCGCCCATTTGTAACTGTAATACCCCGCACTGTATCCGCCGCTGAAGATATGGCTGAATCCGTTTTGGAATTTGTTATAAGAGGGAGGTTTGATAAGGGCTGTTTCCTCGCGAATGGAATCGAGGAGGTTTTGAATCTCTTCTCCCTGATAGAGTTTTGAGTGAAGAGAGAAATCAAAGAGGGAAAATTCGATTTGTCGAAGCATAAACATCCCGCTCTGGAAATTTTTGGCACGGATCAGTTTGGCGATCATCTCGTCGCTGAGAACTTCACCGCTTTGGAAATGTTTAGCGAAGAGTTTCAGTACTTTCGGCTCATAGGCGAAATTTTCCAAAAACTGAGAGGGAAATTCGACCGCATCCCACTCGACTCCGTTGACTCCACTCACTCCGTGCTCTTTTACTTTGCTTAAGAGATGATGGAGAGTATGTCCCATCTCGTGAAAAAGGGTGACGACATCATCGTGACGGAGGAGTGAGGGGGAGGTGTCCGAGGAGGGTGGGAAGTTACAGACGACAAAAGCGCTGGAGAGATGGGTGCACCCTGTCGTATCTTCGCAATGGGTTTGGAAATTGTGCATCCACGCACCGCCTCGTTTGTCTTTACGGGCTTCGAGGTCGAAATAGACCCGTGCGGTGAGGGTATCGCCCTCATAAATATCGTAAACACTCGCTTTTGGATCCCAAAGCTCGATATTTTGAGGAACGAAGCGGATGCCGAAGAGTTCATTTAAAAAGGTAAACATCCCCTTCATGACACTGTGTTGTTCGAAATAGGGACGGTATTCTTCTTCATCGATATCGTATTGGGCTTTTTTGAGAATTTCACCGTAGTAGGCGGTATCGTAGCTTTGCAGATCGATTTCCGGTGCGATGGCGCGGAGTTCTTCAAGCTCTCGCATCCCTTGTTTACGGGATGCTTCAATGAGGGAGTTTAAAAAGCTGATAACACTTTCCGTACTCGGTGCCATTTTAGAGGCGAGGGAATATTCGGCGTAATTTTCGAATCCTAGAAGCTTTGCACTCTCCTGACGAAGCGCCATCAGTTCATCGATGATGGCTCCGTTTTGGGGTGCTCGGGTCGTGTAGGCGCGATACAGCTCTTCACGAATCGTGCGGTTGGGGCCGTAGGTCATATAAGCGATGTAAGAGGGCATTTGGAGGGTAAATCGGTATTTGGTGGCACCCTCTTCTTCAAACTTGGCGTCGTCTAAATCACTCTCCGGTATCCCCTCCACATCCGCTTTATCGGTGATGATCTTTTCATACGCATTGGTCGCATCGAGGACGTTTTGGGAAAAGTCGTTGGTGAGGGTACTTTTACGTAAATTAATCTCGGCTAAACGCTCTTTGGATGCCTCATCCAGATGGGCTCCCGCGAGTTCGAAATGGAGGATATTGAGATCGAGGATACGGCGCTGTTCGGTATTTAGATGATCGTACTCACGGGCTTTTATCGCTTTAAACGCTTCGTAGATATCAAGATTTTGTCCGACAAAGGTGGAGTAATCGGTGAGAATCGGGAGGGCATCCGCATACACTTTTTGGGACGCTTCGGAATTTTTGATGGCATTGATATGCGAAAGGGGGGTAAAGAGGAGTTCTAAATCCTCTTCCATCAAATCAAACGGACGGACAAAATTGGCATACGTTTTATCAGAAATCGCTAATAGATCGGCAATAGTTTTGTGATTAATCTCGATAAGGGTGTTGAGATCAGCAATAAAGGTCTCTAAGTTGAGTTTAAAATCGGCAAACGGGTTCATTATTTTCTCCTAATATGGATGATATTGTAGTCAAGTGTTTCAAAAACTATTCTAATGGAGAAGATTTAAGAATTTAGAATAAATATTGTTTTTTTTGGGTTACAATTGTAGGAGATGCAACCATAATTATCCTACAAACAAAACAGGAAATTTCATCATGAGTCAATCCGATACTATCACAGTAGACGGTAATGAAGCCGTCGCCCTAGTTGCCCATAAAATCAATGAAGTGATCGCCATTTACCCCATCACCCCCTCCTCGCCGATGGGGGAGTTTAGCGATCTTTACAGTTCCAAAGGGCAAAAAAATATCTTCGGCAGTGTGCCGGAAGTTTTTGAGCTGCAAAGTGAAGGGGGGGCGAGCGGTACGGTTCACGGAGCGTTGCAGGCAGGGTCTCTCACCACCACCTTTACCGCGTCGCAGGGGTTATTGCTGATGATCCCGAATATGTACAAGATCGCAGGCGAGTTGAGCGCAACGGTATTTCATGTTGCCGCTCGCTCACTGGCGGCGCAGGGACTCTCGATATTTGGAGATCATCAAGACGTTATGGGGGTTCGACAAACGGGTTTCGCACTTCTAGCGTCCAATTCGGTTCAAGAAGCGCATGATTTCGCCCTTATCTCCCAAGCCGCGACTCTCCGTTCCCGTATCCCGTTTCTCCATTTTTTCGACGGCTTTCGAACCTCACATGAAGTGAGTCGAATTGAGAAACTCTCCGATGACGTTCTGAAAAAAATGATTGATACGGGTTTGGTTGCGGCTCACCGTCGTAGGGGACTAAGCCCCGATCATCCTGTCCTTCGCGGAACGGCGCAGAATCCCGATGTTTATTTTCAAGGTCGCGAGAGCGTCAACCGATATTATCAGGCGTTACCCGAAATACTTCAAGGGGAGATGGATCGTTTTTCTACACTTACGGGACGCTCCTATCATCTGTTCGATTACGTCGGTGCGGCGGATGCGGAGCGAGTGATCGTTTTGATGGGCTCAGGTGCCGAAGCGGTGGAGGAGAGTGTCAATTATCTGATTGAGAGAGGGGAGAGCGTAGGGCTTATCAAAGTGCGTTTGGCACTGCCGTTTGATTCAGAGGCATTTATCGCGGCACTTCCTGCGTCGGTGCAAGCGATCGGGGTACTTGATCGTACGAAAGAGCCGGGAAGTGTCGGCGAACCTCTGTATCACGATGTGGTGAGTGTGCTGTTTGAGCGAGGAGAGTCTCTTCCGTTTAAAATGCCTCGGATCGTGGGGGGGCGCTATGGCCTCTCGTCCAAAGAGTTTACCCCGACGATGATCTTTGCAATTTACGAGGAACTCTCTAAAACCTCCCCGAAAAATCACTTTACAATCGGGATTGATGATGATGTGACTTTCACCTCATTAGAGTATGATCATGACCTGATTCTTGAAAATAAAGATCAGTTTCAAGCCATCTTTTACGGTCTTGGCTCGGACGGTACGGTGGGGGCGAACAAAAATACGATTAAAATTATCGGTACCGAGACGGATCATTATGCGCAGGGCTATTTCGTCTATGATTCGAAAAAATCGGGTTCGATGACGACGTCGCATCTGCGCTTCGGTACCAAGCCGATCCGCTCGAGTTATCTGATCCAAAAAGCCGATTTCGTAGCGGTACATCAGTCGGTATTTTTGGAAAAACTCGATCTCCTTGAGATTGCCAAAGAGGGGGGAATATTTTTGCTCAACACGCCCTATCCCAAAGAGGAGGTATGGCGTCGCCTCCCCCGTGTGACACAAGAGCGGATCATAGAGAAGAAGTTAAAGTTCTATGCTATCGATGCGTATAAAGTAGCGCACGCATCCAACATGGGTCGGCGGATCAACACGGTGATGCAGACCTGTTTTTTCGCGATCAGCGGTATTCTCTCTAAAGAGGAGGCGATGGCTAAAATCAAAGGCTCCATCCAAAAAACCTATGGTTCCAAAGGGGACGTGATCGTGCAGATGAACTACGCCGCCGTCGACGCGACGTTGGAAAATCTCTACGAAATCGATGTCCCTGCGAGCGCTGATTCTTTGTTCGAACTTCAAGCAACGCTCAAAGGTGATATGTCTGAATTTACCCGCGAGGTGATCGGAAAAATTACCGCGTTCAAAGGGGATACGCTTCGGGTTTCCCAAATACCCGATGATGGGACATGGCCGACGGGGACGACGCAGTATGAAAAGCGAAACATCGCTCAGGAAGTTCCTGTGTGGGATGCGGATACCTGTATCCAGTGCAACAAATGTGTCTCGGCGTGTCCTCACTCGGTAATCCGATCGAGTGTTTTTGATATTTCGTTTTTGAAAAATGCTCCGGCGGGATTCAGTGCCAAAGGGGCAAAAGGGAAAAACTTCGGGGAGAATGAGGTGTTTAATATCTCGGTTGCTATCGAAGATTGCACGGGATGCGCCCTCTGCGTTGAAGTATGCCCTGCCAAAAATAAATCCCAAACCAATCTAAAAGCGATTAATATGGTTCCACAGATGGCGTTGCGTGAAGCGGGAATCGCGCAGTGGGATTTTTTCCTCTCGCTTCCTAAAATGGATAGAGGCTCGCTCGATCCTAGCAACCTCAAAGAGTCACAGTTTTTAGAGCCTTTGTTTGAATTTAGCGGGGCGTGTCCGGGGTGCGGGGAGACACCGTATGTGAAACTCGCTTCTCAGCTGTTCGGGGATCGGATGGTGATCGCCAATGCGACGGGGTGCAGTTCGATTTACGGCGGTAATCTCCCGACTACTCCGTGGAAAAAGAATGATGAGGGGAGAGGGCCCGCATGGTCAAACTCGCTCTTTGAAGACAATGCCGAATTCGGGCTGGGATTCCGTCTCTCTATCGATGCACAGAATGATCGGGCGCGGGGAGTGCTTGAAACACTGAAACCGCATTTGGATGGGGCACTCGTCGAAGAGATTCTCAGTGCCGATCAGCATGAAGAATCACAGATCAATGCGCAGCGCGATAGGGTCGAAAAACTCAAATATTCACTGAAAACACTGGACAAGGAGGATGCCAAAACCCTTCTTGAACTTGCCGATTATCTCGTCAAAAAATCGGTCTGGATTATGGGGGGAGACGGCTGGGCGTACGATATCGGCTATGGAGGATTGGACCATGTCCTCGCCAGCGGTAAAAATGTCAATATCCTTGTCCTTGATACACAGGTTTACTCCAATACGGGCGGGCAGCAGTCCAAAGCGACGATGACGGGAGCGGTGGCAAAATTTGCCGCAGGGGGGAAAGTAGGGGTTCCTAAAGACCTCGCTGCTATGGCCATTGCCTATGAAAACGTCTATGTCGCCAAAGTCGCGATGGGGGCGAACGATACCGCAACGATAAAAGCATTTGTCGAAGCGGAGCGGTATGAGGGCCCTTCCATTATTATCGCCTATTCGCATTGCGTAGCGCACGGGTATGATCTGAAATACGGATTCGATCAGCAAAGAAGAGCGGTGGACAGCGGTCTATGGCCGATTTTCAGGTTCAATCCCGATAAAATCAAAGAGGGGGAAAATCCGATGACATTGGATTACAAGGGGCCTAAAATCGATGTGAAAGATTTTATGTACCGTGAAACCCGCTTCAAAATGGTTGAAAAAATGAATGCCCTTTCGGCAGGAACTTTTCTTCAGACAGCGGCTCATACCGCCGAATCGCTTTATGCACGCTACCAAAATCTGCATGCGTATTATGAACCTTCATCGAAGGAGGCGTAATTATGGATTTCACCACCACATTTTTAGGATTGAACCTCAAAAATCCCCTGATTGCCAGTGCATCCCCGTTGACCTCTTCAGTGGAGAGTATCCGCAGACTCGAAGATAACGGTATTGCCGCCGTTATTATGCACTCATTGTTTGAAGAGGAGATCAACCATGAAATCCATCAGATTGACCATTTTCTCCATATTAACAGTGACTCAAATGCCGAAGGGACCTCCTATCTTCCGAGTGAAGTCGATTTTGAGAATCTTCAAGCCGACAACTACCTCGAAGAGATCCGACGGATTAAAGCGTCGGTTTCACTCCCTCTTATTGCCAGCTTGAACGGTATTTCAGCAGGGGGATGGATCAGTTATGCGAAGAGACTTCAAGAAGCGGGTGCCGATGCGCTGGAACTCAATATCACCTATATTCCTACTTCGATGGAGATGGAGGGGTATAGAGTTGAGCAGATGTACATCGACACCGTAGCACAGGTGGCAGAGCGGATCGATATCCCTTTGAATGTCAAAATGAATGCTTATTTTTCGAACCCCGCCAATATGGCGAAACGGTTTGTGGAAGCAGGGGCAAAAGGGTTAACCTTGTTTGATAATCCCACGCGGGTGGAAGTTGATTTGGATCTTTTGAGCCCGTTGCAAAGAGCCAATATCACAACCTCTTACAATCTCAGCGAAACACTGAGATGGTGTGCCATTTTGTATGGGAGACTCTCTTGTTCACTGTGTGCCAACACGGGAATCCACAGCGGTGAAGATGTCCTTAAAGCGATTATGAGCGGAGCCGATACGACGGCATTGGCATCGGTGCTACTAACCAAAGGAGAAGGGGAAATCAAGCAGATTTTGAGTGATATGGAGGAATGGATGGAGAAACACGAGTACGAATCGATTTCTCAGATGAAAGGGTCTATTTCGTTAGCTCATACCGATAACCCTTCGGTGTATGAACGTAACTCCTATATGTATGCGTTGCAACACTACCGCCGATAACTATGCGGTATAATTCGTCCTATTTAAAAGGGTATGATACATGAGCATAAGAATTAAATTATTACTGCGTTATATTTTTGTGGGGGCGCTTTCGCTGTTCCCTTTGATCTTGGTGATCGTTGTTGTCAATTATCTTAAAAATTTAGGGGTAAGTGCTTACTCTTCCCTGCACGATTACACAAATTCATTTGGGGTGACCTTGGCATTGATGGCGGGTGTTATCGCTGTTTTCGCCGTACTCGGATATTCGATTGAGAAGTACGGGCGCTCCATCTTTGTCTCGATGATCGACAGTACGTTTGAGAAAATTCCGGCTATCCGCTCCGTTTATTCGGTTTCTAAAAAACTGGCTGCGATGCTCAGCGGCGGGGAAGACGGGACGAAAAAAGAGGTGGTACTTGTTGAGTATCCCAAAGAGGGGTTATGGGTTCCGGCGTATCTGCTGAATCGCTACGAAAATATTTGTGTCCTTTTCATCCCCACCTCTCCGAATCCGACGAGCGGTTATACGGTTATGGTGGATGAAGCAAAGATCAAAAAAACGACCCTCACTCTTCAAGAAGCCTCGTCGTTTATTATCAGTATGGGGGCTGATTTTCCTCAAAAAGAGAGTGTATCAGCTCTTATTCAAACTCATCAAACTTCGGCTCAGGGGCATTAAAAGACTCTATAAGATGTTTTTGGTAGCGCGGAGCGCTATCGAAGAGTTTTCGCAACGCCCACATACCGTGTGTTTCACTGAGCGATGAGTCAACGATCACATAGGAGAGATAGACGGTGTTTTCGTTGATCGAAAACTGTAATCGCTCCAGCACACTGTTCTCCCCTAATAAATAATCATACAACGCTTCGATATTCTCCTGCGGAATACGGCAGAGCGCCGAATCGGCAATGACGATACCGTTATCGTAGTAATTGATGTCGATACGGCTAGATCCCATCTCAAATCGCCAGCTTCGTTGACTTCGGCGTGAGAGGGTGACGTTAATCTTCAGTGCCGCTAATATCTTTTCTATCAATGCCACGACACCCGAGGGTTTATACCCCTCACGACGTCGTTTGGCAACATCAAGCTTCGTTCCGCATTTGGGACAATAATCGTTTTGGATCGTAGATTCTACAATTAGATTTTTACATGAACCGCATCGGATGACATCTTCGGTTTTTAGAGCATTAAACTGATCGAGTGCCTCTTTAAGGGTGTATGAGGGGAGGGCAAATCCGAGATTATTGGAGTTTTGGATGATAAACGTGTTGACACCGATCACCTCCGCAGAGTCGTTGAGGAGCGGCCCTCCACTGTTTCCGGGATTAATGGCGGCATCGAATTGGATGTATTCTACCTCTCCCTGCAACCGTGATGCTTTGGAGACAATCCCCTCCGTCGTAGAGTAATTAAGCCCATAAGGATGTCCGATGGCGATGACGCCGTCTCCGTCTTGTACGGGTGCTTCTGAAAGGATCAGAGGATTTTTACACTCGATAGAGATGGGGGAGCGGATAAACGCGAGATCAAATGCAGGATCATCATAGATTACCGTACCGATGGTTTTGGGAAGTGTTTTGGTGCTGATCAATACTTCTTTAAGGCCGCTGACGACATGCGAGTTGGTAACGATGAGTTCTCCGATGAGAAATCCGCTTCCGCTACCGTAGGGGTTAGTAATCTGGACGATACTCTCAATCGTTTGTTCGACCATTTTCTGGGTGGTTGTATTCACACTTACACCTCCGTATAATCGAGATTTTTGATTTGAAGATAAAAGCTTTGGCTGAAATGATCCAAATCACTGTAGCTCAGATGTTCGGAAAAATTGTTCAGCCCTTTGTAACGGCTCATATACGGCTCTATCGATTCACGGATTCGCTGTTCGATGAGGTTCTCTTTAAAAGTACGGGTGAGGGGGTCGTACAGCGGCGTCTCTCCTGCGGCTTTGAAAAAATCAGAGGCGTACACTTCGACATGCAGATGAAGAAGTGATCGCAGTGAGGGGTGAAGTCCGTAGTTGTAGAGTATATAGAGGGAAATATAGCGGTAAATTACGGTGATAACATAGGTTGAACGGTTATTTTTGTACCATCGCACTTTTCCCAGAGACTCTTCGATAAAAGCGGAAATTTCATCGTGCATTGCCTGCTCGAACGGGGAAAATGTATAGGCAGAGTTATAAAATTGCGTTGCGAAGGAGTCGATATCCATCGCGCTGAGCTCACTCAGATATTGTTCCAAATCGGCATTTTTATCTTCGGTCAGTTTCTCATCGTCCATAAAATAGCCGTTGATTTTTTCACTGATATTTTTAGCCATTTTTTTGTGGGGGAGGAGAAGATAATCGATCTGAAGGAGTAAGGCAAGGTAGCTAAACGAGGTCATTCCGGTATTGTCGTTGGATAAAAGGCCGATAAGGCTTTGCTTGGTCTCTTGAATCCATTGCTGCATAAAAGTGAAGTTAACCTCAATATTTTCGCGAGGAACGCTGAGGAGATGTTCGGTATCCAGCAGCAGTGATTCATCAAATTCGCCGGCAATAAACTCTTTTTCAAAATCGGCATTAAGGGCGATTTCACGGAGCGGATAAAAGATTTTTTGGGGGGTTATGGTGGCATTGTCGAGGCGAATAGAGAGTTTTACGACCCCTTTGGATTCGCTGAAACGGCAGTAGGTGAGTTGGAAGTCACGCTCTAAAAAACGGCGTTTGATTGCGACGTGAAGTCTGAAGCTCAGGGCAATATCGGCATAGGCCTCTAACGATGTAGCAGTGACAATGCCTTTGATGAGAGCAGAGCCTTGCGTAAGGCTGAAATGGAGAGATTCTTCAAGGCGTTCAATACTCAGATGGGGAGAGGGAAAGCTGTTTTCCTGATGTAGGAGAGAGGACAAAAAATACTCATATCCGCTTAAAATATCACCGTCGATGAAAGCTGCTGATGAGCGTTCAAACAGTTCTCTCTCATCAGTGTTCGGAAGGGCATGAATCCCCCGCCCATACTGTGGAGCACGGTGCATAGGGAGCGGATTTAACCAGGTTTTAAACGTATCGAACAGCCCCACTTCATTTTTTCCTTTATCCATTATGAAGCTTAGTGTAATCAAAGCAACCTTAAAGCGACAATAAAGTATAATGCCCCTAATTTAAAGGGCACATCAAAGATGCTTTATAGGGAGTTGTATGGGCTATAAACGTGTTTTGGTAAAATTCTCCGGTGAGGCGTTGGCCGGAGAAAACGGTCACGGTATCGACACGAAAATTTTGAAATTTATTGCCGGTGAGATCAAAACTCTCGTTGATGCAGGGATTGAAGTGGGAATCGTTATCGGCGGCGGCAACATCATTCGCGGTGTGACTGCGGCGGCTGATGGGATTATCCGTCGAACCTCAGGTGATTATATGGGGATGTTGGCAACCGTTATCAATGCGATTGCTATGCAGGAAGCGTGTGAACATGAGGGGATGCTGGTGCGCGTCCAAAGTGCGATCAAAATGGAACAAATTGCCGAAGCGTTTATCGTACGTCGTGCAACCCGCCATTTAGAGCGGGGTCGTGTTGTGATTTTCGCAGCAGGGACGGGTAATCCGTTCTTTACGACCGATACGGCTGCGACCCTTCGTGCCATTGAAATCGGTGCGGAAGTAATTATCAAAGCAACTAAAGTAGACGGTGTTTACGACAAAGATCCTAAAAAATTCGATGATGCGATCAAACTTCCGAGTCTCGGATACGAGCAAGCGTTGCAAGATCATATCAAAGTGATGGACGACACCTCTATCGCATTGGCCAAAGAGAATAAACTCCCGATAATCGTGTGCGATATGTTCACGCCGGGCAATCTTCTCGACATTATCCAGGGTAACCTTTCGCGTTGCTCTATCGTAAAATAAACTAAAAGGATCATTGACATGAGACTCGAACAACTTACTGCAAAAGCACTTGAAACTGCTAATATCGACCGTTACCAATTGGCTATTGCCGTTGCAAAACGCTCAGAAGAGCTTCTTAACGGAGCAACAACAAAACTTAACGTGGATGTAAAAAAAGCTAAAACAGCTGATATCGCTTTGATGGAGATTGCCGAAGGGTATATCACGATCAAAGGTTTTGTAGACAAAGACTAATTTTACTAAAAAGCGGCATCATTGAATACCATCGACATAGAAAACGTAATCGGAATCAATGATGTTGAGGGTGCGATAGCACACCTCTATAAACATATCCCCCCCTCGAATGCCATCCAAAATGCCCTTACCTTTTCACAACAAGCCCATCACGGTCAGTTTCGTAAAAGCGGTGAAGCGTATATTGTCCATCCTGTTTTAGTCGCATCGATTGTTGCGAATATGACCGGCGATGAAGCGATGGTCATTGCCGCGCTTTTGCATGATGTCGTAGAAGATACCCATATCGGTATTGATGAAATCGCACGTGATTATGGGGATGATGTTGCTCATCTCGTAGAGGGATTGACGAAGATCGATACGATCAGAGATGCTCAGCTGATCCCGTCAAATTCCGATGAAAAACTGGTCGTTTCGGCATTGTCGTTTCGTAAAATGCTTATTGCCTCAATCGAAGATGTTCGGGTATTAGTGGTCAAACTGTGTGATCGTCTTCACAATATGCTTACCCTTGAAGCGTTGGCTCCTATCAAACAGCACCGTATTGCTGAAGAGACACTTGTTGTTTATGCTCCGATTGCAAGCCGTTTAGGTATCTCTTTTCTTAAGAACCTCTTGGAAGATTTGAGTTTTAAGTACCTCTTTAGCGAAGAAAAACAAACCATTGATATGTACTTTGAGGAGAACTTCCGATCTATCAATGTCCGTTTAAGCGATTTTTGCGAAAAATTGACCAAAATGATGCTGGAAAATGGGTTTAATGAAGATGACTTTGAAATTCTCAGCCGCGTTAAACACCATTATTCGATCTATCTTAAAATGCAGCGAAAAGGGATCAGTATCGATGAGATACTTGACCTTTTGGCTGTACGGATATTGGTTAAAAAACCGATAGACTGTTACCGTGTTTTAGGGTTGGTTCATCTGAATTTTCAGCCCCTCTCTTCCCGTTTCAAAGATTACATTTCGATCCCGAAAGAGAACGGGTATCAGACGCTCCATACCAGCGTATTTGATTCGACGGCAATTTTTGAAGTGCAGATTCGTACCTATGAGATGCACAAAACAGCGGAACTTGGGGTTGCGGCGCATTGGAAATACAAAAGCGGCGGGAACAATCCGATCAGCCTTGATTGGCTCCATAATCTTCAGTACCAAAATGAATCGGTTGAAGCCTTTTACGAACTGATCAAAAATGATCTTTTCAGCGAAGATATCAGTGTCTTTTCTCCGAAAGGAAAACCTTTTACTCTCCCTCGCGGTGCGGTGGCTCTCGATTTTGCCTATGCGGTTCATACCGAGATCGGTGACAGTGCAGAGGGGTGTCTCATTAACAAAGAGAAAGCCTCCCTTTTAAATGAACTCCACAACGGCGACATCGTTAAAATCACGACAGCCTCTAAAAAAATCAACCGATGCAGTTGGATTGACGCCGTAAAAACCTCCCGAGCCAAAGCCAGCATGCGGGCGAATTGTAACCAGCGGATCAAAGCGATTGATACCGAGACGGGGATGAATATTCTGAGTACCGTCTTGAATATGGATCCGATACGACTTGAAGAGCTGTTTGTCCAAACTCATTTAGAAGAGCAACGTCACCGTATCCCAAGTGAACTCGATCTGCTGAAAGAGACGGTAAACCGTTTCACGCAGGAGATGGGTGAGAACAACCGCATCAGTGCCTTTTTATCCCGTAACCGTTTTCGGTTGAAACCGTATGTTTTTGCATCGTTGGAAATCTATGCTGCCAGCAGTGTCGGCGACGCGGTATTCGATTATTGCTGTCATCCGAAAACCGGGGATGAAATCGTCGCTTTTTTACAGCAGGGGAAAGCACACATTCATCATAAAATGTGTAAAAACGCCGCAGGGATGATCGATCGCAGAGAACCGATGGTTTTTGTACGATGGAGAGCGCAGCACTATTTTCGCTACCACCTTATCATCAGTATGCAAAGTGCGAAAGGCTCTCTCGCCGATTTGCTCACCTATATGGCCAAAATGGGTGCCGATATCAATTCGATTGAACTGGGAAAAGAGAAATCAGAACATACACAATACTGCGAAATGGAGTTTCAAACTCTCGAACCCGATATTAACCGCCTTCGCTCCAAATTGGAGAAAAAAGGGAAAATCATACAATTTTTTCGGACGGATGATGCGTACCGAAGCCAAGGATAAATCATGATACAAACAGCATTACGTGAAATCAAACGAGGAACTGCCGAAATTATCGATGAGGCACGTTTAGAGACCCTTCTCAAAAATTGGTTTGAAAAAAAAGAAACGTATACCGTCAAAGCAGGATTTGACCCGACTGCTCCCGATCTTCATTTGGGACATACCGTTTTGCTCCAAAAACTGGCAATTTTTCAAAAATTCGGGGGACATATTCAGTTTTTGATCGGTGATTTTACGGCTCAGATCGGTGATCCTACAGGGAAAAGCGAAACGCGGAAAAAACTCCTCCCCTCACAAGTATTGGAAAATGCCCAAAGTTACAAGAATCAAGTCTTTAAAATCCTTGATCCGGAAAAAACGACCGTTGTATTCAACTCTGAGTGGATCAATCCGCTTGGTGCGGCGGGGATGCTCGAACTCACCTCGACCTATAATGTCGCACGGATGCTGGAGAGGGATGATTTCGATAAACGGCATAAAGCGGGAATCTCTATCTCCATTAGCGAATTTTTGTACCCGTTGCTCCAAGGGTACGATAGTGTCCATTTGAAAAGCGATATCGAGATCGGCGGAACGGATCAGAAATTTAATCTTTTAATGGGACGCCATTTACAACGGGTGTATGAGATCGGAAAAGAACAAAGTGTCCTTATGATGCCGATTCTCGAAGGGCTAGACGGCGTTCAAAAGATGTCCAAATCACTGGGGAACTACATCGCCGTAGCCGATGAGCCGAACGAGATGTTCGGAAAAATTCTTAGTATCAGCGATACGTTGATGTGGCGCTATTATGAGCTGTTAAGCAGCAACAGCCTCGATGAAATTGAAGCGCTTAAAGCCGGAGTCGAAAACGGTTCACTCCATCCGAAAAAAGTGAAAGAAGCACTTGCCCTTGAAATCACGGCACGATTCCATTCAGAGGACGCGGCATTAGGTGCCCAAGCGGAGTTTGAACGCGTCCATGCACAGAGTGAAATCCCGAGTGAAATGGATGAATTTAGTGCAGAGGCTCCGATCTGGATTGCCAAAGCACTGGTCGATTGTCTCCTAAGTCCATCTACTTCACAAGCCCGTCGGGAGATTAAGCAAGGCTCTGTTAAAATCGATCAAAATAAACTAAGCGATGAGCAATACCAACTTGAAGCAGGTGAATACATCCTTCAAGTGGGAAAACGAAAATTTGCGCGATTAAAGGTAACCCAATGAGTTTCAAACCAATTAAAATCGGTAAGCATACCATTAAAATTCCTATCGTTCAGGGGGGAATGGGTGTCGGAATCAGCTGGGATCGCCTTGCGGGAGCCGTCTCTTCTGAGGGAGGCCTTGGGGTCATCAGTTCCGTTGGTACGGGATATTATGAAGATAAAGTGCATGCGAATAAACTGATTGCTAACCGCCCGTTGGATGCGGAGAATTTTTACTCTAAAAAAGGGCTTGATGCGATTGTCAAAAATGCCCGAAAAATCTGTGGTGATGCCCCTTTGGCGTGCAACATATTGTATGCGATCAACGATTATGGCCGTGTGGTAACCGATGCGTGTGAAGCGGGAATTGATATCATCATTACCGGTGCAGGATTACCGACCAATATGCCTGAATTTACGGCGGATTATCCTGATGTTGCTTTGGTTCCGATTGTCTCCTCTCCTAAAGCACTCTCTATTATCTGCAAACGTTGGCAAAAACGGTACAACCGTCTCCCTGATGCCGTAATACTTGAGGGACCTCTCAGCGGCGGTCATCAAGGGTTTACGTATGAGCAGTGTGCAATGGAAGAGTATCAGCTTGAGAATCTTGTCGCTCCTGTCGTGGAAGAGGCCGCTTTATGGGGAAATATTCCCGTTATCGCAGCAGGTGGAATTTGGGATAAAAACGATATTGACGCAATGATGGCATTGGGTGCAGCGGGTGTACAGATGGGGACACGCTTTATCGGTACATTTGAGTGTGATGCCCATGATAATTTCAAAGAGGTTCTTCTTGCGGCTAAAGAGGAAGATATCACGTTGATGAAATCTCCGGTCGGTTATCCGGCTCGCGGGGTTCGTACCCATTTACGTGATTTGATCGATACCCGCACGGGTCCCTCTATCAAATGTATCTCTAACTGTGTTGCTCCGTGTAATCGCGGTGTCGAGGCCAAAGAGGTCGGTTTTTGTATCGCCGATCGTCTGAGCGATGCGTATCTCGGTGATAAAGAGCTTGGTTTGTTCTTTTCAGGAAGCAACGGCTACCGTATCGATAAAATTATCTCCGTCAAAGAGTTGATGGAAAAATTAACCCACGGGGAGTGAGCTTCACCGTGCTGATTCGACTCATTTTTCTTGCTTTTGTCAGTGTTACATCCCTTATGGGTGCAATCGACACTACCCGTTTGGACTCGGCCAAAAAAGCGCTGGAAAGCAGTGACGAGATTGAGCAGTTTCGAGGCTACAACGAATTTAAAACACTCTATCTTCGTGCAATTTTGGACAAAAATAGCCCTCTGGCGCAAGAAGCACTTGAGGGGATCGTTCAAGGGGGAGAGAAACTCGGGATCGATGTGAGTAAATACCAAGCCGATTTGATAAAACTCAAAAAAAATGCGCCAAGCATAAAGCCCCTAATTGTCGCGGATAAAACACCTTCGTCTCCGCTCCCCTCGGTAATATATGATAAAACTTTTAAGCCGGCGCTGGTCGCAAGTAAATTTTCGACCCCTGAACCGGAAAAAATGATCAAATCCGAACCCGTACTCCCTAAAAGCAATGAAATTACAATGACAATGCGTCATCGACTTTTGGATACCTCTTGGAAAGATAACGGACTGATATTGGTATTTGACAGTGAGATTAAACCCTCAGAAATCCGAATGTCTAAAATTATCGAAACCGATAAAAAGCGATTTCGATATATTATGGATATTGACTCTTCGACCCTTTCAAAAACCCAGACGTTAGAGCATCAAAGTATTAATCGGATTAAAATGGCGCAGTTTGATGCGAAAACGCTTCGTCTTGTAATTGAGCACAATCAGCCTGTAGCGATTAAACCTACACCGAAGGGTTCAACTCTCTACATCGATCTCTCATTAGAACCCCCTAAAACAACGCCGCCTCTTGCAAGCTCTGGGGTAAAAGTCGAGGTACAGGAACCTCCTCTTGTAGCGGCACTTCCTCCCCTTGTGAGTGTTACCCCGCGTGATCGAAGCAAAAAGATTATTGTGATTGATCCTGGGCATGGCGGAAAAGACAGCGGAGCCGTCGGTAACGGATTTATGGAAAAAGAGATTGTGTTACAGATATCGAAACAGCTCTCAGAAAAACTACGTGCAATGGGGTATACCGTTTATATGACACGCAGTAATGATGTCTTTATCGAACTGAAAGATAGAACAAAATTTGCCAATGATAAAGAAGCGGATCTTTTTGTGTCGGTACATGCGAACTCTATTCCAAAAACTTCTGATCCCCTTGCGGCTCAGGGACTTGAGACCTATTTTCTCTCACCGACTCGGAGTGAGAGATCGATGCGGGTTGCGGCGTTGGAAAACTCCGAAGATATGGAAGAGATGGGGGAATACGGCAAGTTAAGTTTTTTGAGCTTTTTGAACAAAGAGAAAATTATCGCTTCGAATAAACTGGCTATTGATTTGCAAAAAGGGATGTTCGGCAATCTGCGTAAACAATTTCCGAATGTCCATGATAACGGTGTTCGAGAAGCTCCGTTTTGGGTTCTTGTGGGGGCTCAAATGCCGGCAGTATTGCTAGAAGTGGGATATATCAGTCATCCTGAAGAGTCCGCACGCATCGCCGATGAGAAATATCAACGATGGCTAATTGAGGGGTTGATGGAAGGGATCGGGCGGTACTTCGCCAATAACAGTTAGCTTTTACTTTTCTCATAAAAGTAGTTGGTTGCTTCAACAAACCCTTCGACGCTTCCGCAGTCAAAACGTTTCCCTTTAAACTTATAGGCTAAAACCATCCCTTTTTGCGCTTGTGTCATAAGGGCATCGGTGATTTGAATCTCACCCCCTTTGCCGGCAGGTGTATTTTCGATAATCCCGAATATATCCGGGGTGAGGATATAGCGTCCGATGATGGCAAGGTTACTGGGCGCATTTGCAGGGTCAGGCTTTTCGACCATATTGGAGATCATATAAACCCCCTCTTCAATCTCTTTCCCCTCTATGATACCGTAGCGGTTCGTATGCTTCGGATCAATCTCTTCGATGGCAACGATAGAACATTTGTACTTATTAAAGAGTTCAACCATTTGAGAAAGAACACTTCCCTCGCTGTCTCCGTCACATAAATCATCGGCTAGGATGACGGCGAACGGTTCATTCCCTATGAGTGTTTCACCCGTGAGAATCGCATGTCCTAACCCCTTCATCTCATTTTGACGAGTGTACGAGAAGGTACATTGATCGATTAGAGAGCGAATTTCGGTGAGGTAATGCTCTTTATCGGAACCTTTAATCTGATGCTCGAGTTCATAACTTACGTCAAAATGATCCTCTAATGCCCGTTTTCCCCGTCCGGTTACGATTGCCATTGTATGCATTCCCGCTTCAACCGCCTCTTCGACACCGTATTGGATTAAAGGCTTGGTGAGTACCGGTAACATCTCTTTGGGCATTGCTTTCGTCGCAGGTAAAAAACGGGTTCCATAGCCCGCCGCAGGAAAAAGGCACTTTTTGATCATTGAAACTCCTTAAATATGGATGATATTTTATCACAATTGTCCGTAGCTAATCTGTTTACTATTGGATTACAGTATATAAGATACAATGAGGTATGTTTTATAAAGGATAATTATGAAAGCAACCATTCGTTTAGCTCTAATTGCAGGAATTATGGGTACTTCTCTAAGTGCATCTAATTTTGACATCGGTGTTTCGGGATCCGATAGAGGGATTGATGGGTTTACCCTCTCCATCGGTGATTATTACCGTGTTCCCTATCAGGAGGTTGTCGTAGTAGAGCGTTCCATTCCTCGTGATGAGATGAGTGTTGTCTACTTTTTAGCGCGTGAGTCTCATCGCGATGCCCACTATATCAGTGATTTGCGTTTACGCGGAAACAGCTGGTGGGATATCAGTCTGCGTCTAGGACTTAATCCGCGTACGTTGTATGTCGTGGATACCCATCGTTACCACAACCCTCCCTATGGTAAAGCGTACGGATATCATAAGGATAAAAAGCACCGTTTGCGTGATGCCGATATTGTCGAGTTAGTCAATGTCCGCTTCCTCTCCGATTACCATCGTATCAGTGCGGACGAGGTAATCGATCGACGCCGAAGCGGTGAGCGTTATAATCGGATTGATGAACATTACCGCGGTAAAAAGGATCATTCTGAATATCGTAAGGGCGAGCAACGTGAGGGGAAAGGCTCTCACGGTGAAAAAAGTCATGGTAACGGACGTGACCACTAACGTTATTCCTATAATTTAGGTCGATAGTAATTGAAATCATAAGGTTACATGGTATGATAAAAGAACTATTATGTTTGAGGGAAAAGTGTGCCGCAAGAGAACTCAGAATCGACACTAAAAGAGCAGTTAAAATTAAGATTGAGGGAGTCTGACCCTACGTATCGCTATTATAAGTCGATTTTCCATTTGACGGATAATATGATTGCCCTAAGCAACGGATATCTGATTATAGATGCTAATAAAGCCTTTAGCGATTTTTTTATTACAATCGGAGTAGATGTTTTTGTACCCGATTTTTATCTCTCAAAGCAATTTCTCGCTATTGATAAATACGGCTACGTCTATGAGGGGTACTTAAACGCCCCGTGGTTTAAAACGGTTTTGAGCGGCGACAAAGAGCATTACAAAGTCGGTATCAGTGGATCGGATCAAGTTCATACGTTTTCGATTTCGGTGACACTGCTCGATCCGAGTGAAGAGATTTACGTTATCACCCTCTCCGATGTCACCGATATGATGAGTTATAAATGTGCTTTGGAAGAGGGACTACGTGCCAGTACGAATGAAAAAGAAGAAGCTCAGTACATCCTTTCTCAGTTTAATCAAGCCATAGATGCGTCGAATTTGGTGGCTCGATGCAATCTTGATGGAATCATTACGTATGCAAACGATGCTTTGTGTGACACACTGCACTACACGCAAGAAGAGCTTTTAGGCAAGAATATGTTGATGTTTTTTGAATCTGAAAGTGCGGTGACCTGTCAAAATACGGCATGGGGAGCCATTCAAAACGGTGAGATCTGGAAAGGCACCTTCAAAAACAAGGGGAAAGAAGGGGATATCCATTACTTTGCTACCACGATTGTCCCCATAAAAAACCATGCCGGTACTATTGTGGAAATTCTCTCGATTCGTCATGAAATCACCGATATGGTCAAAGCCAAAGAGGAAGCGCTCCAAACGCTTGAAGCCAAAACACAGTTTTTCAATCAGATATCGCATGAGCTCCGAACCCCCCTTAATGCAATCGTCAACTTCACCGATCAGGCATTAGAGAGCTATGATGAAATAGTGGAAGATGAAGTGAGTCGTGAATTGGTCAAGAAATATTTACAGCGTTCGTATGCCAATGCTGAAAATTTGTTGGAGCTGATCAACTCTCTTCTAGATATCGCTAAAATGAAGTCGGGAAAAACAGTTTTCGATATTAGATCAAATAATGCGGTTTCTCTCGCACGTGAAGCCTTTGAAAACTGTTCAAGTCTCCTCAAAAACAGCGCAATCAACTATCAATTTAAGGCAGTGAAAAGTGTTATCCCGATAGAGTGTGATGGTGTAAAATTTAAACAAATCATCACCAATCTTATTTCGAATGCATTGAAATTTACCGTTGAAGGGTTTGTGGAAGTACGACTGGATGAGAGAGGGGATAGCTGTGTGATAGAGATTGAAGACAGCGGTATCGGGATACCCAGTGAAAAGCTCTCCTTTGTATTCGAACCGTTTGCTCAAGTTCGCGATCACGGATTTGGTACGGGTCTGGGATTGAACATCGTACGCGAATATGCTGAGGCGATGGGTATCTCTCTCGAGCTTCGCTCAGAAGAAGGGAGAGGGAGCTGTTTTACGCTGAGCATTAATTTGGGTTCTATAAAATAACTATTTTGAATTTGTGTAAGGAATTCTAGTGTTCAGTCGCCACTATCACATCATCGATACTCTCCATGAAAACATCTCTACGGTGGTTTATCGTGCAACCCGTGCAAGCGATGCTCAGGCGGTAATTATAAAAATGCTCAAGCCGGGTGAAATAACGGAGCATAGAGTCTCCCAATTTATGAATGAACAGCAGATTCTCTCGTCTCTAAAATCTCCCAATATCGTTAAATTGATAGAAATCGTCGCACTCCCTACGGAATATCTTCATGTATTTGAAGATATCGGCGGAAATTCTCTGTATGAAATGTTGTTAGAACACCGTTTTTCGATTGCTGAGGGGTTGAATATCGCTATAAAAATAGCGGAAGCACTCTGTTTTATTCATCAAAAGCATATCGTTCATGCAGATATCAATCCTAAAAATATTATTTACAATACCAAAACGAAAGAACTTCAAATCATCGATTTCGGATACTCGGTTATCGACAATCATCTTCGGTATAACAGTGATGTTGATGTGGGCACTTCAGGCAATCTCATGTATATGTCGCCTGAACAGACGGGGAGAACCAAACAGCGTATCGATTTGCGTAGTGATTTGTACAGTTTCGGGATGAGCCTTTATCACCTTTTCTCAGGTCGGACTCCGTTTGAGGCAAAAGATCGCTATGAGCTGATCCATAAACAAATAGCTCTTCGACCTGCGGCGATAGAGAGTAGTGTTGAAAATTTCCCGCCGGTGCTTTCCGCAATAATCAACCGCCTTACTGCAAAAAAAGCAGATGAACGGTATCAAAGCGATGAGGCTTTGTTGTATGATCTTAAATACGCCCTTCAAACACTAAATAGTTCTGATCAAATTCCCCATTTCGAGATTGGAACCCACGATCAGCCTTCTATCCGTTTCGGTGATCCTATATTCGGTAGGGATATGGAAATCGGACTCCTTAAGGATGCCGCATCTGACGTAGCGGCGCATAAGTCGGTTCGGGTTGTTGTTTCCGGTCTTCCGGGTGTGGGGAAAACCCGTTTGATTGAAGAGTTCTTGAGTTTTTTAAATACCGGAGGGAGCCGTATCCTTCGGGGAAAATTCGAACAGTATCGCTCCTCTCACCCCTATTTAAGTATTAAACAGCTTTTTGTTCAGCTTAAAATAGTGTGTAAACGTCATATTAACGCCAATCAACCTTTTCATCTGGATGCACGCAGCGCGTATACGTTGGGTTATTATTTTCCTGATTTACGTGAGATGTTGATGCACAAGCACACCTCATACGCTTCAGCAGGGGATGAGGTACTTGCTCAGCTCCCGTATGCCTTTCAGCAGCTGTTAACGCAGATTTCGAGCAACACATCCCCTTTGGTAATATTTATGGATGATCTTCAATGGGCGGATGCCGCATCACTTGATTTAATCCATAAAACGATATTTCAAATGGATATCCCCAACCTCCATTTTATTTTCAGTTATCGTGACCATGAGATAGAATCCAATCCGAGCGCATGGGAATTCGTTCAAAAAGTTCGCGGAAACCGTTTTCCGGGTTTGTATATTTTTGATCTTATACCCCTCTCTCAAACGGATATACGTCGTATGTTTCATTTGATGTTAGGCTTAGAGGGGTCTCAAGTAGACGCTTTATCGGATATCATCTATAAAAAAACGGATGGGAACCCGTTTTATATCAAAACACTCCTCTATAATTTGATTGACGCGAAAGAGATCGCTTACGAAAACGGTGCATGGCATTTTCAGATTGACAAGATCCGTGAGTACGGTGCGAGTATCAATATCGCCGGATTGATCACCGATAAATTTTCAAAACTCACTACGGAAGAACAGAGTTATTTACACTATTTATCGGTATTGGGAAATCGTTTTGAGTTGAATCTGACACGCCGTATGATGAAAGAGCAAAAATATCCCGATACGATGATGGAACAGCTCGAAACAAAAGGGTTTATTGAGCTTTTTAACGGGCATTACCAGTTTGTACACGATGTATTGCAGCATCATGTGTTTACCTCTATTTCACCCTCACAGAGAGGGAATATTGAGCATGTCATCGGAGAGTTTTTGGAGCGCGCTTACCGAACAGGAAACTATGATGATGTCATCAGCGTCGTCATGCATCTTAATCGCGGTTACAAACAAGGAACGCGGCACAAACATGCATTGAGCTTAAATCTAAAAGCATTAAAAGAGATGGTATTGAGCGGCTCGTATCACTTAGCACTAGAGCATCTGAAATGGATGCATGAGCGTGGGTTGGATTCGGTATTAGAACAAGCAAAACACTCCGATGCGTTTGATTTTCAAGTATTGAAGGTTAAAGTATTTTATTTGAATGCCTTACATGCAGAGGCTCACTCGTCTCTGCAAACGTTGATGGCTCAGACAAACAGTTTGTCCGAACGTCTCATCTGTTTTTCCCTTTTTAAAGATTTGTGTGTGACGAGGGGGGGCGGATTTGATCAACTGATTTTATTTGGTAATACCCTTTTGCATGAGCTTGGATTGGATGCTCCTTGTCAGAGTAATGAGGTGGAAGAGAGAGTGGTACAGCTCAAAGCGTTTATTCTAAACCATCCCGCTTCACAGGAAGTTGAAGCGATTAAGGCTTTGCCGAAACTCAAAAATATCTCCAAGCAGCGGAGTCTTTCGATATTGGTTGAGTATTGGGAAGCGGCCTATTATCTGGCAAATATCCCCCTTATGCAATGGGCCTATCTGAGTATCATCGACGTTTCGTTTCGTTTCGGTAATTCCAGCGGATCGGCATTCGGATATGTTCTCTACGGTGCGCAGATGGTGAGTGAACACCGTTACAAAGAGGCGTATCGATTCGGTGAAGCGGCATTGAAGCTTAACCATCAATTTGCGGATGACGTGATGCTTCCGAAAGTACATAATTTTATGGCTAACTTCATAAGCCCCTACACTAAGCCGCTTGAACGTAATATAGCGCTCTACCAAAAAAGTCTCCACCAAAGCAAAGTAAACGGGGATATTATATTCGGAACATGGGCAAATTTTTTGATGCATTTTAGTGAGTATCTTTCCGGAAAATCCCTCGAATCGCTGTGGGGAAATATTCTGAAAGAGAGCCATTTCCTCCTTAATTCCGGGGATCAAAAAATGATTGCTATTTTTGAGGTTCTCCGTTCAACCATTCTTATGTGGCAGGAGCGAGATGCGGATACGCGTGCAGCGGAAGATGCGGCTATCGCAATGTGGGAAGAGGAGAACTTCTATCCTGCACTGGCATGGTATGGAATACTGAAAGCCCAGACATGCTGGATTGAGGGAGATATCGATAAAGGGTTGGAGTATCTGCACCGATTCGTTCGCAGTGAGGCGAACGAAGTGATAATGTTCCCGAAAATGAGACTTCACCCGCTTCGCGCATTGCTTCTGTTGGGGAAAAACACTCCCTTGAGTCGTGAAGAAGAGTCTCTTTTAGCGGAAGATTTGACACTGTGTGATGCCTATGCCGCCTCGTCACCGAAAGAGTTTAAATTTTGGAAACTGTTGCTTCGTGCCAAGAGGGCTAAAGAGGCAAATCAGTATTGGGATATTGCGAAACTCTACGATGAAGCATTGAGTGAAGCCCGAAAAAATAACAATCCGTTCGCCATTGCTGTCAGTGCCTTATGTGCGGGCCGTTTTTGGAGAGAAAAACGCTTTGAGGACTTAAGCCGTTTCTATTTTAGTGAAGCGGCGGTAGGGTTGAATCAATGGGGTGCATACAGAGCCTCAGAGCGGCTCAAATCAAAAATGCATTTAAATACCCCATACCCTTCCGAATCGCTAGACCAGTCATCCAACAGTTCATTGTTGCAAGCTGAACCGACCAACTATCGCAGTCTCCTTAAATCATTTTATGCCCTTTCTCAAAGTATGGAAAAAAAAGAGCTTTTGCAGACATTGATGCAGACAATTTTAGAAAATGCGACGGCGAGTAAAGTGGTATTGATCCTCAAAGAAGAGGAGATGTTCTATACCAGTGCTAAAATCTTGTTTAAAAACGGAAAAATCGATTTTTACCATACCAAACTGAGTGAAACCGATTTTGTTCCGTTTCATCTCATTACCCATGCAATCGATACACGGCATAAAGTGATCCAAAATAGCCCCGCAGAAAATGGAAAATTTCAATACGACAACTATTTTCTCACCCGAAAACCGGCATCGTCTATCGCCATTCCGACCTTGATCGAGGGGAGTGTACGGGGGGTTCTTTATCTCGAAAATGAGGAAATCTCGACTCCGCTCAATACCGATACGTTGCAAACCCTTCGGTTATTGCTGACGCAAGCCGTGATTATCTATAAGAATGCGCTCTTGTATGAAACACTCAAAAGCAATGAAGAGAAACTCAACAAAGCACAGCAGATATCGCATGTCGGGAGCTGGCAATACGACAGTGTCACCGATGAAATTATCTGGTCAGCCGAGACGTATCGGATTTATGAGATCGAACCGTTTTCAATACCGATCAATAACGAGTGGTTTTATGAGCATATCTATCCTGATGATATCGAATTGATTCAGGATGCGGTTGAAAAAGCGTTTAGCGGTGAACGTTCTTACGATGTGATCCATCGAATACTCACCGCTAAAGGGAATATTCGAATTGTCCATCAGCGCGCAGAAGCTTTTTGGGAGGATGAACGGCAGAAGTTTTCAGGTACGATCCAAGACATTACCGAATCCAAACACTCCGAAGCGCTGATTGACCGTTTATCGCAGGTTGTTAACCAGACTCCGCTCTCCACAATCATTACTGATCCTTCCGGTGTCATTGAATATGTCAACAATCAGACCCTTAAATTGACCGGTTATTTTACTAATGAATTAATCGGACAGAATATGAGACTATTTAATTCAGGACTCCATTCAGAACCATTTTATCAAGATATGTGGTCTACGATTACACAAAAGCGCTCATTTTGGCGCGGAACCATCGTCAATCGGATGAAAAGCGGCGACTTACGCGATTGTGCATCAACGATTTTTCCGATTTTCAATACCCAAAATGAAATTATTAATTTTGTGACGATCCAAGATGACGTTACCGAGAGAAATATGAAAGACAGATTGTTTTTGATGCAAACGCGTCAAGCTCAAATGGGTGAGATGCTGAGTATGATCGCCCATCAATGGCGTCAGCCGTTGGCGATCATGAGTGCTTTGATAAGCCGCCAAAAAATTAATATTATGCTGGAGCGTTCAACTCTCGAGGGGATTAACAAAAGTTTTGATGAAATGGAGATGCAGGTTCAGCACCTCTCTCGTACTATTACCGACTTTAAAGATTTTTTCAAACCCGATAAACAAACGGCTGTGACGAAGAGTTCCCTCATCGTCTCTAAAACTCTTGAGCTGGTAGAGCATACGTTGATGAATAAAAATATTAACGTGAAGATAGACCATTGCAATGATACTGAATACCGAACCTATGAAAACGAACTGATTCAGGTGATGTTGAATCTGATCAAAAATGCCCAAGACGCTTTTGAAGAGAAAGGGGTAAAAGATCCCCTTATCGTTATTCATACCGATCAGAGGGAAGGTGAGGTGATTCTCAGTGTTGAAGACAATGCCGGGGGAATTGATCCCGGATTTATCGATACGGTATTCTCGCCGTACACGTCGACAAAAAGTGATAACGGGACGGGATTGGGGCTTTATATGTCCAAAACTATTATTGAAGAACATTGTCATGGAGTCATAGGTGCCGAAAATATTGAAGGGGGTGTACGCTTTAGCCTTCGGTTTCCGATTCAATATTGATTAGGGCAAAAAAATGTTATGATTTAGTCTCAAATTGAATGAAGAAATCTCCTCAGCAAGTTTTATGTGTAATGATTTGGTAATTTTAAAGGAAAACTTTTTTCCTGTGACTATTCTGTGACTTTTTAATATTACACTTTCTCATATTTGAAAATGGAATGAACAGTTCTAATCTATTAATGCATGGTGGAAGATGGAAGATTTAAGACTTTTAATCGTTGATGATGTGGAAGATAACCGTCTTGTCCTCAATGCCATTTGCCGAAAAATGGAAGGTTTTGAGATCAAAGAGGCGGTTGATGGTATTGATGCCATCGCGGTGTGTGAAGCATGGCATCCACATATTATTCTGATGGATGTGATGATGCCCAATATGGACGGATTTGAAGCATCCAAGGTGATCAAAGCCCGTTTTCCTGAAACGATCATTATTGTGGTTACGGCCGTGATAGATCCTCAGATGGAAGCCCACATGGCTGCTATAGGGGTTTCGGCGTATCTTCACAAACCGATCAACAAAGAATTGATCCGATTTAAATTGCAAAATTTTGGAGCCTTTTTACGCTCCAAAGACGGAATTCATACAAAACTTTCCGCCAAAGAGGCACTTAATCCGTTTTCTTCCGATGTCCGTCATTTCAAAACAATATTTGACATCAGTGATGCTGAGGGGATGATGGATTTCGGAGTATGGGTTCTTTCACGGTGTGAAGAGCGTAAATCCAGATCCTCGTCAAAAGTGGATCCGATGATCGAACTCTTTTATGAGTTGATGCGTCAGGGAACTCGTAACGAAGAGCATGTGAGTATCATCATCGAAGAGAGTTTTGAAGAGATTTTTATGACGATGAAATTGGACAAGCCGATTGTTCTTAATCCAAAAATGCAAGAGTTGGCAGATGATTTGCAATCGCACTGCATCATTCGACAAAATTTTGCCTGTGTCCGTTTAAATAATGGTCGAGATGATTTAAACCCGACTCCATCGGTGGACGTGATCGAAAAAGCTCCGTCGTCAAAAAAAGAGGAGCTTGAAAAGAAACTTCCCGAAGTTGTGGAGCCAACGGCAGTTGTTTTGCCTCTATCGGAGATTGTAGCTGACAAAGAAGTTCGCACTATCGATCAGAATGAGCAAGGGATGCTTCGTCAGAGTTTTATTGATAAAACAAGTGCTGTGGATTATGTACAGGAGATCGGAGGAGATGTCCTCGATGAGATTCGTGATTTGGAGAGTTTGGATGAGGAATGGATCGAAAAGATTCATGCCCTCGAAGAAGAACCGAATATCGAGAATATCCGAAGTTTTGCAGACGGTGTATTAGGGGTATATGTACGTGCCATTAACAACCTGTTTGAGTTTACCGCACTGGCTTATGCCCTCTCATCTCTGGGGACATTTATGAAAGAACATGCCGATGCGATTATTAATGATCCTAAAAAGTTAAAAATGTTGGTGATGCTTACCGAGCATTTAGGAAGTGATCTCACATCATGGAGGGAACATATTTTTTCTCTTCAGGATGCCGCGGATATTCACTATCTTGACAGTTCGTTTTTTAGTTCTTGTATGCAGATAGAACAGATTGTCGGAAACAAAGAGATAGAGACGGATGAGGACAACGATATGGAATTTTTTTAAATTACATTTTGAAACGGTAGAAAACACCATTCTTTCTGCATAATTAGTTATACAATTGTGGAAGAAAGATTTTTAACAACTATATCAAGGAGAAATTAAGTGGCAAAAAGAGTAATTATTGTAGACGATTCGAGAGCGGTTATTGCGACAGCGGAGCTGGCATTGGAGACTTTGATCGAGAGTGGCGTGATTGAGTTTAAATCGTATTTGAATCCGTTAGAGTTATTAGGTGCACTTCAAGCCGGAAGTGAGAATTTTGATATGTTGATCAGCGATGTCAATATGCCTGAAATGAACGGGTTAGACTTAGCCCGTGCTATCAAATCCGATGAGCGGTACAAAACTAAACCGATTATTGTCTTGACGACGGAGAGTTCGGAGTCCATGAAAATGAGCGGAAAAGAGATCGGTGTTACCGGATGGATGGTTAAGCCGTTCAATGATGAGAAACTGGTGAAGTCAATCAAAATGGTATTGGGGGTCTAAACGATGGAACAAAACACATTACAGTCCCGACGAGAGCGGTATTTGACGTTCTTTTTGGGAGAGGAACAGTACGGGATTGCGATTGATCGGATCAAAGAGATCATTGCCATCATGAAGGTGACTAATGTTCCTAAAACCCCTGCGTATATGCGCGGTGTTATCAATCTGCGCGGCTCGATCATCCCCGTTGTCGATACGCGGCTCCGTTTTGGGATGGAAACAAAAGAAGAAGACATGCATACGGCAATCGTGATTGTTGAAGTGGATAAGGTGAACATCGGATTCATCGTCGATCGGGTCGAAGAAGTAGCGAGTATCGACAGTTCAAAACTAAGCGAACCGCCGAAATTCGGTAACAATATTGATACGGATTTTATCTGTTCGATGGCACAGATGGAAGAGAATGTCGTGATGATTTTGGATGTTTTGAAGCTCTTTGAAGCGGATGAACTGATCAGTATTGAAGAAATTCAAAAAACCCAAACAGGAGAATAAGATGAATTGGTTGGAAAATATGGTACTACAAAGCAAGTTGATCTTGCTGACGGCTGTTATGATGATTGCCCTTGCTACATTGGGTTATATGGGGTATACGAATCTTCAGCAATGGAAAACCTCCGTAAATGAAATAGGTGGAGTAAGACTTCCCTCTATCGTCGGTATTATGGAAATGCGTACCGGAATTAATCAGGTCGTTATTCAACAAAATCGCGTCCGATCACTCCAGAATGATCCGAAAATGCGGGATAAACTTAACGATGCCAGAGAAAGATTGGTTAAGGGATTTGAGCGTTTTGACAAAGGGTATAAAATTTACGCACCTCTTCCTCAAACGCCTGAAGAGGCCATAGAATGGAAGACTTTTGAAGAGAACTTCGCTAAATGGAAAGAGTTGAGTTTGGCGTTTCGTGCCAATACCCTCGTTCCTCTGATCAACAACACCAATCCGGCAATGGAAGCGGTCTATTTTGAGCAAATGAAGACCTTTATCGAGAACAGCCGTGTCCCTCGTCAAGCGGCATTAGAGAGCATGGACAAAATCGCTCAAATTAATATTGAAATCGGAAATGAAATAGTAAAAGCTTCGCAGGAAGAAGCAGAAGCTGACCTCGTGTTAACCTTGATCGTAATGATGATTGCATTTTCTCTAGCCATTATATTGGCGACTTTGATCATCCGCTCTATCACCCGTTCGATCACCTCAAGCGTCACCTCTATCCGTGATGGTGCAATGCAGATCACCTCGGCTTCCGATCAAGTAGCGTCGTCGTCATCGTCTTTGGCACAAGGGGCGAGTGAGCAAGCTTCCAGTGTCGAAGAGGTAAGCGCAACCCTCGAAGAGTCAACTGCAATCAACACCCAAAACACCGATAACGCACGCCAAGCCGATATTTTGGCAAAAAATGCGAACGATTCGGCAAAAGCGGGATACGAAAAAGGGGAACAACTTTCCCATTCTATGCACGCAATCACCGAATCAGCGGCAAAAATCAGCGGTATTATTAAAACGATCGATCAAATTGCATTCCAAACCAACCTCCTTGCCCTCAATGCAGCAGTTGAAGCGGCACGCGCAGGTGAACACGGTTTAGGATTTGCCGTCGTTGCGGACGAAGTACGTAACCTTGCACAACGTGCCGCATCGGCTGCCAAAGAGACCTCTGATATCATTGAAGAGGTTGTAAGCCAGATCAAAGAGGGGAACCAAATCGCTCTTGCGACCCATACCTCATTCCAAGAGATTGTTGAACAAAGTAAAAAAGTATCCGATCTTATCGGTGAAATCGCTATCGCCGGTAAAGAGCAGGCTGAGGGTATGGGTCAGATCAATCAAGCTATGGGTCAAGTAGACCAAGTAACCCAACAAGTTGCCGCCAACTCCGAAGAAGCGGCCGCAGCAGCAGAAGAGCTTAAC
>NZ_JAUYFF010000001.1 GCF_030691015.1 Sulfuricurvum sp.
ATTGTGTTGACATTAAAGGTCAACGTCTTCGAGAAAGTCTCGAACCGTTTAACCTACTTAGTTTTCAATGATCGCAAACTCAAACTCTAGGTCTTAACTCAAGGCCTATCAGCGTTTGTGGACGGGAATTATAGGGGAAATCGACAAAGAAGTCAAGAGGTTTCGGGAAGAAATTTAAAGAAAGTGGAAAAAACCACTTTTTAGTTGTAGCTAACCGATACATATCCGGTTTGAGGGCGTACCATAATCGTAGCATTTCCTTCATTTTCATGAACTAACGTGATATTGCAATCAGAGGTAAGTAAATATTGATTCATATTTGTGACAGGTGGATTTGCACTTGTAATATAAAAATATGGTCGTCCTAATGCATCAAATGCTAATTCTTTGCCGGTACCGTTACCTTTGCAGTTTGCGGAAAATATAACACTTTTAATTGCATATTTCTTTTTAAGATCAGTAATATCACTATTTCCATCTAACGAATCAGCTGTTAATGGATCTGTTGCAACCTCTTTATGAGTAACGCTATCTGAATTTCCATTATGATCAGTGTCACAGTAAATTTTATACCACACATTAGTTGCGGTTGATGTAAATTCAATCTGCCAATTTTCACGGAACCATAATTGATCAGTCGGATCAAACTTATCATCCGTCATAGCAAGGTGTTGTGTATATCGAATGTGACCAGCTACTTGTTCAGATGCTTCTATTAAGGAATTACGGTTGAAGTTGGGCATAGCAAGAACAGCTAAAATACCTATTACTATAATAACAAAGACAAGTTCTAGCAAGGTGAAAGCAAAACGTTTCATTATGAAACCTTTAGAAAACAAAATTCATTAAAAAACGATTATAACAAAAAAGGAGAAAGTTTGAAGCGAAAGAAGGGTTCTTCCCGCTTTCGCGGGAAGAAAAGGAAAGGTTTAGATTTCGTCTGCGAGTTCGACGTTGTAGAGGATATCGTCTGTCGGGTGGCGATACATCGGCATACCGAGACGTTTTTCATCAAGGATATGACCGATAAATCCGATAGAGCGACCGACAACGAAGAATGCGTTCAATGCACCCGCTTCGATGAATCCGTCAATCTCATCTTCTGAGTAACCAAGTGCACGCCACATATCGACCATCAAGATACCGATAGTACCGTCAACGTTTAAAATCAGGTTATCTTTTTTAGACGTCGTTAATTTCTCAACTTCAAGTGCAAAATCAAGCAACGGTGTGCTTGGGAAATGCTCAGCCGCGTATTTTTTCAATCCTGATACACGAAGATCCGGGTTACGAACCGATTTGATACGGTGACCGATACCGGAAATGGTTTTACCCTCTTTTTTCATATAATCGATAAATTCAGCAGGAGACATGCCACGGTCGTTTGCGTATTTGAAATAACGAGCCGCATCATCAATCGCTCCACCGAAACGTGGTCCGATAGTCAACAAACCAGTTACCAATGAGCTGATAACATCTTTCCCTGCACGAGCGGTTACTTTTGCATTATGTGCACCCGAAACGGCTGGACCGTGATCGGCAACGGTTTTGATAACCGTCTCAAGATAATCTGTCGCCCATTTCGGATAACGTTTTTTGAACCAAAGGAGTGAAATAACATCGCCGATACCGAAACCGGTTTCAGGAGTTGCAACCGAGCTGATCGGGTACCCTGCGTAGGTCGCTTCATCACCACGGTCATCAGAGATCGTACAGATGAACTCTTTTTTACGGCGTACTTTTGGTACTTCACGTAATTCCGGTTCAACAATCTCGCCGATTATACCCTCAGAGCGAAGTTTTCCGTACACTTCCGCGATTGTCTGCGGAAGATCATTGAAGCTTGCCGGTACATAGATACCTGCTGCTGCCATCGCTTCATTTTTAGACGCTGCCGTCTCTGCATCCGCATTTGCCGAAGCACCCGCGTGACCGAATTGGACACCTGAGCTGAAATGCTTAGCAATGGTACCGATACACCATGCAATGATCGGTTTTTTGATCTTGCCGGATTTTACCGCTTCGATCACTTTGTACTCTTCAGTCCCCCCTACTTCACCGAGAAGAACCATGTATTTAACTTCAGGGTTTCTCTCCATACGAAGAAGGTTATCAATAAATACTGATCCGACAAAACGGTCTCCGCCGATCGCAACACCCTCAGCAATACCGTCAGCATTGATACTGATGATGTTGGAAAGCTCATTGAACAAACCGCCTGAACGGGTTACCAATCCGCATGAACCCGCACGGTGCAATTTAGAGTTAATGATATTTTCGATAGTTCCGCCGACGTTTGCGATTTTGAATCCGCCCGGTGCGATACCGCCGACCGTTGCCGGTCCGATAACTACCACACCCGCATCGCGAGCCGCTTGGTTCATTTTACGCGCCAAACGCTCAGGGATACCTTCTGCGGTTACCATGACCGTTTTGAATTGTCCTTTGATCGCGATCGCTTCCATCGTAACGTCATACGCCGTACGGAAAGATCCGAAGTTCAAAAGAACATCGGCATTCGGGAATGCCGCTGCCGCTTCGGTAGTGTTACGAAATACCGGAACCATAATCTCATCCGGACCATAGAAAAACTTCTCGAATTTATTACCTGAAGTCGGAGCAACGATTGCCGCAACCGAAGGTTTAACGCGATTGATTACATAGTCGTAATCCAACATACGTTGGATAGCGCTTGCGTTGTTGTTCCAAAAAATTGCTTGTGTATCTTTGGTAAATAAAGCACCCATCATTCTCTCCTTATTTCTCTAAAGCCATACGTACGATATCCGTTACGTGTGTTTCTGGCCCATAAACTTCGATATAGAGACCTAAACGGTCTGCCGCTTCTTTAATATCTTTGAGACCTTTTTCATAGTTCGGTCCGCCGCGACGTACATAAATACGTGTGTTATGCTCTTTCATACGATCCGCATACGTTTCGAATGATTGGATAATCCCCGTAAAGGTTTTCGCTACATCGGTAAAGTTTGCAATCGCACCCCCGATGATAAGGATTTTATCGCGCCCTTTAGGATCTTTGTGACGTGTCATAAGATCAAGGACTGTATCCGCGTAAAACTTGGTTTCTCCCGTAGTCGGTCCGCCGGAGTACTCACCGTAGTTGGCAAGATCGGCAACGTTTCCTGAGAGGTCGGCAATAGTATCGGCATACACAACCGATGCTCCACCGCCCGCGACCATAGTCCAGATACGTCCCATAGGATTAAGAATAGTAAGTTTCAATGAAGCACCCGATTTCGAGTCTGCTTCCGCGATCGCTTTTTCTTCAGGAGATTGATCTTCCATACCGAAAGCCGTCGGGAACTCAGCACCGCACCATGCATCACCCATCATAAATCCTGCCGTGTCATCAAGACGTGCAACAAGATCAAGAATGTGCATATCGTTACCGATCATGACGATCGGATTGATTTCAAGATAAGCAAAATTTTGATCACGGTAGAATTTGTAAAACTGCTCGGCAAACGCAATAAAGCGCTCTTTGTTTTCAGCCGGAATGCCGGATGGAACATTGGCACGGATAAGATGCTCGATTGAAGCGTCATCCATAGTAATAGGAATGGTCACTTCGTTAACTTTTTCTTCCCATCCCTCTTCAACTTCCATACCCCCCTCAGCCGATAGGTAAAGAACATCATCTTCACCGACTGTAGTCGCTGAAATATAGTACTCTTGATCTTGAGAGTGCGGAGTGAACGGCTCAACAATAAAATGGGTCAATGTCCCTTTTTGTCCTGAAAGAAGTGTTACTTCATGCGCAATTTTTTCGTCAATCCATTTAGCGGCATCTTCAAGTGTGACATCACCCGGTTTGGCAGTTTTAAACAATACAAGATCGTTTTTCCCGCGTTTGCCGAATAGCATATCGGGTTTAGCAACCAATGCCTCTTGTTTTAACCACTCAAAACCGTGTTTTTGTGCACATGCACGCAATTCATCACCATTGGTTACCAATACTGATTTAAAACCGTAATGAAACCCACTGAAGTATTTTTCCCAATGTTTAGAGAAAATTGCTTTACCGTCGTATTCACGAATCGCTCTTTGAGCCATTGCAACTCCTTCGAATAATCTATTTAACGAAAATTATATCATCTATAGGGAATTTGAGGGACATCTGAGATGTTTTTCAGGAGAATAAGATCACTATTTGTTTACTTTGGTAACATACGTCTCATAAATTGGTGTATTTATGTAACTTATTGTAACCTTTTTGCCATATGGATTCAACTTGCTCTCCAAGCGGTTCTCATTGCACTGGGTGATTTCGTAAAAACGAAGCCGTAATTGCAGTTTCACATCCCCCGCATCAACACACTGAATATTTTCATGATGCAATACACCCGACAGTTCTTTGGCAACATGCATCGGATAGGAAAAATGGCGAGTCGGATTGCTCAAAAAACGGTAAAAATAGTGGTTAAAGAAAACAGCTAAAACATTGATGACTAGGAGTGCAAATGCACTGTAAAAAAGGATTCGGTAACGTCCGCGAAATTCACGCAGTCTAATACGATAGGTATGGAAAAAGGTTTGTGCCGCGAGTGGTAACGCCAAAAGTAAAAAAGGGGCGAAGGTTTGTACTTCCACTTTTTGCCGAAATGAAAGGAGTAAAGAGATCATAAACGCACTCATAGCGATCATCCAAATTAAATCCCACTCTTTGGCGATCATACGGCGATAAAGGACATAAAAGAGATAGAGAAAAACAATCGGAGAAAAAATAGCGGTATAAACACCTAATGCATCCAGAAAACGGCTTTCAGGAGAACCGCCGATATGAATTCCGTAGAAACTCAGAGATACTACGAGAGCGACAGTGCCCGTAACAATATATAGATACTCTTTTCGGTAAGCTCCATATAAGGCGATTGCGAAAAAAAGATAGGCAAATGCGGGGTCAACAGCGATCAAAAAAGGGAGTAATCCTAATGCGTATCGCCCATAATTCAGATGAAGGTACCCAAATAGAAAAAGGGAGACGATCACCAATCCGGCATTATCAACGACCAATGCGGCACTCGTAACCCCTGGAAGAAGGGTATAAATCAATACAATCCATAAACGATCGCCCTCACGCGAAACATAGTGTTTTGAAATAGCATACAGGAGAACTACCGAAAACAGATGCAACACAATCATCGGTACTCTAAGTGCGTAGTCATTCTGTCCGAAAAAATGGAGAGAAGAAGAGATTAAAAATTGTAGAGGGGAAAAGTCACCGTATAAAATCTGTGCTTCGTGATAGCCGATAGAGAGCCCTTGAATCTGTAACAGCAGGATTAAAAAATTAATCCCTATTATTATAGAAAAAAGGGCTTTTTCTCTCATAGTTTTAGAAAATTGTTGAGTATCTCATGCCCGAATTCACTCATAATCGATTCGGGGTGAAACTGTACGCCGTAAATCGGTTTGTTTTTGATCTCCAACGCCATAATTTCATGATCGTCTTCGCTGTACGCTGTCGGAATAATCACATCGGGGAGATTCTCCTGCTCAACAATCAATGAGTGATAACGAGTAGCGGTAAACATCTCCGGCAATTTATTAAAAATAGGCGTTTCTCCCGTTCGTACCATTGTAGAGGTTTTCCCGTGCATCATCCGATTTGCCCGCACGACATTGCCACCGAATACTTGAGCAATACTTTGATGACCCAAACAAATTCCTAAAATAGGCACTTTATCGGCAAAATGACGAATGACATCAAGGGTTACCCCTGCATCATCGGGAGTTGCAGGTCCCGGAGAGATGATGATCTTTTCCGGATGAAGCGCTTCGATCTCTTCGACCGTGAGTTCATCGTTACGGATAATTTTCAAATCAGCCCCAAGTTCCAAGCAATACTGAACAATGTTGTAGGTAAAACTGTCATAGTTATCAATCATTAAAATCATTGCTTTTCCTTACCAAGCTTTAATTGTATTATACAAGCTATCACGTTCGATCGGCTCAAAGCCGCTGTTCTTTATTAGGGCAACGAACTCTTCAAGATTGACACCGTGCGCACTTGCCGCCCCTGCAGCAGAGTTGATCGACTCTTTTTCAATCGTACCGTCAAGATCGTTTGCTCCGAATTCTTGAGCAACAAGGGCGAGATTGACCGTAGAGGTAACCCAATAAGCCTTGAGGTTCGGGACATTATCGAGAACGATACGGCTAATTGCCATAGTTTTGAGAATTTCATGTGCTGTTATCGACTCTTTGACGTTCAAAAAGTTGTTTTCGCTCTGATACACCAGAGGGATAAAGCAGTTAAACCCCCCTGTTGCATCTTGCAAATCACGTATTCGCATCATATGATCGATCCGATGAGCGCGCTCTTCGACGTGACCAAAAAGCATAGTTACATTGGACTTCATCCCACGTTCATGCCATTTACGGTGGATTTCCAACCATTGAGCAGAATTAACTTTCCCTTTACAGATGTAATCGCGCACTTTCTCGTCAAAAATCTCCGCACCGCCTCCCGGCATCGAATCAACCCCGTTGGCTATCATCAGCTCAATAATCTCATCGTAACTTTTGCCGTACTCTTCGGCGAGAAAATGAACTTCTGCCGCCGTGAGGGCTTTGATATGGAGGTTGGGATGACGTGCTTTTATTTTACTGAAGACTTCGAGATACCACTCTAACCCCGTATCAGGGTTGTGCGCAGAGACGATATGCACTTCCGAAATACCGCGTGCAACGATATCGTCGGTGATCGCCAAAATCTCTTCATGACTCATGGTATAAGGATTGGGATTTTTACGGCTTGCACTGTACGCACAAAATTTACAGATATCTTTACATACATTGGTCGGATTGATATGACGGTTGATATTAAAATAAGTTCGTTTACCGTGCAATGCTTTACGACGCTCATCGGCAAGTTCGCCGAGGCTAAAGAGGTCTAAATCGTACAATGCGACCGCTTCGTCTGCGTTCAAACGCTCATTGTTTTTTACTTTTGATATCAAATCCATATTCAATCTTTATTACTATATTTGACGCGCATTATAGCAAAAGAAAAAACGCTCTTCTTTAACTGCACCACATTTTTTAAACTTACCAATCAAATAATACCGTGCAGTTTTTATTCGATTTTTTCGCACAATAGAGTGCTTTATCGGCACGACTGATAAGATCTTCCAAAGTATCTCCCTGTTGATGGATCGTAACACCGGCACTGATGGTGACGTGAACACTCTTCCCCGCATAGAGGAGATTGCTTTTCTCTATTTTTTCGCGAATTTTATCGGCAATCATTTGTGCCTGTGTCACATCACAGCGGTTAAGGACGACGGCAAACTCTTCTCCTCCATAACGGTACACTTTATCTGCCGTTCGGATCATCCCTTTGATCGTTTGCGCAATGAAATAAAGTACTTTATCCCCTGCTACATACCCGAATTCATCATTGAGAAATTTAAAGTTGTCTATATCGATCATCATTAAGACCAAAGAGAGTTTTTTGTTAATACCCGCTTCGATTAAGGGCTCGATATCTTCACTAAATCCTTGGCGGTTTCCAACTTTGGTCAACGGATCGGTGGTGAGTTCCGAGCGGGCTACCTGAAGTTCTTGGTTGAGGGCATTAATTTTCGATTGCGATTTTTCAAGCTCTTCATACATCGTTTGATTAAGGGCGCTTAACCCTTCAATAAAAGTGACAAATTTTTCCAACGAACCGGAGGGGGCGTTATCGATGTATTGACGCTGAAGCTCTGCAACCGATGCGATACCCGAATGTGACTCAATAAAAGAGACGACAGAGTGTTCTACCATATCGAGATATTTGGTTACATCCTCTTTGGAATCGCTGAGGGCTTTATGATCTACGTTTTCTTGATCTTTACGAAGCTCTTCATCGGCCGTTTCTGCAAAAAGCTGGTCAAAAAACTTTTTATACTGCGAAGGATACGGGGGAAGCTTCATTGAACGTAAAAGACCCATCACGTGATCATGAATATCTAATATTTTTTGATTAATGATACTGCTATCCATTTTCCGTTTCTCCTCGCTTTGTGAAGATTGTATCATTTTTGTGTCAACACTATTTTAATTTTGCCTCTTTTTTAGCCGTTCTCTTTTCTCCAAAAAAAATATTATGCGCTACAATAAAATAAAAAGTGATCCCAATGAGTATTACCGAACGAATCGAAGACCTAATCGACCATAATGCCAGTGATTTTGAGATATCCAAACTTTTTAAAACTCATATATCCGATTATAAAAACTCTCTGTCTGAACTTTTCGAGCGTAATCAGGGGAAAGATTTCCTCGTCATCCACACCAAAACTCTCGATTCGATTATCTCGCTTATGTATAAAACAGTTCTACGACGGATGTTTGGAAACTATCTTCCGATGCGCAGTTCTATCCCCATCGCTTTTATTGCCCTCGGGAGCTACGGACGTGAACAGCTGTGTGTCCACAGCGATATTGATCTTATGATCGTGTATGAGAAGAACGATGGATACAATACTGCCGCCATTATCGAGAAATTTCTCTATTTAGCATGGGATGCAGGGCTAAAACTCGGGCATCGCGTCCATGAAATCAATGATCTACTCAATGCATCACGCGAAGATATCACCATTAAAACGGCCATGATGGAGTCACGTCTCATCATCGGCTCCCCTTTTACGTGGAGTGTCACACAAAACTGTTTGACGGCTATCCGCAACGATGACCCGAAATCATTTATTATGGCCAAAATTGAAGAAGCCGATATTCGTCGCACTAAATTCCCTTTTTCGATGCAACCCCATATCAAAGAGGGGGTGGGCGGTTTGCGTGATTCGCAGTTGCTCTATTGGATCGCCAAAACGATTTACGGCGTCAATAGCCTCAAAGAACTCAGCGGCGAACTCTTCAGCGATGATCACTATCGTGAATATCGGATTGCTCTTGAACTGCTCTTCCGCGTCCGTAGTGCGCTCCATCTCCTCAGCGGAAAACAGCAAGATCAACTTGTCCTTGACTATATGCCTCGTATTGCGCAAATGTTAGGATTCAGTGATGAAAAACGTCTTGTCAGCCGTCTCTTGGAAGCCCAATGGCGCATCAACAACTTCACCCAGATTTATGTGAAGAAAATGGCACGTCATTATCTTGTTGATCCAGCGCAACTCTCAGCACTCCGCTCAGGAAGAATTCATAAAGGGTTTTATTGTGTCGAAGGGACACTCTACGCTTCGTATAACACACCGACACCTCCGATCGACACGCTGTTGGAACTATTGGCAGGGTTGGAAGATCGTGAATGGGTATTTGATTCAAGTGTTCTCTTTCATTTTACCTATGCCCACATCAAACATCCGCTAAGAGCTAAAACGTATACCTTATTACGCAAGCTATTTGAACGCCAACATTTCTATGTCATTGTAAAACTTTTTTACGATGCGGGTATCTTGCATCATCTCATAGGAGCGTTCAAAAAAGTACTGCATCTGCCGCAGTTTGACGGCTATCACCATTACCCTGTCGATTTGCATTCTATCAAATGTATTGAAGCTCTTGAATCGATAAAAGATCCTTATGTAGAAGCCCTTTATCAACCGCTGTCCGCATCAGATAAACTCCTCCTCAAAGCGGTCATTCTCCTTCACGATACCGGTAAAGGTCGTAAACAAGATCACTCGGAAGTAGGTGCCAAACTCATCGTCCCGTTCTTGAAAAATTTCAAGCTCCCTACTCAGCAGTTAGAGCGTGGAGCACTTCTCATACGCCACCATGTATTGATGAGTAATGTCGCCTATCGTGAAAATCTTTATAATGAAAAAACGCTCTACCAATTTATGTCCAAAATCAAGACACCGGAAAATTTAACTCTGCTGTATATCCTGACATATGCGGACATCAACGGCGTAGGAAATGGAACCTACACGAGCTTCGGAGCCAACTTACTCCATGAACTCTACGAAGCATCTCTCGAAATCGCTTCCCAAAACGATCGGATCACCGATGCGATTAAGCGTGTCAACAAAGAAAAACGGCTCAATCACGATCCTGAGTTCCTGCAACTCTCTAAAATTGAGCAAAAAAAGATTCTCGCAATCGAATCGAATCTTTTCTTTTTCAAACACACCCCCGCTGATATCGTCACCCTTTCCAAAGAGGCGTTTAAATGCCAAAGTTTCACCTATCAGCTTGAAATCGAAAGAGGACTGGTTATCCATATTTTTCGCCGCATACCGCTCAATCTCGGCTATCTGCTCGGAAAACTCAGTTATCTAGATGTCGCTTCTATGGATATTTTTACCCTATTTGACGGTATCAAATATTTTAAAATCGAATTTTTACAACGTCCGTTAGAGGGGACTATGGAGCAGATTCAGATTATCGTCGAAGAGGCATTCGATATGTCTAAAAAGCTCGCCCTTCCCAAACCGATTATCAAAGCAAGCGAAATCACCCTCGATTGTGACCACTCTATCCATTACGCCCAGCTCAATCTCAATACGACAAATCAGCGGGGATTATTGGCTTATTTTGTCCAATGTTTCGATGAAGCAGAGATTAATATCGCTACCGCAAAAATCCATACCAATAAAAATATGGCCAGAGATCATTTCTTAATCGAAAAACAAAACAGGATGTGCGATAATGCGCGCGAAATAATTGATAAATTAATAGGAGAATAGCTTATGTGCGGTATTGTAGGGTACATCGGAGTCAAACCGGTTAAAAAAATCTTGATCGACGGGCTTCGTGAACTTGAATATCGCGGATATGATTCCGCCGGCATCGCCGTTTTGCAAGACGGCAACTTCTCCTTGTTCAAAGCAGTGGGGAAACTTATCAACCTCGAAGAAAAAGCCCAAAATTACGAGAGTACCGGGTTTTCCGTCGGTATCGGTCATACCCGCTGGGCAACACACGGTAAACCGACCGAGCTCAATGCCCATCCCCATCTGGGACAAAACTCGTATGTTGTCCACAACGGTATCATCGAAAACTATCAAGAACTCAAGACCATGCTCACGGCGCACGGGGTACAGTTTTTAAGCCAAACCGATACCGAAGTAATCGTCCATCTTTTCGAATACCAGCTCAAAAGTGCTTCCACCCCGTTTGAAGCATTTCAGCAAACCCTCGCACAGCTTCAAGGAGCGTATGCGATATTGCTCGTCAACGCCGATGCTGAGGGGACAATATTCTTTGCCAAACACGGCTCTCCGATGATTATCGGGCGTAACCGTGAAAATGAAACACTCTTTGGCTCTTCCGATGCCGCATTGATCGGAAAATGCCATGAAGTGATCTATCTCGAAGACGGTCATTACGGCTACGCATCCGCAAAAACAATCGAGATGTTTGATGAGCATAACAATCCGGTAACACTCCGTTTCACTCCTCTCTCTGAAAACAAACTCTCCGCCCAAAAAGAGGGGTTCCGATTTTTCATGGAAAAAGAGATTTATGAGCAAAGCCGTGTTTTGGCCGATACCCTTCTCGGGCGCTTACGCGATGAGAGCGTCTATTTTGAAGAACTTGAAAGTGACCTTTTTGAAGGGATTAACGAAATCAAATTCTGTGCCTGCGGTACCAGCTACCATGCCGCGCTCGTAGCCAGTTATCTATTCGAACGCCACGCCAAAATTAAAACCTCGGTTGAAATCGCCAGTGAATTTCGTTACCGTGAACCGTTTCTCACCCAGGGTACCCTTTTCGTCGTTATAAGCCAAAGCGGTGAAACGGCCGATACGTTAGAGAGCCTAAAAATGGCGAAACGCAATAATCTCAAGACTATGGTTATTTGTAACGTTGACAACTCTTCAATGGTACGGTTAGCCGATGCATCTATCCTCACCCGTGCAGGGATCGAAAAAGGGGTCGCTTCCACCAAAGCGTTTGCAACCCAAGTATGTGTATTATGGATGCTTAGCCTCTATCTGGGAGACGTGCGCAAAACACTCCCGATTGATGAGATCAAACGCCAGATTAAACTTTTACGTACTCTGCCTGTGACCGTTACTGTTGAGAGTGCTTTGCATGAGCAGCTTCGCCGCTTAAGTAAACGCTACCTGCACGGTCACGGCTTCTTTTTCATCGGAAGGGATGTCTTTTTCCCTCTTGCGCTCGAGGGAGCATTGAAACTCAAAGAGATCACCTACCTGCACGCTGAGGGTTACCCGAGTGGAGAGATGAAACACGGGCCTATCGCACTCGCCGATCCTGAGCTCTTTACCATTGCCCTCCTTCCACAGCACAAACTGTACGACAAAACCAAAAGCAATATCGAAGAACTCAGCGCACGCGACTCCACTATCTGTTCTATCAGTCCCCTTGATTTTGATAAAGCTGACGATCATATTCGCACTGCACATAGGGAAGATTATATGCTCGAATTTTTTGAGATGATGGTTGTTTTACAACTTCTCTCCATGGAAATCGCTATCCGATTAGGAAATGATGTCGATATGCCGCGCAATCTCGCAAAAAGTGTTACGGTCGAATAGCCGTTCCACTTTCTTCCACTTTCATCTAACTTTAAAAATAATTTAGATATTGTCAGTACTTAAATAATTCTCTATTTTTAACTCTCAAAATATAAGGTAATACAATATGAATGCAAACCGGAAAATATTATTCATCGTTGCTTTGATGCTCATCGGGCTTGCTGTAGCTACTATCACCAACGTTGCCCTCAACTTTCGTGATTACGGGTACAACAATGCGATTGAAAAATCAAAAATGACTGCTGAAATCGTGCGTGACGGATTAACGGCGCACATGGTAAACGGCATCATGGACAAACGGGAGTTTTTTCTCGGTAATATCGCCAATATCAAAGACGTCCAAGCGCTTTGGATTGTTCGAGCCGATAGCGTTATCAAACAATACGGCGAGGGGATGCAAAATGAGAAACCCCGAGATGCCATGGATCGGAAAGTTCTCAAAGAGGGGATCACGGTTAGAGAGATCCGTGAAGACCCGAAAAATGCAGTTTTACGGGTAACGATTCCCTACACCGCGACAGCGTATGGAAATCCGAACTGTCTCACCTGTCATAATGTTCAAGAGGGTGATGTTCTAGGTGCCATCAGTATGGAGTTCAATATCAACGAAATTCGTCAGACGGGTGCTATGACTATTGCTAAGATTTTTGCTATCAATGTCATCTTTATTATTATCGCGCTGTGGGTCACCAACCACTATTTTAAACCTTATATGAAACTTTTTGATAATCTTCAAAACGGTATCAAGCGAGCTCGTACCGGAGATTTCAGTTTCCGATTCACCACCTCCCTTAAAGATGCGGGAAGTGAAGTTGCCGAACAAATGAATACCCTATTCCAAAAAATGGAAGACACCTTCGGCGGGATCAAACATAATCTTAACACTTTTGCGTCACGCTCCAATATCTGTAGCAGTGACCCCCTCAGTACAGCCGGAGTCATTATCCAAGAGCTTTCCGATGTTTATAAATTTAAAAAGACCATTGAGCATGATGCGAATAAAGATGCCGTATATGACCGATTTATTTATATCTTAAAAGAGAAATTTCATTTTCACCATTTTGCACTTTATGAAGTGGACAAAACAACCAAAGAACGCAAACTGATCCACATTACCGATCACAAAAGTTTTTGCCTTCCAAGCGCCGATAAAGATACCTTAGAGTGTCGAGCTTTCCGAACAGCCAGTGATGTCTATTCGACTGATTTCCCAAATATCTGCGCCAATTGTGCCGAAGACAAAGAGTACTCGTGTATTCCGTTTAACATCAATGATGATTTAGCGCTCATCCTCTCCTATTCTGCAAAAGACACGGAAACGATTGAAATGATGAATCTTGCGTTACCGAGCATCAAAAACTATTTTGAAGCAGCTAAAGCAGTCATCGAAAGTCGTACGTTGATGGATAAACTTCGCGACTCTTCTCTGCGAGACGGAGCCACCGGCCTTTATAACCGCCGCTTTTTAGAAGAGTTTATCGATAAAAGTTCAGAGCAGGCGGCTCGTTCAAATATGTCTTACGCCGTACTTATGATTGACATCGATTACTTTAAAATGATAAATGATACCTATGGGCACGATGCCGGAGATATCGTCATTAAATCATTATCCGAAATTTTAGTCCACGCAATCCGAAAAGCAGACCTTCCTGTCCGTTACGGCGGAGAAGAATTCCTGGTACTGCTTCATAACACAACACCTGAGGGGGCATTGTCCGTAGCTGAGAAAATACGAACTGCTTTCAATGAGAAGAAATTTCAATTTGGAAATGATACGGTTCAAAAAACCTTGAGTATCGGGATTGCCCACTTCCCATCTCAGGCTGACTCTATCTGGAAAGTGATCAAATTTGCAGACATTGCCCTCTACGAGGGGAAACATACGGGACGTAACCGTGTCATCGAATTCGAAGCGCGCATGTTTAGCGGCGGAGACCAGTTCTAAGCTATCCTACGAGGTAGAACCTTCCTCTGTGTCAGGGGAAGGTTCTCTTTATCACTAGACCTACTCTTTGCTCATCTCTCTAAACGATCTAACGATATTCACCTAAATCAGCACTATCCCCATTGTATATAGAAGATTCTCTTCTCTAAATGAGATACTTATACACAGAAGTTTTAAACCGGCATCAACTTACTATCGTACACTAAAGAGGCATTCCCTCCCTGATGTTTTGCTTCTAATAATGCCCGCTTAGCGTATTCGATCCCCTCAAGCATATCAGGTGTTTGCGCAGGGAAAAGAGATATACCGATGCTCACTGTTTTCAATATAGCATAGGTATTGATTCTAATCTTTTTCTTAAATGCGTTGCGAATAGTATCCGCAACCTCATTAACCTCATCCGCTTCGTAATCGTATAGAATAACGGCGAGTGTATCACCGCCGTAGCGGATAAGGATATCCCCTTGTCGAAGATTCTCGTGAATCGTGTGCGCCATTGCTTTTATCACTTCATCTCCCACCACAGACCCATAGGACTGATTGATAAGATGAAACTGATCCATGTCGATCATTAAAATACCGTAAGGGATCATTGTTCGTGTTGATTGCGCCACAATGAGCTTCGTCAGCTCTTCGAGATAGGCACGATTATAGAGCTGTGTCAGAGGATCAATCCGAACCGTCTGTTGCAATTTTTTATTGATAATCTGAAGTTTTGAGGCATTGATGTAATTGCCCAATTGCTCAAGTGCTAATCGTATTGCACCCACTTCTCGGATTTCATAGGTTACTAATGAGACAACAATATCCAGATCATCAACGATCGGATAGCTTTGGCATACATAATGAGCATCAGGGTCAATCATTTTCGGACACGCCACTTCACATTGGGTCGAATCGACCATTCCGCTCGTTCTATCAGCGCGACAGCCGCTTATCGCATCACATAAAAGTGTTTTTTCGGTATGGACAATATGGGTGGTTTTATCAAGAGGATTGAGCTCTAAAATATTGAAATTACTCAAATTCCAACGCGTACGAAGCAGTGCTATAATCCGTGCGTATACCTCTTCGAGATTTTGATCTTTTTCTATTTCCGTTCTAAAGCGCTCCACTTCATACAGTTGATGAACCCCCATCTGAAGGGTATAGAGTGGATCGCTGTTTTGTTGATCGAGTCGGATAAGGGAACCCATCTTTTTACCGCTTTCAGTAAGGGTAGAATCGAGTTTTTCCATGACTGCATTGGTCCACATCGCGGCGTTATAGCCATCCAGTGTCTCAGAGGGTTCGATACGATGCGTATAATCACCCCCTTCTGCTTTTTCCATTGTTAATGCAACCGCATCAAGGGTCTCTTTATACGAAGCAATAAAACGACGAATAGTTTTAAGTAGATAATAGGTTAACGTCATCAAAACAATAATCGCTACCGCAACCGCTATCAGTCCTGTTACTTTGAGATCATTTATCTCCATCTCAATGGATACAGCCCCTAAAACAACCCCTGCTTTACTATCATGGCAACTGAGGCAATCAATTTTTCCCTTTTCCGTTGCAATGTAGGGAATTGTGAGGCGATAAAGGGTATCAGAGAACAACGAGCCTGAAACATTTTCAATGGCCTTCCCCTCACGCAATACGGCGCGGTCTATATCATCAACAGGATCTTGTGGATATATCCCTCTTCCATATTGTCTGTTTAGCGCTTCAGAGCGGATAACCCACGTACGCTTCATCCCCTCTAACGTATCGATTTGTTTTAGCAATTCGTTTTGATAATCGCTACTGCCGGTAATCATATGCGACGTTAAGGACTCTTGGACGATATGTGCCGCAAGATTTGCCTTACTCTCCGCCGATTGAAGCCCCATATATCGAAAAGTCACTGCTAATACGACAACAAACAGAGCCGTTATCCCTGCTATACTGAGAATGAGGGTAAAAAATGTTTTCTCTTTTTTCATTATTCCTGACTTAATTAACGTAAATAGATCGATTATACTGAAAAAAAGATTAGAGTTATTAAAAAGGGATCATTTCCCCCAAGAAACGGGGGAAAAGGAGGTTGTTTTAGTGACAGCCGCAGCCGGTGCCGCAACTTCCGCTTGAAGCAGGTGTTTCTTGTTTTGGTGCTGCGGCAGTGGAGCATGCAGAAACACCCGGAGGAGTATTCGGCTGGATAGCTTGGTTATCGACACCGCCATCTGCATTGATTTTCTCGATGGTTGCCCACAAATCTTCCGCTGCCTTCATATAACGCTTTGCTGTCTCCGAAGTCGGTGCATAATAGGTCACCGGTTTTCCCTCATCCCCGCCGGTTCGGATAGAAGGCTCGATAGGAATCTCGGCAAGGATGCACGTATCAAATTGATCTGCCATCGCTTTGGATGTCCCTTTACCGAAAATATCGTATTCGACACCGGTATCGGGAGCGATAAATCCGCTCATGTTTTCAACAACACCCGCGATCGGAATATGAAGTTTTTTAAACATATCTAAACTACGGCGTGAATCATCGAGTGACACCATTTGAGGAGTCGTAACGGTAACACCGACCGTGACCGGAACACTTTGTGCCAACGTGAGTTGTGCATCACCGGTACCCGGAGGCATATCAATAACGAGACAATCAAGATCCGACCACACTATATCGCGCAAGAACTGCTCGATCGCTTTCATGATCATCGCACCGCGCCAAATGAGCGACTGCCCCTCTTCCATAAGTGAACCCATCGACATCACTTCAACACCGTACGCTTTTAATGGGAGGACTTTATTTCCGACCACTTCAGGTTTTTGACCATCAAGTCCCATCATACGAGGGATATTCGGCCCATAAATATCGGCATCCAAAAGACCCACTTTTTTCCCCTGCATCGCAAGAGCCACCGCAAGATTAACCGAAGTGGTCGATTTACCGACGCCCCCTTTACCCGAACTTACCATAATAAAGTTTTTCACCTGAGGGGCGATATTTTTACCTTTAGATGAACTTTCACGTGGCATTTTAGGAGCCTGAATGTTAATAACCACCTCAGCCGCACCGGCACGTTTTAACTCATCGGTCGCTTCCGTCGTAATTTGGTGCGCCACTTCAGGGGCACTTGAAGTAATATCGACTACCACATTCACGTTAGAACCATCAATCTTAATCTCTTTAACGAATCCGAATGTCACGATATCTTTCGTGAATCCCGGATAGGTAACTTTCGATAATGCCGATTTTACAATTTCTTCTGTCATAAAAATATTCTCCTTAGTGGTTTTAGCTTGCGCTTTGTGTTTTTGCTTCTTCAGCGATCCAAGCCAATGATTCTGGATTATCCATAATCTGCTGGGTAATTTTATAGCTGCAAAATTTCGGTCCGCACATGGAACAGAACTCCGCATCTTTAAAGACATCCTGAGGCAATGTCTCATCGTGATACTCACGTGCCCGCTCAGGATCGAGAGCAAGTTCAAACTGACGATTCCAATCAAAGGCATAGCGTGCATCGCTCATCGCATCATCGATATCACGAGCACCTTTGCGTCCACGAGCGATATCGGCGGCATGTGCCGCGATTTTATAGGCGATAATCCCTGCACGGACGTCTTCGGCATTCGGCAATCCCAAATGCTCTTTCGGGGTGACGTAACAGAGCATTGAAGCGCCATGCCATCCCCCCACTGCCGCACCGATGGCAGAGCTGATATGATCATACCCTGCCGCGATGTCGGTGACGAGAGGGCCGAGAATATAAAACGGTGCTTCATGGCAATATTCACGCTGAATCTTCATATTTCGCTCGATCTGATTGAGAGGAACGTGACCCGGTCCTTCGATCATCACTTGAACATTTTTCTCCCACGCACGAAGTGTCAATTCACCGAGGACTTTAAGTTCTCCGAGTTGTGCTTCATCAGAGGCATCCGCCAAACACCCCGGACGAAGGGAATCCCCCAAAGAAAGGGAGACATCGTAACGGGCACAAATATCCAAAATCTCATCATACGCCGTGTAAAACGGGTTTTCGCGATGGTAATGCATCATCCATGCCGCCATCAAAGATCCGCCACGGCTGACGATTCCCATCTTACGTTTGGCAACTTTCGGCATAGTTTCGAGCAAAAAGCCCGCATGGATCGTGAAATAACTCACCCCCTGCTGCGCTTGACGCTCCAGTACTTCGAGCATAACTTCTATACTCAAATCTTCGATTTTGTTGTTCACATCGTGCAAAATTTGATAAATAGGTACCGTTCCGATCGGGATCTTAGAGTTTTCAATCACTGCACGGCGAATCTCATCCAAGTCTCCCCCTGTGGAGAGATCCATCGCCGTATCCGCTTTATAGTGCTGAGAGACCTGAATCTTTTCAATCTCCCCCTGCACATCCGACGCAATGGCGGATGATCCGATATTGGCATTAATTTTACAACGTGCGGCAATCCCAATTGCCATCGGTTCCAAATTTTTATGATTAATGTTAGCAGGGATAATAAGACGTCCCCGCGCTACTTCGGAACGAACCAACTCAGGATCAAGCTCCTCTACTTTGGCAACGTAAGCCATCTCTTCTGTAATGATGCCTTGCTTGGCATAATACATCTGAGTTCGGACAGTGTCGTTTTCTCTTTGGGCGACCCATTCAGTTCTCATAGTGTTTGCTCCTTAAATTCCGAAAGCTATTTGGACTTATAAATAAGACCCCCTAAAAGGGTCGTATCTCTTTTAATGTAGATTAAAAACTTCAAGAGGATTTAGGTAAAGAATCTCTCTTTCCTCTTGATATACTCTTATAATTTATCGCAAACAAGATAAAAAAAAGCTTTTTGAGTGTATAATTTCGTAACAGTTTACAAAATAGGATACATTTTGTCTGATTTAACCCTTGTTTTACTTGCCGCAGGTCACTCAACCCGTTTTAAAGTACCTGTTAAAAAACAATGGCTCCGTATAGGGCATGATCCGTTGTGGGTTTATGTTACTAACCGTATCAAAGAATCTCTCCCCGAAGCTACCGTTATTCTCTCCGCTCATGCAGATGAAATCCCCTTTATGACTTCAATGTGCGATTTTACCGTTGTAGCCGGAGGCAATACCCGTCAACAATCGCTCAAAAATGCCCTCAAAGAGGTCAAAACCCCTTACGTTATGGTCACCGACATCGCCCGTGCCTGTATCGATCCTGCTCTCATCACTCGTTTGTTAGAACACAAGGAATTTGCCGATACCATCGTCCCTGCTCTGAACGTTCATGACACCGTTGTCTATGGTGATGAAACGATAGAACGCGAACGGGTCAAGCGGATTCAAACTCCTCAACTTTCCCGTACCGAGGTCTTACGTCGCGCCCTCGAGAGCGATATCGAATACACGGATGAGAGCAGCGCCGTCGTCGCCATGGGGGGAACCCGCTATTTTGTAGAGGGGGACGAGCGTGCCGCAAAAATAACGCATGCCGGTGATACTGCGGCACTCGAATGCCTCGCACCCCCTTCAAACGTTATTTTTACAGGTAACGGATTTGACGTTCACCCCTTTGAGGAGGGCAAAGTGATGATGCTCGGCGGGGTAGAAATCGACAGCCCCTATGGGTTTAAAGCCCATAGCGACGGGGACGTTGCCATCCATGCCCTCATCGATGCACTTCTAGGAGCTGCCTGTCTAGGAGATATCGGGATGCTGTTTCCCGATACCGACGCATCCTATAAAAATATCGACTCAAAATATCTCTTGGCACGATGTGTCGAAAAACTCCACCATTTCGGATTTGTCATACTCCATGCCGATATTACTATTATCGCCCAAACACCGAAAATCGCCCCTTATAAAGATCGTATGCGCTCTATCCTTGCTTCATTGCTCCATATCCCTCCTGCTCGAGTGAATGTCAAAGCGACAACAACCGAGCATCTCGGATTTATAGGCCGCAAAGAGGGCTTAGGGGTGATTGCAACCGCATCAGTACACTATTTTGATTGGAAAAACGGATGAACATACTCATTATCGAAAATGAAATCTATCTTGCACAAAGTATCGCATCTAAACTTAGTGATTTAAGTCATAACTGCGATATCTCAAGCTCTACCAAAGAGGGACTCCGCGGAACACCGTATGATGTAGTCCTCCTCTCTACCAACATCAGCGGACAAGACATCTATCCCGTCATCGAAGCGTATAAAAATGCGGTTGTTATTTTGATGGTCAGCTACGTGAGCAACGATACCGTCTCGAAGCCTCTTGCAGCGGGAGCCAAAGATTATATCCTCAAACCGTTTATGATTGAAGAGCTGATCCGTAAAATCCAACACTTCCAAAATCATGAACGCCTGCGCCGTCAAAACCAAACGTATGAGCGTTATCTTACCCATACGTTTAACTCAATCAATGTGGATGAAGATTTAGATAAAACAGAGCTTCCTCTCTTCATTTGCAGCGGGTACCAAAAATATGCCGACGCCTTTGCCTTTCGCTATGCGGCACATCATGATAAAACACTCCAATTTATCTCTCTCTCTTCCGCAAAAGCTTTTAGCGATATCGCGGCACAAAGTGAAGATTCAATCTTGTTTATCACCGATTTTCAAAACCTCAAAAAAAGTGAACACAAACCGTTTTATGAGTTGATCACCGGAAAAAAATGTATTGTGGCCAGTACAGAACCCATCGATAGTCCCCCTTTCAAATTAATCGAAATCGAAAGTGAAAATCACCTTTTTGATCAAGGCGAGATTTTACCGATCGAAGATTATGTTAAATACATAATGATCCATTTCCAAAACCGATTTCCGGATACGGAACTCTCTAAAAAACTCGGTATTTCACGCAAAAGTTTATGGGAAAAGAGAAAGAAATATGGCATCGTCAAGAAAAAATAGAGCCCTCTATATTGACCAAGAGGCCGTCTCAGCCCTTACCTTACTGAAATCGGGCATGCTCAGCCCCGTCACCGCATTGATGAATGAAAAACAAAGCAAAGAGGTTCTCAGCAGCGGGATGTTTCTCGGAAAAACCTTCCCTTTTCCTCTCATCCTCTCCCCCAGCGGAAAAGTCAATGAGACGATACTCACAAGCGCGCATCAAGGTGAAATCCTTGACCTGATCTGTGATAACGTTATTGTAGGGGAGCTTTGTGTCGATGAAGTTTATCCTATTGATCCGCGCGAACGGCTTCATCAAATCTACGGAACGGAAGATCTATCCCATCCCGGAGTAAGTGCCACTCATAAGCGATTGGGAAAATATGCTATCTGCGGTGATTACTCTATTGATCTCTCCAGTGTCCAAGCTATTCAGGAAATGATTACGCAAGCCAAAGAACAAATCGGTGCACAACGGACTACCGCGTTATTTATGGCTGCCAATCCGCTTCATCGTGCCCATGAACGCCTTATACGTCAGAGTTTGGAGCATACCGACTTAATTATTATTTTTCTTCTCAAGCCTTACAACAATGCTGATTTAAAATATGATCTTCGCTTTGAAACCTTGAAATTTTTTGTCGATAACTATCTCCCTCGCAACCGTGTCATAATTGTTCCACTGGAGAGCAGTTATATTTTTGCCGGAAGCAATGAGGTCATACTGGACGCGATCGTAGCGAAAAATTATGGATGTGACCGCCTCATGATCGGTCAAAATCATGCCGGAATCGGTATGTATTACGATCATAATGCCAATAAATCGATTATCGATCGTCTTGTCGGTATCGATATCGAAGTGGGCATTGCGAGTGAATACGTCTACTGCAATCAATGCAAAACGCTTGTCAGTGTCCAAACGTGTCCGCACGGTCATCACCACCACATCTCGTATCATTCCGAATCGATTCTAGAGCTGATGCGACAAGGGCTTCTCCCACCTGCCGTTTTGGTGCGTAAAGAGATATCCGCCATGATCGTCGCATCGTTGTATCCTAATCGGTTCAAAAATCTTGCCAAACTCTATTACGACATTATGCCGGTTAACGGTCTGCTCGAAGAGCACACGGAAAAAGATTTCTATGTTGCCCTCATGCGCCTTTATCAGACGACGTCATTAACATAAGGAATAAAAATTGAATTGGTTTTTTCTGACCGTCGGTTACAGCGGCCTCTCACCTAAAGCACCCGGAACGATGGGAACACTCGCTTCATTGCCTCTTGGCGTCGCGATACTCCTCTATTTCGGGCCTCAAACCCTTTTCTTGAGCGCTTTGCTTATCACGCTGATTGCTATTAAAAGAATCAATGTATATGAAGCCACATCTGGAAATCATGATGACCAAAGAATCGTTATCGATGAACTCGTCGGATTATGGTTTGCCCTCTCTATAGCACCGGGAATCGGATTTGATATGGCGGCACTGATGCAATGGAATAACGGAATCGCGCTCCAAATAGCCCTTAGCTTTATCTTTTTTCGTATTTACGACATCAAAAAACCCTCTATCATCGGTCGAATTGACCGTGAAGCCAAGGGTGGTCTTGGGGTTATGGGGGATGATATCATTGCGGGATTTGCCGCCGGAATCTCTGCTGCAATCCTTTGGCAAATTATCGTAAAAAGCGGACTAATTAGTTAATTACCTCATAAATTCACATCTTGATACTTTCCTGAGACGATCTGCGCTACACTTTCCACATGAAAAAGACTCTTTTAATCTATGTGGCACTGATCCTTTTCTTCGGGATCGCCATTGCGGGAATCCTCCACTACGGAACACTTTTAGAGAATCCTCTATTCTCTGAAGTCATTGCCCCTGCGGCTTCACTCCCGACAACGATTGGCGACACGTTTCTCAAACAGCTCCATCATCCGCTCCCCTTGTTGCTGATCCAGTTTATCGTCATCATGATCGTCACGCGACTATTTGGCTATCTGGTCTCCTTTGTCGCTCAACCCACCGTCGTGGGTGAGATTGTTGCGGGAATTATCCTCGGCCCCTCACTCATGGGCGCATTGTTTCCCGATATGTTTATCACCCTCTTTCCGAAAGAGTCCCTCGGCAATCTCCATCTCATCAGTCAGCTCGGGTTGATCTTTTTTATGTTTGTCGTGGGGATGGAGCTGGATTTTGACAAAATAAAAAAACAATCGAGCGCTTCGGTGTTTATCAGTCATGTCAGTATCATCTTTCCCTTTTTCTTGGGGGTGGCGTTAGCCTATTGGCTCTATCCGATCTTCGCCTCTAAAAACATCACCTTTATCCCTTTTGCCCTTTTCATCGGTATCGCGATGAGTATCACCGCGTTTCCCGTACTGGCTCGGATTATCAAAGAGAAAAATATCAGTGATACCCGTTATGGCTCCATGGCAATCACCTGTGCCGCCGCCGATGATATTACGGCATGGTATATTTTGGCGTTGATTATAGCCTTCTCCATTTCAGGATCGCTCAGTTCCTCCATCGTTTTATTGCTCTTTATTGCCTTATATGTCGTCACTATGTTTTACGTCATACGCCCCCTTTTCGCCCGAATCGGACAGGCTCAAAGTGAACGGCTCAGTATGAACGGGATGTCGTTTATTATCGTCTTGCTCCTTCTCTCTTCACTTGCTACTGAAGCGATTGGGGTACATGCACTGTTCGGAGCCTTTATGGCAGGGGCGATGATGCCCTCATCGGCAGTGTCGAGACTCAAAGAACTCATTGCGCCGCGTTTGGAATACGTCAGCCTTTTAGTACTATTGCCCCTCTTTTTCGCCCTAACGGGATTACGCAGTGAAATCGGTTTGCTCAACAGTGTAGATGCGTGGCTGATCTGCGGAGGAATCATCGTGATTGCGGTGTTCGGAAAACTCTTTGGAAGCGCCCTTGCCTCCAAATACATGGGATTTAGCTGGCGTGATTCGTTTGCTCTGGGGATACTCATGAACACGCGCGGATTGATGGAATTGGTGGTTCTTAATATCGGGTATGAGATGGGGATACTCTCCACAGAACTTTTCACGATGTTTGTCGTCATGGCACTGGCAACAACCATTATGACTGGACCGTTTCTGAATCTCATTACCCGTGGATTCAAAGAGAACAAAGTCGTCGAAACGATGCAAAAGAGTTTGATCGATCTCCTCTCTCACGAACTGCGGACTCCGCTCACCCTGATACGGGGAGCCGCCGGTAATTTATCCAATCCACACTTCACCCTTGCCGACAAGGATAAAGAGGAGATGGTTCAAACCATCGTCGAGGGATCACGCCGCATGGAAAAAGTGATCGATAATTTGCTGGTCAATGCGCGGTTTCGCGAAGGAAAAACCCCTCTGAATAAAACGATGCTTAGAGTGGATGATGTCGTATCTTCTGCACTCTCCATAGCTGAGAGTGACTGGAAACGACAGGCTAAACTCTCATTTTCCCCCGATATCCCCCCCCTCAATGCCGATATTGCACTGATTCATCTCGCTATTGGCAATCTGCTCGATAACGCCTTTAAATACGGTGACAAGGTGAGTGTCGAAATCACCTCCGCATTTAATGAAATTACTTTGCTTATCTGCAATAACGGCGATCTCCCCTCTGCCGATACGATAGCAACACTTGGAAATACTCCCGGTCGGCTCGATAATGCGATGGGAAAACCGGGCTCAGGAATCGGTTTACGCCTCTCACAAAACATCATCGAAGTGCATGGCGGAACATTAGCTATCACATTGGAAAATGACCGTTTTTGCGTTCGGGTAACACTTCGGAGTGAGTCATGACCCCGCGCATTTTAATTGTGGATGATGACCCCTCTATACGTCGATTGTTGGCAATGACCTTAGCATTTGCAGGCTTTTTAACAGAGAGTGCTTCAACGGCAAAAGAGGGATTGAAAAAAGGTTCCGATGAGCATTTTCATTTGATTTTGCTCGATTTGGGATTGCCGGACATGAGCGGAGTAAAATTTTTAGAGCGCTATAGAGCGGATGAACAGACTCCCGTCATTGTCGTATCGGCCATCCATGATGAATCGGATAAAATAGCCGCCCTCAATGCAGGAGCGGATGACTATGTCACCAAACCGTTCAACACCGATGAACTGATCGCCCGCATTAATGCCAACCTACGCCGAGTCCCTCCAGCACAAGCGACATCTCCGATTTTAATAGTCGAAAATATGCGTATGGACATTACCAATCGGATTGTGAGTATAGAGGATGAATTAATTAAATTGACGCCCAAAGAGTTTAAGCTACTGCGCGTTTTTATGGAGAATCAGGGTAAAGCCTTAACTCACGCATGGCTACTCAAAGCGATATGGGGAATCGGGTATCAACATGAGACCCACTATCTACGCGTTTTTATCAATCAACTACGTCAAAAGATCGAAACCGATCCTGCCCGACCGAAATGGATTGTCACAGAGTCGGGGATCGGCTATCGCTTTGTCGGATAGTGCATTGTCAGATTCTTAAGCAATAACCCGATTTCGTCCGCTGTGTTTTGCCTTGTAGAGCTTCTCGTCGGCTCGATGTAACAAATCATCCGCTCGCTCAATCGTATTGAATTCTGCCACACCGATGGAACAGGTGATGGTTCCGACGGTATCAAAAGGATTTACTTCAATCCGTTGACGCAGTGCATCCGCCATTTTAATAGCGGATGCCAATGAGGTATCCGGAAGGAGAATAATAAACTCCTCCCCTCCCCAGCGAGCCACTACATCACTTTGGCGAATCTGTTTACGCAACAGCTCACTGAACGTTTTAAGAACTTCATCCCCTACCAAATGTCCGAATTGGTCATTAACCGATTTAAAGTGGTCGATATCCAGCAAAAGGATAGAAAAAGATCTATTATAGCGACGGGCAACCTCTATCGAATGTCCTAATATTTTGTCAAATTCAAAACGATTTGCAATTTGTGTCAATCTGTCTAACGTCGCCAAATTATTTAGATTCGTAATATCATTGAAAATGACCACATAACGGAGCGCATCTTCATACTCAAGCATCTGCACATCCACGGTAAAGGTAGATATTTTTCCGTTAATAGTTATTTTAACTCTGTGCTCACGCTCTTTATGCGCCAAAATATACTCTGTCCAAACGACACCATCCGTCTGGGGTTGCAAATAATTTTCTGTTTCTGCCGATTCAAACAGTTCACAAATACAGCGGTGATTCTGATGAAATTCATCCAATGAGCGATACTTAAAATACTTGTAAAAAGCGGTATTGGCGTAAATGATTTCTCCGTTATCCATAACGACAATAATATTTTTTTGAGAATTAAGTATCGTAGACGTATAGGCCTCTTGATAGATTATTTTCTTCGTCATACGGCTAAATACGTATTCAACAATCCCTAAAAGTATGATTATAATGACGAGGGTCACCATCAAGCTCTCTAAAATAATCTCCAAAGCTTCTTGATATCCTTGTGTAACGTCATTGAAGCACAAGAACATCCCGATCGGATTCCCGTCATTGCCTGCTAGATGGATGGGAATGACATCATAATCTTTACCTTGTATATGGATAATACGCTGATTTAGCGCCGGATTATCTTTTGCGAACGCTTCTATCAACGGTTTTTGAAAAGGGCTCAAATGAGGAAAACGGTATCCGCTGTATTGCAGTTGATATTTTTGATCGTCCGCCGCTGCCATACGGCTCTCATGCAACATAAACAGCGTTTCCATTTTTGTTGATTTAATGAGTTTGCTGATAATAGCATCCGGATCAATTCCAAATTCCAATGCGCCGATATAGATATTTTTATCGGTAAACGGGACGACAATCCGATACGCGATCCCCTCAATTCCCCCCTCGAATCCGGTGTGTACGCTCTGGGTTCGGTGGGTTTTCTTTATCATGGGGCGACGTGCCGCGATATCGTCTCCAAACACCTCTTTCCGATGCATACGAAGAATCGATTTTCCATCCGGTGCATGAAACTGCATCACGATAAGATGCGGATTTTCTTCCCGAAGGGTGTTGTAGCGCGTCAGGGTAAGTTCATACAATTTATTTGAGTCACGCGCAACCATTGCTTCTTTGATTCCGGGTGAGCGGAGATTTGCATAGGCACGATAAATATAAAAAGATTCCAAATCTTTCTGGATAAAATCATATACTCTTTTAATATTTTGAGACGATGTAAATGCTTTTTCTGATGCGATTTGTTTTTCATGATACAAAAAATAGGTTGTTAGAATCGTTGAAACAACAAAAATAAGCAAGGTAATGGATAACTGTACGCGCCGCTTAAAACTCATAAATCCCCTTATTTACAATACGCTTCTATTCTCAAAATGGCTTGCTTTTAAATGTAATATAACGTTATATTACATTTTATCCTATAATAACTTTTTCTTAACTAACGACCCTGTTTCTACCATTCTCTTTTGCGACATAGAGTTTCTCATCAACACGATTAAGAAGTTGATCCGGAGTCTCCCCCTCATTCCATCGAACCACACCAATCGAGCATGTCATTGTATTGACGGGAGAAAAATTGCTTTCAGCCACTTTTATACGCAAAGTTTCAGCTAACTTTACAGCAGAAGAGAGTTCGCTATCGGGAAGTAAAATTATAAATTCCTCTCCACCCCAACGTGCGATGAGATCACTCTTCCGTATTCCGTCGCTCAAAATTTTGGCTAATTTTTTCAATACTTCATCACCGACTAAATGGCCGTATGTGTCATTAACCGCTTTAAAATGATCCACGTCAATGATCATAATCGAAAGAGCACGATCGTAGCGCTGAGACATAGCAATCGAGTACTCTAATACTTGATCAAACTTAAAACGATTCGCTAGTTGTGTCAGACCATCCTGCGTCGCCAGCTGATTTAGTCTCGTAATGTCGGTAAAAACAACCACATGACGCATTTTATTTTCATACTCTATTTTCTGAGTATGTACGGTAAAAATAGAGGTATTACCCCCAACCGTCATTTTTACTTTATGCTCTTTTGTATTGTATTGCGTCAAATAATCGATCCATAGCAATCCCTCTGTTTTCGGTTGCAGGTATTCATCCGATTCCACAGACTCAAAAAAATCAGAGATGCAAGAATAGTCAAGTTGAAATTTTTCCAATGATTCACAGCCAAAATAATCATAAAAGGCTTGATTGGCAAAAATAATTTCTTTCCCATCGGTTACAACAACAATATTTTTTTGTGAGTCAAGTATCGTTTTAATGTAACGCTCTTGAAGATTTAATTTTTGAATCAGTGTTCCGAACGCATATTCAAACAGACCCAGAAATAAAAGGAGTAAAGCAGCTGTTAAGAGAATGCTTCCGATAGCGGTTTCAACCTTATTTTGATACCCCCCCGTCACATCATTAATGCACAGGATCACTCCGGCACTTTTTTCCTCGGAATCTTCCAAGTAGAGAGGATTTATTTCATAATCTTTCTCTTCAATGCGGATATTTTTAGGTCTCATTGCGGGATTCTGATCACTAAATGCATCCATATACGCTTCTTGCTCTTTAGAGATAGCGGTAGTGTAACGGTATGCTCCCATCCCCGCTTTGTACAACGATTTATCGGCTGCACCCAAATAATTTTCATGAATCATCAAAATACTTGTTGATCCCGTCAACTGTTTAATTTTATTGATGAAATAGTTTGTATCGATTCCGAATTCCAACGCACCGATATACAGATCGTTATCAAAAATCGGGATAACAATACGATACGCCATCCCTCCTACACCGCCCTCAAATCCTGTTACCATTTTATGGCCTGCATGGGCAGAGCGAAGCATCGGACGACGCGACGCGATATCATCCCCAAACTTCTCTTTTAAATGCATCCGCAAAATGGAGTGTCCATCAGCCGCGTGATATTGCATGATCATTAGATGAGGATTTTCTTCCGTAAATACTCTATAGCGGGGAAGGGTCAGAGCATACAGTTTTTCCGTATCTCTCTTTTTGATCGCATCTATCACACCCTCTAAATGCAAAGTAGTGTAGGCACGATAAATATAAAAATGTTCAATATCATCTGTCATAGAGTTAAATGCCATTTTGACATTTTCAGAGGAGCGAAGCGAGCGTTCTTTGGCGTATCGACTTTCATTCGAAATGTGAAAAAATGTAAATATAAGGGAAACGGCAAGAATAATCAGGACAATGACTAATTGTGCACGGAGTTTAAAACTCATCTTTGCCCTTCTTCTCGAGATTGGTTACACCATCATCGGCTCATCAGTCGGTTCAATCTCTTCAAAATCGATAACAATCTGATCTAACATTTTCTGTGTTCTTTTTATTTTATCTATATTTTCGTCAAATAGTGCTTTTGACGCCGGAAACGCTTCCGACAATTCTTGATAAATGAGGACACGTCCTCCGAAATGGCGATTGAATTCATCAAATGCCGATCGCAAGTACTCTTTAGAGGTCGTATGACGGAAAAGTGCTTTTACCATTTTCTTCCGCTCTTTAATCGGGATAGATTCCCCTATCGCTTCAGCGACACGTTTGATATCAAGACGCGAAAAATAGACACCGCTATGATAAGGGGCTAACAGTTTATCGGCTAATTCATCCACAAAACTCGGAACCGGTTCGTTATCCGGATCATTGTCATTACTTTCGGTTTCACAACTTTCACTGTCACATTTTTCCCGAACAAACTGGTCAAACTCAGCCTTAAGATCGCTAAAATCGTTCGATTTCATCTTTTTTCTCCTGTAGTTAAATCATAAAAATAGTGACACATTGAACGCAAGGCTATCTCATCCTCAAAATCGTCTCGATTCGCATACAACGCCAATGCACGATCCATGATCAAGTCGCCTCTGAGTTGTCCCTCTTCGATCCATATACAATCGCAATAGCCGCTCTCTTGTGCCTGTGCAGTGAGGTGATCGACTAACGTGAGTGCTTCCTCTTGGTATTCACTCCCTATCACGGCTCCGCTGAGCTTTGAACTGCGCATTTGTGAAATCGTAAAGGCGACATCATCACACCGAATATTCATCGGTATTATCATCGCGTCACACCCGTTCTCCTTGTAGAGCTTATTCAAAGTAACCGAAAAACGGCTGCTGTGCGCATTTTCGGCAATATAGCCATAAAGCTTGGTTAGCGCAGTTATGGTGTTATCGTTATTCATCATTTATTTAATCCCCACAATTCCAGAGCTTCCTCTTCTTCCATCTGACAGCGGCGGCATATTTTTTCGCCCCCTACCGAGCTGAACAGCCCATCGCATTCATCACATCGGCGTACTGAAAAAGTGATCAAATTTTGTACTTTCGGTTCAAACCACTCTTTCAGATTATACGACGTTGAAACACGAATTGCATCACTCTCGCAAACATCGTGACACAGGTGGCATTTTACACATAAAAACGGATCGAAATCGATTTTAGAATTACGCATATCCGACGTGAGTGCCGCTGTCGGACAGACACGGTAACACATCTGACACGCGGTACATTTTGCCTCATCCATAATCTTCTGTGAGGTAAATCCTATCATAGACGCATCGACGATATGAAACTGCAATGGTTTCTCTACCCGTTTCAATGCCGTAAAAAAGAGTTTACGCCGATCGGTAATTTTTTTAGCTCTCAGCTCTTGATTATGGGAACTGTCTAGCTTTACTTCGACAAACTCATCCGTTGTGCTTTGAACCTCTTTTTCAAAATCATGCTTAGCTTTTGCGATCCCGCGCAGATGAAAAGTTTTAAAAAAATCTCTCCTATCTTTAGGTTCCTCCGCCTCAGTGTTGCTGTAGCCTATTTTTTCACACACAACACTCTTCTCAGCCTCTATCGCTTCGAGGAGATAATTTGCACTTTGAATTCTCTCTTCCATCACTGCAAGCACTTTATCACCGATGTCGCAACTACTACAATGTCCGATATCGAGAACCAATCCATTTTTAAGACTGCACAACGAGATTAAGTGCTCGACGGAGAGAGCGGCGATACAAGGGATATTTTTTTGGCACGAAACAACCGCTTCGTCATCTGAAATAAATGAAAAGAAAAACTCGGTTGGAGTGAAATCATCCAAAGCAAGTGCTTCACTCGGGCATACGCTCACACAACCCGCACATCCGACACAAAGCGATTGATTGATCGAAGGGAGGCGTCCAAGTAGTGTTATTGCACTCGTCGGACAGCTATCACTACATAGTGAACAACTGGAGTTGACACTGAGTGCACGAACGCATCGTGCGGGTGATAGCTCTAAAAGACTCACGCCTGAACCAGTCCGCTCAAGGTTTCATTATCAGAGAGGATGAATTCCAGTGCCATCTCCGCCGTATCGTAATACAAAGGGGTACGTGATTCGTATTTCATGTTAATGAGATACATCGGCGCCCAACGGAGCAGATGGGTATTCAAAAACTCATACTGCACACGGATCAGCTCTTGTACCGCTTCCTGATCGCCCTCTTCCGTTGCCTTCAGTTGTGCCTCGCACAAATGGTGCATAAACTCCATCTCGATACCGATATGATCCGAAGAGACAACGCGTGCCACTTCGTAATCGACGAGAAAATCATACGCACTGTAAATATCGGTAACCGGATTAGCTCCCCCCGTTTCGATCATTTGGTCGCTTCGTGTGTAAAATGTCTCATACGGTACCAAATGAAGCAGTGAGAGATTCGTAAAATCAGGATTCAAATACTCTTCCAAAAGTTTTTGTGCATCTGTATCCTCTCGTAGTTCCCAATCACGCCAATGAGGCATAAATTCCAAAACAATCGCATCACTGCGGAGAATTTCTAAACGTTCAACATCCAACTCTTGGAGCAATATTCGTGACAACAACGCATATAAATTACTGCGTGCGATAATTTCATCCATTCGTAAAAACCTTTAATAAAGTAGCGTGATTGTAGCTTATGTGACTGAAACGCGCATAAGAGGTGTAGGTTATACGGGCATATCAAGTCTTATGACTTGATATTGACCTCGTAAACCGATGGATCGAGGTTGACCCAAGGGCGTTTGATATGGCGAGGACGTCGAAGGGTTGAATTTGAATCCAAACCGCGAGTTAATGTATCTCTCCAAGCTTGATACACTTTAAGGTTATTGTCGTAGTTCACGAAAATATCCCCGATTTTATCACCTGCTTGCGCCGGCTCTAAAAGAACCTTATGGTGCCAGCAGTGCATACCTGAAACCGGATCCGGATGAGGAGCCGCAACGGCATTTTGCCATGAACCGCTCAACCCGTCCCACCAAATATTACCGGAATCACGGTTGTAGTCAGCGAAACGCTCTGTGTGGAAAGGTTTGATCCCCTCGACATATTTGAGCTTACCGACTTTTCCGTCCATTTGAATCTCAGCAACCGGAACTCCAAAACTGTTAAGTCCCGTAGTACCTTCATAATCGTCAATAATACTTTGACCACCCACTTTACCGACATTCGCCGGAGATTCTGCAAGGAACTCTTTGTTTCCTAAATCACGAGGGGCTACACCCGGAGCTACTTTACCGTCCGTTACCCCGTTAGGGATTGTAACCGCATTGGTAAGTTTCCAACGTCCGCCATGGTGAGAACACGCCAATGTTCCCGGAAGAACACCCTCTGTCGGAACCGCCATCGCTACGAAATGACCGCTCTCAAGTCCTGAAACGGTATCGACGATGCGAACACGAATCGCATCACCGCGTTTAAAGCCGAGACGTTTAGCATCGCCGGTACTGATCCAAATCGGATCATGGTTTTGAGAGATCTCCATAAGGTGTTTCGAGTTTGCCGAACGGGTATGAATATTATACGGCAAACGGAATACCGTATTGAGAGCAAAGGAGTTCTCTTCCGTCATATATTTATGGTTAACATGAGAAACCAAGTGAACATATTGGTTTTTCTCATCCTCATTACGTGGATAGAACGGCATTGCGTACTCTCTCCACTTCCAATCGGTAGCCCACTGTGTATAGAATTCTAGCTTTTTAGAAAGCGTTGCAAATCCTTCCATTTTCTTACCGTCGATCTCGACACCAATACTCTTTTCTTTACCATTATGATCGAGAGCTTTGATAATTCCACCCGCACCGACACTCATAGACCCCGCGTCGAATTTATGGCCGTGAGAGATCACTTCACCATCTTCCATTTTGAGTTCACGTTCCATCGCATGGTAGATTTTATCTTCTTCCATCCAGAAACCGTATTCACGAAGATACGAATAAACCGGAAACTCTTCATTCATAAAGCGTGGATCATTCGTGGCTGTCTCTTTGAGTTTTGGTAAATTATCCCCAAATGCTGCATCATACCATTCAGCAATGGTAACGGTTTTACCCGGATGACGCTTGGATTCCCACATTTTTTTGATTCCGAGAGACCCGTCTGGATCGATGAAATCAGTACAGAGTTGGAACCAAAATTCATTCTCTTCCCATACTTCTCCAAGACCCGCTTTGATGTGCGCTTCGAGAGTTGCACGAGCTGGATTTTTAGGTTTCCAACCCGATTTTTCCAACGCTACACGTAAAACCGGTTGACGGAACGTTGACCAACGTGCTGGAAAAGTTGCCTCGGAGTGTTGGTCATGGCGCTCACCTGCAAGACCGACAGGGAGAACATAGTCCATATACCAGTTCGTCTCTGACCAAACCGGAGAGAGGTTCATGGTAAGTTCCATTTTTGACTCATCTTTGAGCACTTCAATCCAACGGAATCCGTCCGGATTGATCCAGACCGGATTGTACATACGAGGAATCCATACCGCAAGTTTGCTCGGTACCGTCAATCCGCGATCATTCCATTTTTTCTGCCACGCTGTATCGCTCAAAAGATGCGGAAGAAGATACGACATCTCATAGGTTGATAACGGCCACTCAGGAGGCCATGTCAATTCATTCCATGCTTGTACTTTCGGTACATCGGCACCAGAGATCCCTTGACCTACCGTTGCACTTCCCCCTTTACCGGATACGGAAATAACGTGCCAGTGGTGGAAGAATGTCCCCCCCTCGGTACCGATAGCTCCACGAAGACCGATACAGAAATACGCCGCACGTCCACCCATCCATGCACCACGGTTACCCGCAGCCGCTGCACGCCAGATATAGGTAGAAATCGCATCTCCTGCCCAAATAAACATCTCATAAAGTTTTTCGAGTTTATACGCCGGAACATGGGTCTCTTTAACTGCATAATCCAATGTATACGGAGCATACATATCTTTGAGAAGTTCGATATAACTCTCAAAACTACGATCTGCTGGAAGTTTGGTAATTTGACCTTTTTCAAGCATAAAATTCAAATGCTCAGAATCGTTCATCAACGTTTCCCAGTTGAACCATTTTTTGACAAATTTTTTATCAGTCATATTTTCATTCAAAATACGATTAGCGAGATAAAGATAGATCGCCGCTTCTGTCCCCGGCCATGCCGCAATCCAAAGATCAGACATCCCTGCAGAGTTAGACATACGAGGGTCCATTACGACCATCTTCGCACCTTTTTTACGAGCATCGGCAATGAACGCCGCCGATTGGGCAAAATAGTGCCCCGCATCGGCGGCATGAGATGAATTCAAGAAAATGAGTTTTGCATTTGCCCAGTCCGGACTGGTACGGTCATCGTTCGCTGTCCAAATCGTCGGAGTACGACCGTTGGATGAACAGATATTGGTATGGGAGTTGTACGAGTCAAGACCTAATGTTTCCCATACTTGCGGAACGAAACCGTTTTCATTCGGACGACCGACATGGTACATGACCGATTTACGAGAAAGGAGATCCCCTTTACGAATCGTATCAGCCATTTTTTTACCGATGGTAGTCATTGCTTCATCCCAGGTAGTACGAATCCATTTACCTTCACCCCGTTTTGAACCCGGAGCACGTTTCAATGGAAACGGGATACGATCCGGATCGTACATTTGCGATTGAACCGCATACCCTTTGGCACAATTGCGTCCGCGTGAACCGGTATGAAATGGATTACCCATGTACTTTTTAACGGTAAAGGTTTTTTTATCGATCCATGCCGTCAATCCGCATGAGGCTTCACAGTTAGAACACGCCGTCGGAACGATCATGTAATCGTTAACGTAGATACCGTCAGGGTTGTTTTCACTTTGAACACCGTGACGATCGATACCGCCACGTTTCCAGTCAACACCGTCAAGCTCTTGGAAATGGTTCCATTGATCTTGAGGAGGATAGAAAGATAAGCTATCAGGAGTATTAGTGAATTTACTCTCTTTTACCGATTCTGCTGCTGCATCTACGGTAAAAACTCCTTTAGCGATTGCGGCACCCGCTACGGTGAGCGCGGTCCCTTTTAAAAATGTTCTTCTGCTTTCTAAATACATCATAGTTAATCCTCTTTAGCTCATTGGTAACAATTGTGGAATAACGAGCCAAACGTGTTTGCTCACCCACAAGCCGATCAATGCTGATACCGCAGCAATTTTCAGCAAATAATACGATTGATTTTTGAGGCTTAGACACACCAAAACCATTGGAACTATGAATGCCATAACTTGACCGATCCAGAACATAACGGTGTATTCGCCGCCTTTAATGTAATGGAGAACCGCTGCAACCTCTTCAGCTTTCATCGGACCAAAAATAATCTCTGCCATATAGAGGATAAATGCTGCCGCTGCCGCAAGTCCCAAAACAACTGCCAAATCTTTTTTGACCGCATCGGAGAATTTGTTTCCACCGAGGAGAATCATCGTAGCAGACCCTGCTAGCAATGCTGCCAAAATCATTTGAGCCGATTCAGTCGGCATTTGCCATAACTCACGCGCCGTTGATTGCGCCATAAGACCAGCCGTATACAAGGTCACCGGAACTGCAAGAAGGACAGTCCATCCGAGGAGTTTGTCGTACATCGCTTCATCTTTTTTCATATAGATGAAGTACGCCATTGCAAGGAGCAATCCTACGAAACCAGTTGCCATCCATGCACCGATCGTAATCGCCGATGTCAAATGTGGATAGAAGAAAATGTGCCAAAAGCGGAACATTTGGTGCAAATCTATGACCGTAAAGAACAAGAAAATATGGATAAATACGATCGAAATCGCCACTACCGGAAAACGGATAAATCCAGTTTGTTCAGGATGTTTTTTAAGCAAATAAAAACCGAGGAAGATAATCCCCGTACCAATACTTTTTGCCCACATGTTCATCGTAATAATCCAACCCCAAACGATACCCGGAAGAGCAACGTCAAGAACTACAACCGCGTTTGTTGCCGCTATTGTTTCATGTACCATTAGTGCCCTCCTATCGGGAGATGTTTAAGATTATTGAAGAGGTTATGCCCCTCGCCTCGGAACGATGCCAATGGATTCAATGTTACGTTACCGCCACCCACATAATAGTGGTGAGGGAATGTCCCTTTTTCCGGCTTACGCACTTGTACGTTACCTTGATGAGATTGGATGTATTTACTGATGCTTGACATCGGATCATCCAAATCACCAAAAATATTTGCCTCAACCGGACATGCGACAACACACGATGGCATCATAGCACTCGCGATACGGTGTGCACAGTAGGTACATTTATCGGCCGTTTGTGTTTGAGGGTCGATATAAATCGCTCCGTAAGGACATGCCATAACACACCCTGCACATCCGATACAACGCTCTTTATCGATATTTACGATGCCGTTTTCAAGATAGTGCAACGCACTAACCGGACAAATACGTTCACACGGTGCATTGGCACAATGGTTACAGCGAAGCGGGGTAAATGTCCGCTTCGTCTCCGGGAATGTTCCCACATCAACATATTTGACACGTAGACGCCAAGTACTAAGCGGAACTTCATTCTCCACTTTACAGGCGATCTCACAGCCCTTACACCCCATACATAGGCGAAGGTCTACCAAGAAACCTAATTGCATATATTCTCCTTATTCCTGATTCACGTGAACGCCATTCATGTCCATAAGCTACATGAATAATCTTTATTTGATGCCGTGATTACAGGCATTTGACGGCATTACTGCTGGGTTGATATTAGCCAAATTAGGTTTAACCAAAACTAAAAAGGAATACCGTTTTGCTATAACTTTTTGATATGTAACCGTTTGAAAGTTTTTTCCCTCTAAAAAAGGGAAAAGTATAAGAAAAGAGGAGTAAGTTAAGAGTCCAGTCTGCAACGCACCGATGCTTCGTGCGCTCCAAGCCCTTCGGTCTGGGCAATAAGGGCACACGCTTCACCGATTTCATTGATCGCTTGGCGCGAAAAAGAGATAATAGACGATTTTTTCATAAAATTTTCAACTCCGAGAGGCGAATAGAACTTCGCTGTTCCTCCGGTCGGGAGTGTATGATTCGGCCCTGCAACATAATCACCAATCGCTTCGGGAGTATAATGACCTAAAAAGATCGCCCCTGCGTGTTTAATAGACGGCAAGAGAGCAAAAGGGTTGTCGGTAGCGACTTCAAGGTGTTCAGGGGCAATCTCGTTCATCAGACGTACTGCCTCTTCCATCGACTCTGTCACGATAATAGCGGCACGTTCCTCAATCGATTTACGGGCAATGACTTCACGCGGAAGTTTTTTGAGCCAATTTTCGATTTCAACCGCACACGCATCCGCAAATTTCTGCGACGGGGTGATCAAAATGGAACTTGCCATCTCATCGTGTTCCGCCTGAGAGAGCAAATCGATCGCAATATGTACCGGATTAGCCGAATCATCTGCCAATACGCCGATCTCACTCGGCCCTGCGATCATATCGATATTCACCTCACCGAACACCATTTTTTTCGCCGTTGCGACAAAAATATTTCCCGGTCCGGTGATGACATCGACTTTAGGGATCGTCGCTGTACCGTATGCCATAGCCGCAATTGCGCTGGCACCGCCTACTTTAAACACTTCACTAACGCCGCACAAATGGCATGCCGCCAAAAGAAGCTCATTGGGTTCATTATCCGGTGTCGGTGTCGTTACGATGATACGCTCAACTCCCGCTACTTGTGCCGGTATAACGTTCATAAGCAATGAACTCGGATAGGCTGCTTTTCCCCCCGGAATATAAAGCCCCGCTCGATCGACCGGAGTCACTTTTTGCCCCAAAATTGTCCCGTTGGCTTCCGTATCAAACCAGCTTTTAGGGAGCTGTTTTTCATGGTAGCTGCGTATGCGGTCATACGCTAAATGCAAGGACGCCTTAAGCGTCGGGTTCAACGCTTCATAGGCTCTTTTCATATCGGCCGTATCAATGCGCAGCTCAGCTCCGCACGAGGGATTCCAGCGATCGAATTTTGAAATATGACGAAGCAATGCCGCATCATCTTCCGAGCGAATCTCGTCAATAAGTCCTTTAACGATCGAGGATACATGTTCCATATCCATCTTTCCACGTCCTAAAAGTTCGCCGAATACGGTATCAAATTGTGCATCATTGGTATGAATAAGGGTCATAAATTATCCTTTTTTACTTACTTCGTCGTACTTTTTTTGTACTCTTGTTTGACAATATCAAGCGCTTTTAGAAAATCTGCACTCTCAACAGCCCCCATAATCGGTTCGAACATCGGCGATTTTCCTTTGATAAACCATGTTGCGGGTGTCCCTTGTGTCATCAGAGACGGCGGTACCGTCCCCTCATCAACAACACCCTCATACGCGACAAAATCACGATTTAGTATTGCAACGATTTTCGGGTTTTTCAACGTATTTTGTTTTAGAACATCACACCATCGGCACCCGTTTTTAGTCACAAGAACCATCAAAGGTTTTTGCTCTTTTATCCCCCGTTCAACCGCTGAGCCAATATCTTTCTCCCACTTAATATCCGCTGCAGATAATGTGACTGCTGACAATAGCATTATTAAGAATAATTTCATCATCATTATTTCACCTTTTTCAAAATCTCTTTCGCAATATCCGAAAGCTCTTTATTGCTGACATCGATAACAATATCGGCCACTTTTTTGTAAAGAGCTGAACGCTCATCATAAAGTTTTATAGCTTTATCGACATCTTGGAACAGAGGACGTTTACGTAATTTTTTTTCTGCATCCGGATGCTCAAGGATACGGCTATGAATCGTCTCAAACGGTGCCGACAAATAGACTACCGTCCCGATCTTTTTTAGATTCGGTACTTTAAAAAAACCGCCTCCCGTAGAGATCAGTGTTCCCCGTACCTCTTTTTGGAGCCACAGTGCCACCTTCCGCTCTAAGGTGCGAAAATACTCCTCACCCTCTTTAGCAAAAATCTTTTTGATACTGCGATTTTCCATACTCTCGATAATATCGTCAGTATCCAGTGCCACTAAATCAGACTGCTTTACTATTTCACGTGCTACAGAGCCTTTACCGACTCCCATAAAACCGATTAAAACGACATTTTTCATAAATTCTCTACTGTTAGTTTATAATGGTGTAATCATATCACGCATTTACTTAGGAGTGCTTCTTGACTCAAATTCACACTATTTACACTAAAGAACAACCCACTGAAAATTCAGAAATTTTTTCAACACTTTTTCAGAACGACTCGATCAAAATCGAATCGATAAAGTCATGGCTAAAAACACCGGGAGAATTCTATAACCAAGATCACGATGAATGGGTACTACTTTTAAGCGGAGAAGCCCGGCTCGAAATTGAAAATAACTCTTTCAATCTGAAAGCCGGAGACTATTGTTTTATTTCTCGTAACACGCTCCATCGGGTACTCTCTACCTCTAAAGGTGCCTTATGGATTGGGATTTTCAGCTCTTAAACTCATTAATACGAGCAGAGAGAGACTGTGCTACCTGAACCAATTGTTTGGAATCATTTTGAATCTGATCAACACTTTTTTGGTTGGCTTCAGAAACCGTATTGATTTCCGAAATTTTCTCAATGATCCATTCGATATGTCCTACCACCTCAACCGAATCATTGTAAGAGCGTTCCGCAACAGCTACCGAGCGTTCCATCTCCGCTGATGTTGCGGAAATTTTATCCTCGACTTCATTCGAAATAGCCGTCAGTTCATTCATACTTTTAGCGTTCTCACCCATTTTATCACTGACATCATTGATCGCTTGAACAATCGTGCCGACACTGATCTCAATTTCGGTCAAGCTCTTTTGGGTTCGCTCTGCCAATTTTCGGACTTCATCGGCAACAACGGCAAATCCTCGTCCATGTTCTCCTGCGCGTGCCGCTTCAATGGCTGCATTCAACGCTAGAAGATTTGTTTGATCGGCGATATCTTTAATGACACCCAGAACGCTTTTAACTTGATCCGCATCATGCTGTAATGAAACAAGCCGTGAAGACATCTCATGCTCTGTTTCAATATAACCTTCAACCTCTTCTACCAATTTAGACAACGCATCTTTTGCTGTTACCAGTTCACCGTTTGCATTGGCGACATTCCGTTGTGTTTGTTCCGAGACCGAAATCGCTCCGGAGAGTATCTCTTTAATAGAATGACTTTTTTGTGTTGTCGCTTCAACTATTTGTCTCTCTTGTTCTACGCCATCTGAAATCGTCCGTGTTGCTTCGGTAATAGTCGTCGCAATCATCGAATTTTGACGTCCTAAGTCTTTAACTTCATTCACCGTCTCTTGTACCATCGATACAAAATTATTGACTGCTAATGCCGCCGCCGAGAATTCATCTTTTTTATTCGCGTCAAGACGTTTGGTCAAATCTTTATCACCGCTTACCAATTCACCGATACGGTTACGTAACCCCTCAAGCGGAGTCAATACCTCTTTTCCGAAGAAAAGGTTCAATACCGAAACGAAAACGATAACTACAATACTTAATGCGATGAGAAGTATCGTTTCCGTTTTACTGATCTCAGCATCATTTTTCTCCAGTGAGATCACCAAGTCCATAACCCCGAGGACATCACCCGTCTGAATATTCGTATGACATGCCAGACATCTCTCTTCCGCGATAAGCGGTTGCAATAGACGAATCGTATGGGTACCGTTCGTCTTTTCAGCAATATACGGTTTTTTCGATTTAAAAACTTCTTGGATTAACGGCTCATCGGTAAATTTCGAATCCGGTGCCAGTAGTTCAATAACGGCTTTTGATTTTTCCACTTTCAATGCTTCAATACCGTCAATTTTTTGGGCATTGGCTATCGCTTCGGCAACAATGGCCGGATCACCGGCTAACATACTCCCCGTGAGCGTTTGAAAAATAGACTCACTCAACATATTAAGAGAACGTTTCGCCGTGTCATTTGAAAAGTCATGAAACGTTGTCGTTAAATACCAATAAATTGTTCCCAGTCCTAAAAAGCTGAAGAGCAATGTTGTAAAAATTATTTTGGATTTGACTGTATCAAACATACAAGACCTCATTGTTATTAATTGTGCGATTATTGTACCGTATATCGATCGCCTTTGCGCGGTAAATTTACAATTCCTTGTGCAGTTTCCATTTTAATCGGTAAATTCATCGGTCGGCGCATAGATATAGGATCCACTTTACTCACACTGAAATGAAGATGGGGGCCGCTGCTGTATCCCGTATTACCGGAATAGCCTATCAAATCCCCTTTAAAAACTTTCTGACCGATCACCGCAATCGCGCCCCCTTGTTTCAAATGATAGTAATTCCCCATCGTTCCGTCACGGTGTTCTACAATAACGTAATTGGCATATTGTCGATACTCAGGAGTCGCACCGCCTTGATTACTCCCCCCTTCCGCTCCCACAACGATCCCCTCACGCGCAGCATAAATCGGTGTTCCGACCGGAACCGGAAAATCAACCGCATACGCCGAGAGCCCTTTATGAGACGTCTCTCCGTGATATCCTTGGGATACATGGACATTTGAGCCTTTGAGGAATGGAAGTTTATAGATATAGTCATTTTGATGAACCGCAAATGCAGACCCTCTCACCCAGCCATAGGATGAGCGGTAATCTGCGCCCAAAGCGTGAGAAATACGGGAAAGTTCCAATACTCTTTTTTTACTTCGCCCCGGAATCTCAATAAAAAGGGGAAGTTTGCTAAGGGTTTGAAGATTGTTGAGAGATTCAAAATCGATACTCATCGTTACCGTGTAGGGATTTAGATTTTCAGCCTCAAATTCATATCCCCCTACCCCATTGGACTCCGCACTCAATATAACACTGTTACGGGAACCGATTTGAGCCGTTTTTTTAACGCCTGAGACTTCAGAGCGCTTTAGAATGCGTAGATGTTCTTCGTATGCTTGTTCTTGCTCGATGGCAATTTGGATACTTTTTTGCTCCAGAGCTTGCTCATCACATAACGCTTCAATCGATTTGATCGAATGGTGCGGGTAGTTTTTTCGATAAAATTCAATCACTTCAGATCGGATTCTGGGATGATGCAGAGGATCTAAGGCCACCGTTACCAAATCTTCAAAGCTTTTTTTATCAGACTGCGTCATAGCCGCATTTAATGATTTTCGGTACAGTACATCAATAGATTCTTTGGTTCGTGCTAACTCACGAAGCTCTTTTAGATAGGCGCCCAGTATCTCTTTATCGATCTCTTTTGTAGAGGAAAGTTCCCGCCCCACACTCAAAGTTGCATCAACCCCGTTCAAAAAATTCCGTAATAGATTTTTATTGGGTTCCATCACCGGTTTCTGACTCAGTTTTTCAATGGAAGCGGTACTTTTTTGAAGCGGTTCGGCAAGAGTATCAAATACAAGGGGAGCGGGTGCGGCAAAAAGGGCAAAAAAACAGCTAAAAAGTACAATACTGATACGTACCAAAACCGACTCCACTTTTTTTAATTCTAACATTATTCCTCTAAGGCTATAATATCGTCAATTTTAAGTGTGGGGTAAACGCAATGTCCGTAAAAATTTTAGATGTGATGAAACCGGGAGTGATTTTCGGTGACGATGTTCAAAAACTCTTTGAAATTGCAAAACAAGAGGGATTTGCACTCCCTGCGGTCAATGTAGTCAATACCGACTCGATCAACGGTGTCCTTGAAGCGGCTAAAGTAGTTAATTCTCCCGTTATCATCCAATTCTCCAATGGCGGAGCGAGCTATTACGCCGGAAAAGGGATCAGTAACGAGAATGAAAAAGCGGCCATCGCAGGAGCCATTGCCGGAGCCATGCACGTTCATGCCATGGCGGAACTGTACGGTATCCCCGTCATCTTACACACCGACCACGCGGCACGCAAACTTCTCCCGTGGATCGATGCTCTACTGGATGCGGGTGAAAAACATTTTGCCCAATACGGCAAACCACTTTTTAGCTCCCACATGCTCGACCTCTCCGAAGAGTCTTTAGAAGAGAATGTCGCGACATGCGTAGAGTATATGAAGCGTATGGACAAAATCGGGATGACGTTGGAGATCGAACTCGGCGTTACCGGAGGAGAAGAAGACGGAGTGGACAACAGCAGTATCGACAACGCCCTCCTCTATACTCAGCCTGAAGATGTCGCCTATGCGTATGAGAGACTCAGTGCCGTGAGTGAGCGTTTCACCATCGCCGCATCATTCGGAAACGTCCACGGTGTCTACAAACCGGGTAACGTCGTTCTCACTCCGATCATCCTCAACAACTCCCAAAAATACATCAAAGAGAAATTCGCTACCGCTTCCGATAAACCGGTAAACTTTGTATTCCACGGCGGTTCAGGTTCTACCCACGAAGAAATCCGTGAAGCGATCGGCTACGGTGTTATCAAAATGAACATCGATACCGATACTCAATGGGCAACATGGGAAGGGGTCAAAGATTATTATGAGAAATACAAAGCTTATCTCCAAGGGCAAATCGGAAACCCGGAGGGTGAAGAAAAACCGAATAAAAAATACTACGACCCTCGTAAATGGCTACGTGACGGACAAGTGACGTTGATCAACCGTGTTAAAGCGGCATTTGATGATTTGAATGCGATCGGTCGAAATTAATTAGAAGAAACTCTCCCGCTCAAGCGGGAAAGTAAAGAAAACTATTTCGTGTAGGTAATTTTCGCTTTTTCGCGAAGCGAACCCATTTTATTCTCCATCGCTTCTTTAAACTTATCCATTTTTATCCGTTGTTCTATAAAGCTTTTGACACTCTCAAATCCCAATTTTTTAGCCGGTTTTTTCTCTTCGATATAAATGATGTGATAACCGAATTGACTTTGTACCGGCACAGAGGAGATGGACCCTTTTTTCATTGCAAATGCCGCATCATTAAAAGAGGGAACCATCTGTCCGCGAGGGAAATAACCCAAATCTCCCCCTTTTGCCGCACTCGCTCCTATCGATTTTATTTTGGCTTGTACTATAAATTCCTGTTTAAGTTTTTCACCGCGTAATGGTCTCAGCGTTGCGATGATTGCCTGCGCTTCTGCTCTGCTTCTTAGTAAAATATGACGGGCATGAATTTTCTCTTTATCGATAAACTCATTCGGATTTGCATCAAAATAGGTTTTGACCTCTTTGGCATCCACTTTAATCGCCTCGAACTGCTCTTGTTCCCATATTTTTGTAGCAAGTTGTACTTTTAAACGAGCTACCAATGCTTCAAGTTCTTGTTTATACTCTTTAGAATCAAGAATTCCGATCCGTTGCGCATCATCATACACCAGCTCTTGGGCAATCATACCCTCAATGATCCGATGACGCAATTCGTTTTGTTTATCGCCGGAAAGAGAGTCAAAACGCCCCTGAGTTCCCTCAATCAAAACTTTGTTCACCTCAGACGAGGTAATGTGATTGCCGTTAACGCTGACCAATACAGCCCCCGATGCAGTGTGAGCAATGAGAAATAAACTCAGAGTCAATGCGGCATAATAGCGTTTCATCCTCTTTCCTTTTCCCTTTAAGGGGTATCGTATGAAAGTGCCATATTGCTGCATCCAAGTGCGACATGGGCACGACATGCTTCGGCGTAGAGGGTTGATGCTTTGTATTTGTTTTGTGCTATCACTTCTCCTTTTTCATACATGACACCGAGGATATAACACCCCTCACCGTTTCCGCCCTCGCATGCTTTCCTAAATACCTCAGCGGCATCAAAATACCGTTTGTGTTCAAGCGCCATTTTCCCCTCATCGATCGCATCGGCAAAACACACTGATGCAACTGCTGCTATGACAAGTCCCATACTCTTTTTCATAATTCCATTTCCTTGTTTTTTGATGTTTTAATACTAACTTTGACCCTATAAGTATTATTGTTTATGGGCACTCCTTTGATCGGATTTATTCGGAATAATCGTTACGGAACAGGTCATCCCGGCAGAGAGGGTTAGCCCTTGGGGGACTTCATCAATACGAATCCGTACGGGAATCCGCTGTGCCAGACGAACCCAGGTAAAGATCGGATTGACATTCGCCAAAAGGCGGCCGTCCGTCACATTGTCACGATCCGAAATTCCTCGTGCGATACTCTCCACATGCCCTTTCAGAATATATTTCGTCCCCAACATCTTCATCTCAGCTTTATCTCCGATATGGATCAGGGAGAGTTTATGCTCCTCAAAATAGCCATAAACCCAAAACGAACCGCCCGTAATAAGAGCCATATGCTTTTCCCCGGCATCCAGATAGTCCCCTCGACGCAACAGCAGATTGGATACCCACCCATCGGTAGGGGCACGGACGGAAGAGCGCTCAAGATCGAGTTTCGCCGTTTCTACCTGTGTCAATGCCTCTTCATACCGCGCATGCGCCATTTGAGTATCAAAATGGGCGTTATCACGGCTTTCGGCCGATACGACCTCATTATCCGCACCATTGCGTCGCGCAGACTGGTGTTTTTTCATCTCATACTCGGCTTTTCGGGTTTGGGCGATTGCCTTGGCTTCATGCAACGCATGTAAAAACCGCTCTTCATCGATTTGATAGAGCAGTTCCCCTTTTTTAACAAACTGATTATCGACAACGGCGACACGACTTACCAGCCCCCCGACATCGGGTGCGATCATAACGACATCAGCGCGAACACGGCCGTCTCGTGTCCATGCACTGTTCATATAGTTGTCCCACAGCATCAGCCCTAAAAATACGGCCAAAGAAAGGACCGAAAAAGTGATGGCAAAGCGTAAAAACTTTGATAATTTATTATTTTTATTCATTTCAGTTCCTTAACGATAAATAAGTAAACAAGGTGCTGTAAACAAGCAAACAAACACCGCTGTCCGAAAAAGGCCAGGATGCCAAACATGATTGTAGATACCCCCATCCGACATCACACGATCCAGTAAAATCTGAACAACGGCACTCACCACGAAAATAGGGAGAAGAGTCGGCATTTGAATCCCGAACAGTGTTATATCTAATGGCATGAATCCTCCGTAACAACTGGAAATGTTGCTGAATTTAGCAAGACCGTACGGATAAGTCCCAATTCGACAATGAGTCTCTGTATCCGCTTCCTTTGTCCTTTTTGGCTAGGCAGTTGAAATGAATGAAGTTCTTGAAGACTTTTTTCTAATATACTGAGCAGTTCATTGCGCCCTAACGGTGACGGAGACTCAAAATACTCTTTGATCGACTCTAAGGCGGTGTCGATACTGCTGTGATGATACTGTCTATAAAGGCGCTGAAGGCTTCGTCGAATTGCTAAAATCGCTCGGCCGATCTCAAGCGTAGAGAGGAGCCATTCGTAAACGAGACGGCTGGAACGCATGTTAAGACGCCCCTGCGTCGAAAACTGCTGAACAAGATCGCGTCCGGTACTCTCCAAGGCGCTTCGTTCAATATTCAACGGACCGACACACACCTCTACGATTTGGCGGCGTAATACCTTCGCAACTCTGTATTGCGTCAGCGAGCATGACCAAAAATTGACCAGCAGATAGGCAAGACCGCCGAAAAGTATGCCGATCAATGCGGCCAGCGAACTTTCCATAAATTTGGTCGGTTCGATTTTATAATAGGGATCGAGAGCGCATTGACTCATAAACATAAATACGAATCCAAATGTAAAAACAGGGAGTTTCGGCTTGGTTGTCATCCATCCTATGAATGCTAACGTCGGTGCAAGGAGGAGAGCCAGGGTTAAAAAATCGGAGGTATAGGCCGGTATCAGATAAAAATCGTAGACGGCGGCAAGTATGAGTGCAATAAGCGCTCCTTTGAAAAAATCTTTGACCCCATCAAGAGGGCTCGGAAGTGTCCCGAGCAACAATCCGATAACAACCGCCATAGTAATACTCAGCGTAGCGTAAGGCCATGCCGTCCAAATCCAAAACAGCATGGTTAGAAGTAATACGCCGCTTCCGCGTAACGCAGCAAGCGCTACGAGTACATTGTCGGTATGCGTCGAAAACCGTATTGAGCGACTGAGCTCGAACGAAGTATTACCCGATAAACGGTGTTTAAGCAAAGAGAGATACGTAGCACAATGATGGTGTAACTCGCTTACGAGACGTCCAATCAAATACGCCGCCGATATAAAATCATCGTCCCCTTCTTTAAGACTCTTATGCTCCGATTCCGAACGTTCTTGGATCGTATTTTTCACCTCTAAAAGTTTTCGAATAACACTCTCTAAATCTTCCGGATTCAGGAGTGTTTCGGGGAGTGTTTTTAATGCGGATGCAATGGGATCGTACAGACGTTCCAACGCACTCAGCACCTCCGTTTTTTCATGATTTTTTATCGCGGCAATGATGCTTTTGAGCGAATGGAACGTCGTTGATAGGTTCATATACTCATGGTTAAGATGCTGATAATGCTGCCGCCCTTTCCGATCGCTTCCGCTCTCAAAACTGCTGTTAATCCGAACCGCATTTAGTCCGACAACCCCGTTTGAAAATCGACTGACAGCAGGATTGGCATCATCAAATGCGGCAAAAACCGATTGGGGATCGGACAAGGTAGAGAGGATATTATAAAACCGCTCCTGCTCACTCGTAATCAATGAATCCAAGAGACGACGGGGGAAAATAATATCGCTCACCACAGTTGCACACATGATACCGATGATGACTTCAGAAAAGCGTGAAACAGCGATGTCAAAGACATCAAGCGGTGTCTCGATGACCGGAAGGGCAACGATACACAACGTGTATCCGGCCAAAACAAACCCGTAAAATTGAAAATTGCGATATTTGAACCCCGCCGCAGTAGTCAAACCGATCCAGAGGGCAAAAAAAGCGATGAACCAGAGGGGATCTTGTGAAAACATCCCGATAATTACAAGCGATATTCCGACTCCGGCAATCGTTCCCAACACCCGATAATAGCTTTTGGCGAATACGAGTCCGCTTTGAGGCTGCATTACGATAAAGACGGTAAAAATAGCCGTTCGCGGATCGGGCATATTCAGTTTCATCGCAATCCATAGGGCTAATAGCGCAGCAATGAGGGTTTTGGCCATATAGATGAGAACCGGGGCATCGATTGTGAGCCACTCCTGCAGTGTCCGTTGCCATGGAAACGATTTCAAGGATACAAAAAATGGGCTATAGGCTCCCATTGGTATCCTCTTTTAGGGCATATCCGCCCCCTAATGCTTTGATTAGATTAATTTGGATCAACGCTTTTGTTTCATCTAAAGAGAGTCTCTCTATTTCCCCCTCAAAAACGATTTTTTCTGCCGAGAGGTAAGGGAGTTTAGTGCTCAACCCCTGTAAAAGCTGTTTACGGGCAATTTCCCTGTTCGCTTTTTTAGCCTCCATTTCGTCCTCATGAAGTTGCCGCTGCGATTCGAGATGTTTCGATTGTTTGAGTAACACAACCACCTCATTGGCCGCTTTGATGAGGGCCTGATTGTAGTCATAAACGGAAGCGTTGTAATCGCTGACGCTGTTTTGCAAATGGGACTTTCGCTCTCCCCAATCCAAAAGCGGAAGGGATAACGCAATCCCGGCGGATGGGGTGAGCGAAGAGTGATCGAGAAGTTTGCTCCAGCTAAACGAGGTAAAGCCGATAAGTCCGGAGAGGCTGATGTTGGGATAGAACTCGGCTTTCCTCTCCTCTATGGTATGGCTTTTACTCAAAGCCGTATAGAGTGCGACGGCAACGTCAGGACGGTGGGCTACGAGGTTCAGCATCACCTCTTTTGGCAACGGAGCGGCAAACGCTTCATTAATCCGTGGAGCCCTTAGGGACTGTGCGTATGAGGGGAGAAATCCCCCCAGAACACAGAGCGCCTCTTTTTTCCCTTCGATAGAGCGTTTCAATCCCTCCATCCGTTGTGCTATCTGCAACCGTGAACTTTTTTTGTCGTTGATGGCAACAGCATCGATTAATCCCAACCGATATTGCTTTTCAACAATTCTGAGTTCCTCACGATTCGTTTGCTCCATCGCAGCTAATACACTTAGCTTTTTCTCATCGATATTCCATGAGAGGTAGGTTTCACACATGGCACTCGATAAAGCAATTTTGGCTGCTTCCAAGAATGCTCTTTGCGCTAAAGCCCCATTTTTAGCGGCCATTATGCGTGAACTTCGAGCGTTCCAAAAGTCAAAATCATACTCCAATGTTAATGCCGGCTGATATTGATTGTTCGTACTTCCTCCCAGCGGCGGCGGAAAAATATGATGTTCACTAAAACGTTCCCGAATCACACTTGCATTGGCCGAGATATGAGGTAAATTACGCGATTGAACCGATTCGATAATCGCGTTTGCTTGCGCATAGCGTGCTTCGAGACTTTTAAGTGAGGGCGCATGGGAGAGGGTTTGATCTAAAATTAGATTGAGTTGCTCATCACCATAGCCTCTCCACCATTCCCGTATCAGAGGGGTATCGTTATGTTCAAAAAAAGGAAGATTTTTTTCCGTATCACGACTAAGAGTTGTTTCTTCAATCGGCGTTGCTTTTTGAATTGCAGGGACACACCCCACCATAAAAAATGCCGATACTAAAGCAATCAGAAACCTTCGGTAGTCCATTATTTTGTGCTTTTTAGGTTCTTATAAATCAATTGAAGCATATGTGAAAGCTCCTCTTTTTGAGCATTTGACAGCCCGTGTAAAGCTTTATCCATAACATCTTCACCCATCTGTACGAGCAATTTTTGTAGTTTTTCCCCCTCAGGAGTGATGGTTACAAGGTAAGCTCTTCGATCGTTCTCTTTTGCCGTCCGCTTTACCAAACCCTTGAGCTCCAGTTTATCCAGCATAAGGGTGAGATTGGATTGTTCAAAGTACGTATCCTGCGCCAGCTCTTTTTGAGTTAGCCCGTCTTTTTCACACAAACGGACCAAGATAACACGATGGGCATAGGAGAGTCCATAGGGTTTAAGTTCTTTTTCAAACTCGTTCTTGAGTACATTGCGTGCTTTTGCGATGAGAAATCCTATCGACTTATCGGATTCAAAACTCATACTAATCCCTTTTGTAAAATTTTCGGGATTGTAAAGCAATAGAGCTTAAATAGTTATTATAATAACTATTATATTAATAATAAAATAAATACAACGACGAACAACCCTAGGAAAAAATGCTAAAAACTAAAAAGAAGTGTTTATGAAATAGAATGGTAAAAGGGATAAAAGTGTTCCCGCGTAGGTGCGGGAACATATAAGAATGAAGATTATTTGGTATAGGTGATTTTTGCTTTTTCGCGAAGTGAAGACATTTTTTTCTCCATGGTCGCTTTAAACTTATCCATTTTCAAACGTTGCTCAATGAAATTTTTAACCTCATCAAAGCCCAATTTTTTTGCCGCTTTTTTATCTTCGACATAGATAACGTGATAACCGAATTGACTTTGTACCGGAGCAGACGACATTGTCCCCTCTTTCATAGCGAATACGGCATCATTAAACGAAGGGACCATTTGCCCGCGTGGAAAGTAACCTAGATCACCACCCTTCGCTGCGCTTGGTCCTGTTGATTTGGATTTAGCCTGTGCAATAAACTCATTTTTGAGTTTCTCGCCGCTAAGAGCTTTCATACTTTTAATAACCGCTTGCGCTTCCGCTGCAGTTTTAACCAAAATATGACGGGCACGGATTTTCTCTTTATCAACGAACTCGTCAGGATTGGCATCAAAATAGGCTTTGACCTCTTTGCTATCTACTTTAATCGCTTCGAACTGCTCTTGTTCCCACACTTTTGCGGCAAGTTGAATTTTTAATCGGCTCACCAATGCTTCCAACTCTTGCTTATACTCTTTGGATTCAAGGACACCCGTACGCTTTGCATCGTCATACACTAACTCTTGGGCAATCATCCCCTCGATAATACGCTGACGCAATTCATTTTGTTTATCGGCAGGAAGAGAATCAAAACGACCCTGAGTTCCTTCCATCAATACTTTATTTACTTCTTCAGAGGTAATTTCATCTCCGTTAACAGTCGCTAAAACAGCAGCAGAACCACTTGTAGCGCTCAACAATAAACCCAAAATCCAAGCGGCATAATATCGCTTCATTGCTATCCTTGTAATTGTCCCCTCTATTCAAGGGGGATTTGATTTCGGCATTATAATACATTTGTCAGTATAGTACGCAAAAAACAATCAATATTAAACGACATTGCCTTCACGTTTTTGTTGGGCTATTTTTAAATAGCGATCGATCGTTTGTAAAAGGAAATGTTTATCAATCGGTTTTGCCAAATGCGCATCCAATCCTCCCGCCACAATCCTCTCGCGGTCTCCGATTAAGGCGTGTGCCGTTAAGGCAATCACCGGAACAAAGCCGCGTGAGTCACGTTTATCAATCTCTTTAATCAATCTGTTTGCCGTCAATCCGTCCATAACCGGCATGTCAATATCCATAAGAACCAAATGAAAATGTTCTTTGAGATACGCATCCACCGCTTTTTGTCCATTCTCTACCGTTACTACACGGAAATGTTCTTGAAGTAATATAGTTTCAAGAAGTTTAAGGTTGATAAGGTTGTCTTCAGCAACTAATATCTTGACATTCTCGGCTTTAGGGATAATCTGTACTTCAGGAGAGCGTGAAATATACTCTTTGGGCATCGTATTCCAAATGACGGCCAATGTTTTATGTAATGAACTCGGTAAGATAGGTAACGTCACGATAGAGGCAACCGAATCGATAAGGGCATCGGCTTTCTCCCCGTAATCAAGCTTCATTATCGGAACCATCTGAAGCATTGGATACGTCGATTGCAATGCATCGATTTGTACTTTTGATATATGTTCTACATCTAAAAAGAGGACATCACTTTCATGCAATGTTGCATTAACCAAATCATGAACAACCTTCGTCTGTACATGAAAAAGTTCTAGATATTTATAGAGCAAGGCTCCTTGCTCGCTCAGTTGGTGTTCTTGCGTATAGATAGTTGCCCGAGTCCCCTCAATAAAATCAAAAGAGCCCTCTTCATTTACTTGATGGGTGATTCGAAAAGAAAACCGTGACCCTTTACCGCTTTGGGATGCAAGCATTAGATGCGAATCCATCATGTCGACATATTTATGACTCAAACTGAGTCCGATCCCAAGACCATCTTTCCCTTTGCGTTGATTGTCCCATGCTGAAGCGAAAGGGCGAAGAAGAGTTTTAATACGTTCATTGTCGATTCCGATACCGGTATCACTCACCGCATATTCAACTTCGACAAAATGGCCTTCTTCTTTGACTATAAGGATTTCAACAAGGACACTCCCCCCCTCATCGGTGAATTTAATACCGTTTTGAATGAGATTACGCATAATGGCTAGAATTTTGTCCTGATCACCGATCATCGTTTTAGGCAAATGGGGATCCATCAAAAACATGAGTCCAATCTCTTTGGAGAGGGCGAGATCACCAAACTGCATGGAAAAATTTTCATACACTTCCAGAGGATTAAAGAGTGCCAAATTAGTATGGATACTGCCGCTTTCGACTTGCATGAGTTCCAAAAGATTTTCGATATTTCGCATCATCGACTGAGCACTGCGGCTGCTCATCTGAACATATTCTTGCTGCCATGAACTCAGAGGAGAGCTTTTCAGCAAATCGGTAAATCCGATAATAGCGTTCATGGGTGTACGGAATTCATGAGAAATGTTGGTTAAAAATTTCTTTTTAAAATGTTCAAAATAGCGTTCAGCCGCACGTGCACGCTCAATGATCGAGACATCTCTAAATACGACTCCGACTATAGGCTGATTGTCTACAATAAATACTTCTGATTTAACCGCCACGTCGTAATCAGCGGCCTCGGAGTGAATTTTTCCCCGATACTCTCCCGATTTTGAGAGAAGATACGGCAAATCCACCCCTTGCGGATCAAACCAAACATTGAGAGTTGCAATGTCTTCTAAATTTTCACCATTTAAAAGTTCGATTAACGCTCTATTGCAACCGGAGATATTCCCGGCTAAATCAGTATAAACCAAAGGGTCTGAATGCAAATGGGCACACGAAGTCATCACCTCTAACAAATGGGAATAATTTTCTTCAAAACTTTTGGTATAAAACATTTTTTCTCCCTATACTTTTACGTGCAAGTATTTCTGAAGTACATATTCAAGTTTCTCACGGGTCAGCGGCTTGGAGAGGTAATCATCCAACCCTCGTCCTAAAATATATTCCCGATCACCCTCCATGGCCAATGCGGTCAACGCGATAATCGGCATACGGCCTACTTTCGCATATCGCTCTTCCGCTTTAATCTCCTGTGTTGCCAAAATACCGTCTTTTATCGGCATATCAATGTCCATAAAGACAATATCAAAGGTCGTCTCTCGACATATTTCAACCGCTTCATCTCCATTGGAAACAGCGACGACAGAGATACCGTACTCTCTGAGGAGCAATTTGATCAAACGCTGATTAATAAGATTGTCTTCAACCACCAAAGCACTGACACCACGCTGAATTTGGGGAGCAGCTACCGGAGCAGATTGTGGGATATTTAATACATTTGAAAGATGTTCCAGCAACGAAGTCGGCAACAGCGGCTTGTAAAGGGAGATATCGACTAGATGGAGCATTTTAGCCTGAAGGCGTTCATTCTGTTCGAGCAATAAAACCGTTTTACAGGAGCGTTTTATCTCTGAAAGATTCATGGCCCAATCACTTTTTTCTTGTGAGCCGATTAAATAGACGACTTCAACATCATTAAAAATAGTCTCGTCAATCAGTTGGGTTTTCGTTACACTCACTCCAAAACTGCGCAGATAGTTGGTCAGATGATTCGCATCTTCAACCCTTTTTTCATCAATGAGGACAACTTTCACACTGCGTCCGTTAATCATACTCATAGCGTGATCCGATGAGCCTTCCAAGGTTAAGGCAAAACTGAAAGAGGAACCTTTCCCCTCATCGCTCGTAATTTTGAGTTCTCCCCCCATTAACGATATCAACCCGTGCGAAAGACTGAGCCCGACCCCAAGACGATTATCGGCATGATCTCCCGATACAAATGGGCGTGTAATATTGCTAAGCTCCGATTTACTGATCCCTTTTCCGGTATCTTTAACCGTAAACCCTATATTGCACGTTCCCGACGTATTACGTTTAAGCAACTTGACCTCAACCGTTATACGACCGCCGCTCTGGGTGAATTTGAGGGCATTGTTGTAGAGGTTGTTAATCACCTGTTTGATTTTACGGACATCACCGGTGATATAGGTAGGAAGTTTCGGATCAATGAAAAACAAAATGCCGACCCCTTTATCGGTAGCAGTCGAAATACAACCTCGAGCCAATTCCTCCATTTCGGCAACAATATTAAATTCGCTTTTACTGACATTTAAACGACCGTTTTGCATTTGTGCCAAATCAAGAAGATTTTCAATATTTGACATCAGATTTCGGGCAGAGCCTTGTACGGAGTGGATGTATTCGAGCTGAGTCTCATTGGGTGAGGTTTTTGAGAGGAGCTCGACAAATCCTAAAATCCCGTTCATCGGAGTACGAAATTCATGGCCGATATTGGCCAAAAACTTGCTTTTAAGCTGTTCGACTTTTACCACTTCGGCTTGAAGATCGACCAGTTTGCTTTGATCTTCGAGACGAAGAAGATACAAATCTTCTCCCCCTTCTTGTATCAGAGTCGAAGTAGCCAGCATCGTGTGCATTTTTCCGGAGGGATCCACCATTCCCAGCCCGTAACCGTTCGGACAATGGGTTCGGATATAGTCCAGCCAGCTTTTGTCATACTCAGTAAAAACTTCTTCGTCTTCATGGTCGAAAAGATCACGAATACTTTCATATTTGTTACGCAGTTGTTCTATGTTTTGAAGGGGAACCAGATCAAAAAAGGCTTTATTCGCCCCGATCCACCCGTTTTCTTTTGTAAAAAAAAGTAAAGGATCGGTGTCCGTATCTAAAACTTTATAGAAAAATTCTTTGTTTATCGTTTCATCATTACCAGCTGAAAAATGGTGTTTATTATTTCCGAAAATTTCTTGAATAAAACGTAATAATCCCAAAATTTTCCCCTTCAAATAACGATTTTGTACAGAAATCGCTTATTGTAACACAAAAAATATCTGATCTCTTTTTAAATGCTACAATACGGGTAAAAAACGGATATTTTGGGATGAAAAAAGCAACAAAAAAAGAGATAGAGGGGCTGAAAACGGCTCTTTTGGAGCGCTATAGCGATGCCGTAACGGAGCTTAGCTATCTCAATGCCTTTGAGCTGGTCATCGCCGTAGCCCTCTCCGCCCAATGTACCGACAAACGGGTCAACCTCATTACACCCGCTTTATTTAAAGCCTACCCTACCGCTGAAGCTTTGGCAGGTGCTGATATCGAAGAGGTTAAGCGCCTCATACAAAGCTGTTCTTTTTTTAATAACAAAGCACTTAACCTCATCGCTATGGCAAAAAGGGTTGTTGAGGTTTACGGCGGGGAAATACCGCTGGATGAGAAAGAGTTGGTGACACTCGCCGGAGTGGGACAAAAAACGGCGCACGTCGTTCTCATTGAATACACACAGGCCAATCTGATGGCGGTAGATACCCATGTTTTTCGGGTAAGTCACCGATTGGGGCTCAGTGATGATGTGAGTGCCACGGCTACCGAAGAGACACTGGTAAAAAAATTTAAAACCAATCTCCATCAACTCCATCAGGGGCTCGTACTCTTTGGTCGCTATATCTGCACCGCTAAAAACCCAAAATGTGACACGGAATGTTTTTTAAATGAGTTCTGTAAAAGTAAGGATGGGTTTAAACCCAGATAAGATACAATATCCGCATGAAGAAACACTATTTATTATTTTTACTGCCAATTTTTTTCGTGGGATGTTTTAATGAGCGGGGTGTAACTCTACGCTACTATAGCGACTGTGAAGAGTATTATGATCTTCAAGGGTATTATCATAAACAATGCGACAAAAACATAGTCGATTATTCTGATATCAAAGATGCGTTAGAATCCAACCAAAATCCTAATCGCGGAAGCGTCCGATAACTTTTATTTGATAGCGATAAAAGTGGCAAAATTTGCCCATCGGAAAAGAACTTCGCACGTTTTAAATCCGTTATTCTTTGCCATTTGAATATTTTCGTTCATTGTGTAGGGGATAAGAACATTTTCGAGTGCTTCACGTTTTTGGACAATCTCGTATTCACTGTATCCCTGTACTTTTTTGAAATCGTAATAGCAATCAATCAACTCTTTATTCAACTTTGGATCTTCACTCACTACTTTTTCGCTGAAGATAAAAACGCCACCCTCATTCAGCGTATCACTAATCGTCCGAACCAGAGCATCTCGTACCATCGGACGGATAAATTGCAGCGTATAATTACTGATAATCACTTGTGCTTTCTCATACGGGAAAGTGAGGATATCTCCCTCGTAAAGTTCAATTGCCGAACCGTATGCTTCACGTTTTTTTCGTGCATGCTCAATCATTGCCGGAGAGTTATCGATGCCGACCAAGCGGACATTTCCCTCTTTATCGATCGAACGTTCAATTTCAAGCAACAACGATGCGGTTGAGCATCCCAAATCGTATACGATTCCCCCATTTGAGAGGGCATTGAGTGCGAATCGTCGGGTAAGTGATTGTGATTCTTTGTAAAACGGTACGGAGCGTAAAAGCATATCATCAAATACTGCCGCCACATCGGCATCGAATTCAAACTGTTTTGAAATGGGTTTGGTAAATAAAGTATCGGTTTTCATAAAAGTAATTGTAGCGTAAAGGAGAGAGGTTTTGAGGGGCATACTTAGTGACGAAACAATTGTTTATGCCCCTCGCACTTCAAAAAGCAATTTTTAGTCCACTTAAAATAATGTGGGAACCGCATTATCGTCTGCTTTTTTACTTTTGCCTGGGTTTGACTTCGTCTCTCCGAAAAAAGTGATCTCATTTTCCCGCAAAATTCGGATAATGTTCGTCGTTCCGGGAGTACCGATCGGATATCCGGCCGTAAAAATATAGGTGTTGTTTTTATCGATAATACCCCGTTTCAAACCGCTTTGGATGATATCACCCAACATATCTTCAATACGCCCTTTTTTAATCAGATAGGCGGGAACGACGCCCCACACTATGGTTAGCAAACGTGCGATCCTCTCTTCATGCGTCGCCGCATAAATAGTCATTTTCGGTCGATAACGGGAGAGTTTTTTTGCCGATTGCCCCGATGCACTCATCGCAATTATCCCCTCCGCGTTCAGTGAATCTCCCAAACGTACCGCCGATTCATTCACCATATCCATCGCATCGTCATATCCGAAATTGAATTTTTCGTAGGGATAAATCTCTTCAATAGCCTGAATCGTATTGACCATCGTCTCTACTACCAACACCGGATTATGCCCGACGGCACTCTCTTCTGAGAGCATCACGGCATCCGTTCCATCCAACACTGCATTAGCGACATCACTGATCTCCGCCCGTGTAGCGGACTCTTTTTCGGTCATCGACAACAGCATCTGTGTTGCCGTAATAACCGGTTTGGAGTGAGCATTGGCTTTATCGATCAACATTTTTTGAATGGTCGGAACACGATAATAGGGAACTTCAATCCCCAAATCACCGCGCGCTACCATCAGCCCGTCCGAATGGCGCAAAATTTCATCTATGTTTTCCACCGCATCAAACTTCTCTATTTTCGCGATAAGCTGTACCTCTCCGCCGTATGAGCGGACGACTTCACGTGCATTGATCATATCCTGAGCATTCTGGACAAAGGATATCGCCATAAAATCAACACCGTTTGCTACCCCCCATCCGATATCAATTCTGTCTTTCTCGGTCAAAATGTCGATACCGAGTCTCGTATTGGGAAAGTTAATCCCTTTATTCGATGTAAGTTTCCCTTTATTCTCAATCATAGCTTGGACATATTCATGACCGATTTCTACAATGCGGGCGCGGATAAGACCGTCGTACAAATAGACGAAATCACCGATTTTCAGCATACGAAGGACACTGCTTTCACTGATTGAGAGGCGGTAATGCCCCTCTTCTATCTTTTCTCCCAAACACGCTTCATAATGGAAGTCAAGCCGATCACCGCTCTCCAAACAGAATTCTTCGCTCAGTTTTCCGACACGGATTTTAGGCCCGCTGATATCCTGCATCACCCCGACAATCAATCCCGTTTCACACATTGCCAAGCGAATATTGGCGAGAACCTGTGCATGGTACTCATGAGTACCGTGAGAAAAATTGAGACGAAAAACATTGACGCCGGCTTTGATGAGGGAGGCAAGGGTCTCTACGTTATCCGAAGCGGGACCAACCGTTGCTAAAATCTTGGTTCGTTTTTGCATAAGGCCAACCTAAATAGATATTTTCGGATATAGTAACACACTTTGGTACCATTCATAAAACCGATTCGATCATGTTTTAGCCAATCTCAGCAATTTTTGAATACAATTGAAATAATTCTAGTTTTACAGGTTTGAGTATGAGCAAAAGAGCAATCACTACCGATATTGTCCTCATCGATATTATCGATTTCTCTCGTCTGCGGATGGATGAGCAGCTTGAAATAATCTCATACCTCTCTCTGACCTATAAAAAAATGATCCTAAAAATGCTAAAGGCATCCGGTATCCCGATGGATAAAATGCTTCAAGGGATGATCCCGACGGGAGATGGTTTTTATTGTATCCTTCACCCCTCACTACGGGGATTCGGACCGATCTTAGGCCTTTCATTTATCCATTTTTCCGATTATATCGCCAAAGAGTACCCTTATTTCAAAGGGATTCGCGTCGCGGTGCATACGGGAAAAGTACACCATTTTGAAGATATTTTAGGAAATGAAAATTTCATCGGAGACGGTTTAAATGAATGCGCACGATACGTCGAAATCAAAAATCTCGTCGTCAGCACCGTCATCATCTCCGATTCAGCGTATGAATCGCTGCAAGCGTTTTTAGAGATTCACAAAGATTTTCATCACCTTTTGGAACAATGTGAGTTCCGCCACAGTTCACTGCACACTTTTCAGGATAAACACAACATCACCCATAAAGGCTATCTCATTTGGATGAGAAAAGGGGGGATTATCCCTCCACCAAAACCCTCTTGGCTAGCTTCACCTAAGAAACCATAATCGGAGAGACTCTTTTTTGGGTAATATAACACTCATAATATCCTTAAGGAGGATGTATGCGTTTTACCGTCGATGAATATGCCAAAACCTTTAAAATGTCCAAAGAGATGATCCAAAATAAGCTCAGGACAAAACGACTCAACTATATTATCGAGGGGGGCGTTACCTATATTATCGTTCCCAGAAGCTCCTTGGATGAAGAAAAACGTCAAGAGCTTGCCCAACACGCCAAACCCTCAGCAGCGGCACCTGCTCCTCAGAAAACAACTGTCGGAATGATTATTGCCCTCTATCAAAAAGAGAATCAACATCTCAAACTCAAGATTAAAGAGCTCGAAACCAAAATCGATCGCTTAGTCAACGACAAGGAGCAAATGCTTATTGCGGAACGTGAACGGATTGAAGAGATCTATACCGCGAAAGATGAACAGCTCAAAAATCTCCTTGAAGTAATCAACACAAAACTGCTTCTCTCCCGTGACAACAGTGTTCACGATGTGGACATCACCGAATCAGCACCTGTTGCCCCCTCACTCTCCAGCGGAATTATCGAACTTAAACGTTATCTCAAGTTTATCGGAATGGGCTCAGATGAGCGTAAGGCTGTCAAACGCCGTTTTGAACTCGCCTACGGAAGTGATATACGTATTATCCAAAAAGAGGGGGAATTCTACGTCGACCTCTCCAAATACGATTACACCGATTTTCTCTCATAAGGGGTAATCCCCCTTTCTTAAACCAAACACGTTCTCCCCTCTCTTAAATCCCTATAGTTTCCACTCGTTTTTTTATCGCCTCTTTACCTTCCTATTTTTTAGCGTCACTATAATACGGTTTCCCGTATGTTTACTACGTTTTATATCTTTTAATACTTGGAATAGTTTGTGCTATGTATGTTTTATTGTTACTTATGTACTATTTTAAAGTATAAAAGTGTAGTTTTAATTATATTTCATACAGTTTAATGTTTATTTTAAGAAAAGGATATTACAATGGAGCAATGGAAATGAGTGATCTCTTTAATCTTCTTCATAATGCCGTTGAGGCTGGGCGTAACGGGAAGAAGATATCCCAAAAAGAGATGGCATCAGAGCTTGGCATTTCTATGCGAACGTATCAAGATTGGCGATTGGGAAACGCCAAACCTCAAGCCGCCAAAGCAGTTCTTGAAATGTTGGGGATGCTTGAGGATGATGAGATCATTCGGGTTGTACGAAAAATTAATAAGTTAGGACATACATCATGAGCAGTTTAAGTGAACAAGAGCGTATCGGATTGGAAGAGGTTTTTTTATCGATCTCATCGTCACAAAATTTCCTACAAAAATGGTCTATATGGAGTAAAAATTTCTCCGTCGATTTCGATACTAAAAAGCTTGTGTCACCCCTCATGTTTGCCCAACATTCAAAAAATTGGCTAAAAAATGGCCTTAAAAACCACAAAATAACAAAACTATTCAATAAAATACAAAAAAGAAGAAAATTTTAAGGTAAGAGATATTAAAGTATTCGCGGCTAAAACATTTTTCCCCCTTACGTGCTCGTGGGTAGGGGGTGTTTTAAGTGTTATTCGCATATCTAAATTAAGGGCAATAAATGAATAAAGCGCAATTCGTAGAATTGGTTCAAAAAAGCGGTAGTTACAAAACTAAAGTTGAAGCTGAAACAGCTATCAAAGCATTCACTGAAGCGGTAACTGCAGCACTCGTTGCAAAAGAAGAGGTTTCCTTGGTAGGATTCGGAAGCTTTACATCTACTCTTCAAAAAGGGAAAAGCGGTAAAGTTCCAGGAACTAGCAAAACTTACAGCACAAAAGATAAAATGGTTCCTAAATTCAAACCGGGCAAAAGTCTTAAAGATTCAGTGGAATTAGGTAAATAATACCTCATTAAAGACCCTATATGCAGGAAGTGAATTGTACTATCAAATAGTACAATTTATTTCTGTAATTTTTCTCTCTAAATTTTGTTATTTGCAACCTTAAATGGGTTACTAATTCTAAACTTCATTTCGACTTCGTACATCGCAGTTCTCAATTCTTCATTCTCTATAAATAATACATTAATCTTTTCGTTCAGTTGCTTCTTGTTCTGCTTAAGCTTCTTGATCTCTTTATCCTTTTTTTCAAGCTCTTTCTTAGCCTGTAATAATTGATCAGCAATATCAGTATCTTTTTCAGCAGTAGCAACCGATAAGCCTTCATATTTACCTATTCGTAATTCGAGCATGAGCGACTGAATATGTTCAAGTTCTTTGTTCCTGAATGAAGCTTCACTGAGGCCCTTGCCAGCAGGATCAAGTTCTTTGGTCTTAGCACTGACTGCGGGAATACTCTTTATCTCATGGTTTTGTTCCAATGACTTCACAGCCTGTCGAATCAGGCTTGTGGCTCTTTCTTTTTTCTGTTCTGCATCTTTGTTTAAATTAGGATTGCCTCGCTTCCCCATTATTTCTCCTTTCTAATTTGAACTTTGTTGTATAAGGATGCGAAGAGAGCCGCCCTATGATGCGAATCCCTCGCATTCGTCTCTTCTCCAATCTCAACCTGTTTTTCCGCTATCGTCAAGTACCTATCTACTTGTTCAAGATAGTAGCCTTCAAGATCCGCATCAGGAATCAGGTCATCACAGTCCAAACATTCCAAATGGTTTCCACAACTAGCAACATCGGGGCAATAACCAAGATCGGCTATCTTATGGGCTCTTGGATTTGCTAATAAGTTCTCTTCATACTTGTCACCTATACCATTAACTATAGATCCTTTCCAGTAATAGCGGGATTTTATATCGCCTTTTGCTTCCAAAAGCCTCTTTTGCTCAAATATCATAAAGCTGTCTGATGGAGCTGAATAAGCATCCAATGAACCATAGGAGCGATGATTGGCAAATTGTTTTAATTGAGGACTTGTCCAGCCGGACTCCATCCGCAGTGTAATACCAGTTTTTTTGAAGTCTCTTGGCACTGCACGTCTAGCTTCTGAAATTTTTAGGTCCATCTGTACTGAACGTATATATCTAGAATAGCTTAGTGAGGATAATGTGCAAATTGATTTATCGACGACATGTCGATACGTCAACAGAAAGTCTTTTTTATCTGAAGCAACCTGAAGTTCGTATGCAATGCCTTGCTGTGTTCCAATAAGCTCAAACAGAATTTTCTGCATCGGTTCCTGAAGGTTTAAAAAACCCATCTTGTACTCAATTTCCCCTTTATTAGCGGAGTTTTTTACAACAGCATGTTTAATCGTCGCCATCTCATCTGTGAGCCTTTTCACACAATCCAATGGGTAGTTAAGTGTATCCTCTGGTCTTGTGGCATACAATCTCATAATCCAATAGGCTACTCTGATATGAAGAGGTGCTACATCTGTATTGAAATGTGCATCCAATTTTTCTAGAACATCTTGATCAATCACTTTATACTTGCTATCTTTAGATTTTCGGTCATATGGGTTTTCAATAGCCTCGATACCCTCAATATATGCCATAAAAGAGTGTCCATTCATCACTGAATGAAACTTCATGGCAATATAGAACAGTTTATGTTTATACACCTCGGATATCAACTTTGCACTTCGTTCATCGACCTTGGCGTCAAGCCATACTGTGTAATGTGCTAACGTATCTTTTTGAACCTGATGTAGATTGAGTTTCTTTTCGGAGAGAAACTGATAATAGTTAATCAAGTGCGTTTGGAGATCTCTACCGCTTCCCCGATTCAACCCAGCTACAACAAACAGTTTAGCTAGATATTTTCCTCTGTTGCCAAGCTTTCCAAGATCTCTGAAAGAAATCGTGTCTGGATGAGACTTATTGGAGCGCTTATCCAGCACCCATGACTCATTCTCAAATAATGAAGTCGAATACCTCCCTAATGTAACGATAAGCTCTTGCTCAGCCTTCTTTTCATCATTGAATTGCTCATTGAGAAGCTTTTGAAATGTGACCTTCCAGACAAACGCTGGTTTTTTTAATGCTGGCATCTTCTTTCCTTCTCTACTTCAAGTTCATCAACCACACTCTGGTACGATTCGAGTCGATGCTGCTGGATAATATATTCAGCCCATGTAGCATACTCACGACTGGAAATCCCTTCTGCTTCCATTTCGATCACTATCGAATCCAAGATATTTTTTTGGTTATCTCTAAATTCGATCCATGTTTTCAGATATGGAACATCCGTGATCATACGAGCACAGCTTGCGCAACTCTCAACAGCCTGAAGTTTTCCGCATTCCCCCATAATCGGATGCCGGACGCATTCCCCATATTCCATCTTTCGCTTGTGAACATACAACTCAATAAACAGTTGCTCTTTCTCCTCCCTGGTGTAGGCTTGAAGGCGTTCTTCATCCAATGATACTTTGAAGTGTTTTCTGAATAGATCCGTATTAAGTTCTTCAACCTTGCGCTCGCGAATATACGCATAGGCTTTCTCAGGTGTGTGGATGCTCATCCATCCAAAAAATGCCTTAATCTCTTCAGGTGCATGACCTTTTTCTACCATTGCAGTTGCGATCATCGAACGCATCTGATATGGTGTGTATTTCCAAATATCCGCTTCAAGGTCTGCTTTAATCTTATATTTTTCTATTAGTAAATTGATCGGTTTTGTGAGCTCTCTTGTGGACGGTATATGATACTTAACCTGATGAGCACGGTTTTGATTACGCCTGATGAATATCGCATGACTTCCAGACTCCATTCTGACCGCTTTACTCAGCAACACCTGCTCATGAAAAGCTTGAATTACCTCTTCATCGTATATGGGCACTTTTCTAATCGGTTTTTTCCCTCTCTTTGCATAAGCCTTTACTTGCTTATTTGCATAAATTTCCAAAATATAGCATCCTATTTTTTTGTCATATACCAAAGAGTCAACTTCGATATACCCAATCTCCGAAGGGCGGCACCCCGTCGCCGATATCACAAGAAATGCGTTTTTTATTTCTGCTTCAAGCTCATCAAGATACAAACGAATAACAAGATATACCTCTTCTGGTAGCGGCATAGTAGGATTCTCTGGCTCACTGACTTTTACGGAAAAGTCCCTAGCAATCATTTTCTGAATCTTTTTGAGGGATTCCGCCTCACTCTGACCTTCAATCGTTCTTTGGTTGGATAAATATGTGTAGAATGAAGCAATATGGTTCTTTGCTGAGCGCACTGCATTAGGCTTTTTGTACGTACTCAAATATACAGAAACATCACTCTCCAATATCCCCGTTGCAGTTACGTTAAAGCGATTTAAAGAAGACTTTACATACTTGAAAAATTGGATTGTTTTCTGCACCACCGATCCATCTTTGTTTTGTGCTGCGCGGTGCATTGCATAGATCTTCAGATCCTTACCTATAGAGTCGTTTACAAGCTCACCAAGCTCGATCGAAAAACTTTTCCACTTGTTATTTTGAACATATCCGAAGCAGTATGTTTTAACGTTTTTTGAGACGTGGATCCTATTTAGCACGCGATATAGCTTTGCCTGCAAATACTGGTATTTTGAGCTCAATCCAATCAACTGATCATAAAAATCCGGCAGTATCTCTTTTAGTTTGTATAAAAGGTTCGCTTCTTGATCAATGTGTACTTGTAATGCTTTGCCGAGTGAAATCTCTTCATTGTTAAGCATCTGCCATCTCAGCTCTTTTTTGAGGGCTTTTACGAACAATTCTTGACATGCAATCAGCGCATACATGATTACTGTTGAATTCGCAACATTAAAATGGTTTGCTACACCTTTTAAAGACCTCTTACTTGACAGCGCTTCTTGGATATCACATATCAATGCCAATGAAGTTCTGATGTCTTTGTGCAATGCGAATGACTGCTTGTAATCAAGAGTGATTTTTTTCCAGCCTTGGCTCATATAGTTCACATCAGCAACATATCGATCCAATGGAAGTATTCTCAAAGTAAGTGTGATATCATTTTTTCCCAAGTACAACATTTGTTCGATCAGATGTTGCATTTCAGCTTCAAATCTATCCATTCCGCAATCAAACTTGTTTCTCAGAAATCCGAGTTTTTTCATGTTGAACCCATGATATTCAAAGTACGCATACCGATGAATCCAATATTGACCGAAACACTTGTGGGTATGTGATTCAAGATATTCCTGTACAAGCTTTGAATGTTTTACTAATGCCATCTCCAGCATTGTCCAAATTGCCTTTTCCAAGGCACTACTACGCTTTTCCCCAAACACTCGCTCAGCAATCTCCAGTAAGGTCAATTGTTTGTCAAGCAAGTTTTCCAAAAACAAATACCAGTCATAAGAATGCATAGAAATGTCTTTAAGATATTCCATTTTGATTTTAATACTACGAAATCGTTCTCCGTTGATGACAATAAAGTTGCCCTGTTTTTTATGATACAGGTACTCAACCATCAAGCTTTCCTTTTAGTTCCAATAAACGCTTATTTAAGTCTTCAGCATGCTTTTTAGCAAATTCTTGTGCAATCTCCGCATTTGCATGGTCTACATACGGCCTAATAGAGTCAATCGTTTTCCAACCCATAATGTGACGAATCGTCTCATCTGTTAATTTCAGCTCGCCATTCACCATGTCTTTAACTAGTTTCGTCGCCTTATCAGATCGTCCTGAGTGTGTTCGCACCGCTCCTTTAATACCAGCTTTTTTAGCAGCTGTTTTTAAAGCACTTCTATATGAATTTGCCGAATATTCTGTAAAAGCTACCTCTTCATTTTTTATTCGAGTATTCACAAATAAAGCATCATTTAACTTTTTTGCTTTCATCTCTGCCTTATTTCGCTCATGACGAATATAGTTCTCAATCACGGAGGCCGTCTGATCACCGATAGCCACAGTACGTTTTCTACCGCGTCCAGTACCCTTAGATCTACTCGGCTTCACAGTGCTGTTCTTAGGATCATAATCTTTCAGCTTGATAGAAAGAACTTCATCAATCCTCATACCATGTAATGTCAACAGAAAAATTGCACGATTGCGATAATTACTGAAGTTGGAGTAGATTGCATGGATTTCCTCATCGGAGTATTCCATAATGTACTCTTTAATATTTGTCTTGAATTTAGTGAGGAACAAATCAATTATCGCATCAGCAACCGATTCAACACTGTCCCAACGTAAAGTTAGTGCCGTCTTGTATTCCAATAATCCTCCATCTTTCCATCGATGAATCTGAAGAACGCTATGATCTGCGAATTGCCATAGAAATTTATAGAACCTGACGATCAAATCCTTGTGCTTCATGATTGTCTTATATCCAGCACTAGGTTCGCTTACAATCTCACCAGTTTTGACATCAAAATTAATAATATAGAGCATGTATGCCTTGACATCTTCATCAGTAGCATTCCAATACTGTATACCTCTTTCAGATAAAAAGTTAAAATATTTCACAAGACCATATCCTACTCGCTTGCCATATTCTAAAGAGTTTTTAGAACGGTTACTGACATATAAGCTTGAATAAAAATCCGGTATATTTGGGGTACAAATAAAGTAAAAATGGCTAATATTGCCATTTTTATGCCTTTTTCTTCCATTTTTGATACGATATATCATTATTATGCTCTTGCTAAAAAAATAACTGTTACGGATATTCTATATTCATGATTTACAGATTCAGACATATATTGTAGTCTAAAATACACTATAATTAATACTTTCTATTCAATTCTTCACGTTAACGTTCTCAGGAACATATCTCTAAAACATATATATCCCATTTTTAAATGTATCGTAATTTCCTCCTTACTAACGTTAGATAGTAGCCGTAAATCATCCGCATCAAAAAAAATAAATTCGTTTTACGGTCCCGTATAGTTTCAAACTGGACTGATTTTAATTATTTACCTTCCGTCTCGCACATACGCATCACATCGTAAAGAATATAGTAAAAAAGAATTATTTTTTCATGTGCCATATTCCACTCCATGTGAATTACAAATGATTAGATGATTCTTTTTTATGAAACTGCTCTTTATAAATCAAGATGTATCCATTATGAAGATACGCAATTGTTCCATCGTATTCCTGTGTTGCTTCTTTGATGCAAATATATGCCTTATTAATGATGTAGTTCATTGTTTTATCACCATATCGAATATGATTGACAAGATTATTCTCTTCATCTACATCAACAATACAACCATAAAAAAGAGTAGACAAGATACGAATAAGCGTTTGGGGTGATATCTCCCGAACTGTGTCTCTTAATATATTTGGATTGTCTTGAGGGTAATAGCGCACTTCACCAAGCTTTAGATTTAAAACATTCCCTTCCATCAGCTTGTCGCCCATAAAATGTCCGATGACCTTGAGTTTGTTCTTCATTGTAATTTTTCCTTTGTGTGCATATGGACTAGGTAATCAATTGATGCTTTTGACAAAAATCCTTTTTCTTTGATAGTAAGAACTTGATTGAATAAAATACTTGAAATAGTAGTCTGGGGGCTATTATATGCCCGAGCATAACCTTCCATCTCCCACTGCCTATCGATGGCTTTATTGGCATATTTGACTAGGTTGTCCGTGATGGACTCGACTGATAGATTCTTTTTGTATTTTTGTTTATATGCGGCAGCGCTATTTGCGACAGCCCAGATAATTTTAAACATCTGTGTAGTTGAAAATTTTTCTGTTACCGTAGATAGTTCCAAAAGAGTTTTATCGTTGATTATCACTAGTGACTGATATATCAAGCCGCATTTTTCAAGCTGTACCCTTAAATATTCGATACTCTCATGTAATACGATTTCTGTCCACAATTCATATCCATCTTCTATTTCTTGAGCTTGTAATATTGAAGGGGCAAGTAGAGTTTTGATGAGTGTTGACCATGTGGTGTCATCATGTGATATGTTGAGCTCATAATAAATTTCAAATAGATCATACTCTAGCGTATCATTTTCAAGCACAAATGCATTATGACTTCGATCACTAAGGCAGATAATTCCTCTTGTGATTAAATGAGTATAAATTTTCTGTGCATATTTCGTTGTAGGTGCCAAACGAATATGAGGGCATTTTGAAAAAGGCTTCAAGACCTTTAGATCGTTTGTTAAACAATTTTTGACGAGTGCCGCAAGATAAAGACGGTCGCGAAGAGTTAACTCACTAATTTCAACCGGCTGTTTTTTTGTTTTATTGATATACCCCGAGATAGCTTCGTCTTTAAACCGTTCACTGAGCTCTTTTACCCGATTTATTTGGCGCTTCAATTCCTTACAGCCATTACAATTACACTTTTTATTATTAAGTAAATGGTCACACAGTAAACACACTTGCCTGTCTGTGCCCATGCTATGCCTAGAAGTAGGTAGATACCCAAGGGGAAATTTGCAGTAAGGACATTTTTCTTTTGATGATACAGGTGGAAAACATTTATAAAGATTAGTTGTTGAAACGTCAATTCGATATTTTTCAATCAGCGATGAAGGTCTGACATTTAAATAATATTGCTCTTGAAGTTCTTTTTTTTCTTGTTGCGATAAATGATCAAGCCTGATTAGATATTTTGCGTATTTGTACACTCTGCTCTCTCCCGCTGGAATATAATTATTAAACCCACTATAGTGGGTTGTTTAAAAGTATAACAGAAACTACACTCGTGCATATATTTTAATGAAGAAGATAAATGCAAGAATCAATAGTTTTTTCTGATGATGAAATCAGTTTGATGTATAAAAGAATCGGAGAGAATGTTAAAAAATATCGAGAACTGAAAGAGATGAGCCAGCTTCAGCTCTCGAATGCAATGGGTTACAATTCGGTCAGTTTGGTATCGGCAGCAGAATTATGTAGTGATGGAAAGCATTTTAATCTTGAGCACCTGTATAAAATCGCCAAGATACTTGATATTGCAATGTGCAAATTAATAAATACTTAGTGTTTCAATAGAAAAGATACAGCGTATTGGTATCAAATATTAGATATCCAAAACATTCCTTCTCTTTATTATCCACTTGCCAGTATTTAGGATAAATTCTTCATGTCGGAAAACTTCAAAATGTAGTATCCGTATATTCTATAAATTCGACAGTGTTTTTCGTATAATAATTTGTTGCTTATCAGATGGCTTTGGACTTGATAATAAGAGTATACGGAAAACACTTGTTTCCCGTACACTATTCTTACTCTTCTAACATTTTAATAGTTTATAGATATTTTTATATCTTGATAAGATTCACTTTTTAAAATGAAGATTAAATAAGATGCTATAACACTCCAAGATGTTCTAAGAGAATTTTAAAGCCAAGTCCTATCAGAATTACTCCACCAACCATCTCCGCTTTACTCTCCAAAAGTGACCCTAGTTTTTTCCCGATATAGACCGCAGCGATACATAACACAAAAGTTACCAGTGCGATCACACTTGCCGCTGTATAAATATCGGTTTGTAAAAAAGCAAATGTCACTCCGATAGCCATTGCGTCGATACTAGTAGCAATACCTAATGTGATAAGAGCTTTGGTAGAGAGATCGTTCACTTCATTGTCAAACTCGTTTTGATACGCTTCATAGAGCATTTTACCGCCCAGTCCTACAAGGAGGACAAAGGCGATCCAGTGGTCGAATGATTGGACGTATTCGGCGAAACTGATCCCGATGAAATATCCGGCAATCGGCATCGCCCCTTGGAAAAATCCGAAAACAGCAGCGGCAAATAGGGCTTTAGAGATGAGTAAATCTTTGTATTTTGAGCCGATGGCGATCGAGACGGCGACGGAGTCCATCGCCAATGCTATGGCGAGGATGAGAAGGGTTTCATTCATACGGTATCCTGAGAAATAAGTGGCGAATTATAGCGAAATATCGGGTTGATTAATCTCTACCGTGACGTGTACCAGCTCTTCGTGAATCGATAGGGCATCTCGAAAATCATTCGGACTCATTCCGTTATTACTGTGCAATGAGAGGATAACGGAGTATTTCCCTTTTCCCACTCGCCATACGTGTAGATCGGTAATATGAGCTTCGGGATCAACGAGTGCAATTACCTCACGTACCTCTTCAACTACCGGATCGTCCATATGTGCATCGAGGAGGACTCTCCCCGTATCGCGCAGTAACCCCACCGCCCACACACTCACCAACACACCCCCTACGATCCCCATTACAGGGTCAAGCCACGATGCACCCCATAGCATCCCTGCTATCAAGGCGATGATTGCCAATACCGAGGTCGCAGCATCCGCTAATACATGCAAATAGGCAGAACGTAGATTGAGATCATGATCGTGGTCATGATGATGGTGATTTCCATGATGATCATGGTCGTGATGATGATTGTCTCCCAGTAGCCATGCCGTGATTAGATTGATCACTAATCCGAGGACTGCAACAAAAATCGCTTCATGGTAATGGATCATTACCGGTGCAATCAACCGTTCTATGGATTGGTAAAACATAAGCAGAGCAACTGCAAGCAGGAAGAGAGCACTGGTATAGCCTGCCAATACCTCAATCTTCCACGTACCAAACGCAAACCGACCATCCTGCGCGTATCGGCGTGCTAGAACATACGCCCCTACTGAGAGTCCGAGGGCGAGGGCGTGGGTACTCATGTGCCATCCATCGGCAAGGAGAGCCATCGAGCCGTAATAATACCCGCCGATGATTTCGGCAACCATCATGACTAGGGTTAGTATAACGGCGAATCTAGTTTTGCGTTCAGCTACAGGGTTCCCTTCATCAAACTGATGGGAGTGGATAAGGGGATTGGAACCTTTGTTCATTGCTTGCCTCTGCTAAAAAATTATGATACTATACCCCAGTATACTTAATAATGTTTAAAAAAGGAAAATTATGGCACATACGATACACGGTAAGAAAGCTTTATTGACACGCGTACGTCGAATCAAAGGGCAGGCTGAAGCGTTGGAGAAAGCCCTGGATAATGAAAATGAATGTTCCGCCGTTTTGCAACAAATCGCTGCGATCCGAGGAGCGGTCAACGGTTTGATGAATGAGGTATTGGAAGGGTATATACGCGAACATCTGAGTGCCGATGCCCCCGTAGAACAGCGTGAGGAAGATTTGGAAAAGCTGGTGGGTGTTTTGCGTTCGTATTTAAAATAAAACATACTTTATTTGTATTCTAATGTGACACCCGAGGGCATTTGACTGATTAAGATTGACTTGTCATTACGGATAAGTAAATAGCTAATAGACAAAGACTCCAGCATTGCGAGAGCTTTATTCTCATCCATAATGGAAACTGCAGTCGCTAGAGCATCGAGGCGGGTATTGTCCTCATCATCAATGAGGGTAATGGATGCATACCTCTGTTGCGGTTTTCCCGTTTTAGGATTGATCAAATGATTGTAGGATTTATTTTTGATATAACGTTCATAATTACCGCTTGTGCTCACTGCTAAACGTTTCTTGGTCGATCTAATCACTCCGACGACACCTTCTGGATGAAAGGGGTCTTGAATCTCCACACTGCACTCACCCAAACAGCCAATATCACCCGATGCCGCAATTACCGCTTTTGAAACTTTTTTTTGCTGGAGTATTGCAATCGCTAAATCAACACCATATCCCTTACCAATTCCCCCCAAATCGATGAGTGTACCAGGAACCATTTTGACATGATTTTCATCTATTTTTATTCGATGATAACCAACACCTTGTTTGACCTTTTGAAGCATATCATTCGTCGGAATCTTCTCATCATCGTATCCAAAACGATAGAGACTATGGGTGAATGAACCGACAGTCACATCAAAAGCACCACCACTGATTTTGTTCATCTCAAGAGAACGGACCAGAATATTGCGTGTTGTTTCACTCACATTCAGCTCATACGTTTGATTCAAGCGTGAGATTTCCGAATCAGATTTATACGTCGATAATCGTTGATCCAACTCTCTAAATAGATCAAATACCTCATCACCAGATTGCTGATCTTCAACAGTTACACTGATCAGTGTTCCCATATGGGCTTGTGTACGCGTTTGACTCCACAGTAACAATGGTAGCAATAAGAAAAATAATATCCATTTCATAACCAACAGTGTACCATATTTATACTAAACGATAAGCATTTTCATTATTAATATTAAATTCAGCTTCATATATTATACTTTCGTTATTAATAATCAATATCATAAAGGATAACCAATGAAAAACCTCCTCTTGAGTGCTGTTGCTGCCATGGCGATCACCACCTCTCTTGCTGCAGACGAAGTCAGTGAGTTCAAAGCTCAGATGAAAATGTTGATGGAGCGCCTCGAAACCCTCGAGAACAGCAATAAAAAACAAGCTGAACAAACCAAAGTATTGACCGATGAGCTGATCAACGTTCAAAATCAAACCACATTTACAGTAATTGATAGCTCTAAAGATGTACAGGGATTAAGTCCGGCGGCATCCAAAGTCTATTATTCTAAAAACCCTCTCTCTATCGGCGGGTATGGTGAACTCTATTATTCAAAATACAACGACAGTGTTGGGAGTGGTAATACTAAAGATGCGTATGGCGATACCTACCGTTTTATCCCCTACATTGGGTACAAATTTAGTGACACTATCATCTTGAACTCAGAAATCGAATTTGAGCATGGCAATGAGGTGGCGATCGAGCAGCTCTATGTCGATTTTATCCTCGACCCACTGGCAACCATCCGCGTAGGTCATCAGCTTGTCCCTATGGGATACGTCAATCTCTACCATGAACCGACGCTATTCAATACTGTACAGCGCCCTGATGTTGAAAAACAGTTGATTCCATCGACATGGCATGAACTAGGTCTGAGTGTTTACGGTAAAACGGATAGTCTTGAGTATCAAGTGGGAGCATTCACCGCACTCGATATGAATCATCCGACAACCGGTACTCCGGTATCGGATAAAGATTGGATCCGTAAAGCACGTGTTGGAAACGAGAGTGATAAAGGGATGGACAACATGGCCATTGTCGCACGACTCGATTATAATGGAATCAACGGTCTTCAAGTGGGTGCAAGTGCCTATACAGGAAAAGCAGGAAATGCGAAAGTTGCAGGCCAATCCGAGGAGGGGCAAATGACCATGGTTGATATCCATGCTACTTACCAAAACGAAGGGTTTAAAGCACGTGCTCTGTATACCCAAAGCCATCTTAGTAATGCTGATTCGTATAAAACGGATATGCCAGAAAGTGCGCGTGGCGGTTATCTCAATTTAGAGTATAATATTTTACCCTTATTTACAGTATCAGGTGCTCGATTACCGCTATTTTTCCAATATGAAAACTACAATTTGGCAACGAAAATGGCCAATGGAGCTTCATTTGGAAGAACAACAAGTTATACCTATGGTTTAAACTACTTCCCGCATGATCAAGTAGTTCTAAAAGCAGAATACATGTTACGACATAATGAAAATTCTGCCGATACAACCAAGTACATCAATGAAGGTATCTATTCGCTTGGGTTAGGATTTATTTTTTGATGAAACTCATTTTACTTTTTCTCCTCTCGATCACCACCAGTTTCGCCCAGGTTTTGGGCGATCCGCTGGAACTGACTCAACGTACCTTTGGTTCCAAAAGTGTTGAAACGGAGAATATCATTCTCAACGATTCTCAGCTAGCTCAGCTTTCGAAAGCTTCACAGCAAAAAATCGACTCCAAACTCTATCGCATCTATGTTGCCAAAAATGGTTCTCAGACGCTCGGGTATGGAGTTTTGATGAACAAAAAAGTGCGCACTAAAACAGCCATTACTCTTTATCTTATCGGAAGCGACAAAAAAATCAAATCGATTGAAATTGTCGCATTCAACGAACCACTCGAATACCTTCCGAGTAAAACATGGCTTGACGTATTTGACAATAAAAACAGTTCCCATACCCTCAAACTCAATCAAGACATTCCCACCACCACTGGTGCTACCCTTTCGGCTCGTGCAATCACCGATGGAGCACGTGCGGCACTTGAATTGCTAGAGATTATCAAACTATGAAGTTTATCGCCTCTAAAAAACTCTCTGATAATCCTACTTTACGCGCAGTCATTGTTTGGATGCTCTTACTCTTGATGCTTGCAATGGTTCTTAGTCTTGGAGCAAAAGAGATCGAATACGGACTCACACCCCAAACATGGGTATCAACGGTGATGGGAAATCCTGATGAGTTTATTGATCCTATGCTCTTTAGTGATTTGCTTTTGAGCATTCATACCGATTTATTTGGACTGATCATCACCTTCATTCTGATTGCATCGCTCTATGTACGGACATTACGTTCAATGAAGAGCAAAATTATCGTGTTTTCAGCTCTGTTGATTGCATTACTTTTGTATCCTTTGGGGCTCTTAGGCTCATCACTCATCGGCGCCATGGGGATCATCACGGCACTAAGTGCTTTTATTGTTTTTCATACTCTCATCATTATATTGTGCTTTGATCTTCTTTTGTCGCTTAGTCGTAAACGTTTATAGATGAATCAGAAACTTCTCACGTTTTTAGCATTAGGATTTGGTGCACTTATCATCCTGCAAGCTCTGCTTGGCGGATGGCTTTTTATCCATAATATAGGGATAACTCCCGATGAGATAAAAACTTATTATGCAGATAAATCACTGCATGGAGTGCTGGAAGTGTTAGTGCCTCATACTCTTTTTATTACCATATCGCTCATGGCATTTCTCCATTTTTTATCTTTTATCGATACTATCGAACAAAAAACAAAAACATATTTTCTTCACCTTTTGTTTAGTTTATTTTTACTTGATCAACTAACTCCTATCGGCATAATACTAGGAATAGAAAGTTTTACTTATCTAAAAATACTTTTTTTTGTAGGATTTGAAGTTGTATTGGGATGGGTCTGGATTATCACTTTCTTTGCCTCCATAAAAAAGAATTAGCTTTTTATATCAACCTCTCTATAGCTCCACGCTCTAGCCGTACTTTTCCTTTGTGTTCCAAATCTTTCAGGAGGCGGCTGATAACAACGCGAGAAGTCCCCAGCTGTGTCGCGATTTGCTCATGGGTCATTTCGATACGACTGCTCTCCTGTTGTGCTAACCACTCCAGTAAACGTGTATCGAGCCGCTTGAATTTGATGTCTTCGACGAGTGTGGCGAGAGAGGCGAGACGGACGGTAAAGAGGGAAAACATAAAACTCAAATACTCTGGGCTTTGTGTCATGAGAGAACGGATAGACTCATGATCGAGGAGGTAGCCGCTGATATCGCTCTCGGTGATAGCGGTGCCGATAGCGACGTTTTGGGAGACGAGGCTCGCGGTGTTGACAACGCATTGCTCCAGCGGTTTGAGAGTGTAAAGGGTGATCTCTTCGATCCCTTCGCCTTGGATATAGAGGCGGACACTGCCATCCGTCAAAAAAAGAATATCCTTACAGACGTCACCTTGGTAAAATAAAATAGTATTTTTAGGTACGGTGATCGGACGGGCGTGGTTATGGACAAAGGCTTGAAGCTCTGGAGAGAGATGAGAATAAAAGGTAAATTGGGAAAGTTCCATAGTAATGCCTCAAGGGATATGAGGCATTATAGCACGAGGCATCAGTCGTTGCTCAGTTTGCATCCTGTGTTGATACCTAAAAGAGGGTAAAATGGGCAAAATCCTACCACACCGGTGACCACTAAAATAACACCGGCATAGCCAAACATATTTCCGCTCATGATGGCCCATGCGATGAGGGCAACTCCTGCAATAACACGTAGAACTCTATCGATTTTCCCTGCGTTACATTTCATTGTAAACTCCTTGGATGAGAATGTGATTCTCTAAATTTGTAGGAGTATTGTAGCTCTTTGAGGGTAGGGGTGTCTGTAACCTGAGTTACAAACTAAATTATAATATTTATAAATAGTCAATAATTAAAATTTCTGGAGTCAAAGATGAGAGACTTGGGCTTGAGGGTGTCTTAAGGCTTTACGAGAAGGTGATACTTTAATGGTATACAAACATCTTGCGTTTCGATGCCCCGACAGAGCAGCGTGAGGAAGATTTGGAAAAACTTGTAGGGGGTGTCGCGTTCGTATTTGAAGTAAAGAAAACTACAGTTGCACTGTATATGACTTACTATTTGTTAAGTTAAAATTAATATTTTATTGTTATTACCACAGCTCTATTCCAAACTGCCGGACAATAAGTGAGAAAAGGATAAAACACACTATTGTAATAGCTACCGAAGCACTCATAGCCCACCAAAACCCAATTCTCTCCAACAAAAGTGGAAACGCTAAAAACATCGGCAAGGTCGGAACGACATACCAAAACGTATACCACGCATGGTTAGCGATTTTTTCCATAGGCTGCTGTTCAACATAAAGCCAAATCAGCGCTAGAAATGTAACCAGCGGTAAAGCCGCAATTAGTCCACCTAGCTTATCGCTCCGCTTTGCCATTTCAGAGACAAGAATCACAACCCCTGCGGTTAACAAATATTTTACGATTAACCACGTCATTATTGCTCCTTAAATATTCAATAAAGTATCGGCTACCTAATGATAGCCGATAGCATTTTATTTACCTGTGTGATTAGCCGCGTTAACTTTGCCGTATACATCAACAAAGACAAATAATGTCATCTTTGAAGGATCTTTAATTTGAGGATTTCTATATTGAACAACCCATTCAAGGGTAGCATTAAACCGCTTTTGCTCCGTCTTTACAGGTGCACATCCTTCCCAACTTGCATCTATTTTATTGGCTTTGACCAACTGTTTGATATGTTGATTAGCAGAAGTAATAACCATATTTCTAGACGCTTGTTCTTTTACTGTTCCATGAGTGTGACCACTAGGACCGTGATCGTGTCCGCTTCCTGCATGAAGTGCAAGCCCGAACCATCCCGCACCCAAAGTTGTTGTTATTAATGTCATTGCGATAGCTTTTTTCATGCTAATCCTTTTTTTATAAATTTTCGTGTGTGTATTCCGGTTGAGCCGGTGCTTCCATCTGTTGATGGATATGATAATGCTCATCCGCATTAAACCCAAACTCTTCTTGATTCGCATTGTGTAAATAGCCATGCAACTGCATCAGTAGCAACATAAACCCTGCAAACATCAAAGCGTGATTGGCTACGGTACTAAATCGTGCAAATGTTTTGGTTTTTCTCCAAATATTCAATACGATCAGCATCACCACCAATGCCAAGATTTGACCTATCTCCACCCCAAGATTAAAGGAAAGAATTCTCATCAGCATATCACCGTTTTGTTCACCCAATGGAAGCTTTTGTAAGCGTGTAGAGAGACCGAATCCGTGAATCAACCCGAATATTAGAACCATCCAAAAAAGCGGAGGGGCTTTTATTCCTAGATAATTTTGAAAACCTTTGTTGTTATCAAACGCTTTATATATGACACTGATAGCGATCACCGCATCAACTAACCAATAGTTCGCGGTAATCCCCATAAACGTTGCAAAAATCAACGTAATAGAGTGCCCGACTGTAAATATTGTCACAAACTTTACGATATCGTTGAAGGATGTCAAAAAGAAAATGACACCAAATAAAAATAGGAGATGATCATAGCCGCTAAGCATATGAGTAGCTCCAAGCCATATATATTGAAGATTTCCGCCCTCAATCATTGCCTGCATATCCGCACTTGAAATACCGTGCGCATAAACGCTGGTAGCTGCTATAAGTGCGGAGAGTATGAAAAATATTTTTGTCATAACTATCCTGTTAAAGTAATAATGGTGTAAAAAGGAAAAAAGAGAGTTAAGCGATAGGAGGTCTAAACAAATCTTGAGTGATGTCGGTAGGGATAAACAAATCAATGCTTGTAGCGATATAACCATTCAAAGCAGGAGTAAAATTCTCATCTTCCATAAAAAAAAGAAATGAGTCTGTAGGATTGAAGGTTTTTGTAAAATGAACATGGCTATGGGCGTGTGAGGAGATACCACTCTCGTGATCGTGTTCATGAAGGTGAAGATAATGGTTGTTTGATTCACTGTTTTCTGAGCCACAGTAGGTTTGCATATGATCGTGAGAACTATTGGCTTGGGTTTCTACTGAGTAGAGTTTCCCGAATAACAGGCTTGGAATAATAAAGATCAAAAGCAACCATTTAAGCATATGAAATTATACCTAAACCAATATTATACGAATCAAAACTCAAAGACACTGATGTAAAATTTCCTTAACTTTTAATCAAAAAGCTCACCCCAAAACGACTCTTTTTTGTGATGTTTTTGATGATGTGGATACTCTTTGCGCTCGTAAGTGTCATTGCGAGAGGATGAACGCTCTTGATTATAAAGCGAATTTGAAGATACTTGTTTCTCAGAACGTTCGATGATTTTATCGAGTTCTCCGCGATCGAGCCAAACACCCCGACATTTCGGACAATAATCGATTTCGATTCCGCTTCGCTCCGACATAACTAACGATTCGGTGACGCATACCGGACATTTCATAGTAACTCCTGCATAAACTTTTGTAGCATTCTAATAGAATTTGATAAACAAATAACCTATAATTTTTAATAGCTCATCAAACCGATAGCAATCGACATAAATGCCATAAACGTACCTATCGAAATATCACCAAACATATAGACATTTACCACATATCCCTCTCAACGGCACAATGCTGATATCAGACGCATTATTTAGGGTACATACCTCACACGCTATATAATTGGCTTAAATAACTTCTCTGAGCTCCTACAAGCATTTTTTCCATTACAGTCCCATTCATTGATTTCGATAATACTTTTATCGCATCCATATCGAACTCTTCTTCGAGAGCCTTCTCAGTAAAATCATATTCCCCATAGAAATTGATATGCTGACTGTGGACGATAGAGCCGTTTTTGAGGGTGTTAATAATTTTGTTTTGTTGGTCCGAATCTTTCTCTTTGGCGATCAGGTATGCGAAATAGAGATAGTTCCAGCAAATGATTGAGTTTTGAATCAATTGAAGGGCATTACTGGCGATATCTTGCTCCTTTTTGGTGGCATAGAAATATTCTCCGCTGTTTCCTAAAAATACAGCTTTGGAGAATTTATTGTAAAATAAAAAATACACTGTTGTGGCAAACCCAATTTGATGTGTCGCTGAACCACAGTGATTAGGAATTAAATATCAATTCGATTTGAAAAGACGTTGCATCCTGTGTAATAGTGTACTCAAACCCTATTTCACGACTCAGCCGTTTTAATATTTTTTCCCCTATTTTGGAACTGAATAAGTACTTTTCAGCACCGACAGTATTATCTATCCATATTTTTTTCATTATTGAATCCGATCCAATCTCTACGGTGGTATTCTCTTTGGCATAGGTAATCGCATTTTCAAGCAATGCACTAAGGACTTTTGAAAGTAGTTTTTCAGAAGCTACAATCGAAAAACTCTCCCTAGGTAATTTCAACACTAACTGTTTACGCTGAATCAAAATACCCATTTTGGTTTCCAGTTTTTTAACCGTTTGAACAACATCGACGACGCTTTCTTCTACAAAATCAGAACCTTCTAAAAATAGCACATTTTTAAGTTCAGCCGTTAACCTCTGGAGATCATTGCCTAAATCTTCCGTAAATTTATGTTTTTCATACTTTGCATTGTTCTGATAAACATCGAGCCGTGAACGCATCAAAGCCAAAGGGGTTTTTAACTCATGCGCTGCTTCTTTAAATAACTCAGCCTCTTTGCTACGAAATACCTCCAAACGATGAATCAGCGTGCTGAATGCTTTAGATAGTTCTGCGATTTCCGTACCCGGATTATCAAGGGAAAAATCAAACGGTTCTTTACTGCTCCACTCTCGTGTTTTTTGAGCTAAAACCGATAAAGGTTTCATATAATAATCAAGTAAAAAAATACTGATCAACAAAATAATCAACAATGAAAAAAGATAGCGGATGAGAAGTTTTTGGGCATATTTATGAACGGACGCATTTACTTTTTCACTATCACTAATGGCATTAAGATAATACCCATTAGAAAGAAGATGTGCTACCGCAATTTGTTTTTGCTGAGTGAAATAAGGGGTTTTCGTGATCACAAACTGAAGATGACTTGCTTCTGATTCTTTTAAAACCATCTCTGTATGAGGAATAGAATACAAAAAGGCTAAATCAGTTTTGGGTGTCAATGGAGTATGAATATATTCTCCAGCACTCTCAATCAGTACGTGTTTAAGCACTTTTTCTAAATCAGCAACCTTCTCCCCCCTAATCGTCTCCGATGCTACCATCCAGTTGAGACTAAAAGCTATGGCGATAAGCATTGAAAAGATAAATGATATTTTGATCTTCAGTGATTCTGCCCACTTAAATTTCAATGAGATAACCTCGCGTTTTTATCGTTTTTATTATGGATGGATCCAGCTTACGGCGCAGACGACCCACCAGTTCATCGATAGCATTAGGAGTAATATTTTGAGGGTTCTCATACAGAGCATCCATAATTTCATCACGTGAAGCGACGGAAGTACGGTTTAGCAGATAAAAAAGTAAGGCATGTTCATTTTTGGAAAGAACAATATCGATTCCCTCTTTTTGGATACTTTGACGAACAAGATCAATGTCAAAAGTTTGAAGGTGTAAGATTTTTGGTGAAAAGCGTCGGGAAAGAGCAATAATGCGTGCTCTTAGTTCTTTGACATCGAACGGTTTTTCGAGATAATCGTCTGCCCCAAATTCCAACCCTTGCACCTTGTCATCGACGCTTCCCAGTGCACTTAGAATCAAAATAGGCTGTGATGGATTTTGTTGTTTGGCATAGTGAATCAATTCTTTCACACTATCTTTTCCATAAAACGTTCGATCGAAAATAATCACACTATAAGTAAATGCGTCAAGGTGACTCTTTGCCTCATCTAGTTCACTCACAGCATCAACAAGCCACCCTTCATTTCGTAAAGAAAACGTCAACAACTCCAAGAGCTCTTTTTCATCGTCTGCAATCAATATTCGCATTTATAGCTCTTTTATTTCATTCATAAATATTTTGACCGTTTTATCTCTTAACTCTTTTTTAATTGCGGCCGATAAAACTATAGCTTCGGTTTCATGCATAAAAAGACGAAACAGCCCAAAATCTCGTCTTGCACTGACTTGCTCTTCGGCACTTATTAAAAAGGCTCCGGCACTGTAGCGTTTACAAGGGAAAAAGTAAAAATCATCATACCCTTCTTCCAATAACAAATCAACCAATGTGTCTTTATTTCCGATTTCAAAGTAAATATCCATTCCTATTAAACTCATTATTTACCCCTTTTATAAATCATTTTAAAGGCAGGAGGCAAAATAAGAAGCGTTAAGATAGTAGATGTCACTAATCCTCCTAATACAACAATCGCCAACGGTTTTTGAATCTCACTCCCCACACCTGACGCAAATAACAGCGGTAGCAATCCAAGTGCCGCGATAAATGCAGTCATCAATACCGGACGGAGTCGTCGGCGCGCGCCCTCAGCAACAGCGTCGTCTATCGTTAATCCGTTCCCCAGAAGAGTATTAAAATAACTCACCATCACAACACCGTTAAGTACTGCAATCCCAAAGAGAGCGATAAACCCGACCGATGCAGGGACAGAGAGATACTCACCGCTCAAGAAAAGGGAGATAATCCCCCCCGTCACTGCAAAAGGGATATTCAATAAAATTAGCAAGGTAGTACTCACCGATCGGAAGGTGAAGAAGAGAATCAGAAATATCACTCCGATACTCACCGGAACCACGGCCATCAGACGTGCAGATGAACGTTGCTGATTTTCAAACTCTCCGCCATAAACGATATGGTATCCCTTAGGGAGTTTAATGCCCTCATTGATTTTTTGTTTTGCCTCTTCGACAAATCCGACCAAATCGCGGTTTTCAACATTAGAGCGAACCACACTCAGACGCTCATTATTTTCTCGGAGTACTTGTACTGGACCTTCAGTTTCCTCTATTGTAGCCACACTAGCCAAGGGAACACTGCCCCCTTCACTCAAAGGGATCTCTAAGGCACTAAACTTCTCGTAATTTTGCGCGATATCACTGTCCAAACGGATCATAACAGGGGTGCGTGCATTGCCCTGAGGAACGGTATCGACAATAATCCCTTCCAATGACGCTTTTAAAAATTGTTGCAACTCGCCACTACTGACTCCCGTATTTGCTGTCGCCAGCCTATCAGGGGTAATACTGAGATAGTTTATCCCCTCGTTTAGGGTAACAACTACTTCGCTGGAACCTTTAATGCCCTCTAAAATCGTCCCCACCTCTGCGCTGAGGGTATTGAGTGTATCAATATCGGTACCGAAAATCTTGACCGCTAAATCACCCCGTGTCCCTGTCAACATTTCCGAAATACGCATATCAATCGGCTGAGTAAAGCTAAAACCAACCCCCGTAAAAGGCTTAAGCGTAATCATAATATTTTCCATGATTTCCTCTTTGCTTTTTGCTTTCCACTCTTCTTTGGGTTTTAGGATCAAAAAGGTATCGGTCTGATTGAGGGTCATAGGGTCTAGTCCCAGTTCATCCGTACCCGTTCGCGCAACAATAGTCTTGATCTCCGGAATAGTTTTGAGAAGCTCTTTTTGGATTGCCAAATTGAGATCTTTTGATGATTCTAATGAGATGGAAGGCATTGGCTCGACAATTAAAATCAAATCCCCCTCATCCAATGTCGGCATAAACGTTTTACCTACCAATCCAAAAAGGGAAAAGCTTATAACCAAAAAGACTATCGCTCCGATAAAGAGCGTCTTCGTTCGAGTCAAGGCAAAATTGAGTGTCGGAGCATACAACTGTGCAAAAAAACGATCCAGCCGTGTTTCAGAGTGCGGAACCGTTTTGAGAAGCAACGATGCGACAACCGGAATTACGGTGAGAGAAAGGATCAATGAACCCAAAAGGGCAAACACAATTGTCATCGCCACGGGTGCAAAAAGTTTTCCCTCAAGCCCCTCCAGTGTCAAGAGCGGTAAAAAGACTACAGCAATAATCAAAAGGCCGCTGAATACCGAAATACTCACCTCTTTGGAAGCGCGATAGACGAGATGAAGTTTTGGGAGCTTTTGATCGGCTTCTCCCAGTTTGGCAAAGGTATTTTCAACCACTACAACCGCAGAGTCTACGAGCATCCCAACGGCAATTGCCAAACCGCCTAAGCTCATTAAATTTGCGGTAATACCGAAATAACGCATCATAATAAATGCTATGGAGAGTGACAACGGCAAAATAACGGCTACCGCTATCGCCGCTCGAACATCACCTAAAAATAATAATAGCAATACAATGACTAAAATAACTGCTTCAAGCAGTGCAGTAGAAACCGTATCCACCGCTTTTTGAGTTAATTCGCTCCGATCATAAAAAGGGACAATGCTCACCCCTTTTGGAAGTGTCGGTTCCAATGCAGCAAGTCGTTGTTTTATGTCAATGATCGTCTCTTTGGCATTGGCTCCGCGCAGTGCCATCACGAGACCCTCAGTTGCTTCACCCAAACCGTCTTTGGTAACAAAACCAAGCCGTGTACGTGATTCATCATTTAGAGTACAAAAGTCACCGAGGCGTATCGGTCCGTTGTGCGAATGGATCGTGATATTAGCAATTTCACTGCTGTTTTGAACACCGCTTTGAACTTTGACCAAATACCCTTCATCGCCTTTGTCCAGTCTTCCGGCTCCGTCATTTTTAAGGTTTTCAGCCAATGCTGATTCTAAATTAGCTATTGTAATTCCCATACGTCCCATAGCACTCACATCCGGAATGACAGCAATCGTCCGTACTTCTCCACCCAATGCATTGATATCCGCAACCCCTTTAGCCCCACGCAGTGCAGGACGGATAACGAAATCAAGCAGTTCTCTTTTGGCTTGTTGACTCAAATTTCCTTCAACCGTAAACATAAATACTTCACCCAGCGGTGTTGTAATCGGAGCCATCCCACCGCTTACCCCTTTGGGCAGTGATTCCATTGCCGAAGTAAGTTTTTCACTAACCTGAGAACGGGCACGATAGATATCAGTACCATCGCTAAAATCAATGGTTATGTCCGCAATAGCATATTTGGACGTACTTTTGAGAAGTACTTGATTCTCTATCCCCATAAGCTCCGCTTCCAACGGACGAACCACTCTGGACTCTACCTCTTCGGGTGTCATACCCGGAGCTTTGAGGATAACTTTTACTTGCGTAGGTGAAATATCAGGAAAAGCATCGATAGGGATTTTTATAAAGGAATAAATCCCGTAAACGATGATTGCCAAAGCGGCTAAAAGTACAATAATACGCTGTTTGAGCGAGAATTCAATGATGGAATTCAACATCATTCAAACCCTAATCCGCTCATAGCACCTTTGAGGATAATTAACCCGCTCATCGCAACTTTTGTGTTTTGATCAATTCCTTTTTGACGTACAAGCACCCCATCTTTACTTAGACCGACTATAGCAAGCTCTTGCGCTTGAAACCCCTTTGCCGTATGGATAAAACAAATACTTTTTCCTTGATTTTTTACAACAGCATTGGAGGGGATGAGAATAGAGGTTACCGGTTTAGATACCGATACAAATAATCCGGTGGTCGTTCCTGCACGTAATTCACCGGAGCTATCATTTAAACGGGCAATCGCGGTAGCAGAGTTCGTCGAACCGTTTACAGAGGGAGAAACAGAGATAATCGTACCTAGCGAAGTTCCTGTTTTGTTTAAAACTTTGTCTCCTTTAGAGATTGAAGCAATTTGTTTGGGAGAAAGATTAAGTATTCCCACCATCGCATCGGTATCCGAAATCCTAAAATAAGGTTGATACGGAGTAATTTTTTCAGCTACTGTTGATGGTGCAGTGGTAATCACCCCATTTTTTTGCGCGATAACCGCTAAAGAACCGTCCGTATTTAGACGAACTCCGGCAAGGCTAAACCGAGCCTCAAGCGTCAAGATACGTGAGCGTAATGACGCGGCTTCGAGGGCACTGATTTGATAGTCTCGATAAGATATAACTCCATCTTTGTAGAGGGCTTCATCTTTTTTTACATTATTTTGGATGCTTTGATACCGATTTCGAACCTCTTTGAGCTCAAATCCGTTCGCTAACAGTTCAGGTGAAGCAATACGGCAAAGCACTTGCCCCTTTTGTACCCGATCACCGGCACGCACGTTTAATGCTACTACTGACGCTTCATGATTCAAAAAATAGCTTTTGGATTTCTCTTCATCATAGTCAATTTTTGCAATGAGAGGACCTACTGTTGAACTGGTGGCAAGAGTCACTTTCCCTACAGTTATTCCCATTTTTTTCATCTGAGCATCACTGATCGTGATCTGTGCCATCGCCGCTGTTGCTGCCATAAGCAGTAATAAACTTCGTTTCATTACCAAACTCTCCCTATTTTCTCTTCTATTTCAGCCATCTCTTGAATGTAGCTTTGTTTCAGTTCGAGCGTGCGCAATCGTGCATCATAGTACGCATTTTTGGAAGCAAGATATTCAAATTGCCCCATAACACCCCCTTCATACCCTTTTTGTGCCATTGCAAAAAGAGTCTCATAATGTTTTTCATTTTCACATAATACGTTGATTCTCTCTTCACGCTCGCCTAAGTGCTCTACCAATCCAGCGACACTGAGTTGAAGCTTTTGCTTACTTACTTCCCGTAAATGAACCAGAGCACTCCGTTCACTCATCAACGCAGCGATTTTGTTCTCATTTTTGCTGCTAAATGCCAAGGGAATCGTGAGACGAAAATCGACACTATTCTGCGTCGGTTCTTGCGTTATTCCGACCCCGATAGATACTGATTCAACCGTTGAATGTCTCACGGTTGCGATTGATCCATCCAATGCTTCAATGCGATTATCCAGTGATTTCAACAATGGAGTCTCTTTGAGACGATCCTCTAAAGCGCTAGATTCTATAAATCTGAACTCCATATCGTCGATAATGACTTCATCCTTCATCATTACCGCTTCTCTCAGACGGTATTGCGCATGTTCGGCTTCCATAAGAGCAGATGCTACTTCTTGAAGTGTAGCGCGATACTCACTATCTAGACGCAACAATTCCATCTGTGATAACCGTCCGGCTTTGAATTTTTTCTCTCCGACAATGTAAGCTTTATAGGAAAAATCACGTTTTTGAACAAGAATCGAACTGCGATCTTGTTCCAACCTGTACAAAAGCCAATCACGCTTTAAACCGATTTGAATATGTCCTTTTTGGGCAGCTATCTCTTGCTTTGTCCCTTTTTTCAACAATTCAAATTCATGTTCCTGCGCCGAACGCAGTGATGGATTTTTAAACGAGTAATCCACCATCACCCCATATTCTGTACCACTGCTGATAGGATCATCACCCTTGATTCTCCGCGCAGATGTCTCAATACTCATAGGTTCAGAAGCAATAACAGAAGCTTTTTCAAAATTGATGGCATTAATGCGACCATTAAACTGGATCATTTCCTCGGAAACGGTGTAAGCACGTTCAGAAAGCTCATTAAAACTTATCGCATTCCCCAAGAACGGTATTAAAATAGCGCTGTAGACCCATGCAGATTTCATTCAATCGGCTCCGTTTTTAAAATCGATCCGTTTGCAGGGTCAACATAAAGTTTTACACCTTTTGAAGCTGTATCTTTAACACTTACCTGATAGACCAATTCCGAAGCAATATCACGAAGTTTAATATCACGGACGCTATACCCTTGCGAAGAGAGATGATTACGTATTTCTCCCTCTTTCATTGGAGCTATCGATTTATAATATTGGCGTTCTTCCATTTTTTGAACTGGATGATTTTTATGATTTCCAAAAGTATATTTCTGATGTTCTTGTGGTGGGACACTGATCGATGATCCCATCGCTCCATAAAGCGATAAGGAGAGAAATGTTAGAGATACAAAGGGGGTAAGTTTCATTTTTTAGCCTCATAATAGAAATATTTATGATGCCATTTTATGGATTTGACGTGAGAAAATCATGAGAGAAACATTCTTTAAAATGCAGTTATATAACATACCTAAGATTCCAAGTGATGTTATTTTCAATATAATTTATCTTAGGTTAACCATTAAACCATATTGGGTTTAGGGTTTAAACCTACAAACTATTTTTCGTATCGTACCTCATAGTTTATCTCTTTACCTATGAACTTTTGAATAGCCTCTTTTTTGATTGCATATGGTAAGTCTTTAGCTCTAGTCTTATAATCTAAAATCATTATCATTCCCGATGCTGGTTTATTGTCTTGTTTGGTTAATTATAGCTTTTTATCTATATTTCTCTACGCGTTAAATAAATTTTGACATATTGACCCATGTCTCTGTAGAGACTTCTTGTCAACAATATATAAAATATTATAGTACAATTATATACCACTAAGTAGAGGATTAAAACATTATTTAATGTACTATAAATATAATATTTTATTAGTATACTTAAAGACAGCGTAGAAGCCGGAAAATAATCACCCCTTAATATGCTGAGGGTTTACCCTCGGCTTATTTTTTTTCTTCATTACCTCTATCTATTTTCATTTCACACTAAAATCAGTTATAATTGTTACTTTCAGAATCGGTCTTGTTATCTCAAATACGCAATCTCTATAATGCAGAAGGTATAGATGTTTTTTTCTTTCTATAACCGTTTTTTCTCCAAAAAGTCTCTTCCTGATCCTCAAGTACAAGACACTCACGATGATACGATACAAAAAGAGTTCTTCGCTCTAATCGCCAAAGAGGAAAAAGGTCTCTTTTTTGAAAATTTTAATCTTTTTTACCAAGAGAATCGGAGCGTAATCGATATATTACTCTTTCTTCCCGATAGAGGACTCTTATTTGGAGAAAAGCTGCAATGGAGTCTCGAAAGTCTCGAAGGCGCTAGTGTTGAACGTGCATCCAAAAAAAATAAAAAACTCTCTTCTACCCATTTAGAAACGACCGAAACAGCGATTCGCCGTAAACTTGAAGATATACTCTCATTTGACTCAACCGTGTGTGAACGCTTTTTTTGGATGAGCTGCTTACGCGAAGAGGATTTTGATTCGTTAGACTCCTCTTTTCATGAACTTCTCCCTAAAGAGCGCCTCATATTCAGCGATTCCGCACAAGAATCGATTCACCGAAAATTTGATCTTTTGACCCCCAAGAAAGAGGAGCCTTACTCTACCCTGAAAGTCATTGGCTCCCTTCAATCCCATACGCTCCTCCTCCCCTCTGACGAGAAACCTTACGGTGCTTTTCTCTCTGAAGAACAGCAAAACTTTCTAGAAACCGATTATTCGGATACCGTTACAACTCTTTTTGGTGAGTACAACAGCGGCAAGAGTACTCTCATAATACGTAAAGCGCTCTTGTCACTACTCCTTAACCCGAAAGAGAAGATTCTCATTATTACCCCTACCCTTATAGGAGGAGAGATTCTCCGTAATGAATTCATCTCTCTTTTAGAATACGGTGCACTTAACGTTGATCTCTCATCTCTAAGCTTCTATTCTCCTTACAGTGCTGAACGACTAGTGGAACTTGATTGTTTTCAAACTGCCTCGATTATAATGTGCGATGATTCCTACACGATGAATAAAAAGTTTATAGAGACGCTGATAGAGCATAGAGAAAAACGGTGGCTTCTCCTCTCAATGCACAATGAATATACTCCGTTCAGTGATTCCGCTTGTATCCTGCATAATAATTATCAAAAAAATATTATCTACACAAAAGTTCCGGCCTCTAGCGGAAAACCACTACTTACCTTGCTATTAGAGCTGAGGATATGCTTGCAGTCTATATCAGCGGAAAAGATTATGGTTATTCTTCCTGATGATGTGCACCTGGCAGATTACAAAGAAGCCATCGATGAATATTTCGATATCAATACACGCATATTGAATAGAGAATTTAGTTTACAGTACCAAAACCTTGATGGTCTCATTCTCACGACCTCTAACAATACCTATGGGCTTCATGTACCTTATGTCTATTGCATCACCTCCGATAAAGAAAAGAATTACACCTATCCGCTAAGCCGTGCATCAGAAAGTGCCACTATAATCTCTTTTACAAATCCGAAAGGAGAAAATTATGACCAAAATTCTAAAGAGCGATGAGGAGTGGCGAGAGCTACTCTCAAACGAAGCGTATCAAGTTGCACGAGGGCATGGAACAGAAAGAGCATTTAGCGGAGAATACGCCGCGTTCAAAGGTGATGGTATCTACCGTTGTGTATGCTGTGCCGCGCCGCTGTTTGATTCCTCCGCTAAATTCGATTCCGGTACAGGATGGCCCAGTTATGACCGTCCCATCACCCCTGATGCACTTGAAGAAAATCGGGATATCAGCCATGGCATGGTCCGTGTAGAAGTCCTTTGCGCTTCGTGTGATGCTCATTTAGGACATGTTTTCCCTGATGGTCCTAAAACCACCGGATTACGCTATTGTATCAATTCCGTTTCTCTTACCTTTACACCACGTCAACAGGAGTCTTAATGCGCCTTATTCTTGCCTTATTCTTAACATCAATCCTCAGTTTTGCCGCGGAACATCCGCGCGTCTTATTAGAAACGACTCAAGGGGCTATTACCCTCGAACTTTATGAGAATGTCGCCCCTATGGCCGTAGAAAATTTTACGACCCATGTCAAAAATGGCTATTACACCGGATTAACGTTTCACCGTATCATCAAAAATTTTATGATCCAGGGAGGAGACCCGACCGGCACCGGAATGGGCGGCGAATCAATCTGGAAAAAACCGTTTAAAGATGAATTTAAATCGGGAATCGTTTTTGATAAAGCGGGTATATTAGCAATGGCTAATGCGGGACCTAAAACCAATGGAAGCCAGTTTTTCATTACGACAGCCCCTACTCCTTGGCTTAACGGTTATCACACTATTTTCGGTCGTGTTGTCTCAGGAATGGATACATTGAACAAACTCAATAACATTCAAACCAATGGCCAACGCAGTGGCGATAAACCTTTACAAACCCAAAAAATCATTAAAGCTACGCTACTTCCCTAATCTCTTTCAATGCCCCCTATAAAGGGGGAAATCACTTATAAAAAGCTACGGTACAATCATTCTCGTAATAATGACGGCGAAATAAAGTCTGTGCACCCAGTTTCTCAGCCAATGTATTAATATGGATAGTATGAAGATAATTAAAGGTTTTTGATTCCTGATTTCCTTCTAAAAAGTTGAAAATCACACCGCGCGTAGAGGCATTGTAGCACCGCTCGATAAAGCGATAAGCAGCATTATGGGTTAGAATATTGAGAGCTCCGCTGCAGAGATAAAACTCTGCGACAGGAAGAGGATCGCTAAGGATATCACACTGGTATATTCTCTCTCCGCTACGGCGAGAAGCCTCCTCCACCATCACTTCAAGTGAATCAAGTCCTGTGTAACTAAGAGTGTACTGTCCAGTGGAGCGGATATAGGTACAAAGATCACCGAAACCGCATCCTGCGTCAACAACCGAACTTGCATCACGCGGTAAAAGTGAGACTAATTGATAAAAACGTATTTCTTGCGATTCGTGTGAGTTCCAACGAAGTCCCTGCGGTGTGTAGCCGTATTTTATGATACCCGAATGATAAAAGTGTTCGTTATCGATTCGGTTCATATTTATGTGCCGGTTTATTTTTTAAGTTTACTCAAGGCATCCAAAATATTATTTTGTTTCGCTTGATCGAGCGGTGTGTCATTGGAGACGAACATATAAAACTCTACCCGTCTGTTTTTAGCACGATTCTCTTCACTTGTGTTCTCGGCAACCGGTTTCGCCGAACCGAATCCCGCCGTTGATAAGCGCTCCGGTGCAACACCGTTACGAATCAATTCCCGCATTACCGTTTCGGCTCTTTGGCTTGAGAGTTCGATATTATCTCTATACGCTGTCCCTCTAGGGAGAGGTTGATTATCGGTGTATCCGCGTACGGAAATATCAACGGTAGGAGGCAATGTATTAATAATATCGGTAACACGTCTGAGAAACAGATGTATCTCTTCATTATCAATCGTTGCATTGGCCCCTTTAAACGGGATTGAGGTAGGGAGTTTTAACAATACGCCATCCATACTCTGATCGAGTGGTCCCGCTCCCATCGATGCACTTTTCAAATCTTGCTGAATTCTTTGAATCGCCTCAGACATAGCCTGACTAGCCGGTACAGGAGGTGAACCTACCAACAGCGATCCGCCATCAGCAACAGGCGCTTTTCCTGAAGGGTTGGCAGTCGCGTCAGGTGTCGGCTTACTCTCGCTGACCATATCGACAACAGGAGTGACCGATTCAGGAACCGGAGCGTAATCGTAAATTTTAACAAACTCTTCTTTTACAGCCCGTATTTTTTCGGTATTAACCGATGCAATAGCAAAAAGGGCAATAAAAAGTGCTAATAAGAGACTGAAAAAGTCGGCGGTCGGAACTGCCCACTTCTCACCCGCTTCACACTCCGGGCACTTTTTACACTTGTGTTTTTTTGCCATCTATCTGCTCATCAATTAAATTGGCTATGTTTCTCTTCCGCAGGGGAAAGAAAGTTCAACAATTTTGCTTCAAGGGTACGAGGGTTGTCTCCATGGACAATCCCTACAATCCCCTCAAGCATCAACTTTTGTTCTTTAACGATATGGTGTGATTTAGCAATCATCTTTCTGCCCCAAGGTCCTAAAAGAACATACGAAGAGAAAATACCCGTAACCGTTGCCGTAAACGCCCCTGCAATACCTTTTGCCATTTCAGCCGGATTATCAAGTTTTTGAAGTGCTAGAATCAGACCCAAAACGGCTCCGATAAGACCCATAACGGGTGATGTTTCCCCCGCAAGAAGCCAGTAATGCCCACAACCGTGATAGTAGTGTTCTGTCTCTTCAATAACCAATTCCATCGTTTCGACAATCGTATCGACTTCGTTACCGTCAACCGCCATACTGAGTCCCTGTTTTAAAAACTCATTATCCAATTGAGCCACTTTTGCTTCCAACGACAAAAGACCGTCGCGTCGTGCCATTGTGGATAACTCAATAATTTGTTTGATTCTCGCATGTAAATCGACAGAGCTTTTTTTAAAAACGATTGGACCGAGATTTTTAAAAGCACCCTTAACGTACTCAACGTCGGTAGCGACCGCAGCAGCAGACATAGCCGTAGGGAAAATAACGATCAAAGAAGCTAAGTGAATAATATGGAGGGGATTTCCCCCATCTAAAAGATCCCCTGTTGAAATAGCTGCAATTGCCCCTACTATCCCTAAAATAACCGTTAAATCCACGTGACTCCTTCTCGCTTAGGGTATCCTTGATATTACCATGGCACTTATTGCTTGATTGTATCTTGTTTTTACTGAAATTTAAGGGTAATTATCTCTATTTTTTGTTAAAAAAAGTATATAAAACTTTAATCAAGAGCATCAGAAAAATTCCACTTCCCATACTTGCTACGATAAATGCATAATACTCATCATGGGTAATGGCATTTGCCCCGTACCCCAAGGTTGCAATGGCAACAGTAAAGGTAAGCGGCATCGAATCACTGAGGGAAAACAAAATGGTGTTTTTCAGGCCCAAATATCCCCCGTAAGCAACAAACGAGCTGATAAGACGGATACCGATAATAGCACTGGCGATAAAAAAGGCGAGTTGGAGGATTTTCATATCGGTAAACGCTTCCAATGCGAGGGTTGAACCGACATGAATAAAGAAAATAGGGACTAAAAATCCAAATCCGAAAGAGGAGAGTTTTTCGGGAAGCTCAGTTTTATGTTTAAAATAGGTCGCGATAAACATCCCTGCCAAAAATGCTCCCAAGACAACATCAATTTTAAGATACAGCATCACGGCGACCATAATAAACATCAATGCCATAGAGAAACGGATATCCTGATCTTTACCGTCATCATGAGGCATAATAAGTGTTTTAAGTCCCGGATACCACCAAAAAAGGATCCGAATTCCTCGGAAAAAGAGGACAAACCCTATAAGGAATAAAAAGAGCCCTCCGAGGGTAAACGCAAATTCCCGATTATACCCATATTCCAAACCGCCGCTTAGAATCGTCAACGCCATAATACTGACCAGTTCACCGATGATACCGATGTTGAGGGCAAGGGCAAGCCACGGCTCATTTTTCCCATACTCTTTGACCAATGCCATAAGCATACCCAACGAAAAAATAGGGAACGCGACCAAATAGACCGAGCTGAGATTGAAATAGATAAAAAGGGCGAGTGAACATCCGTACAACATGACAAAATAGAGTATCGTACGCCTTAAAAGAGAGGACTTTTCAAAACCGAAGGCTTTAAGATTGACCTCCATCCCCGCCAAAAACATCAGGTATAAAAATCCGACCTTAGCTATGATTTTAAAGAGTTCGTTTTCAACCAAAAATCCGAAATAGCCTGCAAGACTCCCAAGAAGAATTTCGACAACTACCACCGGTATTTTAGTCACACGGGATAAAAATGGAGAGAGCAAGACCAACAGAGAGAGGGTAATAATGACAACGGTATTGCTCATACTTATCCTCTCAACGCTTTCCAGACGTTTATCGCCTGTACATGTTCTTTCACATCGTGGGCACGAATAATCGTAGCACCCTGCTCTATCGCTTTGAGATGAATAGCCAACGTTCCCGCCAAACGCTCATCACTCTCTGAGGGAGAAATGGCATTGATCATCGATTTACGGCTTGCTCCGACAAGGAGTTTTTTACCTAATCGTAAAAAATGGGTTTGGTGGGCGATTAAGGCACAATTTTCTTCCGTACGCTTCCCGAAACCGATCCCGCAATCGAGAATCATATCTTTGATACCGAAAGTCTCCCCTTTTTCGATACGCTCACGAAAAAAATTCTCTACATCGCTGATAACCGAAGAATAACTCGGGTTTTCCTGCATAGTATCGGGAGTCCCTTGCATATGCATAATCACGGCCGTTGCGCCGTAACTGCCGCAGAGGCGTGCGACCTCATCGTTTGCCAATCCCGTAATATCATTGATAATATGAAATCCTCTCTCTAGGGCATAATGGATGACACTGGGTTCATAACTGTCTAGACTTAGTTTTGTCTTCTCATAGAGGCGCTGTTCATACAACGCATCGATGATAGGTGCCACGCGTAAAAGTTCCTCTTCGGCACTGACTCTCACACTTCCCGGACGGCTCGATACGCCCCCTATATCGATAATGCCGGCACCCTCACGGATCATCGTCTCAATTCTCTTTATCGCGTGAGAGCCTTGAAATCGGCTGGCATGGTAAAAACTGTCATCATTGGCATTGAGAATGCCCATCACTGAGACAGTGTCATAACGTTTAAGATGGCAAAAACTCTCCAACTCGATCGAGAGTTGTTTCAGTCCAAACGGCTGGGCTTTCTCTTTTTTCACCAACGCTTGCAGTTGTCGCTCCGTTGCGATCAGCACTACATCAACACGGGGAATCGATGCGGTAACCGTTCCTCGGGGAACCGCTAAATCGGCACCGATACTGAGGGCATCTTGTTTGAGGATATTAGCGGCACCCACGTGGAGATCACGAATACGGATCAGATGCAACTGAGCTTTATCTTCCAAAATAGAGATACCGCCCCCATCGACACCGAGAGATTTCAGTTCACGGTGCAAATCAATGGTATTGGAAAGTTTTTCAACGACCACGCTTAACCTCTTTGAGAAAATTCATCAACACCATAACCAAAACACTCTGAAATCGGCTATTAAGTTCGATCAGACGTAGGGCTTTCTCAAATCCTTCAAGTTGTAGTGTCGTGAGGGAAAGTTTTTCCACATGGATAGCCTGATACATCAATTGCTCAATCAATCCCTTCGCTTCATGCTTTTTGAAACGCTCATGCTCTTTTACAAAGGCAAAAAGCCCCGAGAGATCAAGATTTTTCAAACTTACAGGAAGTGCTTCATGAATGAGCTGATGATGTTCTTGCGTAAGACTGAGACGTGAGCGAACGGTAGGGAGAAAGGTGCTTTTGTTGGGAGCTAGAAGGATAAAAACAATGTTTCTAGGAGGTTCTTCGAGAATTTTAAGGAGGGCATTTTGTGCCGGAACCGTAAAGCTTTTGGCTCCGAGAATCAGTGTTTTCGTATTCTCTTCACTTTTATACGCTTCACCTATGACCTCTTTGGCATCTTCGATTTTAAAATCATCCCGAATAAAGGTAACACAGCGTAGCGGCCGTCGGGACTCTTCAATCTCTCGTGCGCGCTCTTCCACCTGAGCGGTGATGAGAATTCCACCCCTCTCATTCGCGAACATTAATCTCCCCGAACAACACTGCACTAAGTGTTTTGTCAAACAGACGGTAGAGTTGCAGCAGTTTAATATCGATGAGAGGGTCGTGGGAGCGAAGCACTAAAGCATTTTGAAACCGCTCATCCATAATCCATAACAGAGAATTGGCATTACGTTTTGCGATATCGGCACGGCGATCATCTCCCCGCCCCACATACCAAAACAAATAATCTCCCTTAAAAGCAATATCAAGCATATCACTGAGCATATCAATCGACTCTCCGCCGCTGATATACTCATAATGGGGATAAAGAGAGTCGATACAGACGATAGGGATCATCGGACGATCTTGAGAACGTTTATTGAGCGATAACGTAATATAGTGGGCTAACCATTTGCGGTCATGATCAGTAATCAGGACAACCGTTTTTCCCCCCATCATCTGATCCATGGCATTAGCGATTGCGGGGGTCCATTCGAAACGCTGCTCTTCGAACCAGCTCATCGATGCCCCTTCGGAGCGAATCGATTCTAATGTCCATTGATCAAATTGGCGCACTTATTGATCCAATGCGTACGCGCTGTGGAGTGAGCGGACGGAAAGCTCCGCGTATTTTTCATCGATCACCATCGATACTTTAATCTCAGAGGTAGAGATCATCATAATGTTGATATTCTCGTGCGCCATCGTTTGAAACGCTTTAGCGGCAACACCCGTATGGGATTTCATCCCGACACCGACGATGGAGACTTTACAAATATTTTCATCGTACGATGATTCACTGATCTCATCGGCTGCGATAAAGGTCTCAACGACTTTTTTTGCATCAAGCAATTCGGTTTTAGGGACCGTGAAATCGAGGTTCGTTTTACCGTCATGCCCAGAAGTTTGAATAATCATATCAATATTTACACTGTTATCGGCCAAACGGGTAAAGATATCCGAAGCAATTCCGGGGCGATCGATCACTCCGCTGAGTGATACGCGTGCTTGGTTTTTATCGAGTGCGATTCCGCTAACAAGTGGTTTTTCCATAATATTCTCTTCCTTTGTAATAAGTGTCCCCTCAGCATTGGTAAAGCTGGAACGGGTTACGAGGTTAACGTTTAGTTTTTTAGCAAGCTCAACAGAGCGATTCTGGAGTACTTTGGCTCCAAGGGATGCGAGTTCCAACATCTCATCATAGCTGATACGATCCATTTTCTTCGCTTTAGGTTCAATACGGGGATCGGTCGTATAGATACCGTCAACATCGGTATAAATTTCACATAAATCGGCGCTCAAGGCTCCCGCAAGTGCAACGGCAGAGAGGTCTGAGCCTCCGCGACCTAGCGTGGTTACTTGACCGCTCTCGCTCACCCCTTGGAATCCTGCAACAACAATAACTTTGCCATTAGCAAGTTCTGCATGCATTGCACTAGGATCAATGCTCTCAATCCGCGCTTTCGTGTGGATACTGTCCGTTACGATTCCCGCACGACGACCGCTCATAGAGGTCGCACTGTGACCCATCGCATTAAGGGCGATAGAGAGAAGTGCGGCCGTTACACGCTCACCTGAACTTAGAAGCATATCGACTTCACTACGTTCGGGAGAAGAGGTGTAATGCTCCGCATAGGCGATTAGCTTATTGGTTTCACCGCTCATAGCCGATACGACGACGACGACTTGATGTCCCTCTTTAAGTGTTTGCGAGACTCGATTGGCGACATTTTGGATTCGCTCCAAATCACCGACGCTGGTTCCGCCGAATTTTTGAACAATTAGCATTACAGGTACCCCTTGGTTCTAAAATGGGAGATGACACGTTCGTAAACCGGTTTTTTAAAATGGGCGACATGGGTGAGCAATTCATCACTATTAACAAATCGATACGCTTTAAACTCAGGGTGTTTGGTCTCTAAATTGATAACCGCTCCCTTTTTTAGACGTACGAGATAATAGCGCTGTTTTTGCCCGGCATAGGGAGCCATTTTGGCTGCGACATGGGAGGGGAAATCGTACGCGATCCAATCGGGATACTCGGCAATAATCTCTACCTTTTTGGTACCGATCTCTTCACCGAGTTCGCGAAATAGGGCTTCTTCGCTCGATTCACCCTCATCAATCCCCCCTTGAGGAAACTGCCACACCCCATCCAAATCACTCCGCTCGGCGATAAAAACATCTTTAATCTCAGGATACTCGTGAGAGACAATAATCGCCGCCACATTCGGTCGGTAGAACTTTTTTTCGGTCATTCACCATCTTTTAGTCTATTTTGGAGGGGTATTGTAAACTATTCGCTATTAAAAATACTATAATCCCATATGCTTTTATACATTCACATCCCTTTTTGCGATAGCAAATGCTCCTACTGTGCGTTTAATTCTTATGTTGATAAATTCTCACTGCGCGAAGCGTATATGAATGCCCTCTTGATACAGCTTGAAGCCGAGCTTCTCCGTTTCAATGTTAGTCGTGACAATCCTATCGAAACTGTATTTATCGGCGGAGGTACCCCCTCTACCGTTGAAGCATCACTCTATAGGCCTATTTTTGAGATGATAGACCCTTATTTAACTAAAGGGGCTGAGATTACCTCTGAAGCCAACCCCAACAGTGCCACCCGAACGTGGTTGGAGGGGATGTTTGAACTTGGGGTTAACCGCCTCAGCTTCGGGGTCCAGAGCTTTAATAATGAAAAACTGAAATTACTCGGACGCGCCCATCATACGCAGCACGCCCTCGAAGCAATCCGAACTGCCGCAGCCATAGGTTACCGACACCTCAGCATCGATTTGATTTATGGGGTACAAGGGGACACCCGAGCTCTTTTAAAAGCTGATCTTGATCAAGCGTTTACCCTACCGATCGATCATATCAGCCTTTACGCATTAACGATCGAAGAGGAGACAGCTTTTGAAAAAACTCCTGAAATTGCCGAAGAAGAGCTAGAACTCACACGGTGGATCTTTCGTGAAATCACTACAAAAGGGTACGAGCAATACGAAATATCAAATTTCGGAAAATACCGTTCGCGTCATAACCTTGGGTATTGGGAATATAAGGAGTATATAGGATTGGGTGCAGGTGCGGTCGGTTTTTTAAAGGAGAATCGCCTTTATCCCTCAAAAGATGTGGAATATTATATTTCCCATCCCCTACAAATTCACGAAGAACGAATAGAGACAGCCGCAGCAAAAAGTGAAAAGCTTTTTTTAGGATTTCGCAGTTGTGTCGGAGTCGATGAAGAGGAATTGAATAAGAATCAAAAACTTCAGGCAGAACTTCTCATGCGTGAGGGGATGCTTCAGCACCGTGAAGGACGCTATTTTAACACTGATTTTTTGCTTGCGGATGAAATCGCTCTTAGAGTAGAAGGGTTTTAAACTTTATTTTGCTAAAATCCTCACTTAATCAAAAATTACATATATAGGCAGCTTGCATGTTTGGAATGGGTATAGGCGAAATATTTCTCATCATTATTATCGCTATTTTATTTTTAGGACCCGATAAACTCCCATCCACGATGGTAGAGATCGCTAAATTTTTCCGTAGTGTCAAAGGGACGGTCAACAGTGCTCGTGCAACGCTTGAAGAGGAGATGAAATTCTCTGAAATGAAAGAAGAGGCACTCAATTATAAAAAAGAACTTACCGATGCAAGCGCGGAGCTAGAGAGAATGACCAATGTTACGGAAATCGGCAGTGAGCTCAATGTCCTTAAAAATGAGATCAATCTCGATATCCCTCCTCCTGCTCCCTCCGCACCGAAAGAGCCTGAAGTGATCACTTTTGCTCCAAAACCAAAAGAGACTAAACCCGTAGAAGAGAATGCCTGATGTTTGAAGATTTAAAACCCCATTTAGCCGAACTCCGTAAACGGCTCGGTATCAGTGTCGCTGCCGTTATCATCATGTTTTTTGTCATGTTTAACTTTCACGAAGCCCTCTTGGCGTGGGTGACCGCACCTCTGGCTGAAGCAATCGCTTCCGTTGCCAAAGTCTCCACCAAAGCCGCTGAGGGTATGATCACGACTACTCAGCTCGGAGGAACTTTTTTTGTTGCTATGAAAGTCTCTTTTTTTGCAGGACTTCTCGTTGCCCTCCCTGTCATACTTACCCAATTCTGGCTTTTCATCGCTCCAGGACTGTATGCCAATGAGAAAAAAATGCTTATCCCTTTTGTTGTAGGGGGAACACTCATGTTCGCTATGGGGGCGGCATTTGCTTATTATGTCGTTACCCCTTTTGGTTTTAGCTATCTCATTGCCTTTGGAAGTGCCTCTTTCGTTCCGATGATCAATATCGAGGATTATGTCGAATTTTTTACAAAGATAATGTTCGGATTCGGACTCTCTTTCGAGCTTCCGGTAATCTGCTATTTTCTTGCCCTTTTGGGACTTATTGATGATAAGGCTATGATCGGATTTTTCCGCTATGCCATCGTTTTAATCTTTATCATCGCGGCCGTTTTAACTCCTCCTGACGTTATTACCCAAATCTTGATGGCACTGCCGTTGATTCTTTTATACGGTATCTCTATTTTGATCGTCCGTGCTGTCAATCCGGCACCGAAAGAAGAAGCCTATATGGCTGAAGACGAAGAAGAGACGATTGATTAACCCTCTACTCACTGCCAGTTACCACTATGAGCTCCCTGATGAGCTTATAGCGACTCACCCCATCCATCCCAGAGATCATGCCCGCCTCCTCGTCTACAACCGAGCCGATAGTACCATCACGCATGCCCGTTTCGACGCGCTCGAATCGTTTCTCCCTCAAAACTGCGGGATCATTTTCAATGATACCAAGGTAATTAAAGCTCGCCTATACGGGAAAAAAGAGAGCGGCGGTGCGATAGAACTTCTCATCAACCGTCCCCTTGATGCCTATGCGATTAATGTCTATATCAAAGGGCGCGTCAAAATCAACACTCTTTTGCTTTTTGATGCCGATCTCACAGCTTGTGTAACCGCTTTGCATGAAGACGGTTCGAGGGAAGTCAACTTTTATCTTCGAGAGTGTCGGATTCGGTTTGAAGAGCTTCTCCCCATTTTAGAGAAAGTCGGCCATATTCCTCTTCCCCCGTATCTGGGGCGTGAGGACAACTCCGAGGATGAGCGTGAATACCAAAGCGTCTTTGCCCACTATGAGGGGGCAGTTGCGGCACCCACTGCATCACTTCATTTTAGTGATGAACTCTTTGAAGCCGTTTGTTCCTCCCATCCTCACGCCTTTGTCACCCTCCATGTCGGATCTGGAACCTTTAAGCCCGTCGAAGCTGAGATTATCACAGACCATCCGATGCACTCAGAGTATTTTGACATCAGCTCATCAGCACAAGAACTTATCCATAGCGATATGCCGCTTCTCTCTATCGGAACCACCTCGACCCGTACGGTCGAATACCATGTCCGTACTCAAGAAGTACGCGGAGAGGCAAATCTTTTTTTACACCCGAACAATCCCCCGATGCGGGTCAACCATCTCCTCACCAACTTCCATCTCCCCCAATCAACCCTCTTGATGCTGGTCGCTTCCTTCGTCGGATTAGACGAGACACACCGTATCTATCAATCGGCGATCGATGAAAAATACCGCTTTTTCTCCTACGGTGATGCGATGCTTATACTTTAAATTACGTCCAATTATGATAAAATAGTGATATTCCTTTCTAAGGCATTCGCTATGAGTAACATTAACCGCAGAAATTTTTTAGGCGCCGGCCTCATTTTGGGCGCTTCAACCCTTATTGGGAAAGAGACCCCTCAAAAAATCATCACCAGCACAAGTGATTTTACCCCTCCCGTTATTGCATTTCCGGAGAAAAAACCGCTTAAAGTGATCTCAGATCGCCCACCGCTTCTCGAATCACCGCGTGATATTTTCACTCAGGCGATCACCCCGAATGATCAGTTTTTCGTCCGATGGCACATGCCTGATATCCCGACGTATATCGATCTCAACGAATTTCGTCTTGAGGTCAAAGGGTCTGTTGAAAAACCTCTTTTACTCAGTATCGATGATCTGAAAAGCAAATTTGAACCCGTTGAAATCACCTCCGTTCTCCAATGCGGTGGTAATAGCCGCAGATATTTTGCAGGGACAGGTCCCGCAACGCACGGGGTTCAATGGGGACATGGCGCTATGGGATGTGCCGTATGGAGAGGTGTTCGCCTCAAAGACATTTTGCATATGGCCGGAGTAAAAGGGTCAGCTCGATGGGTAGGCGTTAACGGCTTGGAAAAACCTGCCATGGAGGAAACACCGAAATTCTTTCGAGAAATGGAGATTGATGAAGCCCTCAGCGGAGAATTGATGGTCGCGTATGCTATGAACGGTGAAGACCTCCCTTATCTCAACGGTTTCCCGCTTCGTCTCGTCATTCCGGGTCACTTCTCGGACAGCTGGGTAAAAATGCTCTCAGAGATCACGGTGATGGATGAATACCGCAAAAGTTTCTTTATGGACGTTGCCTATACCGTCCCCGATAACGACTGTGAATGTGTCGTATCCGGAAGCGATTTCGAATACAAACGCAAACCGATTGCCGTAATGAAAGTCAAATCGGTCATCGGCTATCCGACTCCCAATACCGTTATCAAAAAAGGCTCACGCGTCAAAGTTACCGGAGTCGCTTTTGATCAGGGAAAAGGGATCAAAGAGGTGATGATCTCCACCGATGGAGGAAAAAGCTGGAGTGCTACCGAACTTCAAAAAGATTACGGTAAATATGCCTATCGTCCATGGATCTACCAATGGGAACCTAAAGTCAAAGGTGAATATACCATCATGGTTCGCGCTATTAATCGTATCGGAAACATTCAGCCGCAAGTCAATGAAATCGGCTGGAACGCGGGCGGATACCAATACAACGCGGTTGACAGCGTCAACGTTAAAATTGTCTAAGGCTCTACTATGAAAAAATTATTCCTAATTACTCTCATTTTGGCATCATCCGCATTCGCTCAAGTCGCTAAACCTATCGAAATGCCGTATGTCGATTACCCTATGGTGAAAGGCGATCATGACGAAATTGCACAGCAATACTGCCTCATCTGCCATTCATGGGGTTATGTCTTAAACCAAGGTAAAAAAAGCCGACCGTACTGGACAGGAACCGTCCAAAAAATGGTAAATGAGTTCAAAGCTCCTATCGCTAAAGAAGATCAACAAACCATTATCAACTATCTCGTAAAACACTATGGATACGAGGTAACATCAGGGCATTAAACCCCTGCCTTGTCCTTCGATAATGCTCTGCAAACATCCAAAAACTGCTCACCGTATTTATCGTATTTCACTACCCCGATACCGGAAATCGCTAACATCCCCTCTTTCGTTTCTGGCAGTTTTTGCGACATTTCAAGTAAGGTTTTGTCGCTAAAGATAACATATGCCGGAACCTTTTCCTCGTATGCTAAGTGTGATCTCACCCCTCTAAGTGCTTCAAACTCAGGAGTTTGCATCTCTTTGTTATGCGATGTTTCCGATTTCATCACTACTTTTGGCGGGTAAAGCGTTGTTTCTTTTAGTGTAACCCTCTGTTCCCCCTTTAAAATAGCAACCCCTTTTTCAGTAATTTTTAGCACCCCGTAATCAGCTTGAAAAAGTGCCTCAATCTCTATAAGTCGATTCGCGATACTAAGCCACTCTTGTTTCGTACGATCACGACCGATGCCGTAGACGCTGAGTTTATCGTGTTGTGCACTCAAAACTTTTTGAGATTCTGATCCTCTTAGAACGTCAATAACATAATGAGTACCGAAACTTTGCCCCGTTTTATGGAGAGCTGATAAAAACTTTTGCGACTCAACGGAAATATCAACGATCTGGAAACTGCCCGCTTCAAGACAGTTATCACACACCCCGACACAATCATCAATTTTATCGCCGAAATACGCGGCTATCCCTTTATGACGACACACCTCTCCGCTCGCAAATCGGATGGAATCGTTTAATTGTTGCAATGCGACACGTTTATACTCACTCCCTCCGTCATTTTTTTCAATCAGTGATTTTCGATTGACCACATCTGACATAGAGTAGAGCAATAGCGTCTGTGCTTCCAACCCGTCTCTCCCCGCACGACCGATCTCTTGATAGTAGTTTTCAATTGATTTTGGCATTGAGGTGTGAATGACAAATCGAATATTGCTTTTATCAATCCCCATACCGAAGGCCACCGTTGCAACCACAACCTGAAGGGTATCGTCCATAAACGCTTTGTGAACAGATGTCCTCTCATCTGTACTCATCCCTGCATGATACGCACGCGAAACAATCCCATTCGCATTTAAAAATCGGGATACCTCTTCCGTCTCTTTGCGTGAAAAAGCATAGACGATTCCGCTCTCTCCCTGTTTTTGCCGAATAAGTGCTAATAACTGCTTTTGCCCGTTTCCTTCTCGGTTTTTAGCTCTAATCGTAATATTGCTTCTAAAGGCAGCCGCTTTGATCAATACCGGATCGTTTAAATGGAGTTGGTTAATAATATCCGATTTAACTTTTTGTGTTGCGGTAGCAGTAAACGCAGCTATACAAACATGAGGAAAGGTGCTGCGTATGGAACTGAGTTTACGATAATCATCTCTAAACTCATGTCCCCATTCACTGATACAGTGCGCTTCATCAATAACAAAAGTATTGATTTTCAAGTGCTGTAAAAATTCGATGAACCCTTTTGTCGCCATTCTCTCCGGTGAAACATACAAAAGCTTTATCTTTTGTTCTATCAGCTCTTTGTGAATACGTTGCACCTCTGCTTCACTTTGCATTGAGGAGAGTGATTCGGCTTTAATACCCATTACTTTGAGTGCGGAGACTTGATCGTACATTAATGCCAATAGTGGGGAGACAACGACGGTTACCCCCTCTTTTATAATGGCAGGAAGTTGATAACAAAGCGATTTTCCCCCTCCCGTTGGAAGGAGCATAAGGGTATCTTTGTTTTCGATTATACTTCGAACCGCTAACTCTTGATGTTCTCTAAATGCACTAAACCCGAACACCTCTTTCAGTGTTGCGTGTAGACGACTATCCTCCGTGATGATACTCATTATAAGACTCTTTCATTGGTTTTTATTTATTTCACACTACCGCTACTCTTCCGTTTCTCACTTCAATGATTCCGCTTAACTCCGCTTCAAATATCTCACTTGGAAAGTGTCCCATTGCCTCTTCATACGTCGGATTGTTGCGGCAAAAAGCTATAAAAGGGGTATCTTCACACCTATTTTTACCTTTTTGACTTATATGGGCAACAAACGAATCGATATCGTCAATCGCACTCGCTTTCCCCTCTCTCAAAAGCAGCCGAGTTGCCGTACTTTCATGAAGACGATGGGGGAGAACGTATATCGGTTTTTCCATTGCCAATGCGTACTCCACACTGCGCATACTCCCGCTTCCGATATCAGCTTCGGTTACGATCAATGCATCTCCCAGTGCCACAACGATCTCATTGCGGACGACAAAACTCCACTCCCGTGCACCGAATCCAGCCTCAAATGGCGTTAGTGTCAGTCCTTGGTTTTCAATCGCCTCTATGAGCTTTGCATTAGCAGCAGGATAGCGTACATCAATACCGCTAGGTAGAATTGCAACCGTATTTTCGGCACCGGCTCCGTGATGGGCTATGGCATCAACACCTGCCGCCGCACCGCTGATTATCACTATTCCTGAGTGAGATAATTTTCGTGAAAGTTCCAGTGTCATCGCACGTGTATAAGGATTTGGGCGACGGGTTCCCACTATTGAAATTTTCGGACGGTGCAATAATTCTACATTACCCCGATAATAAAGTTCCTCAGGGTATCGCTTCATAGATGAGAGTTCGGGAACAATAAAGGGAAGAGTGTTGTGCATAGATACTCTTTTAATCTTAATATGCACAACAATATCAGATAGTTTCAAAAAAGCTAAAAACTATGTCAAATTGTCAGATTTGCTCAATTCCTACCAGTTGAACTTCGCTGAGGAGTTCTTTTGACTCTATAAGTGCTTGTATCGTGTCAGGGCGCGGATGACCGATTGCGATAGCCGTTCCATGATGTTTTGCTTTTTCTATCGCCTCTTTAATTTGCCGCTTGACATTACGGACACCGTCTTGATGATCGAGAAATACATCCCGCCCGATGTAGCGCATTCCTAACGAAGTGGAGACTTCCGGTACTTTAGTTTTGCCTATAGTACGACTGTCTACGAATTGTATCCCCTCTTTTTTGAGGACACGGATTAATTTTTCCATCGAATCGCTATCCCCCGTAAATTTTGATCCGGTATGATTGTTCACATAACGGACATTGGGGAAAAGCTGTTTAAGGGCAATAATCCGTTTTCCGATCGTCTCTTCCGAATCACCGACATGGAGGGTAAAGGGTTCTTCATCATTAAAATCAATCGCTTCAAGGGGGAGATGGACCATATATCGGTTTTGCCGCTGTGCCAATTGTGCCGATTCAGAATGCCTTGGACTAGGAGGCAAAAAAGACATCACCAACGGTAATCCGGTTGATTGAATGGCTCTCACATCCCGACTATATGAGACATCATCGATTATGATCACCAGTTTCGGCTGAGTCCCATCGAGTCGTTTTGGACGCACTGCCGCCGGAGGGGGCGATGCTTTTGGCTCTTTCGGTGCATATTCATGCTGAGGCTTCAGCGGCTCACGTCTGTGTTCTTGCTCCAATAGTGCTTGAAGCTCTTTTTGAAGACGTTTTATTTCACTGTCATAGGCCGCTTCTTTGGTTTTTGAAGGGATCGCTGAATACTCATCAATAGCTGCAATTTGTTCGATTTGTTTTACCAGATGCTGAGTTTGTACCCGCTCACGTACAAGTTCATCTTCCACCTGATTAAATCCGATAAAATAACCGATTAAGAGTGCACTGAGAAAAATTACGAGGCCGAAGAGTCCCCATCCGATATATTTTAAAGAGAGATATTTTTGATAAAGAGGCTGTTTTTTCATAAAAGAAGGAACCTCTTTCTGTAGAAGTTTTCAGAGCTTCGCGCTCTGAAAAGGGGAATTAGTTTGTAGCTTGGTTAACGATTTTGTTTTTAGAAATCCACGGCATCATAGAGCGTAATTTAACACCCGTTTGCTCGATCAAAGAGGCACGAGCGTTTGTACGCTCAGCATTCATACGAGGATAACCCGCTTGACCTTCAAGGATGAAATCTTTTGCAAAACGGCCGTCTTGGATCTCTTTGAGAATCTCTTTCATTGCCGCTTTTGATTCTGCATTGATAACACGTTTACCGCTGACGTAGTCGCCGTATTCCGCTGTGTTAGAGATAGAATAACGCATATCAGCGATTCCGCCCTCGAACATCAAGTCAACGATAAGTTTAAGCTCGTGAAGACACTCGAAGTATGCCAATTCAGGAGCGTAACCCGCTTCTGTCAATGTTTCGAATCCTGCTTGTACGAGTGAAGCCGCACCGCCGCAAAGAACCGCTTGTTCTCCGAAAAGGTCGGTTTCTGTTTCATCTTTAAACGTAGTTTCAATGATCGCTGTACGTCCGCCACCGATAGCCGATGCGTATGAAAGCGCCAATTCTTTGGTTGTACCGCTAGGATTTTGTCCAACAGCGATCAAGTCAGGAATCCCGCCGCCGCGAACGAACTCAGAACGTACGGTGTGACCCGGAGCTTTAGGAGCGATCATGGTTACGTTGATATCAGCGGCTGGCTTGATACGTCCGTAATGAATACTGAACCCGTGACCGAATGCGATAGTAGCTCCTGATTTAAGGTTAGGAGCGATTTCATTTTTATAGATTTCCGCTTGGTTCTCATCCGGAAGAAGGATCATTACCACATCAGCATAAGCGGAAGCTTCTGCAACCGTCAACACTTTGAAGCCTTTAGCTTCCGCTTTACCCCATGAGCTACCCTCTTTGCGAAGACCGATAACTACTTCGACACCGCTGTCGCGAAGGTTTTCCGCGTGTGCATGACCTTGTGATCCAAAACCGATCATTGCCACTTTTTTGCTTTTGATTAATTCGATATTACAATCTTTATCGTAGTAGACGCTCAATGCCATACAGGTATCCTTAGAGTAAGCTCATAGGCTTAAAATTTGGCGAATTATACCCCACTTTTGCATAAAAATAAATTAGCGCACCCTTATATCCTTATGCTAAATACTCTGCTAAGGATGTTACAACGATCCCATGCTACAATTCACCCAAAAAAAGAGGCACTTTGCATGAAAAAATTCAACCTTTTTAAAGAGATCATTATCGTTGCCAAAGATGATTTTTTACGTGCCGCCAACTCGGCAAAACGGTTCGCCGTTCGTTATGACGGCAAAATCGTCTTTGAGCCGTTTGAACCTGATCTTATCGCAATTTATGAGGGTTCAATTCCCCCCTTGTCTCCCCTTGCTACAAATTTATCCCGACCTATTTCAGAAATGCTCGGAAAAGATTACCGTATTGTAGAAGATGAGGATCGACTCCTTATCAAAGCTTCCGGTGCGTGGCAGAGTATCATCGGCTACAATCAGAAACGGGCTTTGTACGATGATACGACAGGAGATGGAATCGCCGAATTTTCCGATAAAGTATTAGAAGATATGGGATGGCACGCTACCGAATTTAATGTCGGTTATCGGGAAATCGTAGAGCAATTCGAAGAAAAATGTGAGGGGATTTTGCTCTGCATCGAGCAAGAGGAGCCGTATCAGTTCAGCGGATTAGGATTTGTGTTTGACATAGAAAGTGCGAGAGAAATTGGATTTGACTATTGTGTCGCAAGCATAAAAGATAAACTTGAAAACGATGACGATTTTGCCACCCTCACCGATGATGAAGAGGAAGCGGCGTTATATTTTAAGATACCGCTCTAAAATAATCTTAGCCGAGAGGGAGTCGATCCGACCGTCGCGTTTGTAGCGGATTTCCCCCTTCATCAGTGCTTCGGCTTCTTGGGAGCTGTGGGATTCGTCTTGGTAGGCGATCTCCCCTGCGAATTCGACGAGATTCATAAAGTGCGCAGCACGTCGGCGCATCTCATCCTCTGTCGTGCTTCCCATCGGGATACCGACCACAACCGTAGTTGCTTCGTATTCGTTCAACACTTTTTTGACATCGTTGGCGGCTTGATTTCTATTTTTACGTTCTACCGCCGGAAGCGGAGTCACGATTCCCGCACCTGCACTGAGTGCCAGTCCTATCCGTTTTAGTCCTAAATCAATCGCGATAATAGTTCCCATCATTTCCCCAGACAAAACTGGCCGAACATCTTGTCAAACATCTCATCAAGTTCATACGGGCGGCTAATTGAGGCAACGGAGCGGATGGCTGCATTGATATGAAACGAAAAAAACTCCAGTTCACCATCTCGAAGCGGCTCGTTAGCATCATCAATCGATCTAACGGCTTTTTCGGTCGCACTGATCTGACGTTGCGAGATGAGCATCATCTCCTCGCCGTCATTTTCATAATCCATTAGAGAACTCAGAACATCGATGAGAGATTGCATCTCTTGTTTACAGCTCAAGCGAATAGGGGTATAACCCTCTATCGCCGCAATATCAAACGATTCTTGTAAATCCGATTTGTTCAATACACAGATAAAAGGTTTCTCTTCGCGGTACCGCTCGATTAGATCGATAATGGCACGGTCTTCTCCATCAATCTCACGTGAAGAGTCAAACAATACGATGACCACATCGGCATTTTCTATCGCCGAAATAGAGCGTTCGATCCCGATCCGCTCAATCTCATCGTGAGCGTTCCGTATCCCCGCCGTATCGACCAGACGGATCAGATGGGTACCGATACGTACCTGCTCTTCGATCGTGTCACGAGTCGTCCCTGCAATGTCGCTGACGATGGCACGCTCATAATCGAGAAGCGCATTTAAAAGAGAGCTTTTCCCGACATTGGGTTTGCCGATAATGGCGACACGAAATCCCTGCATTAAACCTGAACGTCTGCGGCTCGATTCGAGTGTACGAGAGAGGGTATGTTTGATGTTTGCGAGTTTGACTTCGATCTGATCTACAACGTCTTGAGGCAAATCCTCTTCGGCATAATCGATCACCACTTCAGAGTACGCCAATATTTCAAGAAGCGCATCTCGGATACCCTCGATATATCCGCGCAATTCACCCTTCATCTGACGCGCTAGTATCCGTGCGGCATCGTCACTTTTAGCTTCGATGAGTGCGGCGGTTGCTTCGGCTTGAGTCAAATCTAAGCGACCGTTTAAAAAGGCACGTTTGCTAAACTCTCCCGGTTCGGCTAAACGCGCCCCCTCGGATAAAACAGCACATAATAGTGATTCAGCCACAACATACCCGCCGTGACATTGAAACTCCACGACCTCTTCGCCGGTAAAACTGCGCGGTGCTTGGAAATAGATCACGATCGCTTCATCGATTAATGTACCGTCGTTATGATGCAAAGAGGTTAAAGTTGCATAGCGGGGTTGAAGTTGGCTTTTTTTGGTAAGTTTTAAAGCGATAGAGAGAGAACGATCTCCGCTAAGACGGAGAATCGAAATAGAACCGACACCGTTTGCGGTGGCAATAGCGGCAATGGTGTCGTTCATCAATATTCGTGGTAACTGTTGATGATGATAAACTTACCGCCATCACGGGTAGAGCGGATAGCCACATAACGATCCGGATATCGATCTCTTAGTTGTTTGAGGGCAATTTGGACCAATACACCATCCAACACTTTGGTTTGCGCACGTCCATCTTGATCGATAACATCACAAACATTGATCAAGTAGCGAGAAATAGACTCTTCTTGATTTTTTAAGAATTCCGCAATTTCCAAACGGAGCTGCATTCCATACACTGCATTGATCCAGTTGAAGAGCATATACGAGAGTGCTTTGTAACGATATCCCTCTTTTCCGATCATCAATGCCGCATCGGCACCGGTGAACTCGACAAGGAGCGTGTTTTCATCATAGACACTGACATCGACAGCATTGATATCAAAACAGATATCTTTAAAGAGGATGTTAATCTGCTCTTTCACTTCATCGGCACACTCTTGGGCTGAGAGCTGATAGAAGTCCCCTTCCATCTCCCCCTCTTCTTCAAAATCATCGGCTTGTTCGTAAAATTCATCGCCCAATACCAACTCTTCAGGCTCAACATATACGGAAGCTGTTTCAATCTCTTCTTCAACCGCAGGTTCTTCTACAACAACCGACTCTTTGACGACTTCGACTGCCGTTGATACTCCCGCAGAGTGGGGGAGATTTGCAACAATAATCGCCGATTTTTTAAAAAGACCCAAGACCCCTTTGGAAGGGAATTGAACGATCTCGACTTGAAGCGCGGTAACAGAACATCCGAACTCTGCGGCCGCTTGTGCGTACGCTTGTTCTAGTGTTGGTGCTTCAATCTTTTTCATGATGCTTTTCCGCAAGATGAGCTTCGTGACGTACAGCACGAGCCGCTTCGAATTGTTTGTTTACGAGATATTGCTGCGCAATTGAGAAAAGGTTATTGACGAACCAGTACAACACCAACCCAGCCGGGAATGTGAAGAAGAAGAACGTAAAGATAACCGGTAAAAATTTAAAGATTTTTTCCTGCAACGGATCGGTAAAGTTGCTCGGAGTGATCTTTTGCTGATAGTACATTGTCGCACCCATCAAAATAGGGAGGATGTAATACGGGTCCATACGTGAAAGGTCGGTAATCCATAATAACCATGGAGCCCCTTGGAGTTCAACCGCATTCAAAAGTACACGGTAAATGGCAAAGAACACAGGTATTTGAAGGATCAACGGTAAACATCCGCCCAACGGATTGGCACCGTGTTTTTTATACATTTCCATAACAGCGGCATTCATCCGTGCAGGATCGCCTTTGTATTTCTCCTGTACCTCTTTGATACGAGGGGCAATGTCTTTGATCTTTTGCATAGAGACCATCCCTTTGTGGGTCAAAGGGTAGAGGAAAACACGGATAAGAACCGTCAAACCGATAATTGACCAGCCCCAGTTACCTAAAAGGCCATGCAACCACATCAAGATTTTGAAAATAGGAGCTGCTACGAATGTAAACCATCCGAATTCAATCGCATTGACAAGAACAGGATTGATCGATTCAAGGGTTTTGTACTCTTTTGGTCCAATGTATCCGTTGAACGTAAAGTTATTCGCCCCTTCCAAATAGGTGACAGGGTTGTTGTTCACATCACGTTCGACTGTGACTTGAGTTGCTTTGTCAAACCCATAAAAAATAGTGGCGTAATATTGGTCAAATGCAGAGACGAGATGAACGTCACTAAACAATGAGCGCCCCTCAACATCGCCGTCTTCAAAAATAGTGGTGAGGTTATCGCCGGAATAGACCATTCCCCCCACAACCGTCATCATTTGTTCAATGATTTCAGGATGTTGCCCTAAGTAGAGAGAGTAGCGTTTTTCAGTAGAGAGAGCCACTTTCGCATCATAATGACCGTCAGCATAAAATGTCAACGTTTTCGTCACCGTCAATTCCGGGAGATTCTGACTCAATACAATGGTCGATTTGCCGTTTTCGCCTAAAGCGATGTTTGTAGCATTTGTTGTATACGGAGTTTTTGCCGCCGCTTGATTGAGCGCTTCATCCGCAAAACGGATTTGAAGCGGTTTCGCTCCGGTAGATGCGATCAGTTCTGAGAGTTTCCCGTCTTTACCGTTATGTTTTGCATTACTTAAAATGACCGAAGAGACCCGCCCGAGGGTATCAATTTTTAACGTAAATTCTTTAGCTGATACGGTGGTGAGCGTATCGGTCGTAACGGTTTTAATATCGGAAACAGCCGAAGCGTTACTCTCTGTTTGAGCCGCTGCAACAGTCGGTTGAATAGCAACTTCATTCGTAGTTGATACCGTAGTGGTGTTCTCTTCAGCGTTCGGAGCTTGCGGAGGAAATAGTGTCGTATAACCTATGAAAAAGACAAAAGATAAAGCAACAGCAACGAGGAGCCGTTGATTGGGAGTAAACTTTTCTAGCACTGGGACCCTTTAAACTTAAAATTTTTAATCAGAAAATAATTCTGTTGATATGGAACAAACCAGTATTTTATCGTATTTATGGAGAGTTCGGAGGGTTTTAACATCGGTTTGTTGATAATCGGATAATCAATACCGCCGGAAAAAAGTTGATTGCACCGTAAAATTCGTAAAAATGTGGAATAAAATGCACGAGTGAGGGTGTTGCGCTCAAATTGCCACAGAGCATATTCGGAGCATGAGGGATAGTGACGACACGCACCGCGTGTCACCAAAGAGAAAGAGTGCCGATAAAGCCACAGGAGCTTAAGAAAGAAGATTCTTATCATCACCTACTCCAGCCATGGCACCCGTCCGTTTTAAAACATATTTGCAGTCGCGTCGCACTGTATCGAAAGGGTTGTCAAATAACCCTTTCTTGGCGACAAAAACGTACCATCCGTCTTGTGCATTGGGTGAGAACTCATTAAAAAGAGCCCGAAGACGTCTTTTACATCGATTTCTCACTACTGCATTTCCAACTTTTTTACTGGCCGTATATCCAACTTTTTTTTCTCCCTTTAAGGGGAGATAAAACAACGCGATGGAAGTGCTGTGCGCATTTTTCCCGCGTTGATAAACACGCTGAAACTCACTATGGAGCTTTAGCATCGAGAAGCTATTTAGACAGCCAATCGTTTTCTACCCTTAGCACGACGAGCGTTCAATACTCGACGGCCGTTTTTTGTCGCCATACGTGCACGGAAACCGTGGGTACGTTTACGTGGCGTATTATGCGGTTGGTATGTTCTTTTCATAAGCCATTCCCTTTAGAAATTTTTAGCACGCAATAATAGACAATTCTTACTTAAAGAAGGGTTAAGTTTCATAAAAGCTTGTTAAAATAATCTCGAATAGTGCCGATATACTCACTAAGAATCAACCCTATAAAGGTTATAGTATGACAACCTCAACCTCTTTCGATGCGTACCGCTCTCATGAGCTCAATATTCAAATGAAAACCAGTTCAGGGGATACACTCTCTCTAAACTTTGAAAATGAGCAGTCCCTTTCGCTGAATGAAAAAACGACGTCCAATAGCAAAGAACAATCGTTTTCTTTCTCTTCCATGCAGGCATTTTCCTTCAATCTCGACAGCAACGGTATCAGCGAACAAGATCAAAAAGAGATCAATGCCTTTATGGAAAAAGCGCAGCCGTACATCGATAAATTTATGAAAGAACTCGAAGAAGAGAATCAAACCTCCCCGATCAATAAGATCGCTTCGGATGTCACTAAACTAATCGGAAACCTCAAGAATAGTGATGAAAACGTCAAAAATCATGCCAAACAAGGGGTAGTTGATCTATTTGACAATGCCGTTAAAGAGACAAAACCTATGGATAAAATGATCGAAGAAGCTCAAAAGTTGATGCAAAAAATCATCGACGGGTTTGATAAACTTTTTGAACCCCTATACGCTTAAGGCTTTAAAAAATCTCGCAACGTCGGCATAACAGACTGCCCTTTCGGGGTATTACTCAGTTCTAATGTAGTTTTGAGTTTCATGTGACAATCACGGCATTCACGAATAACCGTATGCTCTGCCACCCGCGCACTCTCAATCTTTGCAATCGGATGACACGCAAAACAATCACTGCCGCAATCGGCCATTTTAGAAGGATTAGCACTGTGACATTGTATGCACGTCATCATCGGTTTATGACGGTGATCATTATCGATATTTTTAAGGAGTGCGGGATGACAGGTCATACAATCCCCCGTACACCCCAAAAGCTGTAATAATAGTACAAAGAGTAAGGCAATTATTTTCATGGCGTGAATTATGCCACAGAAACGGTAATCTCATCTCCAACAGCATCAAAGGCAACGGATGCGCCCTCTTCCACTTCTCCGCCGAGGATCAAATCAGCCAAACGATCTTCTACGATCTCATAGAGTGCCCGTTTAAGTGGACGCGCCCCATAAACAGGATCAAATCCCGCACTCGCAATATACCGTTTTGCCGCATCGCTTAGGGTGAGGGTAATGTCACGCTCTACCACTTTTGCCGCAATGTCTCTAAAGAAGAGATCGACGATACTGAGTATTTGCGCTTCTCCCAACGGATTAAAGACCACCACATCATCCAAACGGTTCAAAAACTCCGGTTTAAAGTGTTGTTTGAGTTCCCCGAGTACCATCTCTTCTAGTTTAGGGTCGCCGTGATGCGCCATAATCTTGTCACTGGCGATGTTGGAGGTCAAGATGATGATCGTATTGGTGAAATCGACGACTACCCCTTTGTTATCAGTCAGACGTCCATCATCAAGCACCTGCAACAAGACGTTAAAGACATCGGGATGGGCTTTCTCAACCTCATCAAACAAGATAACGCTGTATGGCTTACGACGCACCGCCTCGGTAAGCTGTCCCCCCTCATCATACCCCACATACCCAGGAGGGGCACCTACGAGACGCGAGACGGCATGTTTTTCCATGTACTCCGACATATCGATACGGATCATTGATTCGCTGCTGTCGAAAAGAAATTTCGCCAACGTTTTAGCCGTCTGTGTTTTCCCGACCCCCGTAGGCCCTAGGAACAAGAATGATCCGATAGGACGGCTTTTATCGGAGAGTCCCGCTTTATTACGCTTAATCGCACGGGCTACCGCATGGGTGGCACGCTCCTGTCCCACCACATCACGGTTCAATTCATCCTCGATATGAAGGATTTTCTCTTTTTCGCTTTGGAGCATTTTGTTGACCGGAATTTTTGTCCATCGACTCACAATCCCCGCAATCGACGCTTCATCAACACTGTTTTTGAGAAGTGTCCCCGCTGCCATCATATTTTTCCACTTCTCTTGAAGCACCTTTTCTTCTTCAAAAAGTTTCGGGATTTGACCGTATTCGATCTCTGCCGCTTTGTTAAAATCAGCATTTTGTTTCGCCGATTCCGCTTCACGCCGCTTCGATTCAAGCTCCCCTTTGAGTTTCGCCATAGAGTTAAACACCTCTTTTTCATGCGAGAACTGCGCATCGAGACTTCGACGCTCTTCACTCACATCGGCAAGCTCTTTTTGAATCTCTTCAAGTCGTTTGGTGTTGGCGACGCTCTCTTCCATCTTGAGTGCCTCTTGTTCAACGTTAAGGTTCGTTTGACGGCGTTTAACGGAGGCAAGGGCATTCGGCTCGGACTCAATCTGCATTTTTAACTCAGCTGCGGCTTCATCAATCAAATCGATCGCTTTGTCGGGGAGGAAACGATCATTGATGTAGCGATCCGAGAGTTTTGCCGCCGCTACAAGCGCCGAATCGGTAATCGTGACGTTATGATGTGCTTCAAGACGCTCTTTCAGTCCACGCAAAATTTGTAACGACTGATTGACACTCGGCTCATCCACATTGACCGGTTGGAAACGGCGTTGAAGCGCCGCATCTTTTTCGAAGTATTTACGGTACTCTTTGAGTGTTGTTGCCCCGATTGTATGCAACTCACCCCGCGCAAGTGCGGGTTTGAGGATGTTGGCAGCATCCATAGAACCCTCAGACGCACCCGCCCCTACGATCGTGTGAATCTCATCGATAAAGAGGATGACATTCGCATTTTTTTTCACCTCATCGATGACCGCTTTCAGGCGATCTTCGAACTCCCCGCGGTATTTTGCCCCTGCAATCAATGCACTCATATCAAGGGTAATAACCCGTTTGTTCTGCAAACTAAGCGGAACCTCTTTATTAACGATCCGTTGTGCCAACCCCTCAACAAGTGCTGTTTTCCCGACCCCAGGTTCTCCTAAAAGGATTGGATTATTTTTTGTCTTACGGATGAGAATTTGCATCATACGAGAAATTTCTTCATCTCGACCGATGACCGGAGAGAGTTTCCCCTCTATCGCTTCACGCGTTAAATCGATACCGTATTTGGAAAGTGATTCGAGATTTTCATCATCCGTTTGTGACTCAATCTTTTGACCTGAGCGCATCGCTTCAAACGTTTTACGCAATTCAAACACATTCACATATCTTTCAAGTATCTCTTTAAAGGGGGAATGGTTTAAATTTCCCATTAAAAAAGTATCGATAGCGATAAATTGATCCCCGTTGACCGCCATCTCAGCAGAACCGCGTTCAAGTGCGTGAATAAACTGTTTTGAGAGTCGGATATTTTCTTTCGTCACACTGGACGAAGTGGCTGGTTTACTTGCAGCACTTTTAACATCGAGTTCAATTGCCGTTTTATCGATATTCATTTTGACCAATGCTTGATTGAGCGGAGAATTACTGTTGGCAAGCAATGCCCATAAAAAATGGATCGATTCGACCTCGCTGTTTTTATTGTGCAGGGCCAATGAGATCGACGACTCGATCATCTCGGTCATTTGATGGGTTAATTTTTCAAATATTTTTTTCATCTTTAAATCCTTATTAGTAAGTTACAAGAATTATAATACTTTGAGTCACTTGTTGTCAAGTCTTTTAAATACAATGACTCACAGTAGAAATACCGACACGATTCCGATCATTCCTCCAAAGACTCCGCCCCATACGACCAACCATCCTAAATGCTCTTTCATCAACGTGTGAAGCATCTCTTTGATCATGATAGGTGTCAATTCGGCAAGTCGGGAGACAACAATACTCTCAATCGTTTCGGTAAGATGAGAGCTCCCCTGATGTAAATGGGTATTCAGTGCGCTCATAAACGATTCGCTCTGAGAAATCTCTATCGTAGAGAGTTTGATCTTCTCCAAAAACGGCTCTTTGAGTTTTCCGATAATCGCTTCTCCACCGAACATCCCTAACATCCCACCTAAAGGTGAATCCATCACACTTCGTACCAATGCATTATATGCAGGGGTAAAATCGGTTTGTTCGATGATAGGAGTAAGATCGATGGTACGTTCTTGTGATTGGACAAAGCTCTCAATTTTTTCGGGAGTAAAAAATTGCTCCATAATGAGTGTTTTCAAAGCTTCGCGTATCGATTCGAATCGGTCTATAATAATTCCTGACCCGTAAAGATAGGGTACTTTTTCAAAAAGCATATGAATAGCCAACTGATTCGTCACCGCTCCTGAGAGGGCGAATAATCCGGCACTGCGCAACACCTCTGATGCTATACCGTCTATGCTGTATGACGCACCGACCAAACCTGCTGAAACAAAATTTGTTGCCCATCCTTTATCCATTTTAAAAGCTCCTAGTGTTAATACGTGTATTATACAAAAAAGGTTAAAGTTACACCCAAAAAAGGAGTGCTACTGTGATTCTTAATAGTATGGAAACTCTGCTTCGTAACGGTGAACGCTCTGAGATTTTAGGAGCACTTTCCGCAGCACTTAATCGAAGTGATGAAGCCCCCTTCTGGCGACAGAAAAGTCTCCCTTTTTGCGAGGCTGTGTTAAGTGTACTGATTCCTCTTAGAGAAGAACATCTCTTGTTTGATCCCGAGGGAAATCCTCACGCCGAGCTGATACCCGCACTCTTTATCCGCTGGTGCGATCTCTTCAGCCTCAAAACGCTCGCATTTACCCTCTCGATCAGTAACCGAGAGGGTAAGTTAATACGTACAAAGCTTTCAGCCGAGTTTTGCAATACCTATCAACCGATCGATTTAGAAATTTTGGGGAAATACCTGAGCGGGTACAGTGTCAATCTTGAAAACGAGATGGTCGATTTTCCGATCACAAACTACAATCTCCATATCGGAATGACCTCACTCATCACAAAAATACTTGAAGGAAAAGTTTAATGCAAGAGATGCAAGCACTGAAAATCAACAGTTACCTCTCATCAGGAGAGATCGAAAGACTCCTTGAGAATGTCGAGTACATCTTAATGGCATCACCCTCTATGATGGCGGATGAACTTCCAATCCATTTCACTATCATCCTCAACACGTCCGATGTAATCCCCGAAGAGGTGAAGCCGCTTGTTTTGGAAAAATTCTGCCGTGAGCTTAATATCACCGCAACCAGCCATGTGTTAAGCAACCGTGAACGGATCGCATTTGCCATGACGACCCAAGAGACCCCGATGCCGCGTCACATTGTCGATGATGCCGAAGCCAATACGATCCCGTGGACATTGTTGCATATTATCGATTTTCTAGGGAATTCTGACGGTTTTAAAGAGGCGAAAGACGGCCTCAGCGGATGGAGTTATAGTTATAATTGAACAAAAGTGGAAATTTGACTACGCACAATGCGACAAAACAAGCTCATGTTTTAGTTTATAGTCAATAATCCCTTCCAACGATATATCCTCATCAATATCGTCAAAATGGATACCTCTTCCACCTCCGATGAAATGGTGGTTTAAGAGTTGTGACACACTGCTTTACTCGATACGCTTAGTGTAGGAATACGGCAAAGTTAAAACATCACCGCTATTGAGATAGACTAAAATTTTAGTATCTAGTTCAATCTTACTGATTAAAGCATTCATCCCACGCCTCCAAAAAATCTTGTTTATGTTTTTCGTCATCCCGTGCCACGACACGGGATCCATCGATTAATAATTTAATTCGGCCTGTCCCCATTAACCCATAAAATATTATTTTCAATCTAACCATTCTAACGTTGATTTTTTTACAATTTGCATTGATTGCAAATATTTTGAAAGATTTGGTGGCTCAAGATATGAATTGGCAATATGCTGAAGTACTGAATAATATAAAAAACCCAAACAATTCCCTTCAAGGGTTGCACTTTCATCTTTTGGTGCGAAAGGTGTAAAACACCAATTATAATTTACTTCGTCAGTATCATCAGGATAACGAGTGTGATTAAAACCAAATTCGTCTATTTTCGCCGATAAAATTACTCCTTTATTGAGTAGAACTGAAAGTGCCGGTAAATTTATCAAATTCGTACTTTTGAAGTGTGCTTTTATATCTTTAAACTGAAAATCTCCAGAGTCAACAAAAAATATAAAAGTAAAAATATTATTGAGTGTTCTATTACCTTTTGATAAATACATATCTCTTAATAACGTTTCATCTGTCATAATCCCATTAAAGGCAGTATTTTTTATTTTTTCATGAAACATTTCATTTTTTATTTTTGACAATACCCCTGTAAAGGATTCTATATATTTTTTATTTTTGTAATAGGTTGACTTAATTTCACCGCAAGCATAAACTGAATCGATAGGAATATATTCTGTACCATCTTTTGTAGTCATTAGAGAAGGTAAATTTGATGTATCAGCGATAATTATATCAAGCTGTGGGCTGACTAAACCATTGCAATCAATCAAATGTCCATGAGTAATATAAAGTGTCTTAGGTAGCATTCTTTTAAAAAATTCACGTATATGAATTTCAATTTCATTTCCAGCAGCTCGTATATCAGCCGTTCCATGAATTCTAATAGCATCTTTGCGTACTTTTTTTAAATCTTCTGCTTCACTTTTAAAAATTTCTGGAATATTCAATAACTGCATGTTAACTGCTTCTCTTGACACAAAAGTAAAACTTTATCCATTACACATCCCTTCTATCTCTTCCACACTCTTGGCAATCATTGCCGATAGATTCTCATACCCCTCTTCGGTAACGAGAATATTATCCTCGATTCGGATACCGATACCCCGATAACGTTCAGGGACACTCTCATCATCGGCACGGAAATAAAGCCCCGGTTCGATGGTCATCACCATCCCCGCTATGAAGGCTAATGATTCACCCGATTCATCCACATACGGACACGGATCATGAACATCCAGCCCCATCCAATGTCCAATGCCGTGCGGAGCGTATTTTTTATGTTCTTTGGCTTTTACCAATGTACTTCGTTCACCGCTCAAAATCCCCAGTTCGATCAGCGCATCACATAATAACTCTTCGCTGTAGCTTTGGAGCCAGTCGCGTTTGACACCGGGTTTGATTACATCAATGACCCGCATCTGCACAGCAAGAACTTTTTCGTACACTTCCCGCTGAGACTCACTGAATTTTCCGTTGATCGGAAAGGTGCGGGTAATATCGCACGCATAGAGTTCCCATTCGCACGCCGCATCGATAAGGACTAAATCACCATCTCTTAGCTCATCACGGTTATCGACGTAATGGAGAGTATTGGCATTGTTCCCCCCTGCGACAATCGCTCCGTATGCTTCGCTCATCGCACCGCTGTTTAAAAAAACGTAACTCATTGCGGCTTGAAGTTGGTATTCCTTCATCCCTGCACGACATTTTTGCATTGCAATATGATGTGCTTCCGCCGTAATCGTGAGTGCTTTACGTATATGGGCGATCTCTAGCTCAGATTTAATCAACCGTAAGGTTCGAATCAGATGGGTAACATCACGAATGGAGCGGATATGGCGTTTGACGCCCCGCATAGATTGAAGTGCCTCTGCCGCCGTTTTGGCTTCGATCAGTCGCGGTGACTCATGGTAGAGATCGATGTAGAGATTGATATGCTCCCGTAACAGTTCTTTGATCATCCCTGTGTATTCGGCACTATTATGCACTTCATCGACACTAAATCGCTCCCGCGCACCATCAACCCCTAAACGTGCACCGTTCCAAAGGGCATGATCCTCATTGTGCGCTTCAACAAATAAAACGGTTTTGATTGATTCATCCGTTTTGATCAGGACTAAAATAGAGTTATCTTCATTAAATCCACAAAGATAATAAAAGTCGCTGTTTTGACGGTAAGGGTACTCGGTATCGTTAGAGCGGGTTTTGGCAGGTGCAGAAGTGATAATCGCCACACCCTCCTCCATTGTGTCGAGGAGTTTTGAGCGACGATTTAAAAAGTGTATTTCATTCATGGCGTTATTGTGCCATAAATGGAGCTAAATTAGAAATTTCGCTCTAGAAGTTTTCCTACTTTGAGGATTGTAATGATACGATCGGCTTGTTTACCGACACCGTCAATCATACTCTCTTCTTCGTTAATGGTATCCGGTGCAGGCCCGACATCTTTTTTCGGCAAACGTATTGCTTCGGTGAGACGGTCGATCACAAATCCGGCAACATCGTCACCGTTTTTCATAACGATAAAACGGGTCTCTTCCGTATGTTTTTGGGTCTCTAATCCAAAACGAGAACGCAAATCAATCAACGGTATAACGGAACCGCGAAGATTAAAAACCCCTAAAATATACTCAGGAGTTTGCGGAACGCGTGTCCAAGAGATCGGTTTGATAATCTCTTGAATGCTTAAAATGGGCACCGAGAACTCTTCATCCCCCACGATGAATCCCACCAACTGGATCACTTCATCGATTTTAACGTCGTCTCCCGAGAGGGCTTTGTTCTGTTTGTTAATAATTTGTTGAAGTTTTTCGCTCATTGTTATAGCCCCTCATTAAACTTGATATTGCGTTTGACGACATTCATCAGATATTCCGGTGAATACGGTTTCGTTATGTATTCCACCATGCCTGATTCAACGCCGCGCATTCGGTCAGCTTTCCCGGTACGTGACGTAACCGCAATCAATGCAAGATTTTTATATTTGTTGTATTTTTTAATCTCTGCAGCCAACGTATAGCCATCCATTCTCGGCATCTCAATATCAACAAGCATACCGTCAAAGTTATGATCACCCTGCTTTAAAATATTCAGGGCCTCGACACCGTCTGTTGCTTCTACCAGAGTAATTCCCAACGGTTCGAGCGCTTTGCGCATAATGGTTCGGTCGGTTTTGGAATCATCGACAATCATCACACAGTAGTCACTCGCTGAGTTTTTAGCTCCTCCGCGGCTTTTCGCTTCCGCACTCTCTTGTCCTACGGTTGATTTAACCGATTTTGCCATTTGCATCAATGCCGCAACGTCGACGATCAAGGTTACGCCGCCATCACCGCGAATCGTTGCCCCTGCAATCCCTTCGATCCCTTTAAGGTACTCGCCGAGGGATTTAATAACAATCTCCTCTTGTCCGACCAAGGAATCGACGATAAGACCGATTTTACTCTCAGCCAGTCCGAGGACAACGACATACGCATGTTCGCTGTTGTCAAATACACGCTCAACTTCGAAAATATCACCGATATGTACAAGAGATAGGACTTCATCACGAAGACGCATAACGGAGCGACTCTCAACCGTATAAATTTCATCTTTGCTAATACGAACCGTCTCAAGAACCGATGCAAGAGGAATCGCATAATACTCTTCCTGTACACCGACAAGCAACGCTTGAATAATTGCGAGAGTAAGTGGGATTTTGAGCTTCATTGAAGTCCCTTTCCCCACTTCGGAATCAATGTCGATCATACCGTTAAGTTTTTCGATGTTGGTTTTAACAACGTCCATCCCTACGCCGCGTCCTGAAACGCTGGTAACTTGTGCAGCCGTTGAGAATCCAGGACGGAAAATAAGACCGAATGCCTCTTTCTCTGACATCGTATCGGCTTCTTTTTCGGTAATAATATTTTTCTCAATCGATTTGGATTTGAGCATATCGGCATCAAGCCCTTTACCGTCATCGATAATCTGGATAACGATATGGTTCCCTTCATGGTACGCTTTAAGCTGGATAGTTCCACCCTCTTCTTTGCCGGCGGCAAGACGTGTTTCGGGTGTCTCAATACCATGGTCGCATGAATTACGGATAATATGTACTAACGGATCACCGATCTCTTCAACGATTGATTTGTCAAGCTCCGTCTCTTCACCGGTGATTTCCAGCTCAATTTTTTTATTAAGTTCACGAGAGAGGTCACGGATCATACGAGGGAATTTGTTGAACACTTTTCCGATCGGTAACATACGGGTTTTCATAACGGCAATTTGCAAGTCGGTCGTTACCAAGGAGACAATCGATACGACTTGGTTGAGTTCTTCGAGGAACGCTTCCCCTTCATAACGCTCTTCAACGTCATCATTGATTTTAATAAGGCGGTTTTTACCGAGTACGAGTTCTCCGATAAGATTCATCAAATGGTCAAGTCGCTTGACATCAACACGGATGGTTTGTTCGACCGCTGATCCGCCACGGTTTTCACCATCATCTTTCGCTTCAACTTTTTTAGGTGCAGGAGCAGCTTTTGCCACAGGTGCAGGCTCACTTTTAGGGGCGGCCGGTGGGGTAACCGCTACCGGAGCGGCTGCAACTGAGGGTTTGACTGATTCAGGTTCTTGCGCTTTATTCGAACGCTTCGCAGCATCTTCAGCCTGACGTACTGCAATAAGGCGCTCAATCTCTGCTTCAACTTCCTCATCGCTCATCCCTGAGTAATCCGGTTCTTCTTCGGCGGAAGGGGTTGTAGATTTTGCTGAATTCGCTCGTTTTGCGGCATCTTCGGCCTGACGCACTGCGATAAGACGTTCAATCTCTGCTTCGACTTCCTCATCGCTCATCCCTGAATAATCAGGTTCTTCTTCACTTGTTGCAACGGCAACTTTTGGTTCAGGGGTAGGGGTCGATGGAGCTGCCGGGGCAGGAACCGTTTCACCCAATGAGGTACCGTTTGCGACCGCATCCAAACGAATAACACATGGATTCACTTCCAATCCGCTGTCTTCTCCACTGTCTCTGATACGGACAAGTAACGCTTTCATCAAGTCAATCGATTCGAGGATAACGTCCATAACGTCAGCATCAATGACCAAATCTCCGTGACGTGCCATATTGAGCAAATTTTCCATGTGGTGTGTCAAATGGGTCAATACATCAAAATTTAAAAAGGAGCTAGCCCCTTTAATTGTGTGGGCTACCCGGAAGATACGGTTGAGTAGATCCAAATCATCAGGTCGTGACTCCAGCTCGACAAGGTCTTGGTCAAGCTGTTCAATCAGTTCAAACGACTCAACCAAAAAGTCCTGTAATATCTCTTGAAATTCATCCATTGCCTAACCCCTATTGAATATGAGCACGTACGACACGCGCTACTTCATCGTAAAATAAATTCGAATCAAATTTGACTAAGTACGCTTCTCCGCCTGCCTCTTTTCCGCGAAGTTCGCTGAAATAGTCACTAATCGAAGAATTGAAAACAATCGGAATCATTTTAAATCTTGGATCGGCTTTTACATTCGCCGCGAAATGGAATCCGTCCATTAACGGCATTTCGATATCCGAAGCGATCAGTCGGAGTTTAGAGCCAATCTCTTCACCGTATTTAGTGTACATATCTTCGAGAATTCTAAGACCGTTCTCCCCATCCGTCGCTTCAATAACATCAAAGCCCATCTGCTCCAATGCTTCTTTGATAATACGACGTGCGGTAGAGCTGTCATCCAACAGAAGAACATATCCGCTGAAGTTGTATTTACCGTCTTCGAGCTTGCCGCTGGCAGGCTGATAGAGCCCCAGTTCTTGGACAACACTTTCTAAATCGAGAATTAAAAGAACCGCATCGTCTTCAATACGGGTAACACCCGTAATTTTGGAACTGTCCATCCCGCCATCACCCGAAATAAAAGATGCGGGTTCAATATCTTTCCAGTTGATACGGCGAATCCGTTTCGCTTCATGGACAACAAACCCGATGAGAATATTATTGAATTCCGTAATAATAACCCGTGATTCTTTATCCACATTGTCGGGAGCGTCAACTCCCATCCATTTGGCCAAATTCACTACGGGGATCACAACACCGCGAAGATCAAAAATCCCTTCGATAAACGGAGGGGTTCCCGGTAATTCGGTGAGTTTTGGAAATCGGATGATTTCACGCACTTTTGCGACGTTTATACCATATATTCCCTCGTATACTTCATCGCCTTCGCGCTTAAATATACGAAAATCGACAAGCTCCATCTCGTTGCTGCCGACTTTTAAAATATCTCCTTGTCCCTTCATCGGGGCTCCTTACGAAAAACTGCTTCGTGCAATAACGTCTTATTTTGACTTGATTGTACAGTAAAGTATCTTTCATTGCAAGCAAAAGCACCCACGTTAATGTAATGAAGTTGAGAGAATTGAAAAGAGCAATTTTGATGAAAATGCCCCTCAACCAAAATATCAATCGAATCCAAATGAAGCGATTTTAAACGCTTCTCTATCAATGTATGAAAATTCTCAATACTGCGGCAGTGTGATTTTCGTTTCATCTGCGCTTCCAGCCACCTAACGATAAAACCGCCCCCGAACGTATCAATGGTTCGGAGAAAAGCCAATACCAAAGGGCTGCGGATCAGAGCCGTATAGATTTCGTATCCCAATCCCATAGCACTGTCACCATGCGAAAAGGCTATTGTTTGCCCTTCATACGTCATCACTATAGGCTGATCCTCGCGAGCGACAACCTCAATATTTGGGAGTAAATTCCTGAGTAGGAAATCGTGGTTTCCCTCTAAATAAATAATTTCAAGTCGCTCTGAGAGGCGGTTAAGGAGTTCAATTCCCTCAGTGTTGTAGTGATATGTTCGCGGTATCGGACCGTAAAGCATATCAAACACATCCCCCATCAAGATGAGTTGAGGCGTCACAATTTCACCTGATTCGAGAGCATAAAGAAAATCGATAAAGCTAGTGCGCCATGGAGCGCAGTGGGCATCTGCGATAAGAATCGCACCGCTTTGGAGTGTTTTAGGGGACATACGAGATTTTCGGTATTCCGAGAGATTCATCCAATCCCATCATAATGTTGGCATTCACCAACGCCTGAGAACTGGCACCGCGCATCAGATTATCGATTGCACACATTGCAACAAGTGCATTGCCGTGACGCGTAGCATACACATCGGCAAAATTGGTTCCCGAGGTCATTTTCGTATGCGGAGGAGCATTGCGTACACGGACGAAAGGTTTCCCCTCATAAAATGTATGCATCAGCGGCAATGGATCACACTCTGTTTTAAGAGTCGCATAGACACACGCCAACATCCCTCGAGTCATCGGAACCAAAGAGGGGACAAACGTTACCTTGACTTCATTAAAACACAACGCCGAAGCGTGCTGTTCGATCTCGGTCGCATGGCGATGCTTGATAATGTTATAGCAGTTGATATTGTCATTGACACTTACATAATGAACCGTGCTGCTCGGTGATTTTCCCGCCCCTGAAACGCCGGTTTTAGAATCGATAAAAATAGGGTGTGTGAGATCAATATGATCTAAAAAAGGGGCCAACGCCATCAGCGACGCCGTCACATGGCATCCCGGATTAGCGATAAGACGAGCACCTTGCGCAATATTTCCATGAAGTTCAGGGATGGAATAGATCGCATGTGAGAGGTTGTCCAAATCTTCGTGTTCACAGTAAAACGCTTCGTAGTTTTCGGCATTGAGGCGGTAATCTGCGGAGAGATCGACCACTTTGATCCCTTTTTCCAAAAGCCCTTTTGCCGTCTGCATCGCTGTTTTGTGCGGAAGGGCTAAAAAGATGAGTTCGCACGTACTTGCCGCACGATCAATATCCACCTTTTCGACGTTCAAATCACAAACACCCATCAGTGAGGGGTGAAGTTCGGCCACCGTCGTCGCACCTTCGGTGTTGGCACAGTAGAGTAGATTGAAAGTCGGATGGGAAACAAGCATTTTAACCAGCTCTAATCCTGTATAACCGCTGACTCCAATGATTCCGACGTTAATGGCTTTCAAACACGATCTCCTGATATTTCACTTCAAGCACTTCAAAGTTTTTGGTTCCGCCGGGAAGTTTTGCATTGAGTTCATCCCCCTCTACGCGACCCAAAAGCTGTTTTGCCAGCGGTGAGTTAAAGGAGATAAGGCCTTGTGCAGGATTGCTTTCACATCCGCCGACGATCGTATACGTGACTTCGGTATCGCTATCCAGATCGCTTAACACTACCGTAGAGCCGAAACTGATACGGGCGTGTTCAAGTTCACTCGGATCAACGATCTGAGCACGTGAAATCACCTCTCCCAATTCTGCGATACGGGTTCCGATGAAAGCCTGCTTTTCACGAGCGGCGTGGTATTCAGAATTCTCTTTTAAATCTCCGTACTCTTTGGCACGATCAATTTCAACATTGACGGCCGGCAAGTCTATATTTTTAAGGGTATTCAGCTCATCGCTAAGACGCTGAAACCCGTATTTGGTCATGGGTTCTTTTTGTTCCACAGTTAACTCCGAAGATTGATAATAAAAGGCATTATACCAAAGCTATCGTCTCAATAACCGATGATACTCATATGATTAGGTGATTTTTTTGCAGTTTTTTTCTCCATAGCGAAGGTTCGCTGAAGATGTTCGCTTGAGGTGATCGATTCACCCCTTCCCATACGAACGACAACGGCACTCACACCGAGGAGTTTAAATTCCCGCTTATTCCCCTCTCGATCTTCTCCGAGAATAAAACCCCGTTCACGATCCGAGGGTTCATAGAATGCTTTTACCTCATCGCTGAAAGCGGCTATCAATTGCTCAATTTCTCCGCATACTTTTTCAAATGTCTGTGCCTCATCCAAAATTGCCCCCACGAAAAAATCATCCCCTCCGATGTGCCCTTTGAAATAATCGTTGCAAAGAACTTTTTGCATTAACTCGGCAAACAGCAAGATCACCCTATCGCCGTTTCGAAATCCGTAATAGTCATTGTAGGGCTTAAAGTGATCAAAATCAAAATAGACCACTGCCGCGTCAGTGCCGCTCTCGATCACATACGCGATGTATTCGTTTATTCTGAAATTTCCCGGAAGACGGGTGAGCGGATTTTCATCACGGGCTCGGATAAGATTGCGCTCATGTACCACTTCGATCATCTCGCGTGCGCTCAGATACCCGATATAGCGTGAGGACTCGACAACCAACACCCCCGGAGCATTTTGAGAGAGAGAAAAAAGCTCGATCATAATCTCCAGAGGCATTGTCAAATCGACTACGGGGATCGGTTCGATGTAGGTTTCCAGTGTCGAGAGGTTGGAAGAGCGATTTTGAGTTAGTGAGCGCCCATAAGGTGAACAGGCGATCGCTTTGAGCTGATGTTCATGGATAATCCCTAACGGATGCATTGCCCCATCCACGACGGGAACGAGATAGGTCCCTTTTTCATTCAGTAAATCGAGCAATGTCTCCATAGAATCCGTGATCATTATTGATTTGAGCGGTTCGAGCCGTTTTAAAATAATTTTTTGATTTCCCAAAGAGCGTTTCTCTTCCACTAAATTGTTTCCGCTCAGGAGATATTTTTTGGCAATAAGGGAACACTCCAGTGTGGGACGCTGGATAAAATACCCCTGTACCATATGACATCCGATCTCTTTGCATACCAAAAGTTCCCGCTCGGTCTCAACTCCCTCCGCTACGACACGGCATCCTAACAACGTGGAGAGCTGAACCATATTTCGGGCGAGGAGCTTTTTTTTGGGATCCTTGTCAATATCTGTTAAAAAAAAACGATCAATCTTGATAATATTAGGGGTGCAATGATAGAGCAGTTTGTACCCGGACTGCCCGATCCCGAAATCATCAATCGCGATACAAAATCCTTCATCGCCGTAATGGTGCATCAATTTTGTAAAATGATCAATATTAAGAATTTCATTATGTTCTGAGAGTTCAAAGACGATCGCTTTTGGATCGAGGTTATAACGTTCAAGGAGACGAAAGGTATTTCCTTTCGAAAAATCGGTCATCTCGAGTACGCGGTTATCAAGATTGTAAAAAAGTTTGAGACTCTCATACCCTTCGATCAAACAAAACTTTTCCATCACCTTCTCTCGAAGACGCAAATCAAACGAATAAAGGATATTTTCCTCGTACAAACGGTCAAAAAAAGAGAAGATCGTTTCAAATCCGAGAGTATCCGTTCCACGCAGTAATGCTTCTACGCCGAAAATGGCTCCGGAATGGATATCAACGATCGGCTGAAATGCCACATCCAAAACGTCAAGATAGTGATGATAAAGGGGGTGAAGAGGTTCCATGATGGAGAGTATAAAACGCTCACGTCACAAGAAGGTTACAAAGCTATTTTCCGCAGAGCCAGCGAACACATTGCAAGGCCGAATCCCCCAGTCACCGCGACAAAACTCCCTTTTTCTTTGATTCGGGGAAGCTCAGAGCTGCAAATACAGCTAAAATCCCCTTTGAATTTACGTTTACGCAGTTCATTACGAATTTTGGAAGCAAAGGGGTCTCCTTCGGTTTTCCAAATGGAACGCACTTCGATCTTCGTCGGGTCTAGCCGTTTTGCCGAACCGACGGAGCAGATAAGTTTGGGATAGCATTTTTGGATTAACGCGAGTTTGGCACGCATATCGTCAATCGCATCGAGGATAAGATCATAAGGCTCAAAATCAAACGCCTCGATCCACTCGGGGGTGATTTTTTCCGCAATCGCGATCACTTCGGGATAGTGAGTTTTGAGTGCTTCGACTTTCAACTCCCCCTCGTGCATTTCCGAGTGCATTTGACGATTTTGGTTTGTCACATCGTAGCGATCGAAATCGATGATCGTGATGTCGCGTACTCCTGAACGGTAAAGACAATCCAAACAAAAACTTCCGACACCGCCGACCCCGAGGAGGAGTATTTTAGCGTTTTGGAGTTTCGCATGTGCATCTTCTCCGAAAACAAGTTTAGTGCGGGTATGTCTCACAGCCAATCCCGTAATTGCTGCATCGATTTATAGGCACTCATGTCGAGTTTGATCGGCGTCAGAGACACTTTTCCCGCCTCAATCGCTTCAAAATCACATAATGATTCACGTTTCGGGCGAGCCTTATACTCCAGAGGATGAAGTCCGAGCCAGTAGTATTCCATCCCACGCGGGTTACGATGGAGATGGGCGTCATTGGCATAATAGCGATACCCTGCATAAGTAACGGCAAACTCCAGTTCCTTAACATCGTGCGGGATATTCACATTGAGAAATTCCCGCTCGTTCAGCGGAAAATCTCCCCTCAAAATTTTCTCCGCCAGATGGCGGATCGCCTGTTTCGCCAATGCAAAATCACCGACGGGCTGGGTAAAATCCATCACTTGTGAGATAGCAATCGCCGGAACACTGTGGAGCACCGCTTCCATCGCCGCTGCCGCCGTTCCCGAATAGGTAATGTCTTCCCCCATATTGGAACCTTTGTTAATCCCGCTGATCAGCAAATCGGGTTTGGACTCTTCGAATAGGGAATGAAGGGCAAGATAGACACAATCGCTCGGGGTGCCGTCATCGAGTTTGTAAAAATCGTCCCCGACACTGATAAAACTAAGAGGTCGTGTCAACGTCAGTGAGTGTCCGCACGCCGATTTCTCCGTCGAGGGGGCAACAACCGTGATTTGTCCTAGTCCCTCCAATGCGTCAATGAGGGCTAAAAGCCCTGCAGATTCATATCCGTCATCATTCGTAATCAAAATTTTCTTCATCTATTTCCTTTTGGTTTTTACAGGGACACAAATAAAACAGTTACGGTTTTCTCTGCGTTCATACGCAAGAACATAATCATGCTCTTTTAAAATCGCATCGACGATATAAAGCCCCAATCCGAAGCTGTCTTTCGTCGGATGCTCTTTGGTAAAAGGTTCAATATAATAGTTCAATGGTTTTTTGAGCGATTCACCTTCATTCGCGAAAATGATCTCCCCCTCTTCCATCCAAATCTCCATCCTTTTTTCAGGAGAGTATTTGATCGCGTTATCGATCAGATTTTTTACCGCCGTCACAAAAAGACGGTAATCGGCTTCGATCTTAATCGATGCATCAATGTGACGATCAACCGCATCATATTCTACCATCGCAAGGTCGATCGCCCCATCGATCACATCGATGAGCCGATACTCTTTTTTCTCATGGTACTGGTTCCCTGACGTAATCTCTTCGAGCAGGGCAAACTCCCCGATCAATGATTCAAGACGTTCGAAAATCCCTTCAAACCGACCGCGCTGTTTCTCATCGCTCAGCATTGTTGCGACAATCCGCCCTTTCGCGATAGGGGTTTTTAGCTCATGCATAATGTTGCGTAAAAACAGGGTACGAGACTCGATTAGAGAGCGGATTTTGTTTTGGGTCGAATCGAGTTCATTTGCGATAAGGGCTATCTCATCACTCCCCTCTATGCGGAAGCGTACCCCCATATCCCCTTCTCCGAAACGGGCAATTTGTTTCCGCAATCGGCGCAAAGGTCGCAAACGATAAATAATAAGAGCAAAGGAGACGAGCAAAATCGTCATAATCGTCCCATACGCCGAAAGGAGATTTAACGGTCGATAGGGTTCGATATTCCGATCTTCAAGCAATACGCTATGACGGGAAGATTCGACCCAAAAATAGATATGCCCTCGATGCTCGATCATCGACGTAATAACCTGCTGCGCCGCATGCGTTTCAAAAGGAGATTCTGAGAGAGAATACTGTTCCATCATCTCATCCCCGTTACCGTCACTTTTGAGGATTCTCCCTTGACGGATTATCGTCTCATAGTCCGTTTCATCCGATATCTCTTCAAGATCATAGAGTGCCAGATTAGCTTCAAACATCGGCTGAGAAACCTGCTTGATAATATAGGTGTGATAGATTTGACTGATGAGAGAGTGTTTGCTGAAGATATTATCGATATGTTTGGCACGATTGGTTTCATAGAGCTGATAGAAGGTGTAACTGACACTCGATACGGTCACCACCATGGCGAAAACAACGGTGGCAAGAACAGCGTTATTTTTAAGCATTACTTGAGAAGTTTATACCCGATACCGCGAATCGATTCGATCAGGGATTTGTCTCCGAGCTTATTACGGATACGTCCCATCATAACATCGATGCTTTTGTTCGAGGAGTCTTCGTTGATCGCACTCACATTGTGAATTAAATCTTCTCTCGAAACAACCATCCCCTGCTTTTTAATCATATGCGCCAAAATTCCGTACTCTGCATTGGTGAATTCAAGCGGTCGCCCTTTATAGCTGATTTGCATAGAAGGTTCATTGAGTTTAAAATCACATTCGCTCTGAAGTGCAAGTTCCGAAGCGGCATCATATCGGCGCAATACCGAATGGATACGGGCTTCCAGTTCTCTCGGATCGTAGGGTTTTGGGAGATAATCATCAGCACCGAGTTCAAGGGCGTTGATCTTATCGGTAACATCGGAACGAGCTGAGGAGATAATAATAGGGATGTTTTGGCGTGCACGAATCGCTTCGCACACCTCCAACCCATCCATACCCGGTAAGGTTAAATCCAAAATGACCGCATCAAATTTCTCTAATTTGAGAATGCTCAGCGCTTTGAACGGATCATCTTCCGTCGTTACGTCAAACTGGTACTGTTCTAAAAATTCGGTGAGGATCTCGGCAAGCTCGAGATCGTCTTCAATCATTAATATTTTACTCATGGTGATATTGTAACGCAGAGTGGTTAATGATTACCTAACTCAGCCACAACACTGCGTGATACGCGACATACGCCAGTGAATAAGCCACGATAGAGGTAAACAGAAACAAATACACAAAATATTTAATCCCCCCCGCTTCACGGGTGAAGACGACCGATGCCGCCAAACACGGTAGATAGGTCATAATCACAACGATAAAGGCCACCGCCGACGCCAGTGGGATGTGAGAACTGATTGCACTCATCAAAGAGTTATCCGCTTCGGTCGCATCGCTTCCGAGTGAATACAATACACCCATCGTCGAAACAACCACCTCTTTTGCCGCCAATCCCGTCTGAAGCGCTACCGCCATTTTCCAGTCAAATCCAAGCGGTGCAAATGCCGGCTCGATAGCATGGCCGATTTGTCCTAAAAAGCTTTGGGAAAGCTGTGCCTCGGCAAGCTGATTTTCAAGAACTTTTGCCTCCTCTTCCGATGCGGCCGCTTCAATTTTTACCGTGTATAGGGCATCAAGCGAGCCGTCTTTCGGATAGGTACTTAAAAACCATACGAGCAGCGATGCGGCGGCGATAAATGTCCCCGCTTTTTTCACGTACATCATCGTTTTGATCTGAACCGTATGCCAAATCAATTTCAGCGAAGGGAGGCGGTATTTCGGCATCTCCATAACGAACGGCTCATCAAGACCTTTAAACGCTGTCATTTTGAGAACTTTTGCCGCGACAAGACCGATCATCGCACCGAGTATGTAAATACCGAACAAGACATTCCCCGCCATGTCAGATCCGAAAAATGCCCCTGTAAAAAGGACATAGACGGGAAGGCGTGCACCGCAGCTCATAAACCCGATGACAAAAAGGGTGAGGAGACGATCACGGTCATTTTTTAGAATACGTGCCGACATATAGGCCGGAATCGAACATCCGAATCCACTCACAAGGGGGATAAATGACTGCCCATGCAGTCCGAATTTATGGAAAAAACCGTCCAATAAAAACGCTACCCGCGACATATATCCTGTCGATTCGAGCAACGCAATCCCGACAAAAAGAATTACAATATTAGGGACAAACAAAACAACCGCCCCTACCCCTGCAATCACCCCATCGACGATCAGAGAACGAATCTCATCATTGGAGATCGTAGCACCTACCGCCTCACCGAACCAGATGAAAAATGCATCGATCCAATCCATCGGAATAGAACCGATCTCAAACGTGAGCTGAAATAATCCCCACATAAAAAAGAGAAAGATCGGTATCCCAAAAATAGGATGAATCAATACTGAATCGATTTTTTCCGTCGTTGTTTTTTTCAGCGGTGACTTTGGCTTGACCTTCACCGCTTCAGCGATAATCCCTCGATTAAAGGAGAAATACTCTTCCGCAAAAGCCTCTTTCATATCATCTGTGTCGTGATGGAGCAATACGTGGCGGTCTGCTTCGATCAACATCGGTTGCAACTCCGTCCAAATCGGGTTGTCGTGCAATACCCGATAGGTCTTTTTCTCTTTTTGAAGGAGATGAATTGCAATATTTCGGTTGCTAATCGATGCTTTAAACTTACGACGATTTAAATAATCGGCTATAAGCCCGATCTCCTCTTCGACCGCTTCACTGAAAATCAGTTTTTGTTCCTGAAAGGATGATTCATGCACAGAGATAACGGCTTTCATTAATGCGTCAAGACCTGTTTTAGCGGCTGCCGACACACAAACACTTGGGATACCGAGCAGTTGAGAAAGATACGGTGCATTGATTTCAATCCCCTCTTTATCCGCTTCATCCGACATGTTGAGGGCAATCACCATTTTTTTGTTCATGGTCATGAGTTCTGCGGTCAACTGAAGATTTTTCTCCATATTGGTCGAGTCAAGGACATTGATAATAAGATCGTACTCTTCATTGCAAAGATAATCGTGCGTTACTCTCTCTTCGATGGAGTAGTCGGTAAAGGCATAGGTTCCGGGGAGATCGACGACATTGAATTCATACCCCTCTTGTTCAAACATGACAACGGTTTTTTCGACCGTCACCCCCGTAAAGTTCCCGACATGCAGCCGCGCATTTCCGATTGAGTTGATCAGCATACTTTTGCCGACGTTAGGTTGTCCGACAAGTGCTACGGTAATTTTTTTAGTGGACATCTGACACCTCAACCAACTCGGCTTCTTCACGGCGCAGTGCGATACTGACATTGCCGATTTTTATTTCATAGGTACTTTTCGTCATTCCGCATTCAAGCATTATGACCTCAGCACCTTTCATCAGCCCAAATGAGATGAGGCGTTGTTTGAGGGCACCGGTCGCATTAATCTTCGCTACGGTGGCAATTCCCCCTTTGGTGCAAGCGCTCAATAGCGTCATCGTTTCATTTTTCACGTGTGATCCTTAAAAATTATAGTTCAAACGGACAAGAAAACGATCATAACCAACATCTCCTCCGCTTCCGTCGGCATTATCGTATTTATCATCGATCATCGCATAGCTAATATCACCGGTAATGGCTTCGCTCAGTTCCAATGAAGCGATGAGATCGAATTCAGTTACCTTGGTTCCATCCGTATCACTTTTGAAATTACCGTAGAGTGCCGTGAGGGTTAACCCGTCCAACCCTGCATTGGCTAAATCCACTCCAGCACTGAGTTGATACGCTTTAACGTCGTTCATCCCGTCAATCGTCCACTCTTCCATCGAGGTCAGATACGGTCCGCCACCAAAGCCGTTAGAAACGGATTTGCCCTCATCATTGGATCCTTTATTATACGCTGCTCCAAGTGTCAATGCACTAACGTTGAATGCCGCACCGATTCCGTAAACACTTCCGTCCATGCCGCTAGCTTTCTCTTCTGAAAAATTAGCGTATTGCCCGCTGAGTGCAAGAGCTATCGTCTCAGAGAATGGGATAGTGTAGGTTGCATCGGTATAGAGTGCATCGGAAACTTCGTCAATACTATAGTACCAACCTTGTAGGGCAAGGTTTTCAACACTTTCATTCACAATACCGACAACGGCAACACCGTTGCTCTCATTGCCCCCGAGTTTTTTGAATTTATCTTTAGAGACGGTACCTTCTGAATCGTATCCCGCCCAGCGCGTCACGTATCCACCTACGAGCGTTGTCCCCTCAATAGCGCTATACGTTGCAATCGCCGCTTCAAAAGTGTTCGGGTGCATACGGATATCGTCGGTATCGGCAAACGGAGTATCGATTTGTTGGCGACCGACACGGAGGCTTAAATCATCCATTGTGTAATCAAGATAAGCTTCACCGACATACGCATACGATTTTCCGTTGATGTCAAAAAGCTCTGTATTGAGCTCATTTTTATCTGCATTACCTGATACTGCGTGGAGTTTTTGAGACACATACGCCCCTACTCCCGCTTTCAATCCGTTCCATTCAGCTGTTTCGTATTTTAAAATACCACCGAGTGCAGTTCCATAAGATTTCCCTCCCGCATCATTCTCGATAGAAGTATACGCCGCACGAATTTGTCCGCTCGCTTTCCCCGCTACAAACGCTTCATCAATACTTCCTGCGTTTAATACAGTGACAGCTGCCAAACTCAATAAGATTATCGTTTTCATCGTTTCCCTTTTTTTATTGTTATAGAATGATAGAGATTATCAACTTACATTACCCTTAATAATGATAACCTTTTTCAATTAGACTATCTTTTCCCCTCTTTGGGTATAATTTCAAACCAAATAATACACTAATAGGACTTTTATGCAATTTCTCTGGCGCTCAACCAGCCATTTTAACCTCGCCAATTTGGTGACAATGGCAAACATTACCTGCGGATTGCTGGCAAGCTATTTTATCACTCAAAATCAGTTTGTGATCGCGGTCATCTTGGCTTGGATGGGGGGAGCCTTTGATATTATTGATGGGAAAATAGCCCGTAAATTCAATCTTTCCAACGAATTTGGGGTTCAGCTCGACTCGTTCGCCGATTTTCTCAGCTTTGTCCTCGTCCCGACCTTCTTTATCTTCCAAGGAGTTTATACCCACTTAGAAGGTATCCCCCTCATTATTACCTCAATCGCTTCGATCTACTACGTCATCAGCGGTTTGCGCCGTCTGATCCAATTTAATATCAATACCGATGCGGGAGAGGTCGCGAAACATTTTACGGGTGTTCCGACGCCGCTGGGAGCGATTTTGCTCTGGCTAGTATGGCTGGGATCGGGATTTATCGGATGGATGGGGGTACTTGCCCTGATGATCATCATCGGAGCATTGTTGAATTCAAAGGTAAAAATTCCTCACCTATAAGAGGATTTCTTCATCATCTGCATCGATAAGAGATGAGGGAAGCATCTTTTTGGGCTTCAATCCCAGTTTCCGCATCGATTCCACACGACGGATTAAATTCCCTTTTCCAGTTGAGAGCTTATTCATCGCCCCCTCATAGCTTTTTTGGGTACGTCCGATCTGCTCGCCGATCTTCTCCATATCCTCGACAAACGCCACCAGTTTCTCATACAATGCTTCTGCCGATTCGGCAATCGCTTTGGCATTACGCTCTTGATACTCGCTTCTCCAAATATGCTCGATGGTACGGAGAGTTACGAGAAGGGTCGAGGGAGAGACAACGACGATATTTTGTTCATACGCTGTTTTAAAGAACGTATTATCCTGCTCCAGTGCGAGCAAAAATGCCCCCTCAATCGGCATAAAGAGAAGGACAAAATCAAGTGTACGAACCCCGCTGAGCTGTTCGTACCGCTTGGAGCTTAGTCCTTTGATATGGGCATGGATGGAGAGGAGATGTTGTTTGAGTGCATGGGCACGCTCTTCGTCAGTTTCAGCACGGATAAAAGCATCATAGGCAACGAGTGAGACTTTGGAGTCGATAATGATATCTTTGTTCTGAGGGAGATGGACGATGACATCCGGACGGAACTTTTTCCCCTCTTCATCGCTGTAGGTATTTTGGGTTTCATACTCATGCCCCTCACGCAGTCCCGATTCTTCGAGTATCCGCTCCAACACAATCTCTCCCCAATTTCCTTGGGTCTTGTTCTCCCCTTTGAGGGCTTGAGTGAGGTTGATCGCATCTTGGCTGAGCCGTTCATTGAGGGTTTTGAGGCGGAGGATTTCGTCTTTGATACTTTGACGCTCTTTCGCATCGTGGATAAACTGCTCTTTGCTCTGGGTTGCAAATTGCGCTATCTGCTCACGAAACGGTTTGAGGAGTAAATCAAGCCCTTTCGTATGGGCTTCATCGAATGTTTTCGCTTTTTGCTCAAAAATCTGCGCCGCAAGTTGTTCGAACTGCATTTTCATCTGTACTTTTGCTTCGTCCAAAAGACGAATTTTCTCTTCAAAGGAGCGTGCCGACTCTTCATGACGGGTATGGAGCACCGCATAATCGCGTTCCAAGCTATGGTACTCTTTTTGAGTAGTCTCTAATTCCGTTTGGATTTTTGATTTGAGGGTTTGCTCCTGCACATAAAGTTCTTGGAGTTGCAATGCACGTGCTTCAAGGAGCGCGTAGTGTTGGCGGGATTGGTTCCACATCCATCCGAGTGTTCCGGCGGCTAAAAAGCCAATAAGTGTTGTTACTTCATATATCATAAGGGTGATTATAACCCATCACTCCTAAGAGGTTAAAAAGATGGCATTTTGTAAGATACGGTATGAAAATTTCACCCAACGCCCTCTGCCCTTGTCACAGCGGTAAAAAATATAAGCAATGTTGTCAACCCTACCACAAAGGTATTATCCCCTCTACTGCTGAAAAACTGATGCGTTCACGCTACAGTGCCTTTGCTCTGGGTTTAGCAGAGTACATTATGGCAACAACCCATCCGAACAACTCCGATTACACGGAAGATAAAGAGAATTGGAAAAAAAGTATTTTGAATTTCTCGCAGTCTACCCGCTTTTTAGGTTTGAGAATAAATGAGTTTATCGATGGAGAGGACAAAGCGTTTGTGACATTTGAAGCGATTTTGGATGGCGGCTCATTGTGTGAAAAGAGCCGCTTTTTAAACGTTGAGGGAAAATGGCTTTATGAGAGCGGTGAGTTTACTTCAACGGATCACCGTTGATAACGAGACGAAATCCAATATCATTGGCTACGAGATCGGGACGGGAATATCCCCGAAACGCACTGCGCAAACACAAGTATCCTGTTTTATAGCTCCCGCCGCGACGCACTTTGAACGACTCCCCCTCGGCTCCGCCGATACGGGGGCTTCCGTCGGTTGGGGCGCCGTTGTAGTTAGCGAAAAAATCATCTTCGCACCACTCCCATACGTTCCCCAAAAGTCCGTAAATTCCCAGTCGATTTGGAGCTTTGCCATCAACTACCGCCGTTCTTCCGTTGGAGCTGTACTCATAAATCGCATAATCATCGAGTAATGCTTCGGAATCACCGAATGAAAATCGGGTATTCCCCCCCGCTTTAGTGACGTATTCCCACTGTGCTTCGGTCGGCAATGCATAAAAGCGTGTTTTCCCCTCATAGCGGTTGAGCAGTTCCACATAGGCTTTCGCATCGAACCAGCTCACCTGTTCCACCGGATGACGACGAGAGCTCTCCTCTTCGACCTTGTCATTTTTGAAAAAAGAGGGGTTAACACGGGTTAGTTTGAAATACTGCTCTTGGGTCACAGGGTACTTCGCGATCCAAAATCCGCCAAGTTTTACCGAATGTGCGGGAGATTCCACCTCTCCCCCTTCGTTATACTGCGGATTACGTCCCATCGTATATTCGCCGCCGTCGATGTAGAGAAACTCCATACCGATCGAATTCGTAAAATTTCTGGGAGTCTCTACCGCTGTGACAACGGTAGTTTCTTCGGATTTCTTGGTAAAAAAATCGAACAAGATGAACCTTTTAAAATATGTTTATTGCTTTTCTAAAAACAGACATAGCAAAAACCGTTCACATCTTCACATTGCTCCCTTCTATTTTCTCTCATTTAAGATAAAATCTTTTGTATGAAATTCTTTCTTACCCTCATTCTCTTTGTCTCCTGTATGAATGCAAAAGAGGTGGAACTCTATGCGACACTCGCACTTGTATCCCACCATTTCGACACAGATGAGCATGGAAACCCTTACAATGAAGATCATAATGCATTTGGTGCGGAAGCCGTTCTTGATCAGCGCTACACCCTCGCCTATCTCCATTTTATCAATTCTCGTAACAAAACAACCGACATTACGGCTATCGGGTATCGATACGATATTATCGATTCATTTGGTATCTATGGAGTCGTAGGATATCAGAGAGGCTATTGTTTTGACACTCTGCGCTCGGTCGAATGCACCGAGGGCAAAGACAACACGAGTATCGCCTTTATGCCGATGCTCTATTACCGCCATAAATATTTTATACTCGACGTCATACCGCAAAGAAATATGATCGCCCTCAAATTCAATCTTAAACTCTATCCGTACTAAATACTATCCTTTCTTGACAACCCGCTTCAGTATAGTTTATAATGTCGGAACAAAACAATGACCTGTCAATGACATCTCACCTAGAACTCGCCGATTAAATCCACACACTTTAAGGCACTCCACGCATGAGCGATACCGCAAAAACTCCTCGAAACAACACGAAAAATCGTACCCACATCCCTGTAGATGGATTCACGATTGAAGCCCTCCGTACTAAAAAGCTCGAAGACCTCCTCGAAATTGCTACCTCATTAAGCATTGAAGATCCCAACGAACTCAAGCGTCAAGATCTTATTTTTGAAATTCTAAAAACACAGGTACAGCAAGGGGGATTCATCCTCTTTACCGGTATTTTGGAGATTATGCAAGACGGTTACGGCTTCTTGCGTGCGGTAGACCAAAGCTTCAGTGACTCCATGCACGATGCGTATGTATCCAGCACCCAAATTCGCCGCTTCGCTCTGCGTAACGGAGATATCGTTACGGGACAGGTTCGTGCGCCGAAAGACCAAGAGCGCTACTACGCCCTTCTCAAAGTCGAAGCGATCAACTACCTCCCTCCCGAAGAGTCCAAAAAACGTCCCCTCTTTGAAAACCTCACACCGCTCTATGCGCTCGAGCAGATCAAACTCGAATATCAACCGACCAAACTAACGGGACGGATGATGGACTTGTTCTCTCCTATCGGTAAAGGGCAACGCGGTCTTATCGTCGCCCCTCCACGTTCAGGTAAAACAGAGCTGATGAAAGAGATCGCCCACGGCATCACCAGCAACCATCCCGAAATCGAATTGATGGTTCTTCTCGTCGACGAACGCCCCGAAGAGGTCACCGATATGGAACGCTCCGTCAAAGGGGAAGTCTACAGTTCAACGTTTGATGAACCGGCTAAAAACCACGTCAAAGTGGCCGAAATGGTCATCGAGCGGGCAAAACGACGCGTTGAGCTGGGCAAAGACGTCGTGATCCTCCTCGACTCGATCACCCGACTTGCTCGTGCGTATAACACCGTTACCCCGAGTTCGGGAAAAGTTCTCTCAGGGGGAGTCGATGCCAACGCACTCCATAAACCGAAACGCTTTTTCGGTGCGGCACGTAACATCGAAAACGGCGGAAGTCTCACCATTATTGCCACAGCCCTTGTCGATACGGGAAGCCGAATGGATGAAGTTATTTTCGAAGAGTTCAAAGGGACCGGAAACTCCGAGATTGTCCTCAGCCGTAAAATCTCCGATCGCCGTATCTTCCCGGCTATCGATATCCTCAAATCGGGAACCCGAAAAGAGGAGCTCCTCCTCGGGCCGGATGTCTTGCAAAAAGTATTTGTCCTTCGTTCTATGTTGCACAAACAAGAGGACGAAGTGGAAGCACTCCGCTTCCTTTACAGCACTATGCTTAAAAGTAAGTCCAATATCGAATTCCTCGACAGTATGAACGAGTCGACAAAATAAGATGAGAGTCGGAGTCTTTGACAGCGGTGTTGGAGGACTGAGCGTCGTAAAATCGCTGTTGGAACATAAACTCTTTGAAGAGATTATCTACTTCGGCGATACCGCCCGTGTCCCCTACGGTGTCAAAGATCAAAACACGATCATCCGCTACTCCCTAGAAGCCCTCGAATTTTTCAAAAATTTTGAAATCGACCTCCTGATCACCGCCTGTAATACCGTCAGTGCCTATGCCCTCGATGAGATGAGAGAGCACAGTGACTGCGACGTTATCGGAGTCGTCGATCCGGGAGTGTTGGCACTTAAAAACGCAATCGCTGATACCGATGCCAATATCCTTATTTTGGGAACCAAAGCGACCGTCAAATCGGGAGCTTACGAAAAAGGGCTTCAGCCTCTCGGATATCAAAATCTAAGTGCCATTGCAACCTCATTGCTGGTTCCTATCGTTGAAGAGGGACTCTATGAGGGTGAAGTACTCCAAAGTGTATTGCACCATTATTTCGGTTCATTAGAAAAAACGCCCGATGCGATTATCCTCGGATGTACCCACTTCCCTCTCGTTGCACGAGCGATTGACGGCTATTTCGAAGGGAAAAGCACCCTCATCCACTCCGGTGAAGCGATCGTCGAATATTTGGAAAGTCATTACGATTTTACAAAACGGTACGAGGAGACCAGCCTCAAATTTTTCGCCTCCGAAAATCCCGAAGGACTTCGCCGCGTCGCCAAAGAGTGGCTGTCACTGTAATCTAAAATTTATCGTAACCACGGTAAACTCTCTTACACAAAATCAAAGAGGTCTCAATTGGGCACATCCGAAGTACTCGCACTCAAATACCGTCCCCGACGTTTCGAAGAGCTTATCGGACAGGAGAGTATCTCCCAAACCCTCTCCCTTGCCCTCGATTCGGGACGCCTCTCTCACGCCTACCTTTTTTCAGGACTTCGCGGTTCGGGTAAAACCTCTACCGCACGTATTTTTGCGAAATCACTTATTTGCGAAAACGGCCCCACATCCGCACCGTGTGATGTATGCAGCCACTGTGTTATGGCAAATGAAGGGCGGCATATCGACATCATCGAGATGGATGCCGCTTCCAGCCGCAAGATCGACGATATCCGCGATCTGATAGAACATACGAAATACCGTCCGGCCAGCGCCAATATAAAAATATTTATCATCGACGAAGTACACATGCTCACGAAAGAGGCGCATAATGCCCTCCTTAAAACCCTCGAAGAGCCGCCTGAATATGTCAAATTTATTTTGGCAACGACCGATCCGCTCAAACTCCCCCCAACCATTTTGAGCCGAACTCAGCATTTTCGCTTCAAACGGATCAGCCATCCGAACATCGTCCACCATCTGAGCCACATCCTCCATTTGGAGAACATCGAGTACCAAGCCGAAGCACTTGATATCCTAGCCCGTAGCGGTTCGGGAAGTCTTCGTGACACCCTCACCCTCATGGATCAGGCTATCATCTATTCCAAAGGATTTGTAGATGTCAAAACCGTCGCCGATATGCTCGGGCTTCTCGATCCCGATTACATCAGCCGACTTTTTGACGCTATTTTTGCCAAAGACCGCCCATCTCTGATCCAAATGCTCCAAGAACTCGAAGCGTATGAGTCGGAAATGGTCGTCGATGAACTGATCGCCTATCTCAAAGAGCGTCTGTATGAAGGGGATCACCGATTCAGCCCGCTGGTTATCGAGCGGTTCTTCCGAATACTGAGCGATGCCAAAACCCTTTTCGCGATCAATGCGGACGGCGGGTTTGTGGTGAGTCTTATCCTCTTTAAAATGATCGAAGCGCTCAAAATCAAAGAGATCGACGAGATGATCGAGTCTCTCGAATCACGGATTTCGCATACACCTCCAAAAGCTTCTCCCCCTGCTGCAGTAAGTATGAGTGAAACGCCGAGTATTCATGTCACCCCGACGCCCCCTGCGGTAAAATCTTCTTTCGAGCAGCTGTGTGAACGGATCAGTGACCGAAGTTCCGAATTGGGAATATCTTTTAAGAACAATGTCACGTTCCTCTCCTTTGATAATGAGATCCTGACATGGGAGAGCTGTGCCGAGGGTGAGGATAAAGAGCTCCTCAAAAACAGTTTCGGGATCATCCGCCAGTTTGTCCGTGAGATTTACGGCATCGATACGCAAATCAAATCCCAAGGGTGTACGAAATCTGCAGAGGAACCAACCCCTCCCAATGTAGAAATCGTATTACCCGAAGAAGAGAGTACTCCGGAACCCGCCTCGATGGTTGAAGAGGCCGAAATAGGGGTCGGAAGTTGCGTCAGTGCGTGTGATGAAACCAGTGTCAAAGAGTTTGACGGCAGCGATGTCCTCAAAGAAGCTATGATTCAAAAAGCGGCAGAACTGTTTGAAGCGACCAAGATTACGGTCCAATCTAAAGTTTAAAAATAGTTTAAGAAAAACCTTGCTATTAAGTTTTTATTCAGCTATACTTATCATTAAGAAAGATGATTTAGAGTTTCATCTTTGGTTTGCTTTTTATTGAAGACCTTTTAGTTAACAGTACGATCTACCTTAGAATACTCCACTTTATATTTTCGACCACTTCGGCAACGAAGTGTATTTTTAAAACAAAGGGTTTACTATGGCAGACGTACTAAACGGAACCGTTAAATGGTTCAACAGCGAAAAAGGTTTTGGATTTATCCAACAAGATAACGGCGGGAAAGATGTATTCGTACATTTCCGTCAAATTAACAGCACTGGTTATGGCCGTGTTTCTCTTGACGAAGGTCAAAAAGTGACTTACACAGTAGGTCAAGGTGACAAAGGTCCACAAGCAGAAAACGTTACAGCTCTGTAACTTCCTCTTGGGCAGATTTTTTCTGCCCATCTTCCCTAAATCATTTTACTAAGACACTATCAGGTGTTTTTCCAAGCCGATTTAAAAGGACCACTATGGAAAGCAGAGAAGCCGTTTTAGATGCGTTAAAAGAGGGTAAAAAACTTACCAGCAATGTAACAGGGCTCCAATATACCCTTATCGGCGGTCAATTACACGCCCGCAACAGTGAAAAAACCGACTGGCACGAAAGTGAACTCAGTTTCGACAATCCTCCCTCGTGGCTAAACCTTCGCGCTTAAGCGCAAGGTAGCTATGTCCTCACCCTTACGATTCCGATATCAAACCCTCGAATTTATCAACGCTGACATCCACGTCCGAACCCTCAGAGATACTCAACAATATCACGATACCGATGATATGGCACACAACCTCGGGATATCCTCCGCGTCATGGCCGCTGTTTGGGGTAATCTGGGATTCGAGCAAAATTCTCGCCCATCTGATGAGCGATTTTGAGATCGAGGGAAAACGTATTTTAGAGGTGGGATGCGGTATCGGACTAGCAAGCCTTGTTCTCAATCACCGAGCCGCCGATATCACCGCCACCGATTACCATCCCGAAGCAAAACGCTTTATGGATGAAAACGTCCGTATCAATAACGACAAACTTATCCCGTTTACCCGAACCGGATGGGGAGATTTTGATGATACGCTGGGTGAATTTGACCTTATCATCGGAAGTGATCTCCTCTATGAGAGAGACCATATTAACCTTTTAGCGGGATTTATCGATCGCCATACCAAAGAGCATTGCGAAGTGATCATTGTCGATCCGGGGCGCGGTAACCACTCCAATTTCAGTAAAAAAATGGTGAATCTCGATTTCTCCCATACTCAGAGCAAACCGCTGGATATGACCTATCTTACCCAAGCCTTTAAAGGGCAGCTTCTCCGTTACGTCCGTTAGAAATTTTTAACTCTCCTATGCTACCCTTTCGTACTTAACCATCACGAGGCACTTATGTATCTGCACAAACACATTGAAACCATCGAAGCGACTCCCCAAAAAGCGGGTAAAGGAGTTAGTATGAAGATGCTCCTATCTCCCGATGAATCCCCCAACTTCGCTATGCGAAACTTTACCATAGACGCAGGGGGACATATGCCATTGCATACCAATAGTGTTGAGCATGAACAATACGTCCTCGGCGGTCGGGCGCGTGTCGTGATCGGAGATAAAACGATTGAAGCGGGGGCGGGAGATGTGTTGCTTATCCCTGCAGGAGTGCCGCACAGTTATGAGACCTTGGGTGATGAAACCTACAGTTTTTTATGTCTCGTCCCCAAAGGGGTAGACGTTATCGAAGTGTTAGCGTGCTAAAGAGGATGCGGGATTAGTTATTATTCCCGCGAATCACCCGTTTAACATCGCCGATACCATCACTCACACCGTCGCCAAACTCTTTTACCGTACATCCGCTAAACATTAAAATTGTCACTATTGAGAGCATTACGAAACGAATCATTGATTCTCCTAAAATTGTAAATTGATGGTGGAATTATAACGCGTTTACCGTTCACATACCGTTTATCGACTATTGCGCTATCATTGCACTTGAATACGAAAAAGGATCAATTATGGACGGTAAAGAACGTAAAAATATTATGTCAGGCAAACGGGTGAGCATCGTCCTCAAAGAGGATCAATCCTCAGGTAGACTGACGGAGGGGGTCGTCCGCGATATCCTCACCAAATCACCGAATCATCCGCACGGGATAAAAGTGAGGTTGATGAGCGGTGAAGTGGGACGAGTCAAAGAGGTATTTTAAAGATGAGCGTACAAAAAGAGAACCATTTTGACACCATCGCTGATGAGTTTAACGGCCTTTGGCAGATGACACCCGAATATCAAAACTGGATGAGTACGACTATTGTCTCCACTTTGAATTTAATGCCCGATGATCGATTCGTCGATCTTGGGGGCGGAACGGGATTTTACACCAAACTCATCGCCAAAAAAGCGGATCTTCATAACAAACCGCTGTGCGTAGAACCCTCAGAAAATATGCTCTCACAGATACAACAAAGCGATAACCTCGAACCTGTCTGCGCTGATGCGTTATCGTTTTCCGAACGCAATATCCGCTATGACAAAATACTACTCAAAGAGATGGTTCACTTTGTAGATGCACGTAAAACACTTTTTGAAGGAATCCGTCGTCAGCTGAGTGAAAAGGGGAAACTGTTAATCGTCACCCGTCCGAAAAATACCCCGTTGCCATTTTTTGCAGCAGCACTCGAAACGTTTGCACAGGGACAACCCTCACTTGAATCGATGAAAAAAGAGCTGCTCGAAGCTGGAATCAACCCTGCCTCGATAACAGAGGAGTTTGTCTTTAGTATGCCCAAAGAGCGATGGTACGGGATGCTGCGAAACCGGTTTATGTCTAATCTGCAAAACTTTACCGATGAAGAGATCGCAAAAGGGATATCACAGCTAGAATCCACCTACGCAGACCAAGAGATGATCGAGTTCAGAGACCAGATCATCTTTCTCTCCGGTATCCCCTCTTAATCGAGTTTCTTTTTCGCAAACACCGCTTTGAACCCGTTTTTCCACAGCAGTGCCACGATCACGACACTCAAGATAACGGCTAGGAGTGTCGCCCCCTTAAAATAGGAAATCGGTTCTTTCGACAACTGTAGTCCGTCATAATAGATACTGTAGATACCAAATATTTGCAGTACCGTGATTAGCTTGAGCGCGAGATTTTGGGTGTTGTTGTCTTTTTCTACGGTTGCCTGATAGAGTTTATCGGCTCGCTCATTTTGTATATCAAAAGCGCGATCGATAATTTCCATATCGTCTTTCAAATGCCACAGCAATTCGACTTTTTCAAATTCCGAATAATACTTTGGATTCAGTCCGGTTTTGTAGTTCATAAAATGGAGGGTAAATTTGTGGTATGAGAGCTTTAATCGGGCAAACGTCTCGCTCTCCGTCTTGGATATCTCTTTTTGGACAATCAAATCTTCGAGTTTGTCCAAAAAATAAAGTTTAAAAAACCGCATTTGATAATAATAGCTCTGTAAAAAAAGTAAAAAACTGATTATTTTGAGATTTGCCGTTGCATCGTTAAGACCCAGAGAGAGCCCATAGTTCCACCCGATACGGACAAAAGCCTCTTTATTATCGCCGCCAAGTGTGGAATGACTCTGCTCAGCGCTGCTCTCCTCATTACTGAAAAGTTCCGACATGTCTATCTGTGCCGCTTCATCAGATATCACCAGCGGATAAAACGAATCGAGGACGAACGATGCCCCCAAAGGGGCTGATACCCCTATCGATTTTGCACATTGCCCCATGATATCCAAAACGACAGTTTTTGCTTTGGCTAAAACCTCATCACGCCATCCGCTCAGGCCAAGATTTTCAATCGGAGACCTGTTTTTCAGAGATTCGTAAATAAAGTCTCCTGCATCCGTATATCCGGTACATTCGATCTCAAATGCCACCAAAAACTTCAGATTGTCATCCACAATCAATGAAGCAACCGTTGATATTTCAGCTGTACTCTTGTGTGATATTTCCAGATAGTACGGGTAGAGGTTTCGCTCTTGCGCCAACGCATTAGCGATATTTAGAACTTCTTGCTGATTGGCGTGGTAATGAAATACTTCTGAGGAGAATTTTTTTAATCCTGCACCCGTCACGATCGTTTCAACGGTTTTTTTATTCCCAGAAGAAAAAACTACCAAATTTTCTTCTACCAAATCGCCGTTATAATCGATAAAAATAGGCGCCATAACAAAAAATTTAACCACATAAACTCCTGATAATTTGCTCGCGTAATATGAGAGGTATCTTATCTTAATAGGATAAAAGTGAGGAACGAGTGTTCTTGGATCGCAGTATGCTCTTTTGCTACTTTTCTGCCTAAACAAAAAAGTAGGGAAGTGGGACGGGTTAAAGAGGTGTTTTAAATTATTTTTGTTCTGGAGGATATAAAAAATATGAAAAATCCTCAATCTTATAAATCATTCCATTTGAAGTCTTCCATGCAACTTCATCATTTTTCAATCGAAGAGGTACACCAAAGTTATTTTCTAATATTTCTTGCAAAGCATCTTTATTATGAGAGTCAACATTCGTACGAAATAAGATATGCGTTATTTCTTTTTTTTGAGATTCATCATTAAAGTAATAAGTTACATGAATGAATTTTGAATGTATCTTATCTATAGACCAAAAACTATCTTTTTTTTGTAATTCTTTTTCTCCATAGACTGTAATCAAATTTGCTATTGGATCCCCAATCCTAACTTTTCCTAAACCAACTGGATATGGGCTGTCTTGAGTAAATAAATTAGCATTTTGAGCAATGAATAATTGACTTTCTGTTTGCTTTAATTTTTGTTCAAGCTCTTGAATTTTTACCTTATCTTCTTTAATTTGCATTTCAAAAACAGGTATTTTGTCTACGTCATTTTGTAATTTTGCTGTCATAATTGGTAACACGAATTGATAACTAAATCCAAAAGTTCCAACCACTGCAAGAACAATAACTACTAATGGATGTTTTGATATATCATACTTATTTTCATTATCACTCATTATAATTCCACATATAAATTTTAACTTATTATGCCGACATAGAACTAAGTTTTCCGATATCAACATTTTTCCCCCGACTATTCCCCTTCACATACTCCACAATCATCCCATGAAACCGCGCAAAAGCCGCAGGGAGCTGAACCGTGTCGAAATAGCCTCGCACCCCCGCTTCGCACCACTCCTGCAACTCATCATAACTCTCGAACTCATATCCGAACGCATTTAACAGCCGTGCCGTGTAGCTATCGACGACCATCGCGGGACGGGCGCAGGCATAACATAGGATGCTGTCCGCCGTCTCAGGGCCGATCCCTTTTTGAGATAACAGCCAATCTCTATCGACACTGAGTGCAAAGGTCTCGAAATCGCCGAAATCATCAATGATCGCTTGGGAGAGGCGGATGAGGCTCTGGGCTTTGGCTTTGAACAAGCCGCTGGGTCGGATCAGCTCCATCAGCTCCTCGACATCGCAATGGGCTAAGACATGAAGGGCGAGAAACTCTTTGATACGGAGGTTATCGAGGGAGATTTGAACACGTGACCATTGGGTGTTTTGGGTGAGGATGGCACCGACTACCACTTCAAAAGTGCCATAGGCAGGCCACCACAGCGGCGGAGACTCCTCTAAGAGTTTAAGGCTCTCCAATGCACTGAAAAGTTCGAAAGAATCGGATAACTGCATAGAAGCTCCTTTATCGGATGGCTATTCCTCGCACCACGCATCGGTGCGGAATACTCTTCCATCATCAAATATTTTGAGTTTGAATGCTTCGGTGCATTTCCCCTCATCGAATGTCATTATAGCAATTTGGAGAATTTTGCGGCATTTTTCAGGCACTTCGAATCGTCCCGATACCCCAGTGATAAACCGCTCTAACGGAACTTTCGAATCCATCCCGATGACGTTGTCGCGACACCCGCTCAAACCTATGTCGGTGAGATACGCCGTCCCTTTGGCAATCTGAAAATCATCACTTCCCACGTGGGTGTGAGTTCCGATAATGCCGCTCACCTCTCCTTGGAGCAACATCATCATTGCACGCTTCTCGCTGGAGGCTTCGGCATGAAAATCGAGGAAGATATGATTGACTCCGTCATTTTTGAGGTGTGCGACGGTGTCACGGGCACATCGAAACGCATTATCGACGTACGGCATCCCGTAATGTCCCATAATATTGAGCACAGCAAGTTTTTCCCCTGCAATGTCGAAAACCTTACACCCTGTCCCTTTGACCCCTTCAGGGTAGTTATGAGGACGCAGGAGAGGCATTGACTCCAATAGAGGTTCGATCTCTTTTTTATCCCACGTGTGGTTTCCGCCGCTCATCACGTCGATCCCCAGAGCAAACAGCTCTTGGGCATTTTTGAGTGTCACCCCGAAGCCGTGCGAGGCGTTTTCGTAGTTGGCAATGACGAAATCAATTTCGTGTTCACGTCTAAGCTTTGTAAGGTGTTCTTTTATCATACTCCGTCCCGGACGGCCGACGATATCTCCGATAAACGCTATTTTCACTCTTTCTCCTCTTTGAGATCCTCTCTAAGCTCTGCGCTTCTTTGACGAAAGTTCTCACTGTCTCCATAATCGAAAAATTTTTTGTAATTGTTGTGCATAAATTTGACCCGCGATGCATGGCGTATCGGGCACCAGTATTGTTCGGTACGACCCGCAATCTCGGTAATGTACCCCATCAATCCGTTGAAATAACTGCAATAGAGACAGTTTAGTTTTTCGATGATGTTGAGATAGCCAAGCCTATGACGATCGATGATGATGTAATCGCTCCGTTTGACTTTGGTGATCTTATAGATCGGGAAACAGATCCACTGATAAACACTTACAAATGCGTCAAGAACCATGGCAGGGATCATAACCGACCAAATTACGGGGGCACTCAGCAAATGCAAAATCGGTGTCGTCGCCAAATAGCGTAATAATCCTTGGTGCTCACGCCGATAAGAGGCGAGAAGCTCTTCCCGTTTTTTCGTTATTTCACAGGTAAATTTCTCATACTCTTGATGCAGTTCCGCTTCCAGCTCCGATTCGAGTGCTTTGATCTTTGCGACGAGTTCGTCGATCTTTTGATGTTCCATCCCGAACCTTTGCATTATGTTGTGTAACTATACTACAATTGCGTATGCAATCACTTAAATATTTGACCCACTACAGCCAAGAGATACGGACGCAGGTAAAAAAACTGATCGATACGAATGCCCTTGGTGAGCGCCTTTTACTCAAATATCCCGATACCCATACGGTCAATACCGATAAAAGCCTTTATGATTATGTTATGGTCATTAAAAACACCCATTTTCGCAGTTCTGGCGTGATTTCCAAGGTTCTTTATGACACCAAGATCCGTGATCTCAGCTCCGCACTCGGAACCCATACCTTCGTCTCACGGGTGCAGGGAGGGAAGCTCAAAGCGAAAAATGAGATTCGAATCTCACATCTGTTTAAAAAAACCCCCGAACCGTTTTTACGGATGATACTCATCCATGAACTCGCCCATCTTAAAGAGAAAGAGCACAACAAAGCCTTCTATAAACTTTGCACCCATATCGAACCCGAGTATCATCAGCTCGAATTCGAAGTACGTCTTTACCTTACGTATCTCGATACATTTGGAGAACTTTATACGAGTACCAGCTCCACCAAAACCTCATAGTGGGTCGTGTGGGGAAACATATCAAAAAGCTGAACGCGTCGAACACTGTAACCGCTGAGGCTCTCAAGGTCTTTGGCTAAACTCGTCGCATTGCAGCTCGAATAAAGAATCCGATCCGCATTGACGCGGATCAACCACTTGCACAATTGCTCTCCCAACCCACGGCGCGGCGGGTTCACGATAATCACATCGGGTTTCTCGCCCGAACTTGCTCCGAAGCTCGCCGCATCGAGCGATTCGAAGCGGACGTTTTTAAGCTCCAACTGCGCGGCCGAATCACGGGCGCACTCTATCGCTTCAGGTTCGATCTCGATACCGACGATACTCCGATCCCCTGTCGCACAATGGAGACCAAATCCCCCTACTCCGCAAAAAAGATCCCATAAAATCTTCGGTTTGCTCTCATCCGCCCACTCGCTTGCGGTGCGGTAAAGTTTTTCGGCCACTTCGGGGTTGGTTTGAAAAAAGCTTTTGGGGCGTATATAGAGAGGGATGCCGTTGAATCGCTCTTCTAGGCGACGCTGTTCAGTTAAGAAGATCTCCTCATCCCCTTCTAAAATCGCCATATGAACCGGCTGTATGTTGACGGTGATCACTTTAAGATCGGGGGCGCGTTTTATCAAATCGTCTACGCCGTTCTCTAAGCGTCCTATGATTCCATGCGATTTGAGGACAAAACGGAGCATCATCGAACCGTTGGATTTGCTTTTGGTGAGGAGGACGTATTTCAGCTCCCCTTTTCGCAATCGTACGTCATACCCTTTGATCCCTAACTCTCGGAGCCACTCTTGGATCGTATGCAATGTTTTTTGCATACTGATATCATACAGTGGGCACTCGATGAGACTCACCTCTTCAGAGAGCCCCAGCACAATACCCTCCAATGTCGGGGTTGCTACCATCTTCGCTTTATTTCGAAACCCCTTGAGCGGCGACGTTGCAGGTTTGAGCCAATCCTCAGGCTTGTACGGATTCAAAAGGGTATGTAAATGCTCCCCTTTTAATTTCAGCTGTTCGGCATAATGATAATCGATCCAACTGCACGAATGGCATTGCTGGGTATCGTAATAACTGCAAAAACTCAACTTATATCCCGCTCATATTGGCATCAAATGAGCTTTGGGAAATCGCATTTAAACGGCGTTCCAGCCGACCGATATGCTCCAACACTTCATCTGATGCGGCTTGAAGTTTCATAAAATGCCCTTTTGCAATCTCTTTATCTTTTTCGTTTATCTTTTTTTTTGAATTGAAAATTTTTGAAAAGAACGTTCTTTCGTTGTCCGAAAAATAAATTTTAAAAATCTGCATGTACTCATCATGGAGGGTAAAGTGGGCTTTTTCAATGTCACTTAAGCACCCCATATTCCCCAATGCATTAAGTTTTTGTCCTTCACTGTAAAACCACTTCCCAAATGCACAGTCTGTGCTGTTGAGAGGTATTGCGCTCTCATCGATAGCCAAACCCTCAATCAATAGCTTAGCGCGCTGCACCCATTTAAGATGCGCTTTTTTCGCTTCACCCAATGACTGCAATATTAGAGTTTTATCCATTTTTGCCTACCTATGGTTTAGTACTGCTATTATACCTATCCGAAATTATAATAAAACATTGAACGGCGGATTTTTCACTCTCCAGTGATTACTCCCCTTTTGGTTTTGCGGTGCGAAGATACTGCAAGACGACTCCGATAAGATCATCATCGTCTTTACTTTTGCTCTGCAGTGTCTCTTTTACCCCACTCGCGTATTCTATAGTGATATTTTGGTTGTAATTGCTTACCATTTTGATTTTTTTCTCGATACACAATAACTTGATCACCATAATCTCGAAAAACTGCTTGGTAGAGGTATCAGGTTTACCGAAACGATCCCCTACCTCTTCTTCGATTTCATAAATCTCACTCGGGGATTCACACTGGCTGAGGCGGCGATAGAGTTCGAGGCGGAGGCGATCTTCGGTGACGATCTCATCGCTGATAAAGGCGCTGACGGTGAGTTTGATATCCACTTTCGCCCGCACTGCCGTCGTTTGGTTGGTGAGGATTTTGATGGCATCTTCCAACATTCGAAGATAGAGGGCATAGCCGATGTTTTTGATATGACCGCTTTGGGCATCTCCGACGAGATTTCCCCCTCCTCGGATTTCGAGATCATGATAGGCGAGCATCGAACCGCTTCCGAGAAACGAGTTTGATTCCAACGCGACAAGCCGTTTTTTCGCCTCTTCGGTGAGGTGGTCTTTGTCATCGACGATAAAATAGGCGTACCCCTCGGTATGCCCCCGTCCGACCCGTCCGCGCAGCTGATGCAAATCGGCCATTCCGAAACGATCCGCTCCGTCGATGATCATCGTGTTGACCGTCGGCATATGAATTCCTGATTCGATGATCGAGGTGGCGAGAAGGACATCGTATTGGCGGTCGGCAAACTTAGCGAGTTCATCCTCGGTTTGGGTGGCGCCGATTTGGGAGTGGAGGATAAGGATACGAAGATCGGGAAGGATGGCTTTGAGCTCGCCTGATTTGATAATCATCGAATCGATTGAGTTGTGGACGTAAAAAACCTGTCCGCCGCGTCGAAGCTCCCGCAAGATCACCTCTTTGATCAGTTTCTCATCGTAATTTTTGACAAATGTCCGTACCCCTAAACGCTCACTTGGAGGGGTGAGGAGTTCGCTCATCGTTTTAATCGAGCTGAGGGCTTGGTTGAGACTGCGGGGAATCGGCGTCGCACTCATACTGAGAAGATGGACGTTTTCATAGAGCGATTTGAGTTTCTCTTTTTGTTTCACCCCGAATTTGTGCTCTTCATCGATGATAACAATCCCAAGCTTCGCACAGCTCACCCCAAAGAGAGCATGGGTTCCGACGACACAGTCAAGTTCTCCCGCTTCTAACGCTCTCAAGGTTGCCGTTTTCTCTTTAGCGCTGACAAAACGGTCCAACTTGGCGACTCGAAGACCAAACGGTGCAAGGCGTGCTTTGAGCGATTGAAAATGCTGAGAACTCAGAAGTGTCGTCGGAACAACGAGGAGCGATTGATATCCCCCTTTGGCTGCGGCAAAAATAGCATTCATCGCCACTTCGGTTTTTCCGAAACCGACATCGCCGCTGAGGAGCCGATCCATAATCTGCCCCGAAGAGAGATCACGAACGATAGAGCTAATCGCACTCGCTTGATCGGGGGTATAATCAAAACCTGCGGCGGCTTGAAATCGGCGCAACTCACCCCCGTCGACATTAATGACAGAGGCTTTGATAAGAGCTCGACTAGCCGCGATTCCGACAATCTCGGAAGCGATCTCGAACAACCGTGCTTTAACCGACTCTTTGAGCTTGCCGAAGCTCCCTTTACCGAGACGATCAAGCACAGGGAGGCTACCTGATGCGATATAGCGATCGATCGAGTCGAGGTTTTCAACGGGGAGAAGAAGTTTATCATCCCCCATGTATTTGATGACGACAAGGTCTTTAATCCCACCGAGGATCTCCGCCTGCTCGATTCCGACGAAAATCCCCACCCCGTACTCTTCGTGTACGACGTAATCCCCCACTTTCAAATCATCGAGGAGGATGGAAGTACGGCGGCGACGACGCTTTTTCTCATGGCGGTTGAGGGAGAAGATCACTTCGTCGGGGCCGATTAGATTCAGGACAATCCCTGAGGTTTTTAGCGTTATCCCCTTAACATCGAATATCCCAGAGGCTTTAAGCTGAGTATCACTGGCGGCAATGAGGGTAAATTTTTTATTTTTATGGACGCTTCGGAGAGTTTCGAAATTCCCTCCCCCCAATGGAGTGTACTTTTCGGATTCGGGAAGGATATCTACCTCAAGCCGTTCACGTGGTAATACAGGCTGATTAAGACCGTAGGCTTCATCGAGAACACTTTTCATCTCTCGGATACGGAGACGTTTTTTTCCTTCGCACAGATCCACTCCGTGTTCGCCCAATACCCATAATCCCAAAGAGGCGATGTCTTTGACAAAACTATCGCTTTGGGCGGATGAAATCGCTTTTTCAAAATGTTTGTATTGATCCGCGTCAAGGGAGAAAAAAGCACTCGTGACATCGATGGAAGCCAGTTCCTCTTTGTCGGTACGCTGGGTTTCGACATCGAACGCTTTGATCTCTTCCACCTCATCATCAAAGAGGCTGATACGATACGGGTTGCTTTGGTTCGGGACGTAAATATCGAGGATATCGCCGCGATGGGAGACTTCCCCCTCCATCTCCACCATATCGACAAAGGTGTATCCCCAATGGAGGAGCTTCTCTTTAAAACTCCCCAGATCGATACGGGAAGCGAACTCTATTCTTTCGCTTTGAAGCAAAGAGGGATTCGGGAGGGGAAAGAGGAGCGTTTTGACGGGTGAAATAATCAGCGGTTTTTTGGACGCCGTGTAATAGGTGCGCAGTGCTGCAAAAAGGGCAAAAAGTTCTTCACTAAACGGGCGTAAATCGTCCATATAGGTCGCACGAAAATCGGGCAAAACGATATGGGGGATCGCTAAAAATGTCGAAACATCGCTCAGTTCCGATGCCTCTTTCGCATCCTCGCAGAGGAGGATTTCAGGGAGGTTTTTCGGGTTATTTTTTACGTATTCATACCATCGTGCTTGTGACATCAGTGCTTATTCATCCTCTTTAAAAACGTCTCGGCTACGCTGAACGAGCCGAAAACCAAATATTCTTTGTCCTCACCGATTATTTCAAACGGAGAAAACGGTATCTTCAAATCGTATAATGCATTTTCCAATGCACTCCGTTCCACAATCCGAGCCTCATTCACTTCGATAATCTCAACCGAGTCAATAATAGGCTTTAAAAGAGCCAATATTTCTCGGTAATCCTTATCGCCGTAAGTGTTATAGATAAGGGTCACTCTTTTTCCCGTAAAGCTTTGAACAATCGATTCTGCCGCCAGTGCGTTATGCCCTACATCCAACGTGATGTTAGGAGCGATAGCGCTTAAGCGTCCGAACAATGCACTCTGATCAAACAGCTCCTCGGTCGCTTTATACCCTAAAAGCTCATACGCCATCATTGCTAACATCAGATTATCGCATAAATAGCCGCTTAGAGCGTTTTTCGTGGCAAGGTGCAATGCTATTGTCTCTATTTCAGGTGTAAAGCGTTCTGAAAAGGTATAGAGGTTACACCCTTTTTCATCCGCAATCGTACGTGCGATAGACTCTACCTCAGAGTGTTTTTGTTTTCCCAAAAGAGCAACTCCCTGCATACTTCGCAGTTTGGTCGTTGCGATAGAATCGATGGTGTTCCCTAAAAACGCCGCATGATCAAAATCAATAGGGGTAAAAACACTCAATGCCTTCTCGTAAACATTCGTTGCATCAAACTCCCCCCCTAGCCCCGCTTCACATACGACGTATTCACACCCCTCATACGCAACCATGGCAAGGAGAGTCGTGTACTCAAAATAGCTTAACGCTTCGGCAATCGCTTCAGGTAACAAGGAGAGGAGTTTTTTATGTGCCGCTTCCAACGCTTCATCGTTTATCTCGGAACCATCCACCCAAATACGCTCGTTAAAGCGGAGAATATGGGGCGACGTGTAGTGACCGACTTTTTTCCCGGCACGGCTCAGTGCAGTGGCTAAGAAACGCCCAGTTGAACCTTTACCGTTCGTGCCGACAAGATGGATTATCTTAGGGCTAGGGAGGAGATGCGCAACCGCTTGATACGCTTTGGGAAAGCGCTCATAATCGATTACATCATAAAAAAGGGGTTTACGGGATAGAAAATCGCTCAGTTTCATGCAGGCTCGACGCGATTTCGCCCTTTACGTTTAGCATCATAAAGGTGCTCATCCGCCCCCTTTACCAGCCCTTTTAAGGAAGGATAATCACTGCGTTCGGCAACACCGATACTGACGCTCACCGCAATACGCTGCCCTTGATACATAAAATGGGCTTGCTCAACGTGGGTGCGCACTTTTTCACAAAATATTTTGGCCCCTTCTAAATCAGTGTCTCCTAAAATCGCCAAAAATTCCTCGCCCCCGAAACGTCCTACGATATCACTGGTTCGAGCCTCGTCTTTGAGAATTTTTGCAAATGCGATAAGGACTGCATCTCCCGCTTCATGCCCGTACGTATCATTCACTGCTTTAAAATGGTCCAAATCGAGCATTGCAACACAAAAAGAGTGCCCATGCCGCTCAAATTCGGCCTCTTTGAGATTCATATACTCTTCAATTGCCCGTTTGTTAAAGAGTTTGGTTAAGAAGTCTTCCCGTGAAGCTTGTGTAGCCTGAGCCAACTCCGCTTCAAGGGTAGCAATCTTTTTCCCCATTTTGGTCACTTTTTCATTGTGAACCTTCAAATCTTTGCTCAATACTTCGACTTTCTCTTCTAACGTACTGGCAATAGTATAGAGCCGCTTATGTGCCGTTTTAAAATCGGTGGGCTTGTTATTTTCGAGTGCTTCGAGATCACGCTTAACTTCTCGAATCTCACTGCTTGAACTTTCACTTCTCTCGATCAAATCAATGAGCTGCGCGGAGAGTTTTTCGAGAAGTTTATCGAGTGCATTTACCATCTCTTCAACACTGCGCTTGTCCAAAGCTATCCGCATAGCAATCGCTGTTTTGAGCTCTTTTTCACACTCATCGGTAGCGATATAGGAGGGATTATCACTCAGCTTTTGGGAGAGTTCGATCGTCTCATTGTCCATTGTAGGTGCGATTGAGGGAACCAAAGAGGATATAAGTAAACGAATGGTTCGGTTATGGTCTACCCCATCCTCTGCACTCTTATGCAGATTAAGACTCTCGATGGTACTTCGTAAATTAGCTGAATCAACCGAACCGAAATGGGCTAACTTCATTAAAAAAGAGTCATCATAGACACTAAGAAAGTTTGCCCATGCCTGCTTTAGCAGCTCTATCTGGGTTGATCCCCCTTGAGACTCCAAAATAGTGATGGTTTTCTTCGCCAGTGCCGATGCATCAGGGTTATGTAGTACATCAATACTTTGTGCCATTTTTTTGGCCAGATCGTTCAAAAGCTCCACCAATACCGTCGCTTCATTGGGGTTCATACGGCTAAGTTTAGAGATTAAAAAGCGGATAAGTTCAGCCGTCGTCCGAACACGGTATTGTTTAATCTCTTCCGCTGTTTTTTTATCAAAAAGAGAACTGTAACGATCAATTCCACTGCAGTCTTCAACCGCAAATCCCGCACGTTTGGCTTCCGAACAAAAGGTTTCTGTATAAACATCGGGAGTCCATACTTTCCCCTCGGCTTTAAGTCTTTCAACGGTATTTCGTACGATCTGGTTAATGGTCATAATTACCCTTTATTTCGAAATTGTGCCCTGCGCCGCAACTTGTGCGACAAAAGCATCGATCGCTTTTTGAGCCCCTTGTCGTATCGCTTCAAAACGGGCTTGATCGGAAATAATCGCATTGGGCTCGATTTCAAAGTCATACATCCCGCTGGTTCCATACGAAGCAGTTTTACCATCAGTCTTACGACTAATACTCATACTGACTATAGCCCGGTAGGTGATAACGTACCCGTTAGTATCGTATCGAAGCGGGCTAAAAGAGACCCCGCCGATTGAAATTACCAAATGAGTTTTCGCTGAATTTTTAGGAACCAGCGAAGCCCGAAACTTTGTAATAACCGCCGTATCGACGGCATCTTTGATAATAACCGTATTTTGAGGGTCTTCCATCCTTACCACGACTTCGGTACTGACACTTTCACCGACAACACTCTTCGCGTAATAGCTTGAGGGCTGATAGCCGCATCCGCTAAGGAGGATCAATGCGCTCAGTATCCAAAATTTCATGGTGTTACCCTTTTATCACGAGATTGACAAGTTTGCCGGGGACAACAATCGCTTTTACGATCTCTTTTCCCTCTAACCATTTCTCTACGGAAACTTTTGCCATCTCAATAATTTTCTCTTGAGATTCATTCACTCCCACTTCGATCGTTGCGCGGTTCTTACCGTTGATGGAGACACCTAAAGCTACACTATCAACTTCAAAGACCTCTTCGCGCACCACTTGAACACCAAAATTTTTACTACCGAAGAATTCGGTTGAGAGTTCCCAGCAAATATGGGGAACAATCGGTTCCAGTACAGATGTGAGTATCCAGTACCCTTCCGTCCACACATCACGATTACTTTGTTCACCCAATGCATTCATCGCTTCCATGACACCGGCAATCATCGTGTTAAACGTATGACGCTCACCGTAAACCTCTTGGGCACGTTTGAGGGCTTCATAGACTTTTTTGCGAGCCCCTTTCTCTTCTTTAGAGAGGGTAGTATGATCGATCATCGGCAAGCGGTCGGTAACATTGACGTATTGACTGCGATCGGCAAATCGTTTGAGAAAGCGATATGCCCCCTCAACCGCACTGTCGTTCCACTCCAACTCTTGGGTCGGAGGAGCGGCAAAGAGGATAAACAGACGCGCGGTATCGGCACCGTATTTCTCTACCAAAGCACCCGGATCGACGGTATTTCCTTTGGATTTCGACATCTTTGCACCGTCTTTAAGAACCATCCCCTGAGTAAGGAGATGTTCAAACGGCTCATCGCTGTTGACGTATCCCAAATCGCGAAGCATTTTGGTAAAGAAACGGGCGTACAGCAGATGCAAAATCGCGTGTTCTATCCCGCCGATATAGTGATCAACACCCATCCAATAATCGAGGGCTTGTTTATCAAATACTTCTTTATGATCATTCGGTACAGTATAGCGGAGGAAATACCATGACGACTGGATAAAGGTATCCATCGTATCGGTCTCACGAATCGCCGCTTTGCCGCATTTCGGGCATGCGCAGTGTTTCCATGTCTCATGATGTTCGAGCGGATTTCCCTCTCCGTTAATGACGACATCTTCAGGGAGTGCTACCGGAAGATTGGCTTTATCTTCGGGGACGATTCCGCACGTGTCACAGTGGATCAACGGGATCGGAGCACCCCAGTAGCGCTGACGGCTGATCCCCCAATCTTTGAGACGGAAATTAACTACTTTTTTACCGAGCTTTTCGGCTTCAAAATGATCCATAATCGACGCTTTGGCACTGACATTATCCAGAGCGCTAAACTGTGCACTCTCACGCAATATTCCCGTTTCGGTATACGCACACCCTGCAGGCAATTCACCCTCACTCGGGAAGATAACCGCTTTTATCGGAAGATCATATTTGGTTGCAAATTCATAGTCACGATCATCATGAGCCGGAACCGCCATAACTGCACCCGAGCCGTAATCGGTGAGAACGAAATTCGCTACCCAAACCGGCACTTTGGCACCGGTAAGAGGATGAATAACATTGATCCCCAATGATACTCCCTCTTTCGGACTTGTAGCACGCTCACGTGCACTCACGCGCTGCATCGCTTTAATAGCATTGACAGTATCCGCATCGAGCAATCCGAATGAGATCATATGACGAACGATTTCATGCTCGGGTGCAAGAGCGGCGTAACTTACCCCGTAAATCGTATCGGGACGGGTCGTAAAAACATCAAAACTTTGATACACGGCACCGAGACGCGCTTCGCTCTCATCATCAAGCTTAAACGCAAACTCCAAACCGTACGATTTTCCGATCCAGTTCTCCTGCATCGTCAAAACCTGTTTCGGCCATTTTCCCTCGAGGGTTTTAAGCGATTCTAGGAGTTCTTCGGCGTAGTCACTGATTTTGAGATAATACTGATACATCTCTTTTTGGACGATTTCAGTTCCGCATCTCCAACATCCGCCGTCAACCACCTGCTCATTGGCTAAAACGGTCAAGTCATGCGGGCACCAGTTCAGAAATCCCTGTTTACGATACAACAATCCCTTGTTGAACATATCGATGATAAATCCCTGTTCGAACGCCGTATATTCAGGGTTCGAGGTCGCAAATTCTCTATCTTCCGAAAACGAAAGACCTAACCCTGCAAGTTCGCCGCGCATCGTAGCAATGTTTTCATACGTCCATTTTTTCGGATGGACACCGTGTTTGATCGCCGCATTTTCTGCCGGCATTCCAAAACTGTCCCATCCGATCGGGTGGAGAACGTTAAACCCCTGCTGACGATAATAACGGGCAAATGCATCACCGATCGTGTAGTTACGAACATGCCCCATATGGATCCGCCCCGAGGGGTAAGGGAACATACTTAATACATATTTTTTAGGTTTAGAAAAATCATTTGAGGGTTCATACGCTTTGGTTGCACTCCAAGTTTTCTGCCACTTGGCCTCAATCGATGCGGGGGTATAATTCAAAAAAAACTCCTATATTTATTCGTAATTCTCTTTAGCTTTAGCACTCTCAATGAATACCATAAAAATTGAAAAAAGATTGGCGATCAAGGCACCGATAGCCAATGAAATAGCCCACGTTTGATTGCCTACCACTTCCATGTAGATAAATGCAGGAATCAAATGAAGATCCGCTACCAACGAAGCAGCGAGAAGCTCTGCCGCCAAAAGGTTACGAACACCCAATTTCAAAATGGTTGAGATCAGGTTCAAACTGGCCGCAATAAACAACATAATCGATGTATGATCGTATAAAAACCCCGCTACCGAGGTCAAACTCATCAGCGTGAAAAAAACATAAACGACTTTTCCCCAATCCATAACCTGCTCCTTAGACTATACCTTGTTCGAACTGCGCCCGAAGACGCTCTTTTTCCGCCTGAAGTTTTACTTTTTCAGCCATTTTTTCACGATAGTGAGAGACACTGAATCCTGTCCAGACGACAAGCTGTGCAGCAACGAAAATCGAACTGTACGTTCCGATTATAACACCGACGAGCATCGGGAAACTGAAACCGATCATAATATCTCCCCCAAACAAGAAGAGAGTCAGTACCACAAAAAATACCGTCAATGAGGTCAATGTTGTTCGAGACTGAGTACGAGAAACCGCTTCATTCACGATCATAACAAAATCACTGTTCTTACTTTCTTGAATATGCTCACGTATACGGTCATAGACAATAATCGTATCATGAATCGAATATCCCAAGATCATAAGGAGTGCCGCGACACTCTCAATGTTGAAATCAATCTCAAAATAGGAGACAAACCCAAACGTAATAACGATGTCGTGGACGATCGCGATAATCGCCGCTAATGCAAAACGCCACTCATAGCGAAAGGTCACCATCGCCATAATCGCAGCCAACGTCAAAAGAAATGCGGTAAGCCCTTTAACGCGGAGCTCATCTCCTACTTTCGGCCCAACCATATCGACACGGCGAATCTCAAACTCACCCGTCCCTTTGAGAATTTCGCGGGTAACGTCTCCGATATCTTTGCTCAATCCGTCCGTTGAAGCCGCCGTTTTTATAATGATCTCTTCGGGTGAACCGAATTCGGTCACACTGGCGTGCTTGAAAAGCTCATCTTTTTTTAGCGCTTCACGTACTTTATCGATAGGTGCAACACCCTGATATTTGACCTGAACAACCGTTCCACCGGTAAAATCGATACCGAAAGAAAATCCTTTTGTCGCGATAAGAGCAATCGCTAAAAAGAAAAGGACAAACGAAGCAACGAAAAAGATTTTCCCTTTGCCTAGGAAGTTATAGACTTTATCTTCTTTAAACAATTCCATTATGCATTCACCTTTCTCGTCATTCCAAACCACATTTTGTAGTTTTTCGATTTTTCAATACGATTGGTAAAGAGTTGGAAAATCCCGTAGGTTCCGACAATCGCCGTCAACATTGAGGCTAAAATACCCATACTGAGGGTTACGGCAAACCCTTTAATGGCACCGGTTCCATAGACATACAAAATGGTACACGCAATAATTTGCGTTATATTGGAATCCAAGATGGCACGCATAGCCTTGCTGTACCCCTCTTCCAATGCTTTTCGAACACTAAGACCCAGACGCAATTGTTCTCGGACACGCTCATTAATAATAATATTCGCATCAACCGCAAGACCGATATGAAGGACGATACCCGCCATACCCGGTAATGTCAGTGTCGCACCTAAAAGTGCCATCATTGCCAAAATAATAAAGATATTGATTAAAACTGCAAGGTTGGCGATAATACCTGCCAATCCGTAGTACATCATCATAAAAATCATGACCAATACAAATCCGCTCACCAATGCGAGCAAAGACGCTTTAATGCTGTCCGCACCCAAGCTAGGTCCGACAGAGCGTTTTTCCAACATATAGATAGGGGCAAGCAAAGCACCGGAGCGGAGTGCAATCGCTAAATCGTTCGCCTCTTCGATTGTGTAGTTACCGCTGATCTGACCGCTTCCCCCGCCGATACGTTCATTGATCACGGGGGCTGAATACACTTTCCCGTCCAAAACGATCGCGAGACGTTTTCCGACACTTCTTCCTGTAAAATCACCGAAAACCTGCGCACCGGCAGAGTTGAGTGAAAAATTGATCACCGGACGGTTATTTTGATCATACCCGACCTGTGCATCGGTAAGCATCGTCCCATCCAAAATCGGGATCTCATTTACAAGATGTTTCATTTTAGGCTGAAGGGCATCTTCAAGAATTTTATCTCCGAAGCTTGCAGCCTCGGCCTCACTCATATCATTGACACGCATGGAGCGATCTTCATCTACCGCCATAAGTTCAAGCTTCGCGGCACGGGAAATCAGTTCACGTGCACGTTGCTCTTCTTGAGGCGTTTTGATCCCCGGTAGTTCGACCAAAATTTTGTCGACACCTTGTCGCGCAACGACAGGTTCCGCCAAACCGAACTGATCAAGACGGTTACGAATCGTCTCGATTGCCTGATCGACAGCCTGTGCCTTTAACTTTTCAACCTCTTCCGGCGTAAAAGAGACACGGTACGATTCACCCGACGCTTTTGCAACAGCACCTTGAACGGTTTTTAAATGCTCATCAATCTTTACACCGTCTTCGCTGTCCAAAAGAGAAAAAATAACTTGGTTTTCTTCAACACTGAGACCGTCGATTAAAATATCATTCTGTTCCGAAAAATGTTTTAGACCGGAAGCGACCGATTTGAGTTGTGAATTGACAGCCTCTTCGGTTTTAACCCCTAAAAGGAGATGGAGCCCCCCTTGAAGATCTAACCCGAGGGTCACTTTTGCACCTTGCTGACTTTGGGTTAGAGACGGGATCGAAAAAATAATCCCGAAAAGTGCAGCAGCTATAAGTAATACGACACGGAAATTAAGCTTCATCCTCGTACTTTCTGGCAACCGCGTCTTTTACAAGACGTGCTTCGGTTTCATTATTGAATTTCACAGAGAAAAAGCCCTCTTCGACTTTTTTGATCTCAACGATCAAACCACCGCTAGTGACCACTTTATCCCCTTTTGTAAGGGATTCAATCATCTCTTTATGTTTTTTAGCCTGTTGGTTTTGGGGACGAATGATCACGAAATACATAATAGCGATCAAAAAGACAAATGGGAGAATTTGAGTAACAATTTCCATGGATATCCTTGGGTGATGTGAAATTGGGGCATTATACTGAAATGTGGCTAACAACGATATAATTACTTTATGAAATATCGAACTGCACCTATTATCGAACTCCTTGTTGCCCCTTTGCTCATCGCCCTCTTTTTCTCAGCTTTTATCTATTGGGAACATTTCGCTCTCACCTCTAAAGCTTTGAATACTTTTTCAGGGCTTATTGCCCTTTATGCCCTTTTGCACGCACCCAAACGTACTATTCTCATCAGCGGATTTTGGATCGGGTTACTGTGGTGCTATTGGATCGGATTTAGTTTCCAGTATTACGGCCTCGGATGGGCGACGTGGCTTGTCGCATTAGGATTCGGAATCGTTTATGCCCTCTATTACGGAACGATGGCACTCACCGCACATCCCCTCATCCGCGCGATCATCCTCTTCGGTCTCACCTATATATGGCCGATGGATTTCAACTGGATGCAACCCGAACTGATCTTCGTTGAAAGTTACATGGGATTTACCAAATGGCAGTTTGCTCTAATCCTCTTTTCGCTCGCCTCAACAATATGGTTTGAGGGGCGGAAAAAAATTCTTCCCCTTATCCTTCTTCTCGGCGCGATTCAAACCACCCATCCCACCGCGCCGCTTCCTGATGTAAAAATAAAACTGGTCTCTACCGATATTTCGCAAGATTTCAAATGGCAGGGGGAGCGTTTAGAGCAAACACTACAAGAAAATTTTGATGCTATTGATGAAGCGATCGCGCAAGGGTATGATCTGGTCGTTCTCCCCGAATCGGCATTTCCTCTCTATATGAATGAGCATACTGCGATATCCGAAGCACTTGCAAAACGTTCCCTGCATATCGCCATACTTACGGGAACATTGCATAAAGAAAATAACCTCAACTATAACGTCTCCTATCTTTTCGATCAAGGCAATGTCACGGTTGCAAAAAAAACGATCCTTGTCCCCTTCGGAGAATACATCCCGCTTCCTGAATTTTTACGCGGATGGGTGAATCGTGAAATTTTCGGAGGAGGTGCCGATTTCGTAACGGCAGACAAACCGACCGATTTTGAGATTAAAGGGGTAACGTTTCGCAATGCCGTCTGCTACGAAGCAACCCGCGAAGAACTTTATACTCCCGATACACGTTATATGATTGCCGTAAGTAACAACGGATGGTTCAAACCCTCGATCGAGCCGACGGTGCAAAATCTTCTTATTCGTTTTTATGCTCGTAAAAATAATACCATTGTGTTTCATGCGGCTAACGGCGGGGGAAGCGGAATAGTCTACTAATTTTGTCATGATGAATTTGTGTTTCGTCATCCTGAACTTGATTCAGGATCTTAGATTCCGTGTCAAGCACGGAATGACATAAACCGTCATGCTGAACTCGATTCAGCATCTCATAAAATACTTTCGTACAAATCTTCCCAATCAGGATTTTGTTTATTAATCAACTCGATTTTCCACTCTCTATGCCAATTTTTAAGCTGTTTCTCTCTTTTTATCGCTTCTTCGATGTCATCATAAACTTCATAATAAACTAAATTTTTTAAATAATATTGCTTTGTAAATCCATCCACAAAACCATTTTTATGCTCATAGACTCTTTTCACGATATCTGATGTAACCCCAATATATAAAACTCCATCTTTTTTATTAGACATTATATAAACAAAACCTTTTTTCATTCGGTTCCTTGTCATGCTGAACTTAGATTCTCCGTCATCCTGAACTTGATTCAGGATCTCAAATAACTATATCAACCCCTCAAAAATTTTGTCAATATTTTCCCCGTAAAAATACTCTTCCAAAAGCGGACGGATTTTGTATTTCATCACAAACTCATTATCATGATTCCCCATAAAATAAGCGTGCCCGATGAGATAATCACTACCTCTTCGTTCTTTAATGATCTCATTAATCTTTTTAACATTTTCAGGCAAAAATTCTTCTATCGGCTCCATTCTCACAAATGTAAAACGGCGGCGTAGTGCAATATCGACGAGTGCAATTGACTTGTCTGCCGTGTTCATTGTCCCGATGATATAGAGGTTTTTAGGAACACCAAATTGCTCTTTCGAGTATGGCAATGTTACCATCAGTTCATTATCTTCACCGAGACGTTTATCTTCTTCAAGAAGGGTAATAAGTTCACCAAAAATTTTGGAGATATTTCCTCGATTGATTTCATCGATGATGAGATAATAGTTTTTTAATTCTGCAATATACTTATTTGTTTCACTACTAGTATCAACTGGTTTAAGAGACTTTTCAAACGTATAAAATTTCTTTAATAATTCCCAAAAATACGTTGCGTGTTGATCGGCAAGCCCTTGGATATGATCTAAATTTTTGATGTCTTTACGCGATTTAACTTTATGAATATACATATCTTTTAAAATATCAAATCTCATACGAATCCCTGAATCATGACGAGACCAATTATCACCTTTATAGCGAAAAGCGTCATCCTCAACTTCAAAAATATACACATTTTCTGTAAGTTCATATTTGCTTTTTTCATCAATAGCAAGCTGAACATGATCAATAAATTCTTGAAATAATTGATCAAAAGTTTTTTCTTCTTCTAACGTTTGAATTGGTTTGAATGAGTCAAGTAAGTTTTTCTTAGCTTTATAAGAAATATTTTTAAAAATACCATCTTCTCGAACTATTTTACCATCCTCATTCGGTCTAAATCCTTCAACAAAATCTTCATAACTGTAACTTTGATGAAAGGTCAAGAACTGATAACGCCCTTCTTTTTTGACATTATCAAAAGTTTCAATTTCATAATCTTGATCCATTAATGTATCGAGGCTATCACCCTTTTCAAGAATCGAAATTAGCTGTTTATGTGAGTAGGTCTTACCGACACCAGGAGGACCATACAAAATTATATTTTTTGGATTTTCAATTACTTCATCATCCTCATCATTTTCCGAAATACTAGATACTTCAACAAAATTCGATGTAATGTGATAATTCAATTCAGATATTTTTTTTAAAACATTTGGAAAATTGGTACCCCACTGATTGCATATAAATATATTTTCATTAGAGATTTTTATAGGTGCCTCAAAATAGCGAAATTCTCCTGTCTGCGTACGGCTAACAAAGTTGTCATATTCATTCTGTAACAAACAAACTTTATAACTTCTATGCATCGAATTAAATTCATTTTTGAGTTCATTAACAGATATATTTGGATGATCTTCAATATATTTTTTAATTACTTCATAAACAAGTTGACGTTTCGAAAGTCTCTCTTTGCCATTAAAATTAAATTTCTTTGTATCCCTTGCCATCTATAAAACCTCTTTCATTTTATTTTTTATCTCTTCAATATAATTCTTATAACTTGTCGCATCAGACTGCAACTCTACGCTTCGCATTTTTAGCATCACACTTTCTCCCTGTTTCCCTAAATAAAGAGGCTTAGAATCACATAAATCGATTAAATGCTTCGGATAGAGCAACATCGTTTGATCGATTTTATAGTTTTTCCCATACACGTACATCTGATATTTATCATCCCGCTTCAACTCATCTTTGCCATTGACCTTTTTATACTTCGTATCGACAATAAGACAATTAGGGATCAAAATATCGGGTTTGAGTTTGAGATTACCGAAATTATTTTCGGCTTGGATTATTGCTGTCGGCTCAATAGTTCGGACGATTTTGCCGATAAACTGCTCAAATAGCACGTTCATATCAAACATAAATGCCCACTCATTTGCTCCAGCTTTGTCAAAACGAATATTGAGATTTTGAAGGATGAGCAGAGCGATTTTATAAAGATGTCGAAACCTCTCATTAAGCCGATACCAATGATAGGTTGTATGAGGATTATAATAGGGAGTAACCTCATCGAACATCAGATTAAGCATCCCTAGCTGTCGTCTATTATCGGCACTGTTAGTAATGCGACGACATACATTGACCGTATATGCGAAAAGTGCATTGAGAGGATTATCGGGACTAAACTCATCGTATTCACAATAAATTTTGTCCCGCACGAAATTTGTCCGTGCATCCATCCCAACCATAAAACGTCCCCTCATCACTCGAAGGTTATCTTGCACCGAGATATACTCGCGATACATCCCTTTTTCAACTTCACGTATCAGTTCACGTGAGAAAATCGAGATCAATAGTTCTAAAATCGGACTTTTTTCGGTATCGGTAGAAGAAATACTTTCATCCACTTTTAAATCATAAACATACGAGAGCATATAGGTGAGATAACGAAGATTAGCGACATCATTATGTTTGTCAATTTTTGGAAGAATTGTTAGAGTTTGATTACTGATTTTAAGCGCACCGCAATATTGAGTTGCTTTGACCTCACCCCATTTCTCAGAGAAATAGCATTGAAATTCAGTTGGAATAAAAAGGTTTATTTTTTCATATTCGTGTACAATCATTGATAACTATTATACACTTTTTCTTGCAAAGCTAAATTATAAAAATGGGATTTAGATTGCGGATCAAGTCCGCAATGACAGAAGCTGTCATCTACGGAATGAAAAAAAAATTTAGTGGCGAACGTTGAGATTGTTTTTGTTGATTGCTTCGATAACAGCGGCAATGTGTTTCATTTTAGCCTCTTCGTCATCCATGTTGTGGATCGCATCGAGATTAAAGTGTTGCAATTTGGTATCAAGATACCCTGTATCGAGTTCCCCTTTGATAAAGTGCTCATCACGGACAATTTGACGGTGAAGAGGGATATTCGTCGGAACACCCTCGATAAGAAATTCATCCAAAGCACGACGTGCTTTACGCACCGCATCTTCCCATGTCAAAGCCGTAACGATCAGTTTTCCGATCATTGAATCGTAATTTGAGGGAATTTGATAGTTAGTATACGCCATAGAGTCCAAACGAACCCCAGGACCACCCGGTGCAAGATAGTTGGTTATTAGACCCGGTGATGGGACAAATCCTAATTTCGGATTCTCCGCATTGATACGGAATTCAATAGCGTATCCGCGGAATTTAATCTCTTCTTGCAAAAATTTAAGCGGGTCGCCTTCGGCAATTTGAATCATACGTTGAATCAAATCGATCCCCGAAATCGCTTCGGTAACCGGATGTTCAACTTGAACACGAGTGTTCATCTCGATAAAGTAGATATTGTCATCTTGGTCAACCAGATACTCGATAGTACCGACGCTCTCATACCCTAGTTTAAACATCGCTTTGGTCGAAATACGATACAACTCGCGGCGAGTTTCTTCGTTCAATAACGGTGAAGGAGCGATTTCGATCACCTTTTGGTGACGACGTTGAATCGAGCAATCACGATCTCCGAGATGGACAACGTTACCGTATTTATCGGCAACGATTTGGATCTCAATGTGACGCGGATTTTTGAGGTATTTTTCGATGAAAACTTCACCACGGCTAAAGAAACGCAATGCTTCATTAGTAGCTGACTCGTACATCTCTTTAAAATCAGCCGCTTTCTCAACAATACGCATACCGCGTCCACCGCCGCCGAAAGCCGCTTTGATAATGATTGGAAATCCGATACCGGTTGCAATTTTTTCGGCATCATCGATATTATCGATCGGCTCATCCGTACCCGGAAGCATCGGAACACCGACAGCGCGCATCGCTACTTTAGACGCCATTTTATCTCCGAAAAGGGCGATATGCTCCGGTTTCGGTCCGATAAAGATAATGTCGTTATCGATACACGCTTGTGCAAATTCAGCACTTTCTGATAAAAATCCGTATCCCGGATGGATTGCATCACAATCAGCTTTTTTAGCCAATGAGATGATACGGTCATAATCAAGATATGCGGCGATAGGATCACCCATAATCGGATAACACTCATCGGCTTTACGAACCCAAACACCGTTAACGTCTGCTTCTGAAAAGACAACGACACTTTTAATTTCCAACTCTTTACAAGCACGAATAATACGAAGTGCGATTTCACCACGGTTTGCAATCAATACTTTGCTGATCTTTTTAGTTTTCACTTATTTCCTCGCTTGAACATCTTGGAGTATTTTAGGCTCTTAAGATACCCGATATCTTGATTTAAAAATGAAATTATAGGATAAATCTGCTGTTTATGCAAAATTTTTTAACCTCCTACAAAAACATCAAACGAAGCACGTCTATTTTCTCTATCCTTATTGAATCACTCATGATTATTGGATAATAAAAAATTTGCTATTATAATGGCTAAAAAACAGGGATACATTTTATGAAAATCGCGGCAAATATCACTGAACTCATCGGCAATACTCCTCTCGTACGGCTCAACGGCCCCTCATCCACAAGCGGAGCGACTATTTTGGGAAAATGCGAATTTATGAATCCGACCAGTTCTGTCAAAGACCGTATCGGATTTAATATGATTCAAAGTGCTATGAAAGAGGGGAAAATCAATGCCGACACCCTTATTATTGAACCTACCAGCGGCAACACCGGTATTGCACTTGCCTCTATCTGCGCCGCTTTGGGACTTAACCTTACCCTTACAATGCCTGAGTCAATGTCAATTGAACGCCGCAATCTTCTCAAAGCCCTCGGAGCCAACCTCGTCCTCACTCCTGCCGCAGCGGGGATGAAAGGGGCTATTGATGAAGCCAACGCATTAGTCGCTTCCAATCCCAATGCGCTTGTTTTACAACAATTCGCCAATCCCGCCAATCCTGCTATTCACCGCATTACGACGGCACAAGAGATTCTCAGCGACACAGACGGAAATGTTGATATTTTCATAGCCGCCGTCGGAACGGGAGGAACGCTTACCGGAACCGGAGAGGCACTTCGAGCCGTATTACCGAATGTCCAAATTATCGCTGTGGAGCCCAAAGATTCTCCCGTCCTCTCTGGGGGAAAACCGGGACCCCATAAAATACAGGGAATCGGTGCAGGATTCATCCCGGATGTTCTCAATACAACTCTTTACAATGAAATCATTACCGTTAGTAACGAAGAAGCCATAGCTGCTTCCAAAGCACTCGCTAAAACCGAAGGGCTCCTCGTCGGAATCTCTGCAGGAGCCAACGTTCACGCCGCAGCACTTGTTGCGGCACGTCCGGAGAACAAAGGAAAAACCATTGTCACGATTTTATGCGATACGGCTGAACGTTATTTGAGTACCCCATTGTTTGAAGCGTAAATGCTTTTAGAAACCATTCGTTGTGAAGGGGGAGAAGCTCTACACCTCCCCTATCATCAAAAACGGTTGGAAAAATCGTCTCAAGTGCTCGGTATTCATCAAAAGTATGATTTACAAACGCTAATAGCCCCTCCCGATCAAGAGCTATACCGATGCCGCTTTCTCTATGACGCAAACGGATATACCATTGAGTATCATCCCTATACCCCAAAAAAAATTGCTTCACTCAAACTTCTCATCTGCGATACAATCGAATATCCCCTTAAATACTCAGAGCGCGAACAACTTACTGCGTTATTTGAACAGCGTGAAGATTGTGATGATGTTCTCATTGTTAAAAATAATCATCTAACTGATACCACCATCGCCAACATTGCCCTCTTCATAAAAGGACAATGGCTCACTCCCGAATCTCCGCTGTTAGAGGGGACAACACGGGAACGTTTACTCGATGAAAAATTTCTCACCCTCGCCCCCCTGAGCGCTGAGGATATCGGCCGAGCTAGCAAGGTCGCCTTTATGAATGCGATGGTAGGGTTCATTGAAGTCGAAAATGGTATAATTATCTAATTTTATACAACACAGGTCTGCCGTTATGTTATTCGATATTATTAAAAGCTCTTCATTTTCTCGCTTGATGGAAAATCATCTTCGAGATATGCTTATTTACCTGTTCGAAAACGACCAGAATTTCGGCATCTTATGCAAAATCGACCACGTTACCTTTGATCCCCCCCTCCCAAAACATCTTAACGATGAATTTCGGGCGATGACCCTCTTTTTTCTAGCGGGGTATACGTTTGAGAGTGCAAGAATCGATAATGATACTTTAATTTTTGAAGCAGGTTTCGGCCACGAAAACATAGGGAGCTTTGTCTCGGTTCCGCTGCTATCGATCGTTCAAATTATTATCGATGATACACCGGCATTTGTTAACTTGGCATTGCCGCAAGAACAACACCCTATTATCAATATTGAAAAGCATGAAGGGGTTCAAAATTCGATGAGCGCACTGCTCGCGAATCCCGAAAATCAGAAGTTTTTGAAGAAAAAGTAAAGGGTGAAGTTTATAACTTCAACCCTAATAAATAGGTAACTACGTTGTCAATAAACGCATCGTGTTTGCGTTCTTTGCTGTAAGCGATATAAAATTTACGTTTGATTTTGAAATTTTTAATCCGCGCTTCAAACAATTTTCCCTCTTCCACTTCATCGCTGATAACATGACGAGAGATAACGGAGACGACCGGACGGGCTGAATCTTTAGGGGAACGCATCAACGTCTCTTTAATCGCCGTGGAACTCGCAACTACTCCGATGACACTGAAGCCTGAGCACTCAACGCCGATCTCTTCGAACACTTCGGAAGTTAATTTACGCGTATGCGAGTTTTCATCTCGACAGATCCAGTCAAATTTATACATATCTTCTTTACGAAGCTGTTTAGGAATGGGCTGATTGGAAAAAATCACCAACTCGTCCTCTTCCCATTCGCGGTAAATCAGCCCGTCTTTAAATACCGGGGATTCGATAAGGGCGATATCGATCTTTTTATCCAAAAGCTGATCAATGATCTCTTCTGAAAATGCAACACGGATATGGACTTCATTATTGATCTTCTCTTTAAGCTGCCCGATATACGAGGGGAGAACATAGTTCCCGATTGCGTATGATGCTCCGACGATGAACGTAAACTCTTTACTGATAATTTTAAGAAGTTCTTTCTCGCTTGATTGAATCGCTTTTTCTAACTTAGTAGCAATGCGAAAAAGATCTTCTCCCTCTTTTGTAAGCTTAATACCGTTCTTTTTACGTTCAACAACACGAGTATCGAGATAATCCTCAATAAATTTGATCTGCTGTGTAACGGCAGGCTGAGAAATCCCGAGTTTTGCGGATGCTTTGGAAAAACTTTTTTCCCGAACCACCGTTAAAAACGTCATAAGTTTGGCAAAATCTTTTAACATAATAATTCCTATAAGCTGAATGAATAGCAGTATTATAACTCATTATTATAACCAATGCAAGAGTTTTGCTATAGCGTTTGTCTCTCCAAGCCTCAAGGAATTTAAATAATAGAAAAGTTGGGCTATAATAATTTAACTATTAATACAAGCAAGGCAATAACGGTATGGATGAAATTCTCTCAAACCTCAATGAAGCGCAGCGCAGTGCAGTCGAACGGATCGATGGCCCTTTGCTCATTTTAGCAGGTGCGGGAAGCGGAAAAACCAAAACTATCACTACCCGTCTTGCCTATCTTCTCGATCACGTGGGGATACCTGCTGGCAATACCCTGACCCTCACGTTTACCAACAAAGCGGCCAAAGAGATGCGCGAGCGGGCGATGGGATTGATCTCACAGAACTCTTTTCCCCCCCTGTTGTGTACCTTTCATAAATTCGGCCTGTTATTTTTAAAATTTCATATCCATTTACTGGGGCGTGCCAATAATTTCGTTGTTATCGATACCGATGATAAAAAGAAAATCATCAAAAAAATCAATGCCGATCTCCCTACCGCATTGATCGCGAGTGAAATCTCTCGTTATAAAAATTCCCTCATTGACCCTGCCGAAGCGTATACCCAAGCCGAACTCACCAACTACAAACATATCGCAAAAATCTATGAAGAGTACGAAGCGTACCTTCTGAAAAACAATCTCGTCGATTTTGACGATTTACTCTGCCTAACCTTTAAACTGCTCGATGAAAATCCTGATCTATGTACTCAGACCTCTGAAAAATACCAATACATTATGATCGATGAGTATCAAGATACCAACGAGCTCCAGCTCAGACTCCTCCAAAAACTCTGTTCTACCCACAACAACCTCTGTGTCGTCGGAGACGATGATCAGAGTATTTACGGGTGGCGCGGCGCGCATGTGCGCAATATTCTCGAATTCGATCAAGATTTCGTCGATGCTATGGTGGTCAAACTAGAACACAACTACCGCTCCACTCAGCCGATTCTCACCGTCGCCAACGCCTTGATAGAACATAACCGCTCCCGTTTAGGGAAAACACTCCTCGCGACCAAAGAGGGAGGTGATGACGTTCAAACGATCACCTCGAACGATGAGAGTGAAGAGTCCAAAAAGATTGCAAAGTCTATCAAAGAGCTTATCTCTAGCGGAGTTCGTCCGAATGAAATCGCTGTACTGTACCGAATCAATGCCCTTAGCCGATCACTCGAAGAGGGGCTGAACCGTGCCGGTGTTGCGTATAAACTCGTCGGCGGTTTACGCTTCTATGATCGTGCCGAGATCAAAGATCTCATCAGCTACCTGCGGGTCATCACCAATGTCCATGATAATTTCTCCCTAAAACGGATCATTAACAAACCGAAACGGGGTCTGGGGAAAGCAACGATTGATAAAATTGAACTCTCTTCTATCGAAGCTAGCAAATCAATGTTTGAATTTATCTCTACCCTCAGTGACAGCGATCTCGAAACGCTGGTACGAAAAAAAAGTGCCGGCGAGCTGCGTGATTTTGTGGCGGAGATTCTCGAACTTCGCCGTGTTTCGGAAGAGGCGATTTACCGTTTTATTGATCTTTTGGAAGAGCGTTTCAAAATCAAAGAGACCCTAAAAGGTCTTCCCGATGAAGCGGAGAAAATCGCCAATATCGACGAGTTTTACGGACTCTTTCGCGATTATGTCAAACAAAATCCCGAAAGCTCGCTCGCTGAGTTTTTGAATGATATTACATTGCAGAGCGAACAAGATCAGGTAGAGGGTGAGAGCATCTACATTATGAGCATCCACGCTTCCAAAGGGTTGGAGTTCGAACACCTCTTCGTCATCGGTTTGGAAGAGGGATTTTTACCGCTTATCGGTGATGGAAGTGACCTTGAAGAGGAGAGACGTCTAGGGTACGTCGCTATCACCCGCGCCAAAAGCAACCTTACCCTCTCAAATGTCAACAGCCGTTTCTATAAAGGACGACGTACCGAACTTCAAAAAAGCCGCTTTATCAACGAAGCGGGATTATGTGAAGGGTCATTGATTTTGGAGAAAAATACCTCCTATAAAAAAGGGGATTTGGTTCGCCATAAAATCTTCGGAGCGGGACGGGTTGAGGGGGTGAGTAAAGCGGGGCGCGAATTTAAACTCAGCATCAATTTCGGCGGCAATAAACGGGATATTCTCGCCTCTTTCGTCGAAAAGCTCTAATTGCCTATGAATCGCCTTTTCGTAGCCTATAAACCCTCCGGTATTAGCTCTAACCAACTCTTAGGTCAGCTCAAACGCCGCTATAAGATAAAAAAAGCGGGCTATTCCGGAACTCTCGATCCATTTGCCAAAGGTGTCTTAATCATTGCGTTCGGAAATCATGGACGATTGTTTCGTTTTCTCAACAAAACACCCAAGCAATACCGTGCAACCCTATGGCTGGGTGCTTATTCTCCGACGCTCGATATTGAGAAGATCGAAACGATAGAGGAGACACAACCTGCCACGCTAGAGCAACTGCAATCCATCCTCCACTCACTGCAAGGGGAGCTTACCTATCTCCCTCCTAAATACAGTGCAAAACGGATAGAGGGGCGCAGGGCGTATGAATTTGCTCGTGAGGGGAAAGAGGTCGATTTACGAGCAATCACCTCCACCATTTATGATCTCACTCTTTGCCACTACTGCCATCCCTTTCTCACCTTTGAAGCAACCGTATCCGAGGGTACATATATCCGCTCTCTGGGGGAGATGATTGCGGCTGGGCTGGGTGTCAGTGGCGCACTTAGCGCACTTGAGAGACTTAATGAGGGGCAGTTTGTGTATGAAAACGAAAGAGAACTTGACATTAAAAACTCTCTCTCCCTCCCTAAAAACCGCTATAATGGCACAATACAAACGATCCTATTAGGACAACCTCTGGTGCGCGAAGATTTCGATCTTCAAGAGGATGGAATCTACTGGATCGACAACGGAGATACGATCTCGATTCTGGAGATTGCCCCTGAGGGTGTCCGTTATATTCTCAATAAGGTTGAAGCATGCTGATTCTCTCCAGAAGAGCCGAAGAATCAATCATTATCGCCGATACGATCACTGTCAAAGTGGTCTCCATCGAAAAAGGGGTGGTTAAACTCGGTATTGATGCACCTCACAACATTCGGGTCTTGCGAAGTGAATTGGTTCGAGCCGTCGAAGATTCAAACAAAGAAGCATCGCTGGGTCATGACACGTCACTTCTCCAACAACTTGCACAAAAATTAAAATTATGATCCGATATCGTGCCTACGCCAAAGTCAATATTTTTCTCAAAATCACCGGGATACGGGGAGAATACCATACTCTAACCTCTCGCTTTATGCGCGTTAACACCCTTTTTGATACCCTTTGGTTTGAGTCTAAATCGACCCCAGAATTCGAAATACGGGGAAATTTCGACTGCGAAGTCCACTCCAACACCATTTACAAGGCGTACAAATATCTCCTCGCCGCTACCCACTCCGATACCCTCTCACAATGGATGGAACATCATGCGATTTGTGTTGATAAACAGATCCCATCGTTTGCAGGACTCGGAGGCGGCAGTTCCGATGCCGCAACCTTTTTAGCGATGTGCAATGAAGAGCTAGAATTAGGGCTAAGTGTCGAAGAGCTAGCAAGGATCGGCTCATCCGTCGGTGCAGATGTCCCTTTCTTCGTCTACGGATATGAAAGTGCCAACGTCAGCGGCATCGGCGAGATTGTCGAACCCTACAATGAACCGTTGATTGATTTTGAAGTAACTACCCCTAAACTTCAAATCAGCACCCCAGCCGTTTACCGCTATTATCGTGAACACCGTTATGCCCCCATCACAGCCGAAGAGGTTTCACGACTCGAAGCGACCCCCTCACTTGAGATATTGGCCACCGTTAACTCAAAAGAGGCAAACGATCTGTACAGTGCCGCGTTAGGATGTTATCCCCAGCTGCAAGAAAAAGAGGGATGGTTTTTCTCAGGAAGTGGAAGCAGTTTTTTTAGGATCAAGGAACAATAACTATGGGCGAAAATATAGCCACCAATAAAAAAGCTTTTTTTGACTACTACATCGAAGAGAAATTCGAAGCGGGTCTCGTCCTCAAAGGGTCTGAAGTCAAAGCCCTCCGTGCCGGACGGGTCAACCTCAAAGACGGATTCATCAAAATCGTTCGGGGTGAAGCGTTTGTATTCGGTGTCCATATCGGTGTACTCGATACCACCCACCACTATTACACCCACGAAGAGAGGGGAAGCCGTAAACTGCTTCTGCACAAAAAACAGATCGACAAGATGTTTAAAGCGGTTGAGAAAGAGGGGTTTACCCTTGTACCGCTCAGTATCTATTTTAACGATAAAAACCTCGCCAAAATGCAAGTGGCTATTGTTAAAGGGAAAAAGCTCTATGATAAACGGGATGATTTGAAAGAGAAAAGTCTCAAACGGGATATGGAACGGGCATTAAAAGGGGAATAATCTTAGGCTTGTTCAGATAAAAAAGGTTTTGGGAAGTAAATGATGAGTTTGCCGCTCTGATGAGCGGCAAGAGGGATTATTTGCGACGAATTTCTTTAATACGTGCTGCTTTACCGGCAAGGTCACGAAGATAGAACAATTTCGCACGACGTACACGTCCACGGCGAAGAACTTCGATTTTCTCGAGGCTGTCACTGTAGATTGGGAATACACGCTCGATACCGACACCGTTAGCACCGATTTTACGTACAGTAATAGTACGACCAGTACCTTCTCCACGGATAGAGATACAGATACCTTCATAATTTTGAACACGTGATTTTTCGCCCTCTGTAATGGTTACAGCAAGACGAAGTGTATCACCCGCGCGGAACTCAGGAACGTTTTTGTTAGCGATTTGTGCTTGCTCGAAACTTGCAATGTACTTATTTTTCATAAGATGTCCTTATTTTATGCTTTTGAAGCTGCTCCGGTCTGAAGTATTTTGTTTTGCATTCAGACAGAGACGATTTTAGTGCACGAATTTTACTGTGATTTCCCTTTAAGTATTCTGATGGAACACTCATATTCTCATAAACAGGGGGTTTTCCGAATGAAGGTGCCTCTAAGAGTGGTGATTCGAAACTCTCATATTCCAATGATTCACTATTTCCCAAAACACCTTCAATGTTTCGAACGATGGCATCGGTCATCACCAAAGAGGGAAGTTCCCCTCCGGTAAGGACGTAATCGCCGATGCTGAACACTTCATCACCAAAGCGTTCAACCACCCTCTCATCGATCCCTTCATAGCGTCCGCTCACAAAAACTACATGGGGTTTTGTTGCGAGACGCTTGGCATCGTTTTGGGTAAATTGTTTCCCTACCGGTGCCACAAAAATGATGTGAGCATCTTCACTCAGTGACCCAAGAGCATCAAACAACGGTTGAGGCGTCATTAACATTCCCGCACCGCCGCCTGCAGCGGTATCGTCCACTTTATGATGTTTTGAGGTACTGAAATCTCTGGGGTTGAGATAATCGACTGAAAATTTACCCGATTCGATCCCCCGTTTGAGAATAGAGTCTTGAAAATATCCTTCGATCAGATTGGCAAAAATCGTTACATACGTAAAGCGCATTAGGATGCCTCTAACAGATCCAATCCGCCCTCTACGGTGATTACTTTACCCTTTGCATCAGCGTTTAAAACAAAACGATCAATATACGGGATTAAAAAGGTAGCAGGAAGCTCTTTGGAAACCAAAGAAGCCTCTGTAGCAACCAATAGATAATCCAATGGTCCGATACGTTCAATCTCTTGAACGCTGCCCAAAAGTATCTCACCTTCCATAACACTGGAGCCGAGCAAATCAAACCAGAAAAACTCACCCTCACCCAGATTACAACGCTCACGCGTCGCTTCAAAAGTGGTGAAAAGTTTTGCATTGGTAAGTGCTTTGGCTGCTTCAGGAGAATCGATCCCTTTGAGATGAACCAGTTCACGATCAGGATTATAAGAGACGAGAGTGATCTCTTTACCGTTTTCAAGGGTGAATGAGGCATTAGGAGCGAATTGTTCAGGGAAATCGGTGGAGAGATTAAGTTTCATATCCCCTTTTAAGCCGACAACTCGGCCCAAAGTGGCGACATGGAGTAAATCCTGCGGAGGTGAATTACGAAAGCGGTTCGACATTGATTCGGTAACTTTTTCCGTCTTTGGCTTTGCAACCGGAGATGACAGTTTTGATCGCACCGATCATTTTGCCCTCTTTTCCGATTAGCTTGCCTACATCCGCTTGATTAGCGTACAAAACGATTTCGGTCACTTCGTCGCCTTCATTAGACTCTACCCGAATCTCTTCGGGATAAGACGCTATTAACTTAGCAAAACCTGCGACGAAGTCCGCAACCATCATTATTTACCGGTAATTTTTTTAACGCGGTCTGACATTTGAGCACCAACGCTCAACCAGTAGTTTAGACGCTCTTCATCTACTTTGGTAGTGATAGGGTCTGTCATTGGGTTATAGTACCCGATCAATTCGATCCAACCGCCGTCGCGACGTTTGCGACTATCGGTTACCGCGATACGGTAGAAAGGTTGTTTTTTACGACCCATACGGGTTAAACGGATGACTGTTGCCATTGTGTGTCCTTTAAATGTTGTTTTGCACCAAGAAGTTTAGAAGAGTGTTTTACCCACAAAAGTAAAAGAAAAACCTCTAAGCTTCTTCAAATGCTAAAGACTAAACTCATAACGAGTGCAGTATTTAGCATTTGTGCTGGCAAAGTTAACGCGGTAAACGTGCACCTTGCATTTGACCCATCATACTCTGAAGGTCTTTCATCCCTGATTTACCCGAGAACCGTTTTGCCATTTTAGAGGCATTTTTAAATTGTTTTAAAATACGGTTCACTTCGATAATATCAAGTCCGCACCCTTTTGCCAAACGAGCCTTGCGGCTGTTATTTAAGAGCTCAGGATCTTCTCGCTCTTTCACCGTCATCGATGAAACGAGGGCTTTGATCTGTTTGAGCTGGCTAGAGTTTTCCAAATCGAAATCTTTAAGCGCAGAGGCCATTCCGCCCATACCGGGGATCATACCCATAATGGATTTCATGCTCCCCATTTTTTTGAGGCTCTCCATCTGTTCTAGGAAGTCGTTAAAGTTGAACTCCCCTTTTTTGATCTTTTTAGTAAGGGCTTTCGCTCTTTTTTCATCAATAACCGATGCAGTCCGCTCAGCAAGACCTTCGATGTCACCCAATCCCATAAGACGGTTGACGATACGATCAGGAAGGAAGATTTCGAGATCTTCCATTTTTTCACCCGCTCCGATAAAGCGAAGTGGTACTTGGATCTGGGAAGCGATACCTAATGCAACGCCCCCTTTGGAATCACCGTCGTATTTAGTGAGGATGACCCCGTCAATACCGATTTTCTCGTTAAATGTACCTGCGGTGCGAACCGCGTCTTGACCCGATAGTGAGTCGGCAACGTAGAAGATTTCATGCGGATTGGCAACGGCTTTCACTTCCGCCAATTCGCCCATCAACTCATCATCAATCGCCAAACGTCCGGCCGTATCGATCAATACGACATCCACCAGTGCTTTTTTCGCGTGCTCAAGTGCCGCTTTGACCACATCAACAGGATTTTTACTTGCATCATCCGCGTAAAGTTCTACTTCGATAGAAGCACACACTTGACGAAGTTGCTCAACCGCCGCAAGACGCTGTAAGTCTGCCGCTACAACCAATACCCGTTTCTTCTGACGTGTTTTAAGCCAGTTGGCAAGCTTACCCGTCGTTGTTGTTTTACCCGAACCTTGCAGACCCGTCATCAAAATAACGGTTGGAGATACCGGAGCGTAGACAAATCCTGATTTACCTTTGACATCCAAAAGGGCATACAATGATTTGCGAAGCGCATCGAGGAATTGGTCTTTCCCGATACCGCTTTGTTTAGTTTGGAGTTCGACCGAATCGATAAGGTCTTTGACGACTTTATGATTTACATCGGCTTTGAGCAACGCTTTTTTTAGCTCGCCGAGTGCCTTGGTTAACGCCTTTTCATCGTCGTGAAAACGGATTTTGCGTATGGCTGATGTAAACGATTCGGTTAGTGTATCAAACACTTCAACTCCTAAATAATAGCTCTACAGGGTATAAAAATTTCCGAATTATACTAAATTTTTACTTTAATGACACTTTGTATCTTTGATCAACTACCGAAATGTCCAAATACTTTCGGCTCAGGGGCTTCAAATGTCTGTCCCAGCAATGTCACTTTTTTAGCGTGAAGCATTACCCGCTTCGACTGTCGTCCGCCGTAGCTCTCATCCCCGATAATCGGATGCTGGGCGTATTTTAGGTGAGCACGAATTTGGTGTGTACGTCCGTGGTGGATAATGAGCTGTACTTTGGTCTTTTTCCCCGAAACTTCGATCGGAGTCACTTCGGTAATCGCAGGTTTGCCCTTTTTAGCCACTTTGGTATAGGCTTTGTTCCCTTTTTTCTCGGTAATGAGCGGCTGATCGATAACAAACGGCTCACTGACCAATCCCTCTACCCATGCCACGTACTCTTTGTAAACATTGTCTTTTTTAAACTCGCTAATCGCTTTGAGACGAAACTCTTCGTTTTTTACCAACATCAAAACGCCGCTCGTTTCACGGTCAAGTCGGTGAAGAAGCTGTGAGCCTTTGAACTGTCGCTCGATTTCATCCGAGTTAACAAACGCCGGTTTATCGATAACGATTAAATCGTCATTCTCAAAAATCGGACGTGCTTTTTCCACTTTTTGGACGATAAAAATCGTCTTTGGACTGATCTCACCCCGTGCGATCATCACCTTGTTGTTTCCGACATAAACCAAACCACGATCGATCAGTGATTTGGCCTCAGAGTTGGATATTCCCTCTTGCTCCGCTAGGAGCTTATACGCTTTTGGTTTTTCCATTTTATTTCTCCGTTAAATAATCTAATACTTTTTGCAAATCAACACTTCCATTGATCTGTGAAGGGGGCAATGTTTCCGCATTTTTTAATGCTTCCGCAATGCCCTCCAATGACGTAAACTGTACATGCGAGACGTATTTAAACAGCTCACGCTGTAAAAACATCTCCTCACCGCTGATAATCTTGCACCCGAATGTCGCAGGCTCGAGCGGATTGTGCCCCCCGATAGGTGCAAATGCCCCCCCTAAAACTGCCACATCGCTGATCGCATAGAGATTGTTCAACTCTCCCATCGCATCGATAAGGACAATATCATTCTCCAGTGATTGCGACTCGCTCCAACGTGACAAACTCATCATCGGAGCCGTTTTTGCAATCAATTCTCCCACTTTGGCAAACCGTTCGGGATGGCGCGGAACGACTAAAAGTTTGGCAGAGGGGTTATCCTCGCGGTAGGCGACAAATCCACTGATAATCCCCTCTTCTTCTCCCTCGTGGGTACTTGCGGCGACGATGATCGTCCCCTCGGGTTTAGAATAGTGCTTGCTTGCCTCGATCTTTTGGGCAAGTTTGATATTCCCGACCACTTCAACATTACGGGCACCTAATGCGATAAAGCGAACCATATCTTCATTGCTTTGGCAAAAAATGCGGTCACATTGCGAAAGCAAAATCCGATAAAACCACCGCATCCGGTAATATTTCGGAAAACTCCGATCGCTGATACGGGCATTGAGGGCGATAACCCGCGCGCCTCTGGTTCGCGCTAAACGAAACAGCAGATACCAAAACTCCGCTTCAAGTACCACTACCGTTTTAGGACGTTCAATCCAAAACCATAGCCATAGCTCATAAGGAAGATAGCGTACCTGTGCGACGTATTTGGATGCCGCTTCATATCCCGTATGGGTAATGACGCTGATAGCAACCCTTTTATTCTCTAACTTTTCCAGAAGCGGTGCGATCGCTTTCGCTTCTCCCAACGAGCAAACATGAAACCAAATATCATGAGGTTGAAACGGAGGATTCTTGATGCCAAAAAATCGTGCCGGAATCGAATCGCGATATTTTTTCTTGAACGAAAAGAGGATTAAAAGGGGAAGCGTTACGACGTAAAATAACGCCGCAACCAAAGTATAAAAAAGGTCGAACGCTACGTTACGCACCGATAGCGTCAGAAGTCGGTTCTAAAAATAAGATACGGCCGCAGTGTGGGCACATTGTGATCTCTTCACCTTTGATAACGTCAGAGTACACTTTATCGCTGATGGCCATATAACAACCCATGCACGCTTGGTTACGTACCGCAACAGCCGTTGTATTTTTTGCCCAACGACGGATTTTTTGGTAAAACGATAACCCTTTTTGGTTCATCGCACCGACCAATGTCTCTTTACGTCCGAATACCTCTTTACGCTCTTCATCGATACGTGCCAATTTGACATCAACATCGGCTTTAACGGTTGAAAGAGTCCCTTCGATATCAGCGGCTTTTGTTTCAAGTTCGTCAATTTTACCTTGCTTGTGATCGATCAGTTTTTCCAAACGTTCAATCTCTTCGTTCGCAAAGCTTACTTGCTCTTTTGCAATCTCTTCTTCAAGTTGAAGTGATTTCATTTCACGTTCTGTTTTAACTTCACCGCTTTTGCGGCTGTTCTCTTCGAGTTTCGCAGAGAGTTCAGCTAAATGAAGCTCATTTTTGTGCTTTTTGAGCTGCTCGTCTTTAATCTCTTGCTTCAGAGCATTGATTTCATTGATGATACTGTTTTTAGTTGCTAGAAGAGCGTCATATTGAAGGTTTGCTTCTTCGATTTGCGGTTCAAACGCATCGATCTCTTTGTCAACATGAGAGAGCTCGATTAATTGTTCAAGGTGTTTGTTCATACGGTTCCTTTTGGAGTTACACGATTACCTAATTTTAGCTCAAAGATAGGTGAAGGGGTTCTTAGATGGTGAAATTATAACACTCAATCCTAATTTTTCCAAATACCCCCCTAGAACCTCGCCAAAATAGCGTTCGCTTTCATAGTGTCCGATGTCAATCATCGATAAACCGAGTGCCTTGGCCTCCATTGCATCGTGATATTTGATATCCCCCGTCAAAAAACACTCCGCTTCTATATTTCGCATCAACGAGGCACCCGATCCGGTCACTAAAGCGCAGGTTCGGATATGATCGTGGCATTTCACCCCGCGCGTATGAGGCAATCCAAATGCCGTTTTAATCTTGGCGGCAAACGTTTCATACGTTTCATCAACCCCTAGGTAGGCTACAAATCCCTCTTTGGCAATGATGGGGTATCCCAAAATCTCTGTCGCAACGTAGTCGTTAAGATGGGTTTGGTCGAAGTTGGTGTGCATCGCAATATTCGTAATATTTTTCCGAATCATCGGTGCCAGAATTTTTGCGGGATATTGGTTGAATTGGAGCTGTTTGAGTCCGCCGAAAATGATCGGATGGTGGGTAATCAAAAGGGCATTTTCAGGTATAGATTCGATCAACTCTTCATCTATGTCGATGCTGAGTACCACATGGGTAATCTCTTGGGCGAAATCGCCGACCAAAAGTCCCGAGTTATCCCATCCCTCTTGTATTACGAAAGGGGAGAGTTCATCAAGATAGGTATAAATCTCTCGTACCGTCATTTTTCATAACTCCTTTTATGCCGCTTGAGTCGAACATGAACTGCCTGTGAGCCTGAAAGGGGATCGGAAAATTTGAACTCAAACTCTCCTAAGGACTCAATCAAATCTAGAAGTTTTTTATGCCCGTAACTGCGCGGATCGAATTCGGGAGATTTGTTGATCAGATTTTGCCCGATAGAGCCCAAATACGACCATCCCGCTTCGTTGGTCGTGTCCTCGACCGCATTGCGTACCAAGGCCAACAGAGCTTTATTATCCGGTTTGATTTTCGTAGCGGTAGGTTCTTTATGATTAGCATCGCGGCGAAGGTTTTCGGTAAAAATGAATTTATCGCACACCCCGATAAACGCTTTAGGCGTTTTTTGCTCCCCAAACCCGTATACTTTTATCCCCGATTCACGGATACGGCTGGCAAGTCGGGTAAAATCGCTGTCGCTGGAGACAATACAAAATCCGTCGAAGTTTTTCGTATAGAGCAGATCCATCGCATCGATAATCATCGCGCTGTCGGTCGCATTTTTCCCCGTCGTGTAGGCAAACTGCTGCATCGGATGGAGACCGTGTTCTAAAAGGACGTTTTTCCACCCTTTAAGTTTCGTATCGGTCCAATCCCCGTAAATCCGCTTTACACTGGCGATACCGTGGGAGGCGATCTCATCCATAAGTCCTGCGATGATAGAGGGCTGAGAGTTGTCTGCATCGATTAAAACGGCGAGGCGTGCTTGATCATCAATCATTGATAGCTCCCCAACGACAAGAGTGCTTCACGTGCCTGCGGGAAGTCGCTCTGTAGGTCTAACGCACGCTTGTACATATTCCGCGCTTCTTCAATCTCTCCCATATCCACGAGAAGATTGGCATAGTTATAATAGGTCTGCGCGTACGAGGCATCAATCTCTATCGCTTTGAGGTAATGATCTTGGGAATGTTCATACGCATTTTCGGCGCGGTACAGCGAAGCGATAGCGTTATGGGTAAGATCATCGTTCTCATCCAGTTCCAACGATTGCTCATACAGCTCTATCGCTTTAAGCCGATCACCCGTTTTTGCAGTGATAAATGCCAGTTTATTTAAAATTTCGGGATTTGCAGGATCGAGAGCTAACGCCTCTTCAAGAAATCCTCTGGCGCTATCAACCTCCCCTTTTTCATACGCGTTGTCGGCTTCCTCAACCAAATTTAAAGCAGAAGGCTCCGTCGCACTCAGTTCACTCTCCGGGGCTTTGGAATCCTCTAGCGTTTGGACATGACGATAGATTTGATAGGCGAAAAAAAGCGTTGCGGCAAACATTAAAATCTGAAAAGTGCTCATTAGTGTTCCTTTTGAAACCTAAGTATAATATAATCACGTTAACTTAAAACCAAAATCGGTAGAAACTATGCCTAATAACTACAAAGATCCAGCACTTTATATCAACCGCGAGCTTTCATGGCTCCAATTCAACACCCGTGTTTTACAACAGGCACAGGATGAGTCCTTACCACTTCTTGAACGTCTAAAATTTTTGGCCATTTACGGAACCAATCTGGATGAATTTTATATGATCCGCGTGGCGGGATTAAAAAAACTCTTCAGCGCAGGGGTCAATGTTTCGGGGGCAGATCGCTTTACACCCCTCCACCAACTTCGTGAAATTCGTACGTATCTGCATAACGAACAACGGGTTGTCGAAGAGTGCTTACTCGGTATTATGCAACGTCTTGAAAAAGAGGGGATATTTTTTAAATCCTATAAAGAGCTGACAGCGCAACAACGTCACTACCTTGATGCCTATTTCAAAGAGAATATCTATCCGGTTATCGTCCCTATCGCGATCGATGCCACCCACCCTTTCCCGCACCTCAACAATCTCGGTTTTGGCCAAATCATCAAACTGCGTGATAAAGATGAGCCGAGTGTTGAGCGCTACGGTCTCATCCGAATTCCGCGTGTTCTCCCTCGATTTGTCGACATCGACAACCGTATCTATGTCCCGATCGGGAGTATTGTTTCTGAACATATCCAAGACCTTTTCCCCGGATACGAACTGATTAAATTCTCTGCTTTCCGAGTCACCCGAAATGCCGATATCGCGATCGAAGAAGAGGAAGCGGATGATTTTATGGAGATCCTCGAAGAGGGGTTAAAACTTCGTAAAAAAGGGGAGATTGTACGGCTTGAACTCAGTAATCATGCCGATGATGATCTCCTCAACTTCTTTAACCGCCATGCGAATGTTTTTAAAGACGATATTTACCGTTTCCAAACCTATCTTAATCTCGGTGCCCTCTGGCAAGTGGTCGGAAACAAAGATTTTGCCCATCTCACAACTCCGAGCTTTAAGCCGCGCAATCTCCCCCCTCTCGATTCGGATGAGAGTCTCTATACCATTCTTGATAAAGAAGATCTCGTTCTTTTCCACCCGTTTGAGAGTTTTGAGCCGGTGGTACGACTCATACAAACAGCGGCAAAAGATCCCGATGTCGTCTCTATCCGTATGACACTGTACCGATCCGGTTCCAAATCGGTCATTGTCCAGTCCTTGATCGCAGCTGCCGAATCGGGCAAACAAGTCACCGTTATGGTGGAACTGCGCGCTCGCTTTGATGAAGAGAACAATCTCCAATGGGCAAAAGCACTAGAGAGTGCAGGAGCGCACGTTATCTACGGTATTACCGGATTCAAAGTTCACGCCAAAGCGGCTCTCATCACACGCCGTGTGGATGGAAAGGTCAAACAGTACGCCCATTTAGGGACAGGTAACTACAACCCCTCTACCGCAACCGTCTATACGGACATCAGCTATATGACCAGCAATGATGCGATCACCTATGATCTCACTCGATTCTTTCACTTTTTAACCGGATTCAGTAAAAAAGGGAAGCTTAACGAACTCTATATGGCACCGACTCAGATCAAGCCAAAAATTCTCTCGCTGATCCACAACGAGACCCGTATGGGAGAGGAAGGGGTCATCATCGCAAAAATGAATGCACTGGTCGATGAAGATATCATCAAAGCACTCTATAAAGCCTCTCAGTCAGGGGTAAAAATCCAGCTCATTATTCGCGGTGTCTGCTGCTTACGCCCTGGGATACCGGGTATGAGTGACAATATCCGTGTCATCTCCATCATCGGAAAATATCTCGAACATGCACGTATTTTCTTTTTTAAACACTCCACTCCGCAGACCTATATCTCCAGTGCCGACTGGATGCCGAGAAATTTGCTGCGCCGTATTGAGTTGCTCACACCGATTAGCGGTGAAGAGAGTACGAATAAACTGCTTCAAATACTGCAGCTCCAAAGTTCCGATAACGTATTGGCCTACGAGTTGCAAAATGATGGCAGTTATGTCAAAGTAACCCATGAAGCCGGCAATCTGATCGACAGCCACAAGATCGTTGAAACCCATACCAACAAAGTGTATAATTCGGTCAAAAAACATGCTCCCAATTACGTGCAGCAACTCACGGCACGACTCTTTAAAGAGAGCTGATAAGGATATTTGATGATCGGAAATTATCTGCACTACACCCCTGAGATGAAAGAGCGCGTTTGGATAGCGGACTCTGCCGATGTCATCGGGCGGGTATCGATGGGAGAGGATGTCAGTATCTGGTTCGGATGTGTCGTACGCGGTGACGTCCACTTTATCACTATCGGTGATCGAAGCAATATTCAAGATTTAAGTATGGTTCACGTTACCCACCACAAACGCGATGATATGTCGGATGGCTACCCGACGATTATTGGCAATGATGTTACGGTAGGACATCGCGTTATGCTCCACGGTTGCACGATAGAAGATGCCTGTCTGATCGGGATGTCTGCAACTATCCTCGATGGTGCGGTGATCGGAAAAGAGTCGATTGTCGGAGCCGGAGCGTTAGTAACCAAAAACAAAGTCTTTCCTCCCCGCTCACTCATCATGGGAAGCCCCGCGAAAGTAGTACGAGAGCTTACCGATGAAGAGGTCGCCGAACTCTACGCATCGGCTGCACGGTATGTGAGTTTTAAAGAAAATTACCGTTCTCCCAATGTTTGATCTTGTCGTTGCTGCCGATATACTGGGTATTTGTGCCTTCACATTGAGCGGGTTTTTGGTCGGCGTACGCAATAAACTCGACCTCCTCGGTCTGATTATCTCTGCTTCTCTCACTGCCCTCGGCGGCGGTGTAGTACGGGATGTTATTTTAGGGCGTACTCCGTTTGCCTTCAACGAATACTATCCCGCAATCACGGTAATGAGCACCATTCTACTAGCCTTTATTTTTCGTCTCTATCGGCGTGAGCAAATTGAGCGTCAGTGGCTTTTTGTCATCTCCGATACCATCGGCTTGGTCGCTTTTAGTATTACGGGAGCATTACTCGCAATCGAAGTTGAGTTTAATTTTTTCGGCGTTATGATACTCAGCTTTCTCACGGCTGTCGGGGGAGGGGTATTACGCGATACAATGATCAACCAAGTCCCCTCTGTCTTAATCAGTGATTTTTACGGCTCCATCGCGATCATCGTCTCTGTTTTACTCCTTCTTTTAGCCCAAATGGATCTAATTAACACATGGGGGGTTGCAGCGGTTGCGGGATTTGCAATCTTTTTACGGCTTCTCGCTTACACTAAACAATGGCATCTGCCTACACTCAATATGGATTAACAATGCGCACTTTTAAACTCGTTTTTTTGCTTCTCATCCTCGGAGGAGTTATCGATATCGGCCGTTTCTTCCTCTACCCCACTATTTCCGATTTAAAAGAGATTAACCCTGTCCCTACGGCATTTATGGAGTATCGCCAGGAGGAGTGGGCGGAGCAAAATCGTGATAAAGAGATTCAGCACCAATGGGTCAGTATGAATAAAATCTCTCCCAACATTATCAAAGCCGTTTTAATCGCCGAAGATGACGGATTTTGGAATCACGACGGATTCGATGTTAAGGGGATGGAAAATGCTATCGAGCGAAGTCTAAAAAAAGGGGTTGTGGCGGGTGGAAGCACTATTAGTCAACAGCTCTCTAAAAATCTCTATCTCTCTCCGAGCAAAAATCCTGTTCGTAAAATCAAAGAGGCAATTATCACGTGGCGTATCGAAAACACCCTCTCCAAACGCCGTATTTTGGAAATTTATCTCAATGTTGCCGAATGGGGAGACGGAATTTTCGGAATCGAAGCGGCGGCACGTCATTACTATGGAAAAAGTGCTAAAAAGCTCACTGCTCGTGAGGCTTCTCGCTTGGCATCCGTTCTCCCGAATCCGATCAAATACAGCCCGATCGGAGATCAAAGATACGTCAAAAACCGTTCCCGTATTATCTATAAAATTATGCAACGCAGAGGAGTCGTTATCCCCGAGTTTAAAGAGGTGATGACTCCTCCGAAGGCCGAAGAGAGTATGACCCAAGAGAGTAACGAAAGCATCAGCGGTTTATTTAGCGAAACCGCTCCGGAAGAGACCCCGTTAGTCGAGACGGAAACTCCGCAAGTGAGTGAAGAAACGGGAGAGGGAAATGGTTCACTGACGTTTTAATTTTATGGTACACTATCCTACTTAGTACAAAGGATAAACCAAATGAACAAACGGACGTTTCTCAAATTTTTTGCCCTCACTACCGGCTCGCTGGCATTAGCTTCATCAACCGAGCATGGCGCATCGGCTTCTCACCATAGCGCTCCAAACACCCAAGAATTACAGGAAATGGCGAATAAAATGTTTGCCGAAGTAATCTCTCAAAACGATTATTACGTCAACCACCAAGGTTCCGCTTTTTTCGAAAAACTCAAAAATTCCCAACACCCCCGTGCAACTATCATCGGATGTTCGGATTCCCGTTTCCAAAGCGATGCACTCGATAAAACAGCCGAAAATGATCTCTTTATTATCCGTAATATCGGTAACCAATTCAGCTCCAACATGGGGAGTGTCGAATACGGAATCCGCCATCTTAATACGCCCTTGTTAATTATCGTCGGCCACTCACGATGCGGTGCCATCAAAGCGGCTCTCAGTGATTACTCTGCCGAGGGGCCGCATATCATCCAAGAACTCGATTCCCTCTCATTAGCAGTACGTAAAACGTCCCTGAGCGGTACGGAAGAGGCCAAATGGCTCTCAGCGGTTATTAGCAACGTTCATCAGCAAGCCTATTACGCACAAAAAGAGTTTAAAGCAGATGTAGAAAGCGGAAAGCTTACTATCGTCGGAGTCGTTTACGATCTTGCTAATGACTTCAACAACGGCTACGGTCGTCTTAAAATCGTTAACATCAACGGAGAGACTAACCCTGAGAAAATTATGCAATTTCCTCTAATGAAATCACTCTTTAAGCCGGTACACGTCTAAGGACAATCCACCCGATCAGTGATGTTGCGGCGATAAGAGACGCCGGAGCGTACGGATCGCCGCTCAGTTTCTCCAGCGAAGTCATCAAAACGGGGGTTAATCCCCCGACAATCCCTGCCGCACTTCCCAAAATAACCGCCGTAAACGATGCACGATACCCATGGTACTTTAACGCCATGACGGTGGAAGCAAAAATCGGTGCTTGAAATGCACACAAGAAGATGACCATAACGATCGTCCCCGCTAACGATGCCCAGTACCCGCCGATGCTCATCCCTACCATCAGCGGATAAATCCCTATCGCAAGTCCTAACGCCGCGATCCGCATCACCCGAAATGAACCTACTTTATCGGCAACCATTGCCATCAAGGGGATAAAAATGACCCCGACGATAATGGACAGGGTATTGATCTGCCCCGCTTCTGCCTTACTGAGTCCCGCACTTCCCTGAAGCCAGATAGGAAGATATACAAATACGGTATAGTAAAAAATCCAAATTGCCGATGCAACGCTCAAAAATCGCCAAAATTCAGCGCGATGATGACGTAAAATTGCCACAATAGGGACGGTTTTATCTTCACTCGGCTGATACTCATCGGTTAGATTACGGCGCAGATACAATCCTGCCGCCGCAATTATGATACTAACCCAAAACGGGATTCTCCATCCCCACTCCCCCATTGCATCTTCACCTAAATACCATAGCAACGCGCCGCACAATCCTGAGCCTAGAGCCATCCCGATCTTTGCCCCGACAGAGACAAAAGAGCCGTAAAGATTTTGGCGATTAGGGGAGGATTGCTCAACCAGATAGACAATAGAGCTGGCGTATTCACCCCCGACAGAGAGCCCCTGAATCATCCGAAGAGCGACAAGGAGAATCGGAGCCAATATTCCGATTTGTGCATAAGTAGGCAAAAAACCGATCAAAAATGTGGGAAGTGCCATAAGCGCAAGCGAACTCATCAACGCAAAACGCCGACCGATCCGATCGCCGATATGACCGAAAACAAGTGCCCCTACGGGACGCATAATCATCCCTGCGGCAAAAGCTCCGAAAGAGCCTAATAATGAGAGAAAAGGATCGTGTGATGGGAAAAACAGATTCCCCATCATCACCGCTAAAAAACCGATGAGTGCAAAATCATAATACTCGATAACATTACCGATAATCCCAGCCGCTACAATTTTTTGCTTCGGCGTTATCAAATAATCCACCCACCGCCGAGTAATTTTTCTCCGTCGTAAAATACACCCGCTTGACCTGAGGCTACACCCAAGACCGGTTCATGTAGTTCGACAACCGCATGATCGCCGTCGATTTTCACGGAGCATCGTACCGCCGTAGTTCGGTAGCGAAGTTTGACATCACATTCAAACTCACGAGCGCTATCAAACATATTGACCCTCTCCAGTTCGACGCGTCTGCACTCTAAATCTTCGCGTGTTCCAACAACGATTTGGTTGGTATCAGGTTTGATCGCAACGACAAAATGGGGATCGTGTGCACCGTGAACATTGAACCCTTTACGCTTGCCGATCGTGTAGTGCATGTACCCTTTGTGTTTCCCGACCACTTTCCCCTCAAGATTCAACACATCACCCTCTTGGTCTACCGGAACATACGGTTTGAGGACATCCATATAGGTTGTCTCGACAAAACATATTTCGCTCGATTCGCTTTGCGATGCAAACGATTCCAATCCCTCGATACCCGCAGCATACGCTTTGATATCACTTTTATGACGCTCGCCCAACGGAAACAGAAGTCGCGATACCAATGCCGGATCAATGTAAAAAAGAAAATAGCTTTGATCTTTTGTATCATCCTGTGCTTGAAGGAGATATTGTCCGTCATGACGGATATAGTGACCCGTGGCAATGTAGTCGGCACCGATGCTGTCCGCATAAGCGACCATTGCTCCGAATTTGATATTACGGTTGCACAGCGCACAGGGGTTCGGAGTTTTTCCCTCACGATACGTTTCGATAAACGGAAGAAAAACTTTCTCATTAAATTGTTCTTGAAGATCAAGTATATGAAGTTTTACCCCTGCAAAGTCCGCCGCTTTCTGTGCACGGGCCTGATGAATCTCATGGTAGCCCGGTTTGGAATGGAGTTTCATGTAAACGCCCTCCACTTCATACCCTTCTTCCTTAAGCAGTAGCGTTGAAACAGTTGAATCAACTCCGCCGCTCATACCGATCAATACTTTTTTAGCCATTAGATACTGCTCTCATCAACTTTATCTCTATCTGCCATATACGAAGAGAGAACTTGATAATATTTTGTGTCATCCAATCCCTCTTTTTCTAATGTTACCATCTGTGCAATCAACGATTTTTCAATCTCTTTAACAACAAAGGAGAGATCATCGGTCAATATCATCAATTTCAAATCCGCTTCGTCGATCATCCCCTCAGCCAGCATTTTGTCTCGGATGAACTGGACCAGCGGCGTATAAAACTCCGTCCCGATGATAAACAGTCGAACACCCCATACTTTACGGGTCTGGATCAGAGTTAGAGCTTCAAACATCTCATCAAGAGTTCCGAATCCCCCCGGAAAAATGACATACGCCATCGAGTATTTGACCAACATCACTTTACGGGAGAAAAAATAGTCGAAGCTTCTCCCTTTGGTGATATAAGGATTCGGCTGTTGTTCTGATGCCAGTTCAATGTTCAAACCGATCGATTCGACATCTTCATGCTCATACGCACCGCGATTGGCCGCTTCCATAACACCCGGCCCGCCGCCGGTAATAACGTTGTAACCACGGGCACCCAGCATACTAGAGAGTTCCATCGCTTGCAAGTAATAGGGATGATTTTCATCAACACGAGCGCTGCCGAAAATAGTTACGGAGGGTCCCAAATCCCCTAATTCATCAAAGCCCTGTACAAAGTCGGCAATAATCTTAAAGACACTCCAAACATCAGCCGATTTTATGTCTTTAACGTAACGGCTGCTTGGGTACTCTTTTTCTTTCTTTTTATGATGCGGAGGCATTAACTAACCTTTGAGTTTATTCAATCGATCGCGTTTGGTTCCGATAGAGGTGATTTGGACACCAAAGTTTCCATCCACGATAACGACTTCACCTTGTGCAATGACATGATCATCCACTAAGATATCGAGCGGATCGTTGGCGAGCTGATTTAGCTCAATAACTGAACCGATATCCATACTGAGAACATCTTTGAGAAGCATTTTCTTCTTTCCGATTCGGACGCGAACAGGAAGTTTGACCCCCATGATCAAACCGATATTTTTCATCTCTCCGTCTTCAAGTTTTACCGTCGGTTCAGAAGAGGGAGCGTCAAAAATATTTCCGCTGACACTCGGTTTCGCAGGTGAGGGTTTTTCTCCGCTCAAGGCATCATTGATTGTTGAATCAATCGCCAACATCATCAAAGAGTTAATAGACCCCAGCGAAAAAGTGAATACAAACATTTTTGCATAGGCATCAAGATTGACCTCTCCGCTCTCTTGGATGAATTCAGCACGTTCTGGCTTAATCGTAAATTTCGGCAACTCTTTTTGTGAAGATAGCGATGTGCTCATGGCTCCCACGATATTGGAAACGATCTCTTTGGCCGCATCCATATCTTCATCCGACATAGTATCTTGGGCTTCCCCCTCACCGCCGAGCATCATATCGCCCAATGCCGTTGCCAGCTGTGGAGGCATCATCACAATCCCGCGTCCTGAAGCCGCACCGCTGAAACTCACATGAATCTGTGCAATAGGAGGAATCACATTAGAGATGATGGAGATATCTTCTGCTTCTTTAAGGGTGATAGTAGGTGCCTGCCCCGTTAATCCCTCAATCGTGGCAACCGCTTCGGCTGCAAATACCCCTGGAAAATCACTCATCTTCATCCTCCTCATCTATAGGTCCGCGTATCATCTCTTTAACCCCGCTGATACGGGCCTTACGTTTCGTCTCAAACTCTTTAAGTGCCCGTTTAACCGCATCTTTTTCGGTATCGATAAGGGATGTAATCTGTATCGATTTGCGAAATCGCCGTAGTCCCATCTGTCCGACGAAGCGTGCTTTTCCATCCACACTGACATTGACGACATCATCGGCCGGAATATTTAGCCGAATTATATCCCCTTCACCTAAGTCTAAAAGCTCATGGAGACTCAACTCTGCTTCCCCAAGATTCACTTCAACATTAACGTGGGCTCCACCGAGTAGAACTTGCAACTCTTGGTTACGGCTTTTTTTCGAACTGGTTTCATTCAGCATCAAATCACGGCTCGCCAATTTCGGCAATACCGGTTCCAATGCGATAACGGGATAACAGATATTCATCATTCCGGAACTGTGCCCGATAATGATCTCCATAACGACCATAACGACAATCTCATTTTGGGCAACGATTTGGACAACGTTAGGACTGGACTCTTTCGATTCGACCTGCGGATAAAGATCGGTAACGGGTCCCCATGCCTCACGAAGCGTCCCCATCATTACCCGTAAAATTGTCTCAAATAAAGAGAGTTCGATATCGGAAAACTCTCGATTAGCTTCAAAAGGTTCACCCTTTCCGCCGAGAATACGATCCAACATCGGAAAAGCAATCGATGGATTAATCTCTAAAACACCGTTCCCTTCCAGAGGCTTCATCGAAAAGACGTTAAAGCTCGTCGGATTGGGGAGCGACATCAAAAATTCCCCATAGGTCATCTGATCGACCGAATGAAGCTGTATCTCTACGATGGAGCGCATGATGGCGGAAATCTGTGACGCGATAGAGCGCGCCATCTTATCGTGAATCCCTCGAAAGGCGCGAAGCTGCTCTTTTGAGACACGGTTAGGACGTTTAAAATCGTATAGGGTAATTTGACGCTGTTGGTACAGGGGATCGTCATTCGATTCGAGGACCCCATCCCCTTCATCGTCTACAACGTCTAAAAGGGCGTCGATCTCTTCTTGGGATAATATATCTGCCATTACTGCCCTCCTACCGCTTCTTTAATCCGCCGAATCACCGATTTGTGAATTTGTGAAATTCGTGATTCGGTAATATTGACGATTTCACTGATCTCTTTGAGTGTCAGCTCTTCAAAATAATAGAGCTGAATAATAATTTGTTCACGCTCTTCAAATCCCATTAAAACTTCTTGGATACTCTCGATCAGATCTTCATGTTCCAGCCTCTCTAGAACACCGCCCTCTTCAGGAGTTCCTAACTGATCATCCAGCGGCAGTACGGTGTAAATATCCGACGCTATCCGAGCTTCACGTACTTTTTCTTCTTCAATCCCTAATATGAGGGAGAGTTCATTATCACTCGGTTCATCGTCATGATCGGCCATATAAACCTCAATGGCATGATCGATCTCTTTGATCAGCCGTCTGCTTGAGCGGCTTACCATATCAAGAGAACGGAGATAATCAAGCATCGCACCGTATACCCGTGTTTTGGCATATCCCCAAAACGAATCGTTTTGAGCCTCATCATAGCGACGCGCCAATTTCACCAATTCTTCGGTTCCGATAGCACATAAATCCATATAATCGATAGAGCTAGGAAGACGCTCTTTCAGACGAAAAGACATCGCTTTGACCGCAGGAAGAAACTGAAGTGCCAGTTGATCTTCACGATGTTTTAACTCTTGAGTATAAACATTGGCACCGCTCATACTTTCCCCCGCCCCTGATGATCATCCAGCAACTCTGATTTATGCATATAAAAAGCGTCAATAAACTGCTCGCGCTTATTGATTTCCCGTACAAAAAAGTCGAGATTGTGCTCATGCGCTTTTTTAGGAAACGATTGCGCTTTAACTCCCAACGATTGAAAAAAGAATCCGACGAATAAATGGGCAAAAAGGTAAAAAAAGAGGCTAATGAGGAGAACATATCCTAAAAAACTCTCTGCAGAATCCGATTGAAGTATCCCAAAAACAATACCGATAAAAAATCCCTGTACTGTTAGAAAAGAGACAAAATTCGAACCCCGCATATCTTTTTATCCTTATCGTAGCTGTCTATCCAAAAAAGCAGTATGTGCCGTAATTCTGCAAACACTGTGGATTAAAAATGTTCCATTAGACGTTTAAACAGCCCACCTAACCCGCTCTCTTTGGGATCTACCAGCACGTTTCGTTCCAGTTTTTTTGCGATACGCTTAACAATCAGTTCTAATTCATTCGTCGGTGTTGCTGTCGGAAAATCACGCGAGAAAAGGGCTCTTTTTTTGACACTTGTCGATATTTTAGGATCACTTGAAATCTGACCTAAATAACTAAGCTTCAAAGAGCCTCCGATATTTGCGGCCGCGACTTTGTGAATTTTTTCAAATAACCCCTCCGCCTCTTTACTGGAACGGACTTGATTCATAATGACGTTAATCTCATCGCGCAATCTAGCGGTTACCTTGATTGTAGCATACGCATCGGTAATTGCAGCGGGATCGGGAACCGTTACAACGATGACATCATCACACGCACGCAAAAAGAGCTGAATATGTTCCCCGATCCCCGCACCCGTATCGATAATCATCACATCCAAATCATCCAAAACATTGGCTTGCTCCATAAAGCGCTCGAACAATCCCCCCGAAGCGTATTTAAAAATCTCTTCACCGCTCTCACCGGGGATCAAGACCAGATTCGGCTCAATCGGAACCAAAATCTCCTCAACGGTCGCTTCCCCTTTAAGGACATGCAAAATATTTTTTTTGATTTTGACGTTAAACATAACATCGAGATTGGCAAGCCCGATATCGGCATCGAATATTCCCACTTTCAGCCCGTACTTAGCCATCACATAGGCCATATTGGAGCTGATCGTACTTTTTCCGACTCCCCCTTTACCGCTTGTAATCGCAATAAATCTGGTTTTTTTCGCTACCAGATTTCGGTTTTGGTTAACAAGGGCTTCGAGTTTGGAAGCTTGGTGAGTCATGTACGCTCACCTCTGCTAAATCCGTTCATCAGGCAATCGACTAAAAAATCGCTTGTTGCCGCAACCAAATCTTCAGGCACTTCCTGACCGACTGAAAAATAGCTGATCGGCACTTTGGTCTCATATACGAGTGAGAAAATATTTCCGAATCCTCTCGTCTCATCAAGTTTCGTAAACATCATCGTATCGATCCCAAGCGGTGCAAAATTCTCATAGGTTGCTTTAAGATCATCATACTTGATCGAGCTTGGCATGACCAAAACGACATCCACACTGTAATCGGTGTTATTATCACGTAGACATTCATATATCTTCTCGATTTTCCCTTTATCGTACGGTGAGCTTCCCATTGTATCGATCAAGATATAGTCACTGTAACGCAACGCGTTGAGGGCGCTCGAAAACTCCGGAGGATCGACGACTGTCTCAATCCCAAGCTTCATCATACGTGCGTATTGCATCAGCTGCTCTACCGCCCCGATACGGTAGGTATCAAGTACCACTAGCCCTACTTTATATTTTTTCTCCAACAGATACGAAAAGCGTGCCGCCAGCTTCGCAATCGAAGTCGTTTTACCGACACCGGTAGGGCCGACCAGCATAATTACTTTTTTACTTCCCGGTTTCGGCGGTGTCTCCATACGGACAGGGATCATTTTTCGCATCAGTACCTGAAAATAGCGTTTGACGGTTTCGGAGCTCTCTCTCATTTTGGAGGGCATATGCTCCAATGTAAGGTGCATAATCTCATCGAGGTGATCTTGATCCATTCCGCTTTGTTGCGCGAGACGATAAATCTCGGCAAATTCAGGGGGGATAGCGGCAGTCGTTTTCGGGGATTTTTCCGACCAAAACATATTTTGAATCAATTTAACTTTATCACCCAGTTTTTCGATCTCTTCTTTAATCCGCTTGAGATCTTCACTCTCTCTCACAGGGGCTTGGCGGGAGGGGCGTTCTTCTTCGGTTACTTCGGCAATTTTGGAGATTTGTTTTGCCGCTTCGGAAATATTATAGAGGACATCACTGCTTTTTTGTGCCAACGGACGCTGTTTCATAAACGTCTCTTCCGCTTTAGGCTTGGCTTTAGGGGTAGGGATAGAGTTTTCTTCGACTCCTACCACAATCTCATACAGAGCATTTTTTCCAAGCGATTTTTTCTGTACTTCGCGAGTTTCGATCAACATCGCTTCCTCGCCTACCTCCAATTGTGCTTTTTTAAGCGCTTCAGCAGGGGTGGCACCGCTAAATGTCAAGATTTTCATAATATCTCCGTGCGCTCTTTCGAGCTAAACTTCCAAGCGGTATAGTTACACTCACCCGCTCACGCCAATGAGGATGAGGAATACTCAACTCTTTGGTTCGAATGAACCGTTTCTCAAAGAATAGTATATCCAAGTCTAACGTCCTCGGCGCATTCGCAAAACTGCGACGCCGCCCAAAACGTTTTTCGATCCGCCAAATCAACCGTAAAAGGGCTTTAGGTTCCAGTGAGGTTACAATTTCAATGACGGTATTCTCAAAATCATTCTGCTCCGTATACCCGAAAGGGGGATTGCGAAGAATCACCCCGCTTTTCAGAGGAGCGAGCATCGATAAACGACGCAAATGAATCCACAAATGATTCATCCGCCGCTTTACATCGCCGATATTCCCCCCTACTCCCAAAAGGGCGTGGTAACGAAATCCGTCCGCTTGAGGGAGTGTTTTTGGGAAATTATGATCCACATAAACGGTATGTTTCTCATCTAGTTTGCGACGAAGCGGCATCGCTTATTCTTCTTCTGCACCTTGTTGTGCCGGTGCTTGAGCCTGACGCATTGCATTGATTTCGCTGAGAATCTGCATCATCCCGACCATTGCCAAATGATAACCGAAAGGTCCGAATCCGATGACCGAAGATGTACACGCAGGAGCCGTCATACTTTTTTGACGAAACTCTTCACGACGGTAGATGTTGCTGATATGAACTTCGATCGTCGGAAGATTCACCGCACTGATCGCATCACGGATTGCGATAGAGGTGTGAGTATAGGCCGCAGGGTTGATAATGATCCCATCGGCATCGCCATAACACTCTTGGATACGATCAACAATCTCACCCTCCAAATTGCTTTGGTAAAACTCGATCTCTACCCCGTTTTGAGTTGCAACATCTTTCATCTGTGCATGAATCTGCTCTAAACGCATCGGTCCGTACACTTGTTGTTCCCGAACTCCTAACATATTGAGATTCGGCCCTTGGATAACGACTATTTTCATTGATTAAACCTTGATTGATGTTTTAAGGTATAGATTATAAGAGGTTCTATATTATAAGGAACTAAATTTCACTCTCGCTTATATGCATTCGACCCGATTACGCCCGTTTTCTTTAGCACGGTACAGTGATGAATCCGCCCTGTGTATCATACTCTCCTGCGTATCTCCGGGAGCAAAAATACTCACTCCGAATGAAGAGGTGATCGTTCCCGCATCGGCAAAATGAAGTTCTTCAACGGCCAGACGGAGTTTTTCGGCGACGTAAAGTGCTTTTTCCATATCAACATCCGGCAAAAGGCATACAAACTCTTCACCGCCCCAGCGCGCTAAAATATCTCCGGTACGGATCGTTTGTGAAAAAGCCTGGGCTACCTCGATTAATACTTTGTCTCCGCTTTGGTGTCCATACGTATCATTAACCCGTTTAAAATGATCTACATCCGCAATAATCAGGCCAAAAGTATGGTTCTCATCCCAATGACGACGACGAATCATATTTTCAAACACTTCATTAAATTTATGCCGATTAAAGAGTTTAGTCAGCGGATCGGTAATGGAGAGGAGTTCTATCCGTTTCTTATCGCTGATATCGTGAAAAATAACCGTATAGGACAATGTACCGTTCTCATCGTCATTCAAAGGGGTTACAACGGTATCAAACCATACTTCTTCCCCGTTCGCCAAGACGGCTTTGACTTCACCTGACCATTTTTGCTGACGCGCGATGGCATCACATATTTGGATCGTATCAAAATCAACCGAAACGTCCCCAAATACCTGAGAGAGATACGCACCAATCACACTCTCTTTTTTGTACCCGAAAAACTCCAAAAACGCTTGAGTTGCTTCGACAATCCTGCACTCTTCATCGATTTTGGTGATCAGAAGATTGGCATCGATAATCATTTTGTCTCTGTGCAGTTCACTGTTCAGCTCAGAAATTTTTTCCATCTGGGACTGAAGGGTAAGCTTCAACTCATGCAAATCGCTGATATCGTATATGGATACCATTACAAGCCCCTCTTCGACGACATAAGGTGAGATTGTCACCTGAAGCTGCATATTAATCAGCAATGAAGTCGTAATTTTTGTACGGGGTATTTCGATAAAACGATTTTGCAATGATGCATCATAAAAGGTGGGAGACGCTAGGCGCAAAGTTGTCCGTATCTTCCGCGAAAATACTTTATAGTCAATCTGAGGATAAACATCATGAAGATTCTTACCGATCATTTCGGATGCTAAATGAGCGGTATTGATCTCTAGCCATTGATTCCAGTAACGGATTTCAAAACTTTCATCGATAACCATAACCCCTATTTCAAGGGCATCGAGAAGTACATTAGGATAAGGGATTGTAACCATTAGGCGTACAACTCTTCGAGTTTACGATCGATAAGTTCTTTTAAACTTCCGATCATCCCGTCTTTCGTGAGGATAAAAATCTGTCCGTTGATATTTTGATGCTGAAATTCCATCTCCGTACTGATGATAATGATCCTATGATAATTGATAATATCCTCTTGGCTGATCAGAGAATTTCCGTCCACCAATTCTGTCGAAGGGACGAAAAACTGCACTTTGGTATTAAGTTCTTCCGTCAATCGACTGATAATCGTCGCACTGAGAATATTGGTCAGTTCAATGACGGCATCCAGAATATCTCCATCCGATGGGTTATCGACATCATACAGGTGATGCCCCAGATGCAATGCGGATTCTTCCGAAATAACAAATAGGAACTCACCGCTAAAGAGCCCTCCGAAAAGCTGTTTTGTCACGTAGTTACGCTGATCGTTAGGTATCGATTGCTGAATATAGCTATCCAGCCCCTCCATATCACTGATCATAATTTGGGGGATATGCATTTTTCCGAATGCTTCGAGCAAATCGGCAATACTGGCCGTAGCGTTCCCCATAGCGATATTCATCAACTCCCGAAGCATATCAAGATGATCGTCTGTAAATCCGTTTTGTTGCATTCTTAACTCTTTATATGGAAAGTTGCTGCAATACAGTCAACATTTTTTCGCTATTAATCGGCTTGGGAACCATCATTTTGGCACCCGATTCGAGAACAGTGGACTGTGCCTGTGCTTGAATATCAGCCGAAACAATAACAACTTGCGCTTTGGAATCAATTTTTATAATCTCTTTCAACGCTTCATACCCGTCCATGACCGGCATAGTCAAATCTAAAAAAACAGCGCTCGGTCTTTCCTGCTTAAATAATTCGACCGCAATCAGTCCATTCTCCGCTTCTAAAATTTCAGCCATAGGCTCCAGTTCTTTTAGCGTTTTAATCAGAAATAAACGTGCTAGTTTAGAGTCATCGACGACAAGTATTTTCAATATAATCCTTTTATATTTCCCTATGTTTTATTATAACGCAATACTCTTTAATCGGACTATTTGAAACACTCTTTCATGCTCTGGCTCAGCAATCTTAAAAAATTTGATTCTAAGTTGCTAAAAAGAGAAATGGGTTGTATTCCCTATGATACAATTCTAGCCATTAAAAAAACTCTGATACGCTTGGACATTACTGTATGAAAATATTATTAGCCGATACCCTTTTTAGCGACGGAGTGATCCTCCGTGATCACGGTATCGTATTTGACAAAACCATTATCGACGTTTCCTCTAACGATAATTTACGCTCCCGTTACGGTGAGCAATGTATCGAGTTGGGAGAGGGTTCCGTTTTGGTTCCGGGACTCATCAACTCCCATGTCCATTTGGAGTTCAGTGCCAACCGCTCCACCCTCACCTACGGGGAGTTTATGCCGTGGCTCTCAAGTGTTATCGCCGCACGGGATGAATTGGTTAACGACTGCGATGATGGGTGCACGACGCGTGCTATAGAGATGATGCTCTCCAACGGCATCACGGCGTTCGGTGCGGTGAGTTCCTACGGTTTTGATTTGGAGCCGTGTTTCAAAGCCCCTCAAAAAGTGGTCTTTTTCAACGAACTCATCGGCTCCGATCCCATGATGGCGGATGCATTATATGGCAATTTTCAGGAGCGGCTTTTTGCCTCCCAAGAACTAACACGGGACGGTTTTTATCCCTCCGTTGCCATCCATTCCCCCTACTCCGTCCATCGGGTATTGATCCAAAAAGGACTCAAATACGCACAAGATAAAGAACTGCGTGTCACCACTCATTTCATGGAAAGCCCGGCTGAGCGCGAATGGCTCGATAGTAACAGCGGAGCTTTCGCACCGTTTTTTCAAAACTTTCTCAAACAGACCCAAGCCGCCAATACCGCTGAAGAGTTTTTGAGCTATTTTCGTGACGTTCCTACCCTCTTTACCCACGCGGTTCACGCTTCCGATGAGGAGTTAGCGGCCATCTCCGAGGGGAACCACACCATCATCCACTGCCCTATCTCAAACCGCCTCCTCGGAAACGGTGTACTCGATCTGCAACCTCTAGAAGAGAAACATATCCGCTTCGTCTGCGGAACCGACGGTCTGAGTTCCAACTACACCCTCGATCTGTTTGAAGAGATGAAAATTGCCCTCTTTATCCACCCGAACGATGATCTCCTTTCCCTAGCGCAAAAACTGTGGAAAGGAGTCACATCGGAAGCGGCGGAAGCATTGCGTCTCAATTGTGGTAAAATCATGCCCGATTACGATGCGGACTTTCTTGTTATGCGAGTCAATTATCCTATTAATGAGCAACTACCGATACATCTCATCAATCAGCCTCGCGTCATCGAATCGATCTATATTCAAGGGGAGAAAGTACAATGATGGAATTTATCAAAAAAATCGGCTCGTGTATGGTTACGGGACTCAAATTCATACAAGAGCATTTTAAAGCAACCGTTTTGGTTTTATTTGTCCTTTGGCTCTTTCTCCCCTCGGGCGATGAGGGAATTACTCCCCATAACCTCCAAAAAATAATCCTAACGGGACCTATTTTGGATGCGACATCGATTGTCGAACAACTCGACGAAGCACGTGAAAAAAAGGATATTAAGGGGGTCTTGTTCAGTATCGACTCTCCCGGCGGAGCCGTCGCCCCATCCGTTGAGATTGCCTACGCCATCAAACGGCTCAGTGAAGTTAAACCGACTGTCGTCTATGCGGCAGGGATCATGGCAAGCGGCGGATACTACTCCGCTATCTGGGGGAATGAGATTATCGCCAACCCCGGCAGTATGATCGGTTCCATCGGCGTCATAATGCAAGGGGCTGATATTTCCGAACTCATGGAAAAAGTGGGAGTAAAAACGCAAACCGTCCATGCCGGAACCTACAAACAGGTGGGAACATTTGATCGTAAATGGAGTGAGGTTGAACGCGCCGAACTTGACAAAGTGATCGGCGGAACCTATGCGATGTTTGTTACCGATGTCGCACGTGCTCGAAAACTCGATCCTAATCTCAGCAGCAATTATGCGGATGCTCACATTTTCACCGCAGCTCAAGCACAAAAAGTGGGGCTTATCGACTCTATAGGGGTTGAATTTGATGCTAAAAAACGGGTAGAAACTCTTAGTAAAGTAGCTGAACCGATCTGGAATAAAGAAGACCCGATGGATAAGTTTTTCAAACGGTTCGCCGCAGAGGGAGCCAGTTTGGCCCACATGTACTTTCCGCCCGTATCATTGCAATAAAAATTAAATCGAAACGATCTCTACTACTTCCGAGCGGACAACTCTCCGCTCGTTCATAGCTTCAAACCGATCTCCGACGCTCAACACATCCAAATCGATCACTTTCCCCTCGCGGGCGATCTGCGCAAATCCGCTTTTGTTTTTATTCTTGGGATGATTGGCACTAAAGCTTTCGGTGAGCTGTGTAATCATAAACTGCTTTTGTCGCAGTGTTGATTCGATGCTTTGGGTTAACCGCTCTATCAACGGAGTAATCTCCCGTCGGCTTTGCTCCAATCGTTGTGTCATCTGTCGATTTAACCGCTCTCGTAGCTCTTTGACCAGCTCGAGCTGCACCTCTAAACGATGTTCTACTCCGTGGCGTTTAAACGCCTCTTGCATCGAGAGGAGCTGTTCACGTTTACGCTCCAAACGCTGAGTAATCATCCCATAGGCACTGTATCGAATCTCATCGATACTTTGAGAGAGTTCGTTTTGATCGGGGAGGAGCATCTGCATTGCGGCACTCGGTGTCGGGGCGCGCATATCGCACACGTAGTCGCTGATAACCCAGTCGATCTCGTGCCCTACGGCGGACATTACGGGAGTGTTCATCGCGAAAATCGCATCGGCAACGATCTCCTCATTAAACGCCCATAAATCTTCGATACTTCCACCACCTCGTCCGACAACGACCGCATCCGCGTTTAGTGTATCGGCATATCTCAGCGCAGAGCCGATCTGTCCCGCCGCGCGCTCCCCTTGAACTAATACATCCAAAACGATGAGTTTGACCAGCGGCCATCGATGTGAGGCGACTCTCTGCATATCTTGCAACGCCGCCCCTGTCGCGGAAGTAACTAAAATAATCGTTTGGGGGAATTTCGGGAAACTTTTTTTACGTGTCGGGTCGAAGTACCCTTTTGATTCTAACTTTTGTTTGAGCTGCTCGAACGCTACCGCCAACGCCCCCGCACCGTAGGGTTCGGCACTGAATGCGTTGATCTGATACTCGCCACGCGGTTTGTAGAGGGAGAGTGCCCCGTGTAGGATGATATGCGCCCCCTCTTCGAGAGAGAACTTCAATCGTGCGGCGTTGCCTTTGAACATGACACATTTGATCGCAGAATCGTTGTCTTTGAGGGTGAAGTAGATGTGTCCGCTACCGTGTTTGGTGACACGGGAGAGTTCCCCCTCGACGCTGACAAATTCAAAGGAGGTCTCTAATAGCGTCTTAATCTGCTCATTGAGAGAAGAGACACTGAGGGTTGTTGCCATTGGGTTACTTTTTACGGGCGATCATCAACGTCGAAATATCCATTGAAAAGCTTTTGGTATAGAGCATCTCAAATCCCGCTTCTTCAAGCTCGCGAGACATTTTTCCCACCGTTAAAAAACCTTCGATAGAGTCAGGTAGATAGCGGTACGCTTCGTAGTTGTTTGAGATCAATCCGCCGATGCTGGGGAGGATATTGTTCATATACCAATCACGCACTTTTCCGAGCATAGAGGGATTTTCATTCTTCATAAATTCCAAAATAACGACAAGCCCCCCCGGTTTAAGGACACGGTTAAATTCGTGGAGCCCCTCTTGGCGCTCTACAACATTACGGATTCCATAGGATATGCTGATGATATCGGCTGAGCTGTCCTCTTTGGGAAGTTGTGTCGCAGGGGCAATGTGAAACGACATATCCGGAAATTTTTCACGTCCTACCCCGACCATCCCCTCACTCGGGTCAATACCGACAATACGATCAACACTCAATCCCGCTTTATCGGCACGACGTTTCCAATACCCCATCATATCCCCCGTACCGCATGCAACATCAACGATAGAGTCAATTTTTTTCGAGGGGCAGTAACCAAACGCCAAATCGCATGCCTTACGACGCCAAAAGGTATCGATACCCATACTGAGCACTCGATTAGCACGATCATATGTCGGAGCTATATCGTTGAACATCGATACGATTTTCTCTTGTTTGGTCATAAATAGTCCTATTTTTTCTTCATCCAAAGGATAATATTGTCAGTGATTTTAGCGTTCATTACCTCAAAATCCTCTTGAATGATACCAAGAGTTTGTGATCCGCCCCCAATTTTAGGCGCAATGTAACTGAGATACCAATTTATGACCTTAGACGCAGCTTCCATCATCCCCGCGCCCCCCTCAATCATCACCAATCGGTATCCGTTTATTTTTTCCAGCGACGATTCAACAAAAACATTCCGATTCGGTACACTAAAAAGGGGAATGGATCGGTCAAAATCATTCTGATGAGAATAAATGAGTACATCAGGTGCCCTCCCCGCTACCAATCGTGCATCGAGCGTCGGACGATCATGACGCACCGTATTACCGCCGATAACGATCAAGTCGCACCGATCGCGCAGAGCGTGCATATGTTCACGTGAGCTTTTTGAACTGATCGTCCCTTTATCAATCGTCCCATCAAGTCGCTGTGCCCATTTAAAAAAAACAAAAGGGGTCTCTTGCCATTTCAAAAACGGCTCTAACAGTTTTTTCCCCTCTGATTCCATGACACAAAATTCACATACTATCCCTGATTCTTCGAGGATTTTTCCCCCCTCTGCCGCTTCAGGATTAGAATCTTTACACGCAATGGCAAGCTTTTGTAGTCCCAAATCTCGGATGAGTAATGCGCATGAGGGTGTTTTACCGATGTGGGAGCACGGTTCGAGTGTTACTGCCATCGAAACAGAGTTAAAAATGCCGTTATGGTGGGTACGAAGATACTCATGGATATGGTGGGCGTCGTCGGAGTCCGCAATGGTAGTATCGCCCGATAGGAGAGCATAAGCATCACGAAGTGCATACACTTCGGCATGAGGACCGCCTGCACGTTTGTGAGCACCGATAGAGAGGATAGTACCTTCTTTGGAAAAACAAACGGCACCGACGGCTGGGTTAGGAAACGTAAGGAGTTGATAATCCCACGCTGCAGCCAGCGCGAGTGTCATAGCATGATGTTCCGTAGAGGGTTTCATTACCACTCGAAGTAGGTTTTTGCCTTGCTGATCGAGCGAAAAGGGATCCGTTTTTCACCCTCTTCTTTGGTGTTAAGGATGATCTCTTCGTTTTCAACGCCGATCATTTCACCCTCATATTTCTCTTTAGAAATGGTGCTCAAAGCAACTTTTTCACCTACCGATTGAACAAAGTGCTCTAGTGTTTTGAGACGACGCTCAATCCCCGGTGAGCTTACTTCGAGACGATACTCACCGCTTACCGGAGAGGTAACGTCTAATAACGGATTGATAAGATGGGTGAGCTCAGCACATTGGTTGAGCGTTACACCGCCCGGTGCCGTAACACTAACACGGAAAATGGTGTTCTCATTTTCGTTAAGTACGGCAGTGTCGTAGAGAGACAAGCCGATGGATTCGACCATTTTTTTGATGTCAGATTCAAGACTCATCTTTTTTCTCCTTGGCGATTTGGGCGAATAACGCCTCGATATTTTGGCTTCGTTTGAGGGTATCATCAAACACGAAGGTCATACGGGGGCTACGAAACCACCCTTGATCTTTCATACAATGCTCTTCGATGATCGGACGGGCTTTTTCAAGCAGTTTTAAAAAGACGGCTTGTTCTTGCGGAGTGTAATGGTGCGGATCAAGATAGACTTTTGCATCGCTTCGTCCGCGTGAACAATGGACATCGATAACATCCACTTCACGCACACGCGCATCGGAGAGTTGGCTGATCGCTTCGGGGATCAACTCTTTGAGAATTGATTCCGTTCGCTTGATTTTTATTTGTGCCGGAGTCACAGGGATACTTTAGTCTCGATTTTTTTGAAGGTTTCGATAACGTCACCCACTTTGACATCGGTGTAGCCGTTGAGAACAACACCACAATCCATCCCTTTACCAACCTCTTTGACATCGTCTTTGAAACGTCGGAGTGATGTAAGATCACCCTCATGGATAACGACACCCTCACGGATAACGCGAACCATTCCGCCGCGTACGAGTTTACCATCAACAACCACACATCCTGCGATGGTTCCTGCACCTTTAGGCATAGGGAACGTATCACGAACTTCGGCTTGTCCGGTGTTCTCTTCACGGAATTGCGGTGCCATCATACCGCCGAGCAACAATTTAACATCGTCGATCAACTGATAAATGATAGAGTAGGTTTTGATCTCTACACCCATCTGTTTAGCCATAGCGTTAACATTACCCGTAGGACGAACGTTGAATCCGAGTAGTGCACAGTTTTCACTGTTGTTGACTAATGCAATGTCATTTTCAGTGATACCACCGACACCGCTGGAGATCACTTCAACTTTGACCTCTTCGTTACGTAACTCTGCAAGCGCCGATTTAATCGCTTCGAGAGATCCGTGAACGTCGGTTTTAAGAACGACTTTAAGGGCTTTAATACGACCTTCAGCGATCAACGAGGTCAAATCATCAAACGATGCTTTGGTGCTCAATGAGAGTTCACGGTGACGATCGTACTCAGCACGTTTTTGTGCTACTTCACGCGCTTCACGATCACTCTCCATCACCATCATCACTTCACCCGATGGCGGTACGTCACTGAGTCCTACAACAACGGCGGTTTGACTCGGCCCGATCTGTTGAAGCTGTGCTTTACGATCACTGATCAATGCACGAACGCGCCCATAAGCACCACCGCACACGATGTTATCACCGACGCGTAATGTTCCGTTTTGAACGATAACGGTAGCAACCGGTCCACGACCTTTTTCCAATGTAGACTCAACGACAACTGCTTTTGCCATAACATCAGGGTTTGCTTTGAGTTCCATCACTTCGGATTGGAGCAAGATCGCCTCTAAAAGCTCATCGATTCCCGTCATTGCTTTAGCCGATACACCGACAAACTCGACATCTCCGCCCCACTCGGTAGGGTTAAGTCCAAGTTCTGCCATTTGTGCTTTAACCATATCGGGGTTAGCACCCGGTTTGTCCATTTTGTTCACCGCAACGATAACCGGAACTTTTGCATCTTTGGCGTGTTGAACCGATTCGCGGGTTTGAGGTTTAACCCCATCATCTGCCGCGACAACGATAACGATAATATCGGTAAGTTGTGCACCGCGTGAACGCATCGCACTAAACGCTTCATGCCCCGGAGTATCCAAGAACGTGATCAATTTACCTTTTTGCTCTACTGAATAGGCACCGATATGCTGAGTGATCCCACCCGCTTCACCGTTTGCCACTTTAGCATTACGGATCGCATCGAGAAGAGAGGTTTTACCATGGTCAACGTGACCCATAATAGTGATAACCGGAGGTCGCTCAACGGCACCTTCACTGTCTTCGTGCTCTTCATCGTACGCGCTCTCAAGATTAAACGCATCTTTTGGATCGATGGTGGTTACTTCAACACCGAATTCACTCGCCAAAATCTCGATTTCATCTTTGCCCAAAAAGTCATTTTTGGTAACCATCATTCCAAGGTCAAAAAGGACTTTAATGACCGCAGAGATTGTTTGTCCTACTTTTTCGGCAAATTCATAGACACGAACGTCTTCAGCAATTTCAACGTGAGTAATAACTTCGTCTTCTTTAGTATCTTTCGTATAACGTTTACGTGCTTCACGAGAGACTTGACGCGGCTTACCACGGTTAGCACCCTGTTTTTTACCCGCATTACGACCGATCGGTTTTTTCTCTTTCGGTTTTTGCTCTTCTTCCGGCGGCAAATTAGCACCCAAATCGTTGAAATCCATCAATACGACTTGATCTTGTTCATAGTCCATAGATACATCGGAGATTCCGCCGCCGAAAATATCAAGGCGAACCCCTTGATCTTTTTTCTGTACCGGAGAACTGCTATTTTGTGTTTTTTTCGCTCGTTTCGCTTCCAATTCACGTTGAGCCTGCTCACTTAGTTTACCGTAACTAGAAACGTGGCTACTTTCATGGCGAACCGGAGCAACAAACTCTTCTTCTTGAGGCCGTTTTTTCTTAACAATTTTCAAACCTGAACGCTTAGGAACTTCTTGCTCGACTAATACTTCTTCCGAACTCTCTTCTTTTACTTCTGCAATCGGTGCAACACTCGGAGCACTCTCTACTACTGCAGCGGCAACAACCGATACTTCTTCAGAAGGGGTTGTTTTTGGAGAAGACTTAGGCGTTGCAGCTTCCGTAGATGCGCCGCTCATGATATAGTTCATGATTTGCTCAGCTTCTTCGATCGAAACCGAACTCGAGGCAGTTTTCACATTAAGCCCCATTGCAGCTGCTTTGTCTACTACCTCTTTTGAATTGATACCAAGCTCTTTGGCAATTTCATGAACTCTAACTTTATCCATCATTAACGATGATCTCCTTTAACCGATTCATCAGCTCTACGCTAGCGCCGCTTTTACATTGACGGGACAGCTGCCCCGGAGTTTTCTTATGATCGGTACAAGACCTGCACATATAAAAACTTCTCCCTGCATTCGTATAAGGTTCTAAGACCCCATTACGACATTGAAGGCGTAAAAGTGCTACTTGAGCAAAGCGCTCACGACATACCACGCACATGCGGATAGGCTGATGTAACTTTTGCGCCATTATATCCAATACTTTCTTAGTTATCGTTCGACAACTAAACCGTCATTATCGAAGCCTAAAATTTTGACCTCGAAATCGGTGAACTCCGACTTAAATTTATCGGCCAACATTTGGGCATCTTGGTCATAGACCATATTAAAAAAAGTCGATCCGCTGCCCGATAGTGTGGACATCAAAGCTCCGTTATCGTACGCCATTTTTTGAACGGCAAAAAGTTCAGGAAGCATCTTCATCCGTACTTTTTGATGGAACCGATCTTGAGTAGCAAGGCGAAGCATCTCCCAATCTTCATTAAAAAAGGCCCCCACCGTCACCGCCGTATGGGAAAGGTTAAAGACGGCATTTTCTTTGCTGTACGATTTAGGAAGCGTTGTTCGTGATTTCGCGGTTGAGATCGGCTTGTTCGGGATAACAACGACCGCTTTCAGATAATCGGGAAGATGTTTTTGCTGTGAAAAAACCTTTTGCTTCTCTACCATCGCCGCATTAAATCCCCCCATTACCGCAGGAGTAATGTTATCGGGATGGCTTTCATACACAAGGGCATGATTAAGGATGCGACGTTTGGACACTTTGACTCCGGCAGCTTCATGAGCACAGCTGATAGCACTGACGATGACGGCAGAAGAACTCCCCAATCCACGTGACATAGGAATCTGATTGTAAAACGTAAACTTGAAGTTTTGTCGTTTTTGGGTTAGACGACGGTAGTGTTCGTTGAAAATAGAGACGAAGAGATTGTTCCCTTTGAGGCGCGGGTTATTCTCCCCCTCCCCTTTGATAGAGACGGCAAAAAAACGTGACGGCACCAGCTCGACTTGATTACGCAAATCGACGGCAAGGCCTAATGAATCAAATCCGGGTCCTAAATTAGCACTCGTTGCGGGTACACTAACGAACAAATAATTTCCTTATCCAACGGCATCAATCCCATAATAGGGAAGATTGTCCGAATTAAATTTTTCTAATTCTATAGTTTTGGGAAGTTCAAAACCGATAATCTCAGGTGAGGTCAGCGGTTCTAACTCGATTGTTGTCCTATTTTTAACAAAATAGAGCTTTCCAACTGCTTTGATGGGGCTATTTTGGTTAAAAAAGAAGGCATCCGTTGCCAAAAGGGGGATTTTTCGTACAATGCTGAGCGTTTTTAGAAAAACATAGGTGACCTTGATCCCCATAAAACTCCCGGGACCTTTGGCATACATCAAATGCGAAAAAGTATACCGCTCTAACAGCGAATCAAAAATCTCCGCCAGCACATCCGAACTCATCCCCTCGTTTTTAATCTCTTCGACTAAAACTCCATCTTTGTAAATTCCCACCAATACGGGGGAACTTAACGCGATGACAAGAGCGTCATGCATACGCTTTTGCCAACTCTTTCGACTCTGCGTGTGCGAGTTCAACGACCTCATAATTCGCTGGATCTTTTAAAAGCTCTAACGTCAATTTATGGTTCAGATCATGACTCCCTGCGAACGCTTCGTAGTTACCGATGAAATTCATTCCAATCAGCGACATATCTCCTATCGCATCGAGAATTTTGTGACGCACAAACTCATCACCGAATCGAAGCCCCTCAGGGTTGAGCACTTTTTTATCATCTAATACAACCGCATTTTCCAAACTTCCGCCCAGTGCGAGCCCTTTGGAGCGGAGATATTGCACTTCATGGACAAATCCGAATGTTCGAGCACGTGCAATCTCTTTTTTATAATTCTCTTTTGTAAAAGAGAGGACATAGCTTTGCTGATCAATAACGGGGTGTGAAAACTTAATCGTAAAGTCGTAGTTCATATCATTGGAAGGGATCAATTTAACGTATTTATCTCCCTCTTGAACGATCACCTCTTTTTTGATTCGCATAATCTTTTTAGGCTCGTCCTGTGCTACGATTCCGGCCTCTTCAAGAAGCATACAAAAGCTCATGGAGGAACCGTCCATAACGGGGACTTCATCCGCATCGACAATAACGCGAAGATTATCGACACCGTAGGCATAGATCGCCGAGAGCATATGCTCGATCGTCGAAATCGTTACCCCTTCGCGCCCGATAACCGTTGCCATTTTCGTATCAACAACATTCTCAGGGATCAACGGAATCGATACTCCGGCATCACTGCGATAAAAGACGATACCGCTGTTAGCCCCTAACGGTTCAAGCCGTAGTTTAACCGGGGAGCCTCGGTGCAAACCTATACCCACGAGTTCGACACTTTTACCGATCGTTGTTTGCATCATGTGCGTATTATCCTTAGCTCTATTGTGAAATTATACCGTGTTTCAACGTTGGTTAATGATTAGTTTAGCACTCTCAATAACACTGGTAATATTATCGTAGATCCATTTTGTGTCCATCCACTCTTCCGGACGCACTTCAATGCCCTGTACCAAAATACCGAAATGGAGATGGTCTCCCATCGCATAGCCGCTAAGCCCTGTTTTAGCAATCGCTTGCCCGAGTGCTGCGACATCTCCCTCTTGCACATGAACTTCCGAACAGTGCCCATAAAGGGTATAGAGCCCAAATCCGTGATCGATAATAGGTAAGTTCCCGTAAATTCCGTTAGGTTGAGAGAAAACAACTTTACCGCCGTTGGAGGACGTAATCGATCCCATAGCAACACTCGCTAAATCAAGCCCCATATGGTACGCTTGAGAAACATTTTCTTTCCCTTTATAGCTGTAAATACGGTGATCTCCAAAATCGGCTACTTTTTGACCGTTGACCAACGGATAAAAAGGCTCCGGAGTAAAATCAAGTATCATGTTTGTAGAGACCTTCGAGGTAATGCCATGGATGATTTTCTCATTATCGGCACGCACTTTTTCGTTAATGATGCGAAACTGCTCCAGTCGGTCATCTACACCTGCCGTTTGTTCGTATTCATTAGCAAGTTCCGCAATTTTACCGTCCAAAAATGCATCACTGAGTTCAATATTGGATACGCGGTAAACATGATCTTTCAGACGAAGCGGTATGGCGCTTTTTGTTTCGTTTCCGGCGCGGTCACGGGCAATTACGGTCGCACTGAAGGTTTGCTCTTGAACAGGCCATGCAACCAAAGAAGCGTAGTATCCCTCTTTCATAAAGGGCTGTGCAACAAATGTTTTACCGAAAGAAGTTTCAATTTTTAAGCTCTGCATATGGGGATCTTCAGCTTTAAATATGACAATCGCCGATCCCCCTTTTTGAATTTTATACGAGTTTGCGATAATCGCAAGAACCGGACGGCGCTGATCGATCACAAGGGTGATCTCCTCTTTATAGGTATTCCCCATAAAGAGACCCCATAAGCTATTGTCGGTCGCTTCGATTTTCAACACGATAGAAGTCGCTTCAACTCTGCGTACTCCTTTGGGAGGGAGGATATCAAATACTTTTTTTATTTCTGAAGACTTCATATTTTCTTCAGCAACGACCCACTCCTCATGAGGAGTTGCAATCGTCACTTTAAACGATTTCAGCCCGCTTGCATCTTCCACATTGACGTGGATAGGGTCTCTAAAATTCCAATATCCATCTTGTGAAAGAGTAACTTTTGGCTCATCTCTCTCAAACAGCGGTGAAAAACCCATAAAACCGACGGCACTCAAAACCAAAACAACTATAATCCATCCAACAATTCCCGAACCGTTTCGGCCTCTTCTCACATAAACTCCTTTGTTATCATCACCATAATATTTTTGACGAACTCATCACAATTCTCTTGTTTTATCCGTGTCCCTGCACGTTTCACGTGCCCACCGCCGCCGAATGACATCATAATTTTAGCTGCATCAACCGCGCCGTCTGTGCGCAAAGAGAGTTTTATCCCACCTTGTGGGTGTTCCAGCACCATAATGGCGGCTTGAACACTTCGCATCCCTAAAGCTTCGTCGAGCACCCGTTTACACTCAGAAATCGTGGCTCCGGTCTCTTCCAACAACGGAAGGGAAACCTCAAATACCGCAAGTCGGGCATCCGATAACAGCTTCATCTGTTTAAGCAGGATTCCGCGTATTCTCAAGGAAGCCAGAGAACGGCGTCGGTAAAGCCACTCAATACACATCGCATGATCAGCTCCAAGTTCCAAGAGTGCTTGCGCCATCGCAAATGTTTTCGTGCTGCATTCGGGTGCACTAAAACATTTCGAATCATCGAGCAGTCCGGCATAAAGCGAAAGTGCTATTTTACCATTGATTTTTATACCGTTGGCAACAAAATAGTCATAAATAACTTCAGTTGTACTAATCGCACTGCTATCTACAAGGTTATGTGTACCGTAAAAGTCATTACTGACATGATGATCGATATTAATAAGCGGCAACTCTTTTTCAATCCCAAGCCGTCCATAGCTGCCGCAGTCAAAGCTAATAAGCAAATCGGCATCTTCGGGAAAACGGTCGGTTATTTTGTCAAACCACGGTAAAAAAGCAAGATTAGGATTCAATTCATCTGAGACACAAAAAAGGGTAATTTTTTTTTGACTGCGAAGAAGGTGAGAGTAAAAAGCACACGCCGAGCCGAGTGAATCGGCATCCGGATTTTTATGCGCTATTAAAACGATATGGTTAGATGAATCGATTAAAGCTGAGGGCATGAATACTCTATGATAGTGAAAATATCCCGATTATAGCACCTCTCTCCCCTATTTGAGAGAGAAAAGTGATTAAATTTTCACCATGCTCACAAAATTTTATTCAACCGTACTTTGAAGTACCGCTTCAAAATCTTTCTGTGCTTGCATCAATACGGCCTTCCCCTCGGGATCACTGACACGTGCGCTACTCATCCAGTTGTAAACTCCCGGGAATCCCATCACGATTTCATTTGCATCTTTTTTCTTGTATACCATCAAGGTGCACGGTGCAAAAGCCGCCGCTTCAGGACGAGTTTTCGCTACCGTGTAAATCACTTTAAGTTTACAAATCGAGTAGGTATCGTAAAAATCAAACGGACTTTTTTCACCGAGGGCAAAATTATAATCGGTGAAGTTCGACATCACAAACCCCGCCGGTTTGAGACCGTCTTCGATCATCATTTCCGTCTCTTCTTTATCACTCGTCCAACTCTCTTTGCTGCTTGCTTTGACGTATCGGCTTAAAAGTTTCCCCTCGGCAGGGAGTGACGTTTCGCTCGTTGAGACTTTCGCATTCGGTAGCGCTTTTTTCAATACGCTTAACGCCTCTTTTTCAATTAGGGGAAACTCTTTTGCCTTGAACCCCGCAATTTTTGCCATGGCTTCAGCACTCAAGATTGAGACATGAAGCTCTTTCTCCCCGCTTCGTTGATAAATACCAAATCCCATCGGAACAAAAATTCCCGCATCAGGATTTGCTTTTACCAATGTTTCCGAATGAACTTTATGATATGCGGTCAATAGATTGAACTGTGTAAAATCACTTTGTCCGAATTGAATTTTAAACGGGCCGTTCATTTCACTGTTTGCCGAAATGACAAAGCCGTTGGCTTCCAGTGCTTTTTCTATGACAGCAGCATTGTATTTTCCATCCGCATTCGGAACACTCAATAGGTGTAAATCACCGCCAAAAAGGGATAAAAACCCCGCCAAAACTGTTATGAGAAAAATTTTCATGTTTACTTCCTTAAGGTTGAATATAAAATGCGCCCTCTGTGGCGCGCTCGATCACTTCCGCAATCCCTGCACTCACGACCTCGACATCAGGCGTTAGCTGATCGGGGGTGATTTTTTTGGTCTCCATCGTATTGCCGCAGGCGACAAATTCGACACCGTATTGCTGGAGGGCCCGTACACGCAAGGCAATCTCTTTTTCACTTTTGAGCACTGTTCGGATGCCGTGATAATAAGCGACAATCCGTAAATGAATCTTCTCCGGACCGTAGAATTTGAGGAGATTGTTCGCCGTACTGAGGCCATGGTGAATCGATTCATCATCACCATGACTGATCCCCATTACTACTTCACGCGGCTTATCGATAGAGGGTTCAGGCTGTGCGAAACGGATATCCCCAAAAGCTAGAGTAGAGAATACGAAAACTAAAAACACTAATTGTTTCATCATTATTCCCACTCGAGTACTCGATACGAAGCTTCGACGTTATGGCGATGCGTACCCTCATAGAGTTTGTATTTTTTATAACCGTCCATCGTTACTTTTTTGAGGGTATCATCAATGCTAAGACCCTCAGCAATTGCGGCACGAATCTCGTTACGCATCTGCGTGAAATAGTCTCTCGTCATCGCAGCCGCATCTTTATCGGTGCGGTTTCCATGTCCTCCGACCACGTGTTTGGCTTTTAAAGTATCAAGCTCATCAAGTGCCAAGAGCCACCCGTTAATATCTCCCCCTCGGACGGAAGGGAGACGGTCGTTAAAAACCAAATCAGCGGCAATAAGTACTTCCGATTTCGACACATACACGACCATATCTTTTGCCGTATGGGCTTTATGTTTAGCAATTTTAAGCTCAAGTTTTTGGTTACCGATGTTCAACGTTGTATCACTACTGATCATCTCAGTCGGCAATGTGGGCTTCGTCTTAGCATACGCTTCGCCAGAGATATAGGTTTGCATTCGGGTAGGCTCGCTCATATCAGCACTCACCTTGAAATCATCGGATCCTAACACACGAATTCCCTGCTCGGTAAAATAGTTGTTGCCCAGCCAGTGATCATCATGGATATGGGTGTTGATAACGAGTTTAACGGGGAGGGATTTTATTTTTTGCATTGCATTGTAGGCCGATTGGGCATACGCATAAGAGGGACCGGTGTCGACGACAACGTATCCCTCTCCCGCATCGATATAACAGCTGTTGACGATATTTCCGTTGTTGGTTTTATCCATAATCTCGGGTTTCCCAAAAAAACAGTGGACGTCCGAGGTGACACGTACCGGTTTAAGGGCGTAATCATACGCACTCAAACTCGTTACTGCTAGCAATAAAGTTCCCAACAACGCTCTCATCATTTAGCCTTTAAAAGAGGTAGTTAATTTCGAAACGATACTCGTTATATGATTCACCATCAACAACTAAAGTTGGACTTGTTTTTGTAGAAGCTTCTGCATCAATTGCCGCAAAACGGAATTTAAATTCCATATTTGGAAGTGTTTTAAACGTTTGAATCAAATCTAAATGTATGATCGAACGATCACTTAAATCAGATGCCACTGCCAACATTTTTTTATCATCAAAATCCATATCAGCATACGATAATGCACCGATAAGTCCCGGAACAACTCCCGCTTTATCGAAATTATAATCGGCTTTTACCATCCATGATTGAGTATTAGCAATCCAGTTTAACTGTGCCATATCACGAGTATATCCACCCGTCGGGAATCCGCGCCACGGAGCAATAATATCTGCTTTATCGGCAACATCAGAATATCCTGCCATCAATGATAAAGGACCATTAGCCAATACTAAACGCCCCATCCAAATATTCCCATCTACACTTGAAGGGTTAGTATACGAATTACGTGCAGTAAGATTTCCGCCATTAGCATTTGTAGCTACTTTTCCATTTAACGAAGCACCTCCGATCTTACCTGCACCATCATCCATTTGTCCAAGATAACGGATACCCGGAGTCAATGTCCAACCATTGCCCACAGCAATTTGATAATTGGCTTCTGCAACCACTGTTGAAAAATATCCATCAATACCAACATATTCTGCATCGAGTTTCAAATTAGGAATTGATTTATTCTCAACTATAGCCAATACCATCTCAGGATTCGCATCTTCATTCAATGCACGAATATTTTTAACACTCAACCCTTTGTGAACACCTGAATCATCATTCTGATAAATTTTGTCCACTTTACTTGATCCACTTGTACCGCTATCATACGCCAAAATACTGTGAAAAGTTTGGTGGTCACGAAGTTTTTGGCTCATTACATATCCGGCACGAATTGTTGTACTCGGAATATCTTTATTCTCAACCATTGCTGCTTCAAAGGTATTTGGAACCATTTTCGTATCATTTGTTGCGAGCATAATACTGTCTATGCCTTGGCGACCTACTTTTAGATTGGTTTTACCCGCTTTGTACTCACCATACGCTTCCGCAAATACGCCGATCCCGCTTTCTTTTCCATCAATACTCGTACGATAGGCATCTTTACCTGCTTTACCTGAGTTACTCGTTGTTCCTGGAACAAGATTTTCATTTGATATAGGTGTTGTACCGTAAAAACCGACAGTAGCCCCTAAACCGTTATAAAAACCGGTTTTATAGACTAAACTTCCACCGATGCCCCATACATTATTATCAGCCGTACCGCCAGCAACATGGTATTCATTTTCCCAATCCCACCAGAACATATTGGATCGCATACGTCCGTAAACTTCACCCTCGGTAAACATCTCACCGATAGAGTTTACCGCACCCGGTGCTTTTAGATATTCAATTTGACCGTTTGCTTTGAGGTTACGATCTTCCGTTTTAAGCGCATGCGCCGACGTTGCTAACAAACATGTAGCTGCTGCTACGATACTGAGATTGACTAATTTCATTCCTAACTCCTTAAGTTTGATGGATTAACAAAAAGGTGCTTAGCACCCTTTCGCACCTTTTTTGGGACATCCGCAGTCATAATCCATCAAACGGACATTACTGTTACCGCTGATGTTGACGTTTTTCTGACGGCGAATATAGGCTGACGTTACGTCATAGACAGGACGTGTCAAAGAGTCTTTTAGGTTGCTTCCCGCATTTTGCAGGTTGCCGCCCCATGAAGAGACTTTATACACTTTAGTATCATTGAGAGGCTTGCCGCCTACCATGATATTCGTGATACGTTTACCGCTGGCAGCACCGACACGGATTTCGTATGTGACTCCGCCCAGACGGCTCATATCGCCCCCTTGCTGATAAAGCGGGTTGGCGTTAAATACGTTATCGGCGATATCTTCGAGCAACGTACGGATATGAAGACCACTTAGTTCGAATGTATACACATTCGGATAAGTGATCGCCGTCATATCATAGACATCGTCCATCGTGATTTTATCACCGGCGAGAACCGTAGTTCCCCATCGGTATCCCGGAGTAAACGAGATGTCCGAATCCATCGCATCGATGATCGAATCGTTGATCAGCTGATCGAATGTCGAGTGGAACGTGTCGCGTTTAAACAACGTCGATTTCGTAATCCCCAACACTTCGGAGAGTTCGGAATCATACGGCGAATACAACTCTTTGACTAGCGCTTCACCCTCAGGATCAGCCGGAATCAGGTTAGAGGCTACGGGAATCAGTTTGTACTCATACCCTTTAACCTTATGGTTTTGGATATCGATATCCAAACGCCCTACGTATTTACCGTGACTTCCCGCGATTACAATGACCGTACCGTTGATGACGGTCGGACGAGGCGACGGATCGTGCGTGTGTCCGCTGAGGATAAAATCGATCCCTTTGACTTGACGGGCAACCTCTTGGTCAACGCTGAAACCATCGTGAGAGAGGACTACGACGCAGTCCACTTTTTCCTCTTTACGAAGTTTATCCACATACGTTTGAAGAGTATCTAAACGTAGGCCAAAACTCCACCCTTGGGTAAATTCTTTCGGATTCGCCGTAGAGGTGAACGGAAACGATTGGCCGATAATACCGATCTTCGCTCCGCCGCGCTCCATAACAGTATAGGGTTCAAAAATCAATTCTTCAAAATCATCGGCAAAGGAATCATCTCCGACGACGTTTTGAGAAACAAATTTCGCATTCAACATCTCGATCAGTTCTTTGACCCGTGTTTTACCGTAGGTAAACTCCCAGTGTCCGACCATGACGTCGACACCGAGATAGTTTTGCGCTTTTACGATCGCTTCACCTTTGGTTTTCAATGCAACACCGGTACCTTGCCACGTATCACCTGAATCGAGGAGCATCACATTGTCGGCACCGCGCTCTTTTTTGATATGGTTGATGAGGGTTTTCATGTGTGAAATCCCCCCCATTTTTCCAAACTTAGAGGCTAATGCGTCAAAATTCATAAACGTATCGAAATAAGCATCCAGAGTTTTACCCTGCATCCCATAATGTTTCAAAAACGATTCGCCGCATAAAAATCCCGGTGTTCCGGTGAGGTTCGGCGCTGATATAAGTGTCGAAGGCTCTCTCCAATACAGCGGTTTGATATGAGCATGCATATCGCAGATATGCAACAATGTTACATTTCCCTTCGCGTTAAATCCATAAATATCTTTGAGGCTAACCTCATCAGCACGTTTAGGTGTTGATGCCGCTGATGAAAGAGTCGGAACCCCTATTCCCAGTGCCGCAGCAATATGGAAAAAATCTCTTCGTGATAAATCCATAATCTAATCCTTAACGTTTCACGCTAGGAACACTGATATTGTTCCCTTTGGTTTTGTTCGTAACATATACTTCCAATGCTACGATCTCTTTCGAGCCAAGTGGAATCTCAGCTAAAAGGGCATTTTTCATACATTGTTGCATACGTTTGTCCAATGTTACCATTTGACTCTGGGTCATACGATACGCCGGCCATGTTCCCGCAGCTGCCGTCTCTTTAGCCCCTAAATCAGGCAACGGCTGCATACGTAGACGCTGACCGACAATATCGGCACTGTGACAGTTGTTACAGGAAAGTCCGCGACCGCCGCGACGCTCTTCAAACACTTGTTGTCCGAGTTTCATCATCTCAACCATGTGCTTATTTGCTTTAACATCAATATTGGTTTTTTGTCCGTTTGCAATTGATTTCACATACGCAGACATTTTAACCATCTCTTTACTCTCAAGCTTAGGAACCGCTTTTTCATTTGCCGCAGCAGCCATTTGGATACTCTGTGCCAACGTCACTACTTTTTTAGCACTCTCGAGGTAGCGAGGAAATCCTGCAATAGTTTTAGGAAGGTCTTTCTCTTTAACACCTAACATTTTTGCATAATTTGCCGTTCCGACAAGTTCGCCGAAAAGCTGTTCACCCTCGGATACTTCCATCTCTGCGGGATTATTATCCAAAAGCTCCGCGTACATCGCTTTATCCGCATCGGACATGCTGAGTTTTTCTTCAGCGTTAGCCGTTCCCAATAGTGCTAAACACACCAATGCAGCCGTGATTGATAGGGTACGCATAGTTTATCCTTTTGGAGTGATTTGTGTCGTACTCTCGACGCTTTGGCCCTTGTTATCTTTTGCAATAACTTTGAGTGTCCCTGCACCCGGCACTTTAAAACTGATAGACATAAGCGGGTTAACTGAGAGGGATTCCCAAATAACCATTTTTGTAATCAAAGTGTCGTTAAACATAAACTTAACTTCATCAATGTATTCAGCCGGAATCAATGCTCCCGTGTCTTTGTTTTTACGCATACCGGTTTCCATCGGGTGCATCGCCATAAAATCGATTTTTACAACATCGCCTGCTTTGTAATCTTTCGGTTTGATTTTAATCAGTGTTTTCATAATATTAATCCTTTATCAATTTTTACTAAACGTTATAGAGTTGATTAAAATCAACCACATCCGCCGATCGTTACTTTTACGTTTTGTTTTGCACTAAGGAAAGTTCCGTCACTCATCTCTGCAATAGCAACGACATCTTGGGTTCCACCTAATTTGATACGCGTTCCGAAAAATGCTTCACCGTTTGCCGGTGTCAAATAGATATTCGCACAACGAACGTTTCCGTTTTTCGATGCAAGTACATGGATGGCTTTTACATACTCTTTTGATGTCATTGGGCTATCAACGGTTACTTTAACCGGTACAACCGCACCGTTTTCCGCAATTTCAGGAGCTTCCATTTTGACTTTAGCCGAAGCGATCACTGCTTTACCGCCGGTAATTGCCGCTACTGCCGTCTCAAAATTCATCTCATTCGGGCCGCCCGATTTTTTCTCTTCTGCCGCACTTGCTACATGAGGCAATGCAATCGCACATGCTGCCGCTGCTCCAAAACCTTTTAAAAATGATCTTCGTTCCATAATGTCTCTCCTTGAAATTTATTTTTTAACTGCTGTGATATACGATACCAAATCGCACACTTCACGCTCGTTCATAAGGCCGTTAGCCAAATTAACCGTCATGGCCGATTTTGGGTTATCGAAACGCGGGTCTGCGATTTTTTGGTACATAAACTGAGGATTACGTACGCCGCTATCCATGTAAAGTTCTTTGTACTTACTCAAATCAGGGCCGATATTACCGTACCCTTTGGCACCTTCGATGTTGTGACAGGCAACACAGTTACCCATTTGTTTCTCTTTTCCATCAGGAAGGAGTCTGGTAAGCCCCTCCGGCGGATTCTCTTTTGCATCTTTTCCGTTTAGGTTATGGAAGATATAGCTTCCACGGGCAATCGCTTTAGGGTCAGTACTGACACACCCCTCTGGCATAACATACGCTTTAGCTGCAGGCAAGGCATCTTTTTTCAAAATAGCCGTCGCATCCGGGGTTTCAATTACCTGCGATAAATCGGCTGCACTTAAAAAAGTAGCAAGTCCGAGCATAATCACTTTTCGCATTGGCTCTCCTAATTTCTATATTTCAAGGAGCATTGTAAGGTAGGAATGTAAAATTAATGTAAAAAAAGTAAAAATTTACCCGTTAATATAAAGGGGGGGGAAGAAAGTATAGGTAAAGGTGCTTCCTTCTCCGTAAATAGAGTCTATTTGAAGTTCGATACCCGCTTTGTCCACAATCGATTTGACGATATTCAGACCTATCCCGAATCCGCCCTTGTCACGATTTTCACGGTAATACCGCTCGAAAATACGATTGATATCCTCAATCCCGACTCCGTTGTCACGAAATCGGATTACACACTTCGTTTCAAAACGCTCCAAAATGACTTCGATTTTTCCCTCTTCATGCGAATATTTGATCGCATTGGAAATATTATTGTCAATAATGCGCTGCAACTGTGTGGGATTAAAGACAATGGCAACCCCTTTGTCGATGTGCGGAATAAGGGTAATATTTTTGAGTGCGGCAACTTCGGAAAAGTAATCAATCCTCTCTTGCAAATAGTGACTTAAATCGATCGTTTCATATTCAAATGCCAAACGCTCGTTTTTTATAAGATAATCCATATCATTGTAAAGGGTTGCGAGTGTTTTGGTAGCTGCTTTGATCCGCTGCAGATATTTATTCGTAGGATTGGCGCGATTATACAGATCAATATTCACATTAATGATAGAGAGCGGTGTGTTAATCTCATGCATCGAATCTTTTATAAACTGATCCAGACGCTGATTAATTCTCTGAAACGGTAAAGCAAACCTATCCAGAAAAAACAGAGATAGAACAAAGATCAATGCAGTAATGGAGAGCAAAATAACCACAACATCTTGATAAATTCGGGCGTACGAGATATTCCCCCCAACCACCAGATAGGATGCTCCGAAATAACGCCCCTCAGGAAGAGCTATAACCAGATACGCATAAGAATCTTGGATATGGTACCCTGTTTTTTGAACACCAAGGGGTGATTGAATGACACTAAAGAGAGGGTTAAAATGGACATCATAAAGCCCAGATTGAAACGAGCGGAATCTCGGATACTCAAACGGCTTATTCTCATTGGAGTCAAACTCTTCCATCGTACGGATAATCAAATGGGACTGCCGCTTGAGTTTAAACTCATACTGAATTTCGTGAACATACTTCATATAAGTGACATACAGATAGGTCGGTAGCAACAGCAGCACTGCGACCAGCATTGTGTAGAGAAATGCATTTTTAAGTGCGTAGCGATTATCGTTCAATGATGTATCCCAGCCCGCGACGGTTTTGTATGATCTCTAGAGGAAGTTTTTTACGAAGATTATTGATTTGAACCCGTATATTAGCCGGATCGACATATTCCCCCCAAATCTCATCTTGGAACATCTCCACCGAGACGACTTGATTCGTATGCTTGAGTAATACGGTAAAAATCTCTTTTTCCGTTTTACTGAGGGCAATATTATGATCGTTGTGCATCAAGGTGAAGTTTTCGGTATCGTAAATCAACCCTTCGCCGAAATCGATTCGGTTTTCCCCCTCATGATAGAAACTTTTCATGGCATGCATAATCCGTATCTGCAATTCGGTCAGATCAAACGGTTTGCGGATATAGTCACAGCACCCCGACTTATACCCCTCTTGTAAATCAGACACGTTGACCATAGAAGTAAGAAAAATGGCAGGTGTTTTATTTCCCTCTTTACGCAGTGTCCGAAGTAACTCAAATCCGTTCATCCCCGGAACATTCACATCGAGAAGATAGAGATCGAAGTGGGTTTCATATACCGCATCAAAGGCTCTCTCCCCATTGCTAAATCCAAAAACTTCAAATCCCAACTCTTCCAAAAATTCGGTGATACTGACACGCAGCATGTATTCATCTTCGAGTAATAGTACTTTCATCGAATCTCCCCTTTGATCTCTTTGGTTACTTTGTAATCGAGCATTATCCCGATCAATTCCTCTTTGGAATAGGCATTCAGCCGCTCACGCGCTTCTTGTAGATAAAGCTCTCGATCTTCCGGAGCAACGGTATCTTTGAGATAAAGTAGCTCTTTGTCGTATACACTTTGAAATTGCGCATTTTCTAGCGATTTTTTGACCATTACATCGTACAGTTCATTGCGAGACAGATGGATCAAAAAGGAGATGTCCTCTTCATCCGAATGGGCATACGCACTAATCTGCTTCGGCGAAAGGGAAAAGATGAAAGCACCGATCGTCTCTCCCTCACCGTTTTTCATCGGTTCATAAAACAGATAACGCCCTCCGCTAAAAACTACTCGAGTCATTTTTAACGTTTTGAAATTGATCCCCTCCAAAAGCTTTAAATCACTTTGGGTATATTTCGGATTGGCTAAAATATACTCTTTTCCGATCGCCGGATTTTCTTGCATAAATACCGCTGTTTCGTAAAAACGTTCATCCATCAGAATATATAAATCAATCCCCAAACGATCAAAATATTCTTGCGTCGATTCGAAAAAAGAGACCACTTCCACAAATCCGACCATCTGCTCGGTATGATAGATCGGAACCGTTGCTTTAACCCCTATCTTTCGCCCTACTTCGATAGCGGAGCGGGGTTTTTTATGATTTTGAAAATAGAGGAGATCGGGACGATGAAAATCCAAAGGCATCCCTGCATACGAGTTGTCCCAGCTCCGTGCAAAAATAACATAATCGGCGGTAATAATCTGTGAACGTATGAGTGAATCGGTATGAAGCTTAATCGACTCCATTACCTCGGATAGAATTTCAAAACCTTTCTCTTCATCTTCTTGCTCTAATGCATCACTGAGTGAATTGTTTTGTCCCAGTATCAAAGCATAGCGCAATGCGGTGGAACGCTCTTTTTCGAGTTGAGAGTTGAGTGCGAGTGAGAGTTGGTCGCTAAGACGTTCTAGCGTTTGGGATGTCACTTTTTGTTCCAAATACAACAAGGTTCCCCCCAGAAGCGTCATGATGAGCAAAAATACGCCGGCAATAATTTTTTTATCGGCAAAAAACGCTAACCAGCGATCCATCACAAGCTATCCTTCCGTTTTTTGCCCATCTTATAGACATACGCCAGTACTTCGGCCACTGCGGCAAAGAGCATATCGGGAATTGGACGATCAACATCAACCTCTGCGTAAAGAGATCGTGCAAGAGGAGGATTTTGGACAATATGTACCCCATTTTCCCGTGCCACTTTTTTAATCTGTATCGCCATATTGTCGACCCCTTTGGCGACCACGACGGGAGCATTGTGTTTCGTATCATCGTAGACTATCGCTACGGCATAGTGGGTCGGATTGGTGATAACGACATCGGCGGTAGGGACAGCCGACATCATCCGCTTCCGTGCCGCCTGCATCTGAATCTGGCGAATTTTCGCTTTGATGTGAGGATCCCCTTCCATATTCTTCATCTCATCTTTGATCTCTTGAAGTGACATTTTGAGCTTATCAAAATAGTTTTTTCGGACTAAAAAGAGGTCTACAATAGCGTACAGAAAAATGATAATAAGCATAATGGAAGCTAAAATGATCGCTTTGTCCCGCAACCAAATCATCTGATCGTGCAGGTTAAACAACGCAACCGTCGGCAACTCTTCCATAAAATACCAAAAATAGAGAAATCCGATCCCCAAAGCCGTAAGGGATTTAAAGGTTATTTTGACCGATTCCAGTGCTTTTTGAAGGGTAAAAAGATTGGCAAATCCCTTAATCGGGTCAAGTTTTGAGAAGTTAGGGACGAGAGGTTTGGTCGTAAAATTGAATCCGATCTGACCGACTGTCCCCATGACCCCTGCAATAGCGACAACCACTGAGATAGGCAATGCCATAATGAGGAACTCTTTCATCGTAACTATTGCCATATCCAGCATCAGCTCACGATCCAGAGGCTGATTCATCAAGGAAAAGTAATAGCGGGCAAGATTGAGCATCCGCTCGGCAATAAAAACAAACATCATTATTAGAGCCAAAATAGCGACGAGCAGTACCACTACCCCGACAATATCCTGACTTTTGGGGACATTCCCTTCAGCACGCGCATCTTCTATCTTCTTGGCGGTGGGTTCTTCGGTCTTTTCTGTGTCGTCAGCCACTTATTAATCCATTTTCATTGACATATCGATCCAATTGGCTTGGTGAATGAGGGAACCCGTACTGATTGCATCAACACCTGTTTTAGCATACTCTTCTATGGTATCCAGAGTAATATTGCCGCTCGCTTCGAGCAATACACTGCTGTGGTGTTCCCATTTGTACTCAACCACTTCACGGAGCGCTTCGGCAGACATATTGTCACACATTACGATATCGGCACCCACTTCCATAGCATGCTTCGCCATCTCTATCGTCTCAGCTTCAATCTCTATCTTCGCGGTAAAGGGTATTTTTGCCCGCGCCTCTTCCATAAAAAGCTCTAAATTTGGAATCGTTTTGAGATGGGTATCTTTGAGCATCAGTGCATCGTCCAGCCCCATCCGATGGTTCGTCGCCCCGCCGATACGGGTCGCGTATTTCTCGAAATTGCGCAGCAAAGGGCGAGTTTTTCGGGTATCGAGGAGTTTCGTCCCATACGGTGCGATGAGATCGACATATTTACGGGTCAGTGTCGCGATAGAACTCGCATGAAGGAGCATATTAAGAAGCGTCCTCTCTATCCGAAGGAGTGTGTGCGAATCGCCGCTAAGCTCCATCAGCACCTCCCCTTTTACAAACCTCTCACCGTCTTGTTTGTGCCATGTAATAGTGAACTTTTCGATATCCGACAATACCCGTAGATACGCTTCCCCCGCTAAAACACCGTCACTTTTCGCGATGATCTTCGCACTGGCAGGTGCCGCATCGGAAACCCGCGCATACAAATCCCCGCGCCCCACATCTTCGGCTAATACTTCACGGATAAATTGTTCAATCATAACGCCATCATCCTCTCTAACGCGATTTTTGCCCAATACGCCGTATCCTCATCCACTTCGATCTCGTTGATCGGCGCACCGTCTTCAATCGATTTAAGGACATTATACAAATCTTCCAACGTCGTTTCATTCATCGTCGGACATTCGGGTTTGGTGCTGGAAAGAATATACGTATTGGATGGGCGGAGGCGGTTGACCATATTAAACTCTGTCCCTACCGCCACCTTTTGATCCGCTGGAAGTTCCATGATGTATTTGATGAGTTGCGACGTCGAACCGACGAAATCGGCTCGGTCACAGATAGCAGGGTCGCACTCAGGGTGGACGGCGATCAAAATCCCCGGATATTTCTTACGGTAAAACTCGATATCCTCGACACTAAAGAGTTGATGCACCGAGCAAAATCCGTCGTAGCAAATAATGTCCGCTTCTTTGGGGTCAGACCCATCCCCGATGACGCATGATTTCAATCCCATCATATTGGCGATATTTTGTCCCAAACAGCGATCAGGGACGAAAAGGATCTTTTTCCCCTCGGCAAGGGCTTTGGTGATAATCGTTTTGGCGTTGGAACTGGTGCAAACCATCCCCCCCATTTTTCCGACACGGGCTTTTACCGCCGCATCGGAGTTGATGTAAGTGATCGGGAGGATATCGTCCGCTTTGATCCCCGCCTCTTCGAGTTTTTGGATCGATTGATCGTAATAGAGGCCATCAATCATTTTTGCCATCGCACAACAGGCGACTTTCGGCATCACAACCCGTTTTTCAGGGCTGAGGATTTTGACACTTTGCCCCATAAATCCGACCCCGCAGAATACGACGAACTCTTTATCATCCGCCATCGTCCGTTTCGCGAGTTCGAGCGAATCTCCCGTAATATCCCCCATCTCAAACACTTCATCGCGCTGATAAAAATGGGCAACAACGGTGACGCTGAGACGGCTTTTAAGATCAATAATTTTTTGTTTTAACTCTTCTGCGCTAGTATTCAAAATCATTCCTTACTCTCATTAGGATGTTATTATATCTTTTGAAATATAATACCATCCAAAATTTACCAACAAAGAGTCACCTATTATGGATTTTTTATTTAACCTCAATGTTCAGTTTTATCTCGCCGCCTATCTCCTCGGCGGTATCCCGTTCGGACTTATTTTGGCAAAAGTGTTTGCAGGGGTCAATATCACCGATTCAGGCTCGGGAAGTATCGGGGCGACCAATGTACTGCGCGTTGTCAAAGAGACCAATCCTAAGCTTGCTAAAAAGCTCGGTGCCGCGACCCTCGCTCTGGATGCACTCAAAGGGATTATTGTTGTCCTCGCCGCTAAATATTTTGAAATGAGTGATTCGGTTCAATGGATGGTTGCCGTTCTCGCCGTTATCGGGCACTGTTTTAGTCCGTATATGTGGTTTGAGGGGGGCAAAGGAGTTGCAACAGGGATGGGCGTTATGGCCGTAATGCTCCCGATTCCTACCGCCATCGCCCTTATCGTGTGGGGAGTTGCGGCAAAAACGATCCGTATCTCGTCACTCTCTTCAATGCTCGGACTTCTTGCCCTTATCATTGCTTCTTTTGTTTTATATCCTACGATGTTCCATGCTCCGGTACTTTTCATCGCCTTTATCCTTTTTTACAAACATATTCCTAACTTTGTCCGCCTTTTCAAAGGGGAAGAGAAACGGGTCGCATGACCATTCTTATCGAGAATCTCACCTTTGATACTATTATCGGGATTCTTGAACATGAACGCACCATCCCGCAGAGGGTTCAAATCGACTGCACTATTGACTATTCTTATACATCCACCCTTTTCATTAATTACGCTGACGTTGCCCGAATGATTGAAGATACAATGAAAACTGAAAAGTTTGAATTGATCGAAACGGCATTGGAGGTACTCGGCGTTACGCTCAAAAAACATTTCCCTCTTATTGAAACCCTTTTTCTTACCATTCGCAAACCTGATATTCTCCAAAATTGCACCGTCGGTGTTCAAAAAAATTTCATTTTTTAAAAAAAATTGAAAAAAAGTTTAAAAAATTCTAAAAGTATGGTATCATTTCGGCAAAATTTCCGTATAAATGAGGAATCTGAATGCGTATTCTGATCATTGAAGATGAAGTAACCCTCAATAAAACCCTTGCAGAAGGGCTCAAAGAATTTGGTTACCAAAGCGACGTCGTCGAAACACTAAAAGACGGCGAGTATTATCTCGATATCCGTAACTATGACCTAATCTTGATGGATTGGATGCTACCTGATGGTAATAGCGTCGATATCATCCCAGACATCAAAAGCAATACTCCTAAAACTGTAGTTGTTGTTCTCTCAGCACGTGATGACAATGCAAGCGAAATTGAAGCCCTTAAAGCTGGTGCGGACGATTATATCCGTAAACCGTTTGATTTCGATGTCCTTGTTGCTCGTATTGAAGCACGTTTACGTTTCGGCGGTAGCAATATCATCGAAATTGATGATTTGACGATCAATCCTGAAGAGGAAAAAATCATCTATAAAGAAAAAGAGATTGAACTCAAAGGTAAACCTTTCGAAGTATTGACTCACCTTGCACGTCATCGTGACCAAATCGTATCCAAAGAGCAATTGTTGGATGCCATCTGGGAAGAGCCTGAACTCGTTACTCCGAATGTTATCGAGGTTGCGATCAACCAAATTCGTCAGAAAATGGATAAACCGCTCGGTATCACCACTATCGAAACCGTGCGCCGCCGAGGATACCGTTTTTGTTTTCCAAAAGAAGCATAAGACGACGCTTTCTCTTCCAACTCATTGTCGCTTCGGCGGCATTGGTTATCCTTTTTTCCTCCTTTTTATATCTCTTTATCAAACAATCTATTTACGATGAAAAACAAGCTGAACTAATCGGTTACGCTGAAAACATATCTTCCAATAAATCCCTTTTGTCCGCACAGCAGAACAATACGGAAACACTTATGGGACTTGACGTTGAGTTGATTACCCTCACCCCAAATGAAGAACACCTCGATTTTTATGAAAAAACAAATAAAGATAAAACAACGACCCTTGTTCTTATCTATCCGTTTGATTTTGAAAACTCCTCGTATCTAAAAGTGAGTCGGGATATCACTCCGACCAAGCGGCTCTTAACAAAAATCATGAACTCTATTTATCTCATCAATGCCGTCGGTTTTGTCGTCATTATCCTTTATGCTATAGCCTTTTCAAAAATGTTGATTGCCCCGATCACTGCCCTCAGCCGCCGTCTTGCCAACATGAACGAGCACCTTATACGCCCTATCAAAGTTGAACAGCTTCCCGATGAGTTCGAACCTCTGGGAGAGACGCTCAATCGTCTCATAGCCCGTATCCAAAATTTCGTCAAATACCAAAAAGAGCTCTTTATCGGTGCGGCACATGAACTCAAAACCCCTCTCGCCGTTATTAAACTCAAAAATCAAGTTACGTTGATTAAAAAGCGAACCGCGGAAGAGTATATCGAAGCGATCAAAATAACCAATCAAAGTGTTGATGAGATGAATAAAATCGTCGCCGATATTCTCAACATAGGTCGTCAAGAGGGGGCACAGCTCGAAATTCCTGTCCAAACCGATGTCATCCAAATTCTCAAAAAATGGGAGGGGGATTTTAAACTCTTGGCAAACAGTGAAAATAAAACGCTCAAAACCCATTTTGAACCGGATGCCTTTAATGCCGTATTGCAGGTTACTCTGCTCAATCAAATTTTGCAGAATTTTTTACAAAATGCCCTCAAGTTTACCCCTGAGGGGAAAGTAATTACCTTCCAAAGTCGTCTCAACGGAGTCGGAATTGTCATTGAAGTGATCGATGAGGGGTGCGGTATCGATGAAAGCGTCGATCTCTTCGCCCCGTTTAAGCGCCAAGGAAACAAATCAGGGGTTGGGTTGGGACTATTTTTAGCCAAAAGTGCTGCCGAAGCGATCGGTGCCGTTATTACGCTAACCAATAGAGAAGATGGAATGGACGGTTCATGTGCTCGTCTTATTCTCCCTTCGAAGCTGTGTTGCGTCCTTCCATTACGATAAGATTCTCTACTTTAAAACTCCTCAAAGGTTCCTTTCGCTATAAATCGCGCAATAACCAAATACATAACCGAGGTTTAACCTATGCCACTATTAATTGTCGATGAATGTATCGCATGCGACGCATGCCGTGAAGAATGCCCAATGGACGCAATCGAAGAGGGCGATCCGATTTATATCATCGATCCGGACCGTTGTACCGAGTGTGTAGGAACCTACGATGAACCTGCTTGTATTGCCGTATGTCCGGTCGATTGTATTATCCCCGATAAAGATAATGTGGAAACCATGCAAGAACTCCTCTATAAACACAAGCAATTGATGGAGGAAGAGGAGTAAATGGCAAAATCAACCGCCGTTATCGACATAGGAAGCAATTCCATGCGAATGGCGGTCTTTCAAAAAACCAGCCGTTTTGCTTTTCATATTCTCCACGAAGTCAAAAGTTCTGTCCGTATCAGTGAAAACGCTTATAAAAATGAAGGTTATCTTCAGAGTGACGCTATGGATCGTACCGCTCAGGCAATCGGAGAGTTTTTATCGATTGCCAAATCTTTCGGTGTTCGAAAAATATTATGTGTTGCGACATCCGCTCTACGTGATGCACCGAATGCTTCTTCTTTTCTCTCCCGTATCAAACGTGAACATGACCTATCTATCAAAGTGATCACAGGAGAGAGAGAAGCCTATTTAGGAGGAATGGCCTGTGCCAATCTCCTTCCGAGCCTCTCAGATGCCATTACGGTCGATGTAGGGGGAGGTTCCAGTGAGTTTACCCTTCTTCGCAACGGGAAAGTTGAGCAACTCTTCTCTCTCAATGTCGGAACTGTTCGAATCAAAGAACTTTTCTTCGATCGTGATGATGTGGAGGGAGCCATTGGCTATATCGATGAAGCACTCAAACAGCTTCCACCATTTGATACCGATACTCTGATCGGTATAGGAGGAAGCTTTCGCGCCCTCACCCGTGCTCTGATGAAAAAAGAGGAGTATCCTCTTAAAAAGCTTCACGCATACACCACAGATGAAGCCTCTTTTTTACACTTTAATGAGCAAATCCTCTCTGCGGGTTCCAAAAAACTTCGCTCGTTATTTATTAAGCCCGATCGTTTTGATACCATCAAGCCCGGTGCCCTTATCTTAGAGCGTATTATTCGTCATACCCAAATCAAAACACTTATCTGTAGTGGAGTCGGGGTACGCGAAGGGGTATTTCTAACCGATTTACTTCGTAATTCAGGAGATCGCTTCCCTGCCAATTATAACCCCAGTGTTCGGTATCTTCTCGATACCTATGGTCTCCACAGTACGCATGCACAGCAATGTGCCCATCTTAGTAAACGTCTCTTTGAATTGCTGCATGTTTCTCTCGGGATTGCCCCTAAATTTCAACAAGAGCTTGCTATTGCCGCCAAACTTCTCTCCATAGGGGTTGATGTCCGTTATTATGCTTATCAGCGCCACAGTCACTATCTAGCGATGAACACACTCGACTATGGTCTCAATCATTCACAGATTGCCCTTATCTCACACCTTCTCCTCTTTAAAAAAGGGCACTCTTCCTCTGATCTCATCCCTAAAGGATCATTAAGCTCACTATTGCCGGAGAAAGAGACTCTGGATGCTCTTGGTATGTTACTGTGGCTTGCACATATCCTTTTGGCATCAAGAGTCAATGCTTCTGAGATCTCGCTTGTGCTGGAAAATGGGACATTGAGTGTTAGCGGAAAACATCTCTATCTTGCTCGTGAACAACTCAAAAATATTATTCTACCTGAAAATATCACCCTTATACTAAAGGACTAAATGATGGCAGGTAGCAGCTTACTCCTTCTGATTGATGATATTACCCTTCTCTTAGACGACGTCGCGGCAATGAGTAAAGTAGCTGCGAAAAAGACTGCCGGAGTCCTCGGTGATGATCTTGCAGTCAATGCACAGCAAGTCGCCGGGATTCGAGCAGAGAGGGAACTCCCCGTCGTCTGGGGAGTTGCAAAAGGGTCTTTCAAAAACAAACTGATCCTCGTCCCTGCAGCATTAGGGTTAAGTGCCTTTGCACCGTGGTCGATCACCCCCATCTTGATGGTTGGGGGAGCGTACCTTTGTTATGAAGGGTTTGAAAAAATAGCCCACCCTTTTCTCGCTTCCCGTGAAGAGGAAGAACATCAGCATCAGTTGATTGAAGCCTTTCACAACCCCGAAATCGATTTGGAAGCGTTTGAGAAAGAGAAAATCCAAGGGGCTGTCCGTACCGACTTTATCCTCTCGGCAGAGATCATCGCTATTGCACTGGGAACCGTCGCTGATAAAGATATCATGACCCAAACGATCGTTGTTTCGGGGATTGCAATCGCCATCACGATCGGAGTGTATGGAATTGTGGCCGCAATCGTTAAAATGGACGATGTCGGATTACACCTCCTCCATAATGCTCCGGAGGGCAAACGAGGGATACTTCACCGCAATGTCGGGCAGGGATTGCTCAGTTTTGCTCCGAAACTGATGAAAATTCTTACCATAGTCGGAACCGCGGCAATGTTCCTCGTCGGAGGAAGTATCTTGCTTCACGGACTCCCCGATGCGCACCATATCGTAGAAACTGCGGTTCAAACAGCCGAAAAGATACCTGCCATTGGTAATGTGCTAGGGTGGATGACGCCGGTGCTATTAGATGCTGTAGCGGGAATCGTTGCGGGCGGTATTGTGATGGGGACAGTCGAAATTATTTCAAAAATTGTAAGAGTGTTTAAAAAGTAAGTTTCTTTCGTCCACCCTTCAACTAGCTCAGGGGGAACGAAATGTATTTTAGAATCTCTGTCCGATGGTAAATTCGAAGTGGGTAATATCATCACCCGGTTTGTCTCCGATAGGGTTTGCGAAAACAAGTTGAAGCGGTCCGACAGGGCTGAACCACTCAAGTGATACCCCATATCCTCCGCGCTTGATTTCAGTTAAACTCTTCTCACCTATCATACCGTAATCGATAAATGCCGTAGCCCGCATACGAGCTTCTGGGACAAGAGGAACACTGAATTCGAGTGAATTTGAAAAGGTTTGAGTCCCCCCGATTTTAAACGGGTCACCGCTGCTGTCAACCCCGTCTACTGGGGAAATCGAATACCCCTGATAGCCGCGAACCGAACCGATTCCCCCCATGTAAAACTTTTCACCCAACGGTAAATAGCCGCTTTCATCCGCATAATTGAACCGTGCTTTATAACGGAGAATCAAATCAAAATCCGTCAATTTTTGAAGTCCCTGATACGCACCGAAGGTGGTACGGCTTTTAATAAAGTCGGCGTCTCCTCCTACCCCCGCTTTTTCAATACTTTGAGAAAAACTAATTCCCTCACGAGGAATATAAAAATCATCGGTATTGTCAAATGTTGCCGAAGCGATCAGCGAGCTTTTCGCATAATTCGCATAATAACGAGGGTCAAGGGTTGAGGTCGTCGAATCGATATCGCTGTAATCATTTTTAGAGTAATTGTATCCCATATAACCGCTCCAATAACGGTTAAAACGGTGTCCTACTCCGATGCTTGTCCCCAAAGAAGAGGTGGTATAGCTGTCGTATTCCGTTGAGCTGTTGAAAACGGAGAAGTTACCGCTGAAATCACTGTCGTTGAGACGCGGATTAGAGATATTGAATGAGTAATTGCTGGTACGTTGAGAACGCTCTAGATTGAGTCCGACATTGATCCCTGAACCGAAAATATTACGGTCACTGATCGCAACGCTGAGGAGTATTCCGCCGAAACTGCCGTATCCTCCGCCGAGCTGGATATTTCCGGTAGGAGCCTCTTTGGTTTGGACGATGAGATCCATCGACTCATCGTCGATCCGTTTCTCTTCGATTGTATTACTCTCGAAATATCCCGTTCGCCCCAACGCATTACGGGAATCTTTAAGATCGCTCAAGCTGTACAAATCTCCCGGTGCAAGGAAAAGCTCACGACGTACTACTCTATCAAGAGTACGGTTATTTCCGGAAACGATAACGTTGCGAATGCGAACTTTTTTACCCGGAGTGATACGGTAGACGACATCGACGCTTTTAGCCTCTTTGTCTTTTTTCAAATCGGGCTGTACCTGCACGTACGCATATCCCAAATCGGCGATTTTTGTTTTGATCCGCTCCGCATCTTCTCGGAACGTTTTAATATTAAAAGGTTTATTTTTCTCTAACGCAATAATCTCAAGAAGCTCTTTGTCATCGATTACCTGTGTATCTTGGAAGACCAAAATATCGGATACGCGATAGATATCCCCCTCAAAAATACTATAGCTCATCTGTGCTTCGTAGTGATCGAAATCGACCGCTACAAACGGTTCGTCGATTTTCGCATCAAGATAACCGCGCTGCATATAAAAGTCGCGGATACGAAGCGGATCATACTGTAACTCGGCAACTTTCATCTTCCCGTCGTTGCGGCCCCACATCCACCCCATAAACTGCTCTTCTTTATTGGCGATCATACTGTCGAAATCATCGGCGTCTTGGGTCAAAACTCCCGCGTAGGTGAGTTTTTTAATGATAATCTCTTCACCCTCATTGACGATAAAGGTGACTTGCATACTGCCGTTGTCCAGTTTTTCGGAATCAATCTCAACAACGGAATCGATTTTTCCGTCTTGACTTAGAGCTTCAACGATCCGTTTTTTGGCTCCCTCAAGCCGCTTTTCATCATACAAGGCACCTTTATCAATTTGCAACAGTGTTTTTTGCGCCTCTTCATCGTTCTCTTTGTACCCTTTGAGCTCGATTTTAGAGATAATCGGTTTCTCTTTGAAATGAAAGGTCACTTTCCCCTCATCCTCTTCTGCCCATACGTCTTCAAAATAACCTTGATCGAAGAAGTTTTTGATCGTTTTGTCTACTGCGGCAGCATCTAAAGGCTCTCCGACTTTGACCTCATTAAGCCGTTTGGCAACGGTCTCGGAAATATGGATCATTCCATCATACTGAATCGATTGGACGTTTTGCGTAGATGCGTGCGCCAATGCACTCGCGACTATCAATGAGAGGGTAATTGTTTTCAAGCCAAAGTTTCCATTGCGTTAAAATAGTCTCCCATTCTATCACTCTAACGATTAATTGTTCTGTAAATTAAACTTAAAAGGGTTAAAATAGCACCATTAGAGTCAAAGGGGTGTCATGAAAATCGGTATTGTAGGGTTAGGGTTAATGGGAGGTTCGATGGCACTTGCCCTCAAACACCGTTCCTTTATCTCCTCCATTATCGGATGTGACCACAACGAAGAGCACCAAATGATCGCCCTTCAACGAGGGCTTGTCGAATCTTTTATGAGCTTTGAAGAGCTTAAAGCACATTGCGATGTGATCTTTCTAGCTGTCCCCGTAAACGGTGTTATTGAGTTTCTTCAAAAATCAACCGACTTGGCCGGAAGTGATAAAACGCTGATCGATTTGGGAAGTACTAAAGCCCTTATCGTCGATGCGATCCCCGCCGTTATCCGTAAAAATGTCGTCGCCGCCCATCCGATGACGGGTACGGAACAATTTGGCCCCAGTGCAGCGCTGGAGGGGTTATACGCAGAGAAAGTAGTCGTACTGTGTGACTTGGAACACAGCGGCGACACACAGCGCGATACGGCTTTACGGATTTTTCAGGCGATCGGTATGCAAATACGCACTATGGGAGCAGCCCAACATGACCGTCATGCGGCATTTATCAGCCACATGCCCCACGTTATCTCGTATGCGCTCGCAAACACTGTGTTAGCCCAAGAAGAGAAAGAGAATATCCTCACCCTCGCGGCGGGGGGCTTTCGCTCCATGAGCCGACTGGCTAAAAGTTCTCCCGCGATGTGGGAAGATATTTTTCGTCAAAACCGTGAAAATGTCCTTGAAGCGGTAGAACTCTTTGAAGTCGAACTTCAAGCACTTAAATCTGCCCTCAAAAACAAAGATTATGCCGAGCTTCGCCGTGAGATGAAAGGTGCCAATAAGCTCTACGATATTTTTAAATAATCACCATTCAAATAATTTTGTTTCTCTCTTAAAATGCTTTAGCCCTTGTGGAAGGGTTGAAGCTTCCGATCGAGCCGTCTCTTTTACATCACCTTTCTTTTGTTCCTCAACCTCTTCTATTTTCCTAATACTCTGTTTTAAATTATGCCTTGCCCGCTCCCGCAAGAGAGGATCAGAGGTATAAACCTTCTCATACCAATACTTAGCCCTCGCATAGCGCCCGCTCATATAAAGAGCATTGGCACGGTTATAGCGTACCTGCGGTGAATCGTGTGCCAATTGATACTCTCTGTAAAGGCGTTCGCTTTTCTCATACGCCCCTGCTTCATACGCTTGTGAAGCGTCTGCGAGCAGCTTAAAATCCAAAATTCCCGCATTGCCGGAATCCGGTGATAGAGTAAAAAGGATAAGTACTGTTCCCACACTTACGCTTTGACGTTTACTCATGGACGAAAGGGCAAAAAGAATCAACACCATCGCCAAGCCCAAAGGGTAGAAAAAGAGGGGGATATGCATCCTCAATCGATGTGTGTCTCTGAGCTGAAGGAGTTTTTCATGGACGTTGATAATATCTGCCGATGAAGAGACCCGTAGCAATAAACCGCTCTCAATCGGCTGATGTGTGATGACAACTACCATATCAACATCATCCATTCGTGAGAGTTTTTCTTCTAAAAGCATTTGATTGAACCGTTTCGAAGAGGGGGATAGATCTCGTATCAATTCACCCAATATCCCTCCGTCATTGCTGCGCGGAGAAATACCGTACACCTTCTCATCAAACGCCATCACCTCTATCTCTTCACCCAAAAGGGTATAAAGGCTCGAGAGCGCTAAAGAGCGGGTCAGCTCAAAGTTCTCTTCACCCCTATCGATCGCCATCACGATATGAAGCCCCTTCCCTTTTATCGGAGTTGAATCGAGGATCACCGGTTGCGCCATCGTGATAATCAACAATACGGCGGAGAGGAGAAAAAGGGTGTTTCTCCCTTGCAACCCCATGGTTGTCTCGGGGGCGCGCAGTTTTTCGAGTATCTCCTCGCGCACATTGAGAGTTCTCAACGGTTTTTGGGTGAGCCAAAAATAAAAAAGGATGAGGGTCGGAGCCAAAAGCCAGAGTAAAAACTCCGGATGCAAAAAACTCATCGAAGCCCCTTCTGATTGCGTCCATACAAATAGGCGAGCATCGCTAAAAATCCGAGAAACAGCGGATAGATGTAAAAATACTCAAAATATTTCTGCACACCGATAACACTGAACGCTGGGTGAGAACGATCAAGTGCTTCAACCCAATCCTCGCTGGGGGCTATTATAGAGGTCTCTTTATCTACCGGAAGCGATCGGACAAAGTGTTTAGGCTCCTCAGAGAGAAGTATGATCCATCCTCTCCCCTCGGATGTGGTAGAAAAAAACCGATCAATCTGCCGTGTTATCTTCTCCTCTGTCGGGACTACACTCAGCTGGGCAACGATCTTTAAAAGTTTCTCGTAATCATCGCTAAGGGGGATCATAATATCGGATGAAGCAGGGACGAAAAGGGCAAAACGATCATTTTCCCTCCCTTTTATAAAGGTTTGAATATCGCTAAGGGTTTCAGAGGTAAGCGATTGGGGATCGATAGCGAAAAGGATATCATACCCCTCTACCTCCTCTTTGGTCTCCCGCACGGGAGACATCAATGCCACGATAAAAAAGGAGATCATCGCCCATTTCGCAATCCACATCCATAAAGGTGGTCTCATCTTTGATTCACCGAATAATAGTGTTCGGGGAAAATAGAGAGCATTGGTGCGCAGAGGGCACAACGCCTCACACGCTAAAAAGAAAAAGAGTATAAAACTGAGTTTGGGAAACTGGAAATAGATCCCCTCAAACATCGATAATCTCTAAATAGAGACGATAATACCCCAACGTCTCCTCATCGATCTTCTCTACTTTTGGAGCATATTTATAGGGAGCCAACCGCTCGAAGAGGTTGTGATACGCTTTTGCCGTCCGTTCATTGTCGGAGGCAAACACACGTCCGAGCTCACTGATCGCATAGGCGGCACGCTTAGGATCGGAAAAATCGATCGTTGAGAGTGCACTAAGACACTCTTTTCTGAGATTCACTTTACGTTTTCGCATCTGTTTAAGGAGTGCTAAAAAGAGTGCCACGCTCACAGCAATTCCGATAAGAACCACTGCGATAAAGTAATAGAGTGAGTAATCGGGTATCTCGACAAGAGGAGCGATATCGTTTAGCGGAATATTAAGATCTTTCATACTCTCCCCTCAAACAATCGGCGCAACGTCACCACCGCATTTGCATCGGTATAGAGTTTCGTTCCCCTTACTCCCGCTTTACGAAACGATTCAAAGAGTTCGATATCGTGCGCCTTTACCCGATCACGGTAACGCTTGATACTCCGTTCATTAAAATCCCCCTCTAACACTGCACCGCTCTCGGGATCGATCAGGGCAGTAAATCCCATCTCACTCGGATTCTCCTCCGCACGATCACGTACCACGACGGCAACCACTTCGTGCTTTCGGGCGAGGAGGCGCAGATCGGGAATCTCGAAAAAATCGCCGATCAATACCATCAGAGACCTTCGCTTCGTTCGTCGATACAGCTCTTTTATCGTATGGTGCAGATCGACATGATGATGCAAAATCTCCGCATCCAAAACACTTTGCGTCGCCTGCTGTACCGAAAAACGCTTTTTCGCAGGACGGATTTCATTGCGTAAACTCTCAGAATAGTTACAATGACCAAATACGTCTCCGTTCGCCACCGCAGAGTACCCGATCAATGCCACCGCTTCGGCAACGCTCTCGATTTTAAACTTCTCCGACCCAAAATGAAGTCCTCCGCCGAGAAGTGCCACGGTGAGGACATTAAGTTCCCTCTCCTCCCGAAACACTTTGACGAACGGTTTTCCCATCTTTGCCGTCACATTCCAGTCGATGTGACGGGTATCATCACCGCTGACGTATTCGCGCAGTTCGATGAAATCGTACCCCTCCCCCCGAAACATGGAGGGGTTATTTCCAATACGGTCCCCGATGATCTGACGACGGGCTTTAAGGAGAATCTGAGCGCTGTTTTTCATTACGGAATCGGTACCGCTTTAATGATCTTCTCGATCAGTTCATCGCTCGTGATCCCCTCTGCTTCCGCTTCGTACGAGAGGACAAGGCGATGACGCATCAGCTCTTTGATGATCGAGGCGATGTCACTCGGAGTTACAAACTCGCGACCGCGTAAAAACGCCACGGCACGCACCGCTTTGAACATATCGATGCTCACACGAGGAGAGGCACCGAACTGTAAAAATCCTTTGATCTCACCCAATCCGAACGCTTGCGGCTCACGCGTAGCGGTCACGAGGCTGATCATATATTTCTCTACCTCTTCGTCGATATGGATCTCTTTGACTTTCTCTTTGAGTGCCATTAACACCGCCGAGTCAATCACGGCATTGATCGCCTCTCCCAATCCCGAACCGACACGCCGTGCAATGGAGAGTTCCTCTTCGGCAGTGTTATATCCGACGGTAATTTTGAGCATAAAACGGTCTAATTGCGCTTCGGGAAGAGGATAAACCCCTTCGTTCTCGATCGGATTCTGCGTCGCCATAACGAGAAACGGAGGGGAGAGTTTAAAACTCTCATCCCCCAACGTCACCTGCCGCTCCTGCATCACTTCGAGCAGTGCCGACTGCACTTTTGCAGGTGCGCGGTTGATCTCATCGGCAAGGAGAAGATTGGTAAAAATAGGCCCTTTTTTGATTTTAAAGCCGTTCTCTTTCGGATCGTAGACCTCAGCGCCCAAAATATCGCTCGGGAGCAGATCGGGGGTGAACTGCACCCGTTTAAACCCTAATCCCAACGTTTGTGAGAGGGCTTTGACCGTCGTCGTTTTCGCCAACCCCGGAATCCCCTCGATCAAAATATGTCCGTCACACAATAATCCGATCAACAACCCGTCGATCATCTTCTCCTGACCGACAACAACTTTTGAAACTTCGGAGCGTATTTGATTAATTACATCTATCATTATTTTTCCTCTTTATCTGTTGTGAGTTTATCAAGTTTCTTCTTAGCTTCACGCAAATCCACTCTCCCTGATTCGAGCAATCCAATCACCTCTTCGTAACGTTTTTCTCCCGAAAGGGAGAGGAGCATCACCAACTCTTTGGATGTTTTGGCCTCATCCCAAAACCGCTTTGCCTTTCTCCGTGGTCTCAGTTTCCACAGTCGCCGCACTGCCTCACCCAGTACAATGCCCATAATCACTAAACCCGTATAAAGGGTATATCGCATCCAACCGCTCCAATCACGCAAAGCGGGAGGGTCTAAGAGATTCGATCGCTCATATCCCTGCACCACTTCGATCGCTGCCGCTTCGCTTTGGAGCCGTTTTATTTTTTGCGTTGACGTGTCGAAAACATCGATGGTGATGGAAGGGATAATAAAACTTTTAGAGCTGACAAGGGCAAATTCCTGACGTATCTCCCCGCTAAATCCCGCCGTATCGGGAGAGATATCACGCATCGGCTCTTCGGCAAAAATATTCACTCCGCTGATGTTTAGCTCATAGGGAACATACTGATCGAGGTTTCCCTTCCCGCGAAGAAAGAGGCTCACATGCACCGGTTCATGCGCTATGACGCTCCGTTTGTCGATTCTCACCTCCAACGCCATCTCTCCACTAAGTGCCGCGCTGTTAGGTTTGGCAGTGATGAGGACTTTCGGCAGATGCGCTGTCTCATCATCGAAGTCGTATTTTTTGACGTTATCGCGACCGATGGAGGCATTCTCAATCGAGGCAAACGTCGTGTGGCGGATCAATGCTTCCAATGCTATCTCGATATTCCCCTCTCTAAGCGGAGTGATAAGTACATCAAACGTCTGCACCCGCTTTCCCTTAACGATCTGATCGCGCTGGGTCAGGATTGAAGCACGATATTCTTCGGTGCTTGAGGGTTTAAAATCAATCGTGTAATCCGCCGCACTGGTCGAAAAGGTACACTCATACCGTACGACACCGCTTTGTTGAACATAGAGGCTCTGCGGAGCTTCAAGCATTTTCCACTCATAAGTCGCTCCCCATCCGCTCATGCTGAGGATCATCAGCGCGATGAGCTTACCAAGGCTTCGTTTCATGCACACTCCTTTGATTGATCAATTCATACTGTTTTGAGCTAAGGGCTGCTTTGCCTTGCGACGTTGAGAAACGGGGATCAGCCTGTGCTTTTTTCCCCGCATCTCCGGCACCGGAGGAGGCAATATCGCTTTGCATATTCGATCCGCCCCCCTCTTTGCTTTTCTTCCCCTCGCCTGTGGGTTTGTTTTCATCCGAGGTGAATTGATCTTTTTTCTCTTTACGGACATTGAGCGATTTTTGCTCCTGTGCCCCTGCAATAGCGCGGAGATTTTGATCGGCTTGAGGCGTGTAACTCAGAGTGAGCGATTTGAGTAACGCGGTTCGAGCGTTTTCAAACTCACTGAGTCGAATATGGCAATTGGCCATATTATAAAATACCTTCGATTTGAACAAAGGCTCTTCGGAGCGTATCGTGCGATACATAGCTAAGGCATCCTGATATTTTCCCATTTTATAGAGAGAAGCGGCACGATTGAACCGTCCCCTCTCCGAATCGATCCGTCCATACCACTGAGCCGAGCGCTCATAATTGCCATGAGAATACGCATAGCTCCCTAATGTTTGATAGGGATAATCCAGCAGCCCCGCATTGGCGCTGATTCCCACCAGCGCGAGTAAAGGGATAAGAGATTTGCTCACTTTCTCTCCCACGCTCGTATAGGCGAGTACAAAAGCGATCAGTGCCAACACCAGAGGAAAATAAAAAAGTTCGCTATAGCGTGTTACGGTAGACTCTCCCGCGAAATCTTCACTCCGTTCACGTTCGATCCACTCTCTCACAGCCTCCGCATCCGCTCCCTCAATCACTTTCCCGCCGCTTTGCTCGGCGATGGTGTTAATCGCATCATTGCGTGAACTTACGACGATATGCCCCTCTTCATCTTTGAGCGAGCCGTTCTCGGAGGGGAGAGTACTTCCGCCTGATGTAGCGAGCATCACGATACACACTCTCAAACCCTTTTCCTCGGCATACGCCGCCTCTTCCTCATACGAGAGTTCATCTCCGCCATCGGTAAATAAAACCACCAAAGGGTGCTGTGCGTGGGACATTTTACGGGCAAGTTCCAACGCACTCATCACCTCCGTCCCTTTGGTAATAATCTGCGATTCATCGAGCGAGGCGAAGAGGTATTCGAGAAGCTCAGTATCTTTGGTCAGCGGTGAGAGGACGATGGCACTGGTGGTGTGTGCCATAACGGCGAAGCGATCACGACTATCGGATCTAACAATCTCACTCAAAGCCTTTTTCGCCGCTTCCAAACGGTTCGGGGCGATATCGGTTGCTCTCATCGAATACGACACATCGACGGCTAAAATCACGTCACTCCCCGATTCTTCAACGCTGATCGGTTTTTCAGAGAGTACCGGACGGGTAAGGGAGAGAATCAAAAAGAACACACTCACCATCATCCAAGCTTGCCTATGCCACCTATAGCGACGTGCACCCCAGAGATAGAGAGGAAGGATTATGAGGGCAATGAGCCACAGAGGGGATAACAAACTCATCCTTTGACCCTCCTTCTCCAGCCTAGCCACACAATAATGAACAATGCCGCCGCCACCGCGTACTGGTAATAGTGTTCGAAAAATGTGTGCTCGGCACTTTTGATGCGGGAACGCTCCAGCGTATTGATTTGAGCATACACCGCTTTCAACTCCTTCTCATTTCCCGCGCTAAAATATTCTCCTCCGCCATCACGCGCCATCTGGGCTAAAAGTTTGCTGTCAAACGCCCCCTTTTCACCGATCCCGATAGTGTAGAGTTTGATCCCTGCTTTTTGAGCCATCGCTACCGACTCTTTGGGAGAGATCGCACCGCTGTTGTGCTCTCCGTCGGTGAGGAGGATAATGACCCGGCTCTTAGCTTTGGAATCTTTAAGCGCCCGAACAGCCTGAGCGACCCCCTCACCGATTGCCGTATTTTGCCCCGCCATACCGTGACTCAGATAGCTGATCATCTCGGCTATGATCTCTTTCTCATAGGTCACGGGGGTCGCGATAAAGGCAAAATCCCCAAACACGACTACTCCTACGTTATCTTCGCGCCGTTTCATGACAAAATCAGAAGCGATTTTTTGGACGATCTCAAATCGGGTGGCACGGCTCTCATCACTCGAAAATCCCGAGGCGTTCATCGACCCGCTGGCATCGAGGCTTAGGACGATATCGATCCCGTTACGGTTGCGCGGATCAGAAAAATCGACCACTACGGGTGTCGCCAACGCCCCCACCATCAATGTCACGGCAAGTGCTTTGAGAAGCCACTCGATATTGCGCCATTTTCCCGGATTACCGAAAAATTGCAGATGGGGAAAATAGCGCTTTTGGGGGATGATTTTACAGCGGTAAAGGCAATAGAGGATGGGAGGAAGTGCTAAAAATGCCCACGGGAAATCAAATGACCAAATATTCATAGATAAATTATACCGATTTGAGGATTAAGTTTATTCAGGCTTTTTCGTTATTTTTACACTCTTACTCTATAATCCTTTATAATTTGACCAAAAGGACTGCCAAGATGAAAAAATTATTATTTCTCCTCGTACTCTGCGGAGTATTATTCGCAGAAGAAGGGGTTAAAAAAGTCGTTTTCGATCTCACCAGCGGAAAACTCGAAGCGATTGAGAAAAAGGTATTGAGCGGTATCGCTTTTAATAAAACCCATTATGAGAATCAACTCGAAAAACTCGATGTCGCCGTCGTGATTCACGGTGATGCTTATAAATTTTTCATCAAAGATCTCAAAAACTCCCCTTATAAAAATGACGCAAATCTTCTTAAAGCACACGACCAGCTCGGCAAACGGCTCATCGCTATGGCAAAAAACTACGATGTGGAATTTATCATGTGCGAATCAGGGATGAAATCTCTGAAAATCGACAAAAACACCCTCTATGATTTTGTGAAACTCACCCCGAGTTCTACGATCGGGTTGATCGATAAACAAAACGACCATTTTGCCTATGTGCCGATTCACTAAATGAGCATCCGACTCAATACTATCATTCTACTCATTGGGAGCATTGCGCTCAATACTTCAGCTTTAGCTCAAAGTCTTGAAGAGATGTTTAGCAAAGGGAAAATGAATGCTCAGCTTCGCGCATTCTGGTACGACGGCGACCGTGAGCTACGGATCGACCGAACCGCCCTCACACTCGGAGGGATTTTGAGCTATAAAACAGCCCCTTACGAAGGGTTCAGCGGAGGCGTTTCGTTCTTTTCGAGTAACGGAGTTACCTCGCTGACACAGATGCCCGAATCGGGGCAAACCCATAACCTCAACCCTAATGGCAGTTCCATCAACACTCTTGGCGAAGCCTACCTCCAATACAGTGGATATGATACCGTTGTGAAATACGGACGCCAGCGTCTCGACCTCCCCCTCTCAAACGACTACTACAACCGGATGCTCCCCAACAGTTTCGAAGCACTCAGTTGTGAGAATCGTTCCATCGACCATGTCACCCTCAAAGGTGCTTATATCACGGGGTGGAAATACAAAGGCTCCGATACCTTCGTCTCACCCACCTACTCGCTCGGGATTGACCGTGACATCGCCGTCCTGGGAGCGATCTATTCTCCGGCATCACCATGGAAAATCGAACTCTTCGACACCTATGTCCATGATGTGATGAACGCCCCTTATCTGCAAATCATCGACAATGCTATTTGGAAATCGTCCGATGGGACAACCTTTTCGGGAGCATTACAATATCTGAGCGAACAGAGTATCGGAGACAATGCCGCAGGAGAAGTCGATACCTATCTGCTAGGGCTACGAGGAACTCTAACGAAGGGTGAGTGGAGTCTGAGCGCTCTATACACCCGTATCGGCGATCAGAGCTTGCTAGGGACAGGCGGACGGTATGAGAAGATGGGGTGGGGAGCCTTTATCACCTACACCGATCTGCAAATCGACGGAGAGAGTGAAAACGCAGGTGCGGAAGCGTACGGAGGAGTCCTCACCTATCGCCCTGATTCGACGTTCGAGATTTCGGCCAAATATATGCGGATCGATCAAAGCGACGCTATCCAATCCAACCCCGCATCGCTCACCCAAAATCCCCGCCCCGATTCGGACGAGGTCAATATCGATGCGACCTATCAGCCGCGTAAAGAATTTCGTTTGCGAACCCGTTTAGCACGTATCAATTATGAGCGTGACAGCACGTCACTCTATCAGAACAAAGCATACGATGAGACTAATGTGAGAATTATTGCCGATTATATGTTTTAAGTGATCGTTATAACTCAATCCCTATTTTGCCCAATACCCAGATCATCGCATAATAGGCCATAATAGTGATAAGCGCCGCTATCCCCAAACTCAGATAAAAGTTAAGCCCTTTTTTCAGCAGAAGAGGCAAAGTCGCAAAAAGTGTCAACGAAGGGATTACAAGCCAGAATATCGACATCGAGAGCTGAGATATTTTTTCGACGTCCTTTGTCTCGGTGTAAATCCATATCATGGCTAGAATTGAGATCAATGGTAATGAAGCGAGAAGCCCTCCCATGAATGAACTCCGTTTGGCGACTTCAGCTATCGCCACGAGAAGAGATGCGGACAATACTATTTTTAGGATAATGTAGACCATTTTTTTCTCCCTTTTACCTACGCTGCAGCATCAAAACTCAAATACATCGATATAAATGTCAAGTCTATGCTGTGGAAGTATCTTTTGAATTTTATGCTTCAATTCTTTGATATCTTGCTCAATTTCAGATCCCAGTTTATCATCTTTGACATTCATCGAGATAACCAATAAAACTTCCTCCGAACCGATGAACATACTCCGTACCGAATTGATATGTACCAGTACATTTGACTCTTCTTTTACGAGATTCTTGATCTGTCGGATTGTCTCACGATCCAAACTTTCACCGACGAGTAATTTTTTAAGCTCAACGAACAGCAGCGTCGATAGGGATAAGAGTAAAATACCGATCATCAGTGCCGCAATCCCATCGAATATGGGGTCGACATATAAAGAGAGAACAAGCCCTACGGCTAAAATAAATAGCCCTAACAAGGCACCGGAATCTTCGATAAGAACCACCAGAATATGAGACGAGGAGCTTTTTTCGATCGTTTTAAAGATATCTTTGAGTTTTGTTCCGCTCTCTTTGAGGGCAACTTTTAACGCTCCCCCCTCAAGTATCACGGCGAGGATGATAATACCTACGATGAGCCACGGATGTTGAATCTCTTGGGGGTCCATGATCTTGTGAATCCCCTCATAGAGTGAAAATAATCCGCCAAGCGAAAAAAGGACAACGGCAACAACAAACGACCAAAAGAAGTTGGCTTTTCCCTGCCCGAATGAATGAGCTTCCGATTTCCCCCGTGCCGCCTGTTTTTGACCGACTAATACCAGAGCTTGATTTCCGCAATCGGCAGTGCTGTGTATCGCTTCCGCCATCATCGAAGCCGAGCCGGTAAAAAAGGCGGCAAGACCTTTTGCCACAGCGATAATTCCATTGGCGACCAAAGCCGTCTTGACACTTTTTGACATTAGTAAGAACCTTGGGAAGGAATACGCTTAGATGAAGAGGGATGAGAGGGTGTCCTGTCCATGGGCTTAGTAACTCATCGAACCGGCATTGATCAAACCGATAGCAATCGACATAAACGCCATAAACGTACCGACGGAGAGGTCACCGTTATCGATATGTTTTTTAACCGAGAATTTGCCGCTCAAACGAGTGAGGATCAGTGCAAAAATAAGTTGTATCGACATCGCGACACCGGCCCACATCACAAAATCGATATACGAAACACTATGAACCAATGCACTGTAAAGTGGGATTGAGAGACCTAAGATAGCTCCGCCGAATCCTAGTGCCGCTGCTGTGTTGTTCGCACCGAAAATCATTTGATAATCATCATACGGAGTAACTTTCGCATAGAGAAAAAGAAATAGGCCAAAAACCGCTATTGCGGTAAAGAAGAAAAGGGCAAATGAGAGAAAATAGTCTATAAACAAGTTAATCCTTTGTTATACATAATGCAATGATAGCCAAAAAAAATTAACGGCACGTCACGTTTGCGTCCACTGTCGCCTCTTCTTTTTTGGCGTGAGCGCATTGCGTTTTGCTCATTACGACATCGCTAAAACGGGTTTGCCAAAGGAGGGTATTTTTCATTTTCGCAGTATGCAGATCATTACGTATAAACTTGGATCCTCCTATTTCAGAATTCCGAAAATCGGTTTTACGGAGAATTGCATCGGTGAAATCGGCTTTCCACACTTTCGCATCCCGTATATCGGCACGGCTCAAATCACTTCCGTTAAAATGTACCCCTTTGAAATTCGCCCCTTTGGCGTGCATTCCACGCAAATCAGCACGCTCTAATGTCGCTTTCCAAAAAACGGCTCCTTCTGCATTCGCGCCGCGCAGACTGCACCCGTTGAAATCGCCCATCTCGAAGATGCTACCTCTCAAATCCGCTTTGCTAAGATCGCTTCCGTGAAAATCACCGCCGCTAAAATCTCTCCGGCTCAAATTCGCATCCCGCAAATCACAGCCGATACACTCTTTCTCTTCCAACGCTTTTTTAAGATGGATGGCATCATAAGCACTTAGAGTGATCCCTAAAACAATTGCTAACAAGAGTCCTCTCATTTAATCCCCCGAATACGGCGTAACTCACCCAAAAACGGTTGGGGGCGTTTAGACCCGATGATCGTCTCTTTTTTATTGCCCGCTTTGTCGATAAAAAACATCGTCGGAATCCCGAAAAAATCGTACCCGTCAGGGAGTTTGCTTTTATGGACATTTTTCTCGATTACAATGAAATGACGGTTCATATAGAGTTCCACCTCTTTATCGTGAAACACTTTGCTTTTCATATAAGCACATTCGGGACAATCGTCCGTGGTATACATCATTAATACTATTTTATTTTCTTTTCCCATTTGGAAAACCGCCTGTTTAAATTGCTCATCATTCTGAATGGTTCCACCCCACAGGGTTAAAACAGCGGCACAACTTAAAAAAAATACTCTCAACATTCTCATTCCTTATACTATTACTATCACAATAGTATCATTTTTACTCCCCGATTTCCGCGTAAAGAGTGTACTTATCACTTATTTTAAGAGAAATACCCCTATTAAGCTCATATCCTATTGACAAAAAAGGTTACAACCGCTATAATTCCCGTCCATAAATTGTGCTGGAACAGTTTATTGTTATTTACGTCCCGTTAGCTCAGCTGGTAGAGCATTTCACTTTTAATGAAGGGGTCGATGGTTCGAATCCATCACGGGACACCACTTTTTTCAACCACATTTATGTGGCCCCATCATCTAATGGTTAGGATTCCAGATTTTCATTCTGGCCATACGAGTTCGAATCTCGTTGGGGTCACCACTTCATTTTTAAAAAATCATGCTACACTTTCCTCTATTTTATGCCGTTTAAATGAGTCTTAATGAAAAATAAAAACAATTTCTATATAGTCATCACTGTTTCGATATTAATGATATTCCTCTCAATCAGTATTTCACTCATTAACTTTATGGTTTCTCTCCATGCCACCGAAACCGACCTAAAAACCCGTTCCCTCCCGCTGACAGTAGACAATATCTACACCGAAATCCAAAAACACGTCATCGAACCCAATTTGGTCGCGTCCATGATGGCACACGATACATTTCTCAAAGACTGGCTCATCAACGATGAACAAAACAGCGAGAAGATCATCCGTTATCTTGAAACGATCAAAAATAAATACGGTATGTTCGTCGCCTTTTTAGTTTCGGAAAAAACCCAAAGCTACTACACCCAAAACGGGTTTCTTGAACATCTCAGCAGTTCAAAACCTAATAATGCGTGGTATTTTAATTTTAAAAAAGTACAAGAGAACAATGAAATCAATCTCGATTTCAATAACAATCTAGACAATTCCCTGATTATGTTTATCAATCATAAAATTTACGACAACGAGTACCATTTAGTCGGAGCCACCGGAATCGGACTGAAAATTTCCTATATCAACGATATGCTCAAACGGTTTCGACAGGAGTACAATTTCACCGTCATGTTCGTTAACGAAGAGGGTCAAATCATTTTATCCGAACGGACCGACAGCAAAATCCAAAACCTTTCCGATACTCCGGAGCTGAAAAGCCTGAGTGATCAGATCATCGTCAAAGACTCCAAAATTCTCGAATACCAAAAAAACGGCGAAAACTATCTCCTCAAGACCAAATACATCCCTGAACTCGATCTGTACCTCCTAGTAGAAGCCAAACTGGATGACTTTACCGCAAATGTACGCCAGACGTTTTATCTGAACCTTGCCGCTTCACTGCTGGTAACCGTCATTATCACATTTATCATTCTCCTAATGATCCGTGGATACAACGAAAAGCTCGAATTTATGGCACGTAACGATACGCTAACCGGATTGATGAATCGAAGCGCATTCAATGATTCCTTTAATGATTTTCTCCACCTTTCCAAACGAAACGGTGATCCTCTGAGCCTTATCTTTTTTGATATCGATAACTTCAAAACCATCAACGATACACTGGGGCATCAGGTGGGAGACAGTGTCCTCATCCGCATTGCCGAGCTCCTTAAAGCCCGTCTCCGCCGCACCGATATCGTCGGCCGCTGGGGAGGTGAAGAATTTATCCTCGGATTGATTGATACGGATCAAGAAAATGCCGAGGTGATTGCCGAAACACTGCGCAGCGCATTCGAAGAAGACGCTCGTCTCATTCATCTCGCCCCTTCCCCTGTAACCGCGAGCTTCGGGATTGTCACCGCCCGCACCGGCGATACGATAGATACCCTTCTCACACGAGCCGATTCGGCAATGTACCGTGCAAAAGAGCTAGGGAAAAATCGAATAGAAACGGCGTTAGAACATTAAGATTCAGAGGCAATAGTATCGGTAGGCTCTCCGAAATAATACCCTTGTGAATAATCGACATCCAGCTCTTTCACTTTTTCAAAAACATTTTTAGAGTGGACAAACTCGGCAACCGTTTTGATATTCATATTTTTGGCAAAACTGACAATCGACTTTGTAATCATTTGAGAATTTTTGTCACTATCGATATTTTTAATCATCGATCCGTCAATTTTAATATAGTCCACTTTCAACTTCATAAGATACTCAAAATTTGAATACCCCGTACCGAAATCATCAATAGAAATTTTTGCACCGTATTGTTTGACATTATTGATAAACTCTAAAACTTTATCAAAATTTTCGATCCCTTCGGACTCTATAATTTCAAAGACAATTTTGTGACCGATCCCTGACTCTTCCAACTTTTTCAAAATATAGGTATAGATATCTTTGTTCAAAATATCTTCGACCGATATATTGATAGAGACAAAGTAAGGCAAATGCTGGAATTTTGCAAATGTTTTTTCTATCATAATTTTTGTCAATTGATGATAAAGCTTATTCTTTTTGGCAAGCTCTAAAAAATGGATAGGGGCTATGTACAATCCGTGATCGTCCATCATCCGCATAAGTGCTTCGTATTTGACGATTTTCTGTGTTTTGGTATCCACAATCGGTTGGAAGACAGGGACGATTTTATCTTCTTCTATCGCTTTTCTAAGACGTTTGGTCCAGTCAAAATTTTTCTCATACTCTTTCGTCATTGCCATTGAAGAATCATAAATCAAATAATTCTTTTTAGTTTTTTTAGCTAGTTTTAGCGCAACGTCCGCATTCACAAGCAGCATCTCCGAACCATACGATATCCCCATTGTCGCGCTGAGGCTTACCTCACTTTTTTCATCTATTTTAAAACTTTTTTGAGCGATTTTTTCACTCAGGAATGACGCAAAGATTTTAAACTCATTCATATCTATTGTACTGTTACATATGTGGGCAAATTCATCCGAATGAAGTCGATAAAGCCCCTTGTTATCAATCATAATCTCTTGTAAAAATTGTGCAAATTCCTTTAAAATCAAGTCTCCTGCCGGATCACCGTAGAGATCGTTTATCTCTTGAAATCCATCGATATTAATAATGATTAAAAATATATTTTGCCCCTCATCGAGCTTTTCCGTCAATCTTCTTCTGTTTTCCAAACCGGTTAAACTGTCAAAATAAAATTGGTGTTCGATCGAATCGAGCATACTGTTAAAAACATCCTTGATCGAATCGATCTCTTCGATATTGTCATTCACTTCAATCCGTTTTCTCATATCTTGAGAGGCCGTTATATTTTTTATCATATTGGAAAAGTTTTTGATCGGTTTTATCAAATACTGATTGAGTTCTATAAAGATAGAGAGATAGATAACAATCGAAAACAGTACGATAAAGACAATAAAAAAGTTTATCATCTCAGTGAGTGGCACTTTTAAATTATCGATCGGATAAGAGACGTCAATGACCCCTAAAACATCTCCTGCATTCACATTGATATGACATTTTAAACAATTCTCTTTTGCGATGACCGGATAATAATATTCGATCATTTCAGCATCGGAAATATTTAATATCTCTTCGCCTTGAATAGCTCTTGCAATATTTTTATCCGTCTCTCTGGCAATCTTATCTTTTTCAATTTCCCCAAACAACTGAACAACCCGTTCACTGCGGTATACATTGACTTTCATATTGGCATCGACACTGTTTAGTCTTGCGATAATCTCTTCCAAATCATCTTTGTTCCACCCTCTTTGCATAGCGGAATAGAGGGTTTCAAAGACGAGCATACTCGTTTTTTTAGCATCCACATGAGCCAGATTTGCAATCGCGTCTCTCTTCATATATTCACCGTACAAATACGCGGCCAAGAGAGTTACAAACATCGTAATAAAAATTATTTTTGCCGCAATCTTTGTATAGGTCGTTTTATTTTGCATTTTTCACCTACTTAAATTATAAAATTAACTTAATTTCTTTAGATATAGAACCTATTATGATACCGAATAGGGGGTGAAAACTATCTTAAAAGAAACTCTACGTTACAATTGTATTGTCTGTATAAAGGGATTCATTATGTTAAATAAACTACTTTTTTTGCTCTTCATCACGGCTCTGTCACTCTCCGCCGATGAGCCTGCACAATGGGGTGAAAATGTGAGCGGCGTCGTCAGAACGTTTAATTCCTCCAAAAAAGAGATCGCTCTCACCTTCGATGCGTGCGGAGGAAGTTTTCGCAGTTCACAGTACGATGCACAACTGATCGATTTTCTATCGAATAACCATATTCAAGCTACCCTCTTTATCAACACCCGCTGGATACAAAGCAATCCGGAAATTTTTGCCAAATTAGCGGCAAATCCGCTGTTTGAGATAGCCAACCACGGTACGGCACACCGCCCCCTCTCGATCAACGGCAAAAGCGTTTACAATATACCCGGTACCGCTTCAGCTGAAGAAGTTGCAAAAGAGATCAACGGTAACGGAGATTTGATCGAGAAACTCACCGGCAAACGCCCCCTGTTTTTCCGTTCCGGCACCGCCTATTATGATGAGTTCTCCGTCGCCATTGCTCATCAAAACGGTGTTGAAATAGCGGGATTCAGTGTATTGGGAGATGCGGGAGCAACCTTTAGTGCGCCCAAAGTGACGCAACAGCTCCTAACTTCCCACAGCGGCGATATTCTCCTTTTTCATATGAACCATCCCGAGGGGGGTACCCGTGAGGGGATCATAGAGGGGGTTACCAAGCTCAAAGCGGACGGCTTTAGCTTCGTCCGTCTCAGTGAGGTAAAAGATCGCCTCAATCGTCTCCCCTAGCCCTAAATATGATACAATCTTCTTAGAAAAAGGGGAGAACATGCCATTCAATCTAAAATTTATCTCCGGAGAATCGTGGATACTCTCACTACTCCTCTTCTCAACCGCGTTCATTCTCTTTATTTTTCTTGCTCACTATCTGAAAAACAATTACGTCGTCAATTTTGATCAGAGCGTTCTAACGTGGTTCCATACGATCCGTCATCCGTATCTGGATCATTTTTTCTCTACCATCACATGGATGGGATCGTTATGGATTCTTTTGCCACTCTATCTTGTATTGACCCTCACGCTGACTCCCCATATAGCCCATTTTGAAAAAATCTTGGGCATCACCTTTTGGGGAACGGTTATCACCGTCTATGCGCTCAAATTTGAATTCGAACGCAAACGTCCTCTCTTTTTCGGAGCTATCCATGAACTTCCGCTGGATCCTTCGTTTCCGAGTGCCCATACGGCGCAGATCACCGCATTCGCCCTTGGACTCACTCTCGCACTCGCCGGTACTCAAACCCTCTATCAAGGGGTAATCTCCTCACTTCTTTTGGTACTCGTTTTATCGGTTTCCGCTTCACGGATGTATCTTCAAGTCCATTTTCCGACCGATATCGTGGCGGGGATGCTCATAGCTTTTATGTGGGCCGTTATTACCGGATGGATTGTTAAAACGGGGGTATTGGGATGAAAAACAAATTTTTAGAGACAGGGGAGCACGGCTATCATCCGCTGCGAAAATTCAAAATCATCCTCTCCGGTCTCCGTTTTGCCGTTATCTACGATTTTAGTGTTTTGTACAAAATTATCCTCTCGATCCTACTCCTCATCCCCGTTATGCTCTATAAAGAGTGGGTCGATGCCTCCTTGATCATTCTAGCCACAGGGGTTATGATTGCGGGAGAGCTCTTCAACACAGCGATAGAAGCGGTATGCGATTTTATGGAAACACAATGTAATGAAAAGATTCGTATTATCAAAGATATAGCCGCGGCGGCGGCAGGGATAACTATTTTTACATGGCTCGTCGTTTTGCTGATCGAATTTATTAAAATCCTTCCTCATATTACAGGGTGATCACTATGTATCTTCAAGGAGTTCCTCTATGTGCCTTATTTTAACCTTTGCCTTTATTGTGGCCACCTTCTCTTTTTTCTCGCAAGGACTTATCCCCCATGCTGTTATCAGCGGACTTCTTGCCTCCCTTTCACTTTTCTTCTTGATCCGAAAACTGATCTTTAACGGACGATGTATTTTTGGAAAAGAGACCGACTGTAATAAAAAATTAAGCTAATATACTCATAATTCGATAATAGTTATTGTTTTCAGGAGTATGTTGTGTATTTAATTTGGGAAGCGTTTTGGGGTTTGAGTGTCGCGATGGGGATTTATATCCTTTTTGGTCTGTTAGCTGCAGGGGTACTGCACCAGCTTATCCGAGAAAAGTGGATTCAAAAGCATTTAGGTTCCAATACACACAACTCCGTCTTCAAAGCCGCCCTATTCGGAGCTCCCCTCCCCTTATGTTCGTGTAGTGTTATCCCGTTTGCGGCATCTCTCAGACGAAACGGTGCATCCAAAGGATCAACCCTCTCCTTTTTGATTTCAACGCCGATAACAGGTATTGATTCGATGTTAGCGACCTTTGGAATGTTCGGAGGGATTTTTACCCTCTATCGAGTTTTTACTTCCGTTGTAATAGCGATTGTTGCCGGAATGCTTATGAATATATTTGAACCCAAAGAGACTGTAAATAAAGGGTTTACGTTCACGGCAAATGCTCCGATAGCTTCCCCTAAGGTAATACAAATTACCCAATCGGAACCCCGAAATCCGTTTTCTTTCATGGCGGTTTTTCACTACGGACTGGTAACATTGCTTGGAAGTTTCAGCAAACCTTTATTATTCGGACTTTTACTCGGTGCGTTTATTACGGCGGCTATCCCCTCCAATCTCCAGGAACTCTTTAATGACAACCGCTTTTTAAGTTACATTATAGCCGTCGCAATCGCAGCCCCCATGTATGTATGTGCTACAGAATCACTTCCGATAGCGGCATCTCTTATGATTGCCGGAGTTTCTCCCGGCGCCGCCTTTATCTTTTTAAGTGCAGGGCCGGCTACCAATACGGTAACGATGGGAGCCGTCAAATCGATGCTTGGAATGCGTGCGTTAGTAATTTATCTCTCGGTGATTGCCATTGGCAGTATTGCATTCGGTGCATCAATCGATTTGCTATTTGACTCTCTCTCGATTAATATGGATGTAAACCTGAACGAGAAGCATGGGATAGTAGAAGAGGTAGCGGCAGTTTTAATGCTCGGATTGATCGGATGGCATTTGGTTCGCGGATGGTTTCAAAAAAAGGATAAAAACTGCAAGGGCGGATCATGCTGCTCATAAATAGGTACTAAAACTTTGTCCGCTATAATGGCGCACTTATTTTTCAGGACGCTTTATGAACGAAACCCTTCTCATCCTCGCCGTCGCATTGGCAATGGACTCTGTCGCCGTCTCCATCGCGATCGGATCAAAATACAAAGATCTTTTACTCTCCAAAGCCTTTTTTACAGCTGCCGTTTTCGGTTTTTTCCAGGGGGCGATGCCCATAGCAGGCTATTTCATCGGAATCAGCTTTGCCGACTATGTTCAAGCCTTCGATCACTGGATCGCCTTTGTCCTCCTCGTAGGTCTTGGGGGGAAAATGCTTTACGAAGCGTACAAAAATGAATTCGATGAAGAAGTTACCGATCTCTCCGCTAAAACGCTTATCACTCTTGGGATTGCTACGAGCATCGATGCGATGGCGATCGGGGTAACTTTCGCTTTTTTACAAACCGATATCTATAGTGCGGCAGGTGTCATTGCACTGGTCACATTTGTCCTCTGTGTCGCGGCCGTCTATGTCGGGAAGAAATTAGGTTCATTGCTGGAGAGTAAAGCGGAGATGCTCGGAGGACTTATCCTAATCGGATTGGGAACCAAGATCCTCTTAGAGCATTTAGAGGTTCTTTAATTACCAACCGTCCGTTGCATGATTATCGTGTTTTGATTTTTTATAGCGGCTGGCATTTACCCGTTTCTCGAGCTGATTTTGAGCATAAAAAAGTTCCTCTTTAATCGTTTCAATCTCCTCATCACTCGCTCGGAAATCAAGAATCTTCTGTCCTAGCGCTTCAAGGACGAGGTATTCATCCTTATAGAGTTTGACCGCTTCATTTTTTTCTAAAAAGCGAAAATTCATATCTACTTTTTGATCAAACTGCTCTTTTGTCGGACTATCGCTTTTTGCGAGAAACGAGAGTATTCCGTTGATAAAACGACCCAATAGCCGAATGTAGCGGAGCCGTTTTGCATTTTCTGTTTTAGATTCGCCCATAAAACCTCATATTAATCATTCATCGATACAATACCGCTATTATACCCTTAAGAGGATTTAGTATGCGTATTCTATTCATTGCCATTTTGCTTTTGGCTACAACGTTGATGGCCGATTACTCCGCCCAACCGATCGATAAAAAACTGATTGATTCCAAAATCAAAATCATCGATATCCGAACTCCATCGGAATGGAAAACAACAGGGCTAATCAAAGGTTCCATCCCTATCATGTTTTTTGACGAACAGGGAAACTACAACGTCGAAGCTTTTTTGGGAAAACTGAATAAAGTGGTCAAAAAAGGGGAAAAGTTTGCCCTAATCTGCAACAGCGGAAACCGTACTCAAATCGTCGGTAATTTTTTAGGAAAACAGCAAGGGTATAACGTTATCGATTTGCAGGGGGGGATTCAATACGCCATCGGCAAAAAGATGCCTATAGAGCCGTATAAGCCGAATCCCTAACGTAAGAATTCGAGCAAATCGATATACTCTTTTTCGATGACACCGAGATTTTCGAGCATCCGCATCTCATCAACTCCCGGATTTTCACTCAAAAATTCCCGACGCCATTGAATATTATCTTGCAGCTCCGTAAGTCCGGTAGAGAGGTACTCGATCATCGAGTCGATATCGGCTCCTCGGATCACCCCTTCCGTATCCGCTTTATAAAACAGCAATGCGTAATCACCCGTTTCATGAGAAAAACGGAAATCTTCGGCAATATTATGAACAATCGTCTTGATTCGCTCCTCTTTTATGAGCCGTTTTGCCATTGTTTACCTCCCGTTTAAAGTCCCCTATTGTAATAGCTTTTGGTATAGGAGTTGCTTAGATAAAAGTATCCAATCCATAAAGATTAATCAAAATCGTGAAATCTCTTAAACTTAAAACAAAACTTCTTTACTTATTGTTGCTTGTAGGATTTGGACTCGTTGTAGTAGGATTGATCGGTTATATCAATATTCAAAATATCAAACGGAATATGGATACCCTCTATTTCGGCTCCCTTCTCCCCTTGAGCGAACTAAACTCCATCTCCTCTATCTATCATAATGATCTCGCCTCTTCCGTCTATCAATGGAGCAACCAACTCCTCAGCGACGAGCAGGCATCCCAGAATATCGTGCAGGGACTAGATCGGATCAATACCTTATGGGGATCGTATATTTCCCATCACAAACGTCCCGAAGAGATGGCATATGTTAAATATACCGAAGGACAGATACAAAATATCGGCAATTATTTTATTCAGGTGCGCTCTTTAATCAACGACCCTGACCGATCTCACCCCCTCTCGCTTATGAGTATGGATGATAATCTCCAATCAATCCACACGACCCTTCAGCAGCTCATTACCTATGAAAATGCCGTAGCAAAATATGAACACTCTATGCTATTGACACAATACGAGAATGCTCTAATACAGCTGGTTTTCTTTCTTGGGGTTATTTTGGCACTGGTTATGGGACTGGCATGGACGATATTCGCCCGTATTGAAGTTCAGCAACAGCAATTAATTGCTTCGAGTGAAACGCTGAAGCATCTGAACCTAAAACTCGAGCAAGCCTCTTATACCGATTCGCTGACGGGGATGTTCAACCGACGTTATTTTAATATTGTATATGAGAGGGAATTTAAACGCGCGCTCCGCTCTAATAACCCTTTTGTTTTTATGATGCTCGATATCGATTATTTCAAGCAATACAACGATACCTACGGTCACTTACAAGGAGATGTCGCCCTTCAAGCCGTAGCCAAAGTACTCAAAACCACACTCCAGCGTCCGGGCGATTACCCGTTTCGATTGGGGGGAGAAGAGTTTGGGATTATCCTTACCGATATCGATTGTAATAATGCTCGCAGTATGGGTGAAAAAGTACGCGAAGGGATTGAGAACCTAAAAATTGAGCATAAAGGGTCTAAAATTTTACCTACCCTCAGTATCTCAATCGGTGGAATTTGTATCACTCCCACCGTTGATATGAGCGAAGATGCCCTTATCCATGCGGCAGATACAAACCTCTATGCCGCAAAAGAGCGAGGACGCAATCAAGTGATGTTCAGCAATAAATTATAAATTATTTCGGATTTTTGAATTTGAATGAAAGTTTTTCTAGCTGTTCACGTACTTTTGGGGCAATGTCGCCTTGAAATTCCATCCAGTGCTCTTTATACGCACCGCCGCACGCCAATGACTTTTTGAGCGAAGAGAGCGTTTTTTGAGCATCTTCTTCGCACAGGCTGAATGGGCCCACTAAGGTTACCGCTTTCCCTTTGCGTTTTTCTTTTTGAAAGACGAGACGGTGAGCAGAGGGTTCAAGAGTTGTGAAAACTTTTGCGGTTTTTTCCTCTTCCATACTCCACTCCTCGCCCCAAGAAGCTCCTAGATCGAGTGAAAGTTTCATCCCCCGACTCATTGCACCTCTCCGCAGTATTCAAATCGTTTCACCCCGTTAGGTAAAATTTCAATAAACATTTTAAGGGGACGAACCCATAATCCCCTCTCACCGTAAAGGGGACGATATACAACAAGGCTCTCGGAGGTTTCGGAGTGTTTTGCCACCCCGATCACTTCGTAATGTTTCCCCTTGTAATGGCGATAAAGACCGCTTTTAACCACGTGCTACCTTTTGAATCAAAACACTGATCCCCTCTTTTTCCGCCAACTCCCCTTTATTCGCCAGTGAGAGGATCGGATTCATACAGTATTTATCGTTATCATACACGACCACAATAATTTCGTCCCCCTCTTGTAAAAAGTTTGTCTCACCGAAATGGGTATAGCGGGTAGCTCCGATACTGATAACCGCTCGTGCAGGATATCCTGCATCTTTGAGATAGCTTCCTATCGCCTCCAACGGGCCGAAATCCACTTGGATATTGATTTGGTTTTTAAGCCAATCGATCAGTTTAGTGTGAAAATAGCTGTACCCCGTCAATTCAACATCTTCGCCATAGCGCATCAATATTCCCTCGCGCCGTAGAAACGAAGCAATACGATAGCTATCCATCACTCCGCCCTTGTCAAACGTATCGATCGGAATGAGGGTAGAGGATAACCCCTTGGAAGCTTCGCCCCAATTTTTTTTGTGGCTGATCTTTGCAGCTCCCTCTTTGCGGAGAGAGCAATCGTTATAGGCACCGAAAAACTTCGGAGTAATGCGGATGATTTTCCCCTCGCTGTCATATTCCAAATCACAAATAAGGGCGACTTCAGGTTCCATCTGGACATTGCACTCCTCTTGGGGAAGAATGATGGTATCACTACTGAGAGGATAGATTCCAAGCTGCCCTTTGCGTCCGGGCATATAAAAAGGGAACACCCCTTTGGGACCGTTAGGATCATCGGTTACGACATCTTTAAAATCGGCGCTTTCACCGGCTTGTTCGAGATGGAGGGCGAAGTTACCTGCTACTCCAAAACCGACATACTCTTTATAATGTGCCACTTGCTTTTGCCTCAGCAAACTCTTCGTACGAACCTTTGAAATCGATATAGGTGCCATCAAGGTGTAATTCAATAATGCGATCCGCGAATGCATCAAGCAACTCACGGTCATGACTCACACAAATAACATTCCCTTCGAAATCCAATAGCGCCTCACCGAGAGCAATAATCGCTTCAAGGTCAAGGTGATTGGTAGGCTCATCGAGTACGAGGAAATTCCCCCCCTCTAACATCATTTTAGAGAGCATCATACGATGTTTTTCTCCCCCTGAAATCTTCTCAACACTTTTCTCTTGCTGTTCACCGTTGAAAAGCATACGCCCTAAACAGTTACGGATCTCGGAGATTTCACGTTTCGGATCAAACCCGCGAAGCCAATCGTACAGGGTACCGTCCCCTTTGATTTTATCGGTCGTATCTTGAGGGAAATAACTGTATTCAATCGTCGCTCCCCATGTCACGGTTCCGCTTGTCGGCTTCATCTCTTCCATAAGAATTTTACACAAGGTTGATTTACCCGCACCGTTGGGACCGATAATAGCGATTTTTTCACCCGGAGCCACCAAAATGTCAAAGTCGCGCAAGACATTCAAATCATCATAGCTGTGAGAAACATTCGCTACACGCAACGCTTCATCCCCCATAGGACGCTTCGGTTTAAAGACGATACTTGGGTCACGGCGAGATGATGGTTTGATATCTTCAATAGTCAATTTATCAAGTTGTTTCTGACGGGAAGTCGCTTGTTTTGCTTTTGACGCATTCGCGGAGAATCGACGGACAAACGCTTCGAGTTGCTCTTTCTCTTTTACTTTTTTATCGCGATCAAGCTGTGCTTGGTTCGCCATAACGGTAGAGGCGAGATACCAGTCATCATACGTCCCCGTAAATTCACGAATTTTTTGGAAATCGACGTCGAGAATATTAGTAACGACGGCATTAATGAAGTGACGGTCATGTGAGATAATGACCAATGTCCCCTCATGACGTTGAAGCTCACGCTCCAACCATCCGATCGTGTCGATATCGAGGTTATTTGTCGGCTCATCGAGGAACAAAACATCCGGTTTCGGATAAAGGACCTGAGCAAGGAGGACTTTAAATTTCTCTGATGAAGGGAGGCTTGACATCAAATCATTATGATGTTCTGCTGAAATACCGACATTTTCTAAAATCTTTGCGATTTGGACATCGTATTCATACGTCGGATCTTCTTCGACCGAAATCATCTCCAACTCTGCAAGACGATCATTGGTTTTTTCATCTTCGAAATCGCCGTTGGCATATAGATGTTCTTTCTCTTTGATTGCGTCATATAGACGTTTATTACCCCACAATACTGCATCGGCAATCGTGAAATCTTCAAACGCAAACTGATTTTGCCCCAAAATACCTACTTTGAGACCCGGCTCAATAGAGATATCCCCTTCGTATTCTTTGATCTCACCGCTGAGAATTTTCAAGAATGTTGTTTTTCCCGCGCCGTTCGCACCGATAAGACCGTAACGTTTGTTACGATCTAGTTTGAGGTTGATCCCCTCAAATAAAATTCGGCTTCCGAAGCGCATTGTTAATTTTGTGACTTGTACCATTGCAAAACTCTTTACATAAAAATTACGCGATTATATCCAAATTCAAATTATCCTCTCCTAACCCTTATTATGACGACTCAAAGAAAGTCGTTACAATATGTTAGCGGCAGTTCTTTACACTGTAATAGCCTTAGGCTATACTACTTAATCTGCTTCCTCATTTTGAAGTATTAAAAAACTCCCTAGGAGATATTCATGCTCGAATCTGAACTTTACCCGCTACTCTCACAATCGGGATTCCAAATTCCTCCGTTTCGCCGCTTCGCTCTGAATGAGCCTATTGCACTCGATTTTTACCCCGTAGCTCTCAAAGTCGAATCTCCTAAAATCATCCATAAAAGCGATGTGGGCGGAGTGAGTATTTCACTCAGTACTCAAGATGCGGTAGAAGCGGCACGAGATCAGATGATACGCCGAATCGGTGAGCACAATATCGTACTGGATTCTCATGATGGCTTTATTGCGACCGCTATGATTCAAGGGGAGGAACTCTTCGCCGGTGTTATCGATGATCCGATTTTCGGGCAAATCATCCTTTTCGGAAAAGGGGGCATTTTACTGGAGCTCTACCGTGACGTCTGCTATATTGATATCCACGCAGGTGAAATCGAGATTCTCCGCGCCATCCGTACCACCAAAATAAGCAAACTTTTTGAAGGGTTTCGGGGTTCAAAACCGATGATGGAAGAAATCATCAAATTTATTCAGAACCTCCAACGCTTTATCAAAAACAATCCGAAAATCCGCGAGTGTGATCTCAATCCCGTCATTTTCAATCCTAAAGGGCTACACGTCGTGGATGCGCGAATCGCGTATCATACACAGAGCCTGAAACCCGCATCTGATATACGTGTGCGTCCTAATTTTTTCGACAACCGCACTGTTGCCGTTATCGGCGCATCCAATGATCCCAATAAAGTGGGTTATGCTATTGCCCACAATGCTCTCTCTTTTAAAGGGAAACTTTATTTGGTCAATGCAAAAGGGGGGACGTTTGAGGGTCATCAGCTCTATTGTTCACTGAATGATATTGACGAAACGATTGATACCGCTGTTATTACCATCCCCTCTTCTCACGTCATCGAAACGATAGAAGCCCTCATTCCCAAGGGCGTTAAAAATCTTATTATCGTCTCGGCAGGCTTCAAAGAGGTGGGTGACACCCGCAGCGAAGAGCGTTTAAGCGAGTTGGCAAAGCAGCACAATCTCAATATTATCGGACCGAATTGTTTGGGGTACTACGAATCGACCCAAAGCCTTAATCTCACCTTCGGCTCATCCAGCATTAAACAAGGTTCTCTTGCTCTCATCGCCCAATCGGGAGCCGTCCTCTCCTCCCTTATGGACAAGGCGACCCAAGAGGGGATTGGCTTTTCCCATATTCTCTCGGCAGGGAATATGGCCGATATGGGTTTTGCTGACATCATTACGATGCTCTCTGCCGATCCCCAATGTGAAGCAATCTCGCTGTATGCAGAGGGGATACAGGAGGGGAAAGCATTTTTAGAGACGCTACGACGTTGCCCGAAACCGATCCGTGTCTATAAAGCGGGGAAATCTCCGCAGGCACGAAAAGCGGCTTTTTCCCATACGGGAAATCTCAGTGGAGACTATCCGATGTTTCGAGGTCTTTTAGAGAGTGTCGGCGTTAAAATGGTCGATTCTATCGAAGCACTCCTTTACGCCCAAAATTTTGAGAACATTGCCGTCATCACCAACGCAGGAGGACCGGGTACGATTATCACTGATGTTATCATTGAGAGGGGATCAAAACTCTATACCCTGAGTGAAGACGATCTTAGTGCCCTTGACGCCGTATTACCCTCCAACTGGTCACGCAATAATCCTATCGATATTATCGGTGATGCTCGCAGTGAGCGATTTGAAGCGACATTGCGATGTGTCGATGCGATGGAGGGAGTCGATCTGATCTATCTTCTCATCACCCCTCAAATGATGACCGATACACTCAATATTGTCCGTCTTTTAGATCAATCATGGAATAAACCCGTTTTCCCTATCCTTTTAGGGGGTGCTATGATGAGTGAAGCTCTCCTCTTTTTACGCTCACATTCTAAGCCGTGTTTCACCACATTACACGAGGCGGGAGCGTTTTTGTAAAGTTTTGACTTGGGGTTTGGATTAATCGTAAATGTACAATTTTTTTTAACATTCCCATAAGATTGTAATTGCTAGAATGTGTCAAGGATTATGCTGGTTATAGTTCGATTTTTTCACGGAGTACAATGTGACACAAATTTATGTCGGGAACATTCCCTACGGCAAAGACGAAAATGATCTTAAAGATCTTTTCGGACAATACGGTGAAGTTAGCTCAGTTAAGTTCGTAAATGATAAAGAAACAGGCCGTTTTCGCGGTTTCGGTTTCGTTGAAATGGCGAACCAAGACGAAGCTAATAAAGCGATCACTGCTCTTGAAGGTAACGATTTCGGCGGACGTACACTTCGTGTTAACGAAGCTCGTCCACGCGCTCCACGCCCTCCACGCGACCGCTGGTAATCACAACCATGAAGCCCTAATGGGCTTTCATGCCTCTTTTGTTTTCCCCTTTAGCTCTTCTCAATCATCTTAATTTTAAAGACATACCATGACATATACGCTCACAGAACCATTTATCGAACTCCATAAACTGATCAAACTATTAGACCTTGTCGATACCGGCGGACAAGCCAAAGTATTAATCGAAAACTCCCATGTATTCCGTAACGGTGAAATCGAAACTCGCAAACGGGCAAAGATCAAAAAAGGGGAGACGATTACGATCGGTGACGTCGTAATCGAAGTGATCTAATCCATTGTTATTTAATGGAGTTTTCACTATAATTGCTGATCTTATTTAACGGCTCTACACAAGGTTCAAAAAACGTATGAAAAATACAAAAATGATGGTTGTCGGTTTTGTTAGTGCTGTAGCGGTCAGTATCGCCCTTTCCACATCGCTGTTGGCAAAAAGCAACACCGCTGTTCCAGCTGAAGCCTCTGTAGAAGCCTCACGTCTCCAATCACTCGCTAAATTTACCAAAGTTTTGGGAATCGTCGAACAGTACAACGTAGACGGTCTCACCATCGATCAGCTCATCGATAAATCGCTTCAGGGGATGCTCTCCAACCTTGATGCCCATTCCACTTATATGGATAAAAAAAGCTACGATAATCTTAAAACCCAAACTGACGGTGAATTCGGAGGTTTAGGGATTACGGTCGGTATGCGAGATAACGCTCTCACCGTTATTGCTCCAATAGAAGGTACTCCTGCGGACAAAGCGGGTGTTAAAGCGGGCGATATTATCCTTAAAATCAATGACAAATCAACCCTCAGCATGACCATTGACGATGCCGTCAGTTTAATGCGCGGAACCCCTAAAACACCGATTGATATCACGATTGTCCGTAAAGGGTCCGCTGATCCGATCAAATTCCACATCATCCGTGATATCATCACCGTTGAATCGGTCTATACCCGCACTATCGGCAAAGATATTCTTTATATCCGTGTCACCAGTTTCGATAAAAAAGTCGCAGCTGATGTCAAAAAAGCAATTAAAAAACACGCCGCAAAAACCAAAGGGATCATTCTCGATCTCCGCAACAATCCGGGAGGACTCTTGGATCAAGCGGTTGAATTGACTGACCTGTTCGTAAGCGAAGGGGTTATCGTTTCCCAAAAAGGGCGCAATAAAGCTGATGATATTACCTACAGCGCTACCAAAAGTTCAACGATCACCGATCTTCCTCTCGTTGTTTTGGTCAACGAAGGTTCGGCCAGTGCCTCAGAGATCGTCAGCGGAGCACTTCAAGATTTGAAACGGGGTGTCATCGTCGGAGAAAAAACTTTCGGTAAAGGCTCGGTTCAAGTCGTTATGCCTATCACTGAAACGGAGGGGATCAAACTCACCGTTGCCCGATATTATCTCCCTAGCGGCCGTACGATCCAAGCCGTCGGTGTAGCACCTGATATCGAAGTAATCGCCGGCGAAGTCAAAAATCACGACAAAACATTTAACATCAAAGAAGCCGATCTTAAAAAACATCTCGAATCCGAACTCGAAAAAGAGGGTGGAATGATCGATGTAACCGAAGCCAATGCAACCAATAAAACAATTATTACCCCAGAGCAAATGAATAAAGATATTCAGCTCAAAGAGGGTGTCGATATTATTAAAGCCCTAATCATAGTCAAAGGAAAATAACCATGGAAAAACGCGATATCATCTACGAAGGAAAGGCTAAACGCCTCTTTAGCACCGACGATGCCAACCTTGTCATTGCCGAATTTAAGGATGATCTGACCGCATTCAACGGCGCAAAAAAAGATAATGAATCGGGTAAAGGGGCATTGAACAATAAGATCTCAACCGAATTATTTAAGATGCTCGCTTCACGCGGTGTAGAGTCCCACTTTGTCGAGATGTTAGATGATACCCACATGCTTTGTAAAAAAGTGGACATTATCCTCATCGAAGTGATTGTCCGTAATATCGCGACAGGAAGCCTCAGTAAGAATCTAGGAATCGCTGATGGAACCGTTCTTCCGTTTACATTGGTCGAATTCGATTACAAAAACGATGCACTAGGTGATCCTAAGTTAAATGACCAACACTGTCTCATATTAGAGCTTGTTAAAAATGAAGCGGAACTCGATCAACTGCGCGCTATGGCACGTGAAGTGAACTCTATTTTACGTCCTTATTTCCATGAAAAAGGGCTTAATTTGGTCGATTTCAAACTTGAATTCGGTCGTGATGCGAATGGAAAAATCATCCTTGCCGATGAGATCAGTCCCGATAACTGCCGTTTTTGGGATTTAGCGACAGGTGAAAAAATGGATAAAGACCGTTTCCGTCAAGGTCTTGGCGGACTCAAAGTCGCCTATGAAGAAGTATTAAATAGAATATTGGGGTAATGAATGAAAGCAATCGTAAATGTATTTTTGAAAAACGGAGTTCTTGACTCTCAGGGTAAAGCGGTACAACACGCCCTCTCAGGTCACGGTTTTGACAGTGTCAAAGATGTCCGTGTCGGCAAACAAATCATTATTGAGATGAACGAATCAGACGCAGCACTCGCTAAAGAGAAAGTTGCCCATATGTGTGAAGAGCTTCTTGCCAACACCGTTATCGAAGATTATGAAATTGAGATCCAAGCATGAAAGTCGGCATCATCCAATTTCCGGGGACAAACTGTGAGTACGATACCCAGCATGCGTTTGCCGCATTAGGGTGTGAAACACAAATTCTTTGGCACAAAGAAGAGTCTATCCCCTCTGACATGGATTTGGTAGTAGCTGCCGGGGGATTTAGTTATGGAGATTATCTCCGAAGCGGTGCCATCGCAAAAATGTCTCCGATTATGAAAGCACTTAAAATATACGCGGAAAATGGAGGAAAAGTACTCGGTATCTGTAACGGGTTTCAAGTACTCACCGAAACCGGTCTCCTTCCGGGTGCCTTGAAACGTAACGAAGGGCTCCATTTTATCTCGCGTCATCATCATCTAAAAGTGGTCAATAACGACAATGACTTCCTCCGCCATTGTGCAGTTGATCAAGTGGTCAACATCCCTATCGCACACCATGACGGGAACTTTTACATTGATGCCGCAGGTTTAAGTGAGCTTTATGCGAACAATCAAGTCCTCTTGAAATATACCGACAGCTCAGGAAACATCGATAATCCTAACGGATCGGTTGACTCAATTGCCGGCATTTGCAACAAATCTAAAAATGTCTTTGGTCTTATGCCCCATCCTGAACGTGCGATGGAAATGCTTTTAGGCTCAGATGACGGTCGAGCTATGCTTGAAGGGTTCATAAACGCTTGAAAACACTAGCCTTTTTCTTTCTTTTTATATCGCAGGTACTTTATTCTGAGCCCTCCGTTCTCACCGAGCAAGCGCCTGCGACAGGCGAAGAGGTAACACCAGCGACAGTAGAAAATGCTTCAGAGATAGATACTCTTTTCTCCGGAATATCCTCATCAGGGCTAACCCTTCAGTTTACAAATCTTCCGGAACACCCTTATGTCGGTGAAATCGTTGCCCTCAACGTTAAACTCACTCCCGTCGATGTCGCATCAGGAAATATCGAGTATACCCTTCAAAATGAGGAGGGCATTCGGATTTTCAGCGATACCCCGCGGCGTAGTGTCAAAGATGACGGTGTTTATGATACCTTCTATTTCTTAGTTCAGTCATCCGCCATTAGATTCCCGGATATTACCGCAACAATTACTTCAACAGGAACAACATCGCAGACGCTAACAGGAACCACACTAAGTGCTACAACACTGAGTCCTCCTTCAGGCTTTGCCAATATTCTTGCCGAAAAATTTGAAATTATTAATTACAAAACGACCCCATATAACAATGAGAGCAATGTTCTTATATTTACGGCAAAAGCGACTCGATGTAATATCAGTGACTTTAGTGTTCCTAATGCGATAAAACAAGGGTTTGAATCTAAACTCTCTAATGTCGGCGAATCGCAAATGACCTACTATGTGATTATCCCCAATAGTGAACAAAACATCAATTTCTCTTTTTTCAATCTCAAAAAGCAACGCTATGAATCCTTAACAATCCCTATCGTTGTGGATGACGATACCGTCTCGACGGGACAAAGTGATCTCTCTCCGACCGATGCACGTCATACAGAGCTCAAAGTAGGTGCTGCTGCCGTTACCGTCTTTATTTTCTTTGCTCTTTTTTACTGGAGACGGGAAAAATGGTATTTATATCTTTCCGCTGTTCCGATGTTCTACATTGTCTATGCATTGCTTCCAAATCAAAATATCTGTGTCAAAAAAGATGCTCCTATTTATTTGCTTCCGATTAAAAACGGAACCATTTTTGAGATGACCCTTCAAGAAGAACATTTGGAAGCAGAAAAAGAGGTAGGTGAGTTCGTTAAAATACATCTAAGCAACGATAAAGTCGGATGGGTGAATCAACGTGATCTTTGCTCGAATTAAGTGGCTTTATGCGGTAATCGTCATCTTCAGCGGAATGACGCTGATGATCGCGACGTTCTATCTTCTCCCGAAACCTTATGCCGTTAAATTTTCGGCATGGTTTATCCGTCTTCTCGTCTTTGTCCCCGTCCGTGTTAAAGGGACTCCCGATCCCGATGCCCAAATGTATTTAATTAACCACCAAAGTGATATCGATATCGGCGTTATGGAGACGATCAGTACCAAAGATTTGGCTTGGGTCGCCAAAAAAGAGCTTTTCAATGTCCCGTTCTTCGGACTGGTTGTCCGTCTTCCTAAGGACATCGCATTAGAGCGAGAAAGCAAAACTGCCCTCGTCAAACTGATCAAAGACTCCAAAGACCGACTCGATCACGGGCGTGTTATAACTATCTTCCCTGAAGGAACCCGTACCGAAAGCGGAAAAATGAAGCCGTTTAAAGCAGGGGCTAAAATGGTCGCTGATAAATTCAGCCTCAAAGTCCAACCCGTTGTCCTCATTGCCACCGCATGGCATTTCAGCAATAAACGCAAAGACTTTAACCCCGGAACGATTACCGCGATCTATCTGGACCCTTTTACCGCCGATAAAAGCAACCCGGAATGGCTAAATGAAACCCGTGATCTAATGCAAAAGGTATATGATGATGAGTTGGCAAACCATCCTCGCTATCGGTAGCGGTGCCTTTTTAGGTGCGGTTCTTCGTGCCTATATGAACGGTGTTGTTAACCATCACTTTCCCCACTCCCTCCCTTTTGGAACGCTCTCGGTTAATCTGCTGGGGAGTTTTATTATCGGTGCCCTATTCGCCTATTTCAGTTACACGACACTCTTTAGCGTTCACATGAAGTCATTTCTTACTACCGGTTTTTTGGGAGGTCTCACCACCTATTCAACCTTTGCCATGGAGACGTTTTTATTGCTAAGCGGCGGCCATTTGCTTATGGCGGCGGCAAACATGGCACTTAATACTTTCGGAACGGTTTTGATGGCTGCTTCGGGATATTATCTCTTCAAAAACACTCTATCCTAACGTCACGATTTCATCGGCACACCACGTTGCCAAATCATGATCGTGAGTAATCAACAATACACCCATCCCCTGAGCGTGTTGTACAATCAGTTTCATAATATCGAGTTGATTCAGATTATCGAGTGCCGAAGTCGGCTCATCCAGAAGGAGCAGTTTCGGCTTCATCAATAATGCCCTCAAAATAGAACATCGCTGCAGCTGTCCACCTGAGAGTTTATGAGGAAGCGTATCCAAATGAGACTCTTCCAACCCCATCTGATCCAAGAGCTTCTCTACTCCCTCCATCGATGTCACTTCCGCAATTTGTTCACGTACCGTATAGGTAGGGTGAAACGAGCTGTAAGGGTCTTGAAACACCTGAGAGAAGGATAATGATCGAATAGAACCTGATGAGGGTTTACGGTGCCCTAAAATAAGCTCAAACAGTGTCGATTTTCCGACACCGCTAGGGCCTACGATAGCTTTAATCTCCCCCTCTTTGAGAGAGAGTGAAAAATTATCGAATATTTTTATATCTTTACTATATCCAAAAGATATATTTTCGATATCTAAAATGGGTTTCAACGAATCTGACCTTTTCCGTACACTTTGAATTTGTAGGTCGTCAACCCCTCAACACCCATCGGTCCGCGCGCATGGAGTTTGTTGGTACTGATCCCCACTTCGGCACCGAATCCGAATGCACCTCCGTCGGTAAATCGGGTGGATGCATTGACGTACACTGCCGCCGCATCAATAGCGTCCATAAACCGCTCAGAGGTCGTGATGTTTTCGGTGATGATCGCTTCGGAGTGCCCTGAGCCGAAACGGACGATATGACTGATTGCCCCATCGACTCCGTCAACGATACGGATATTGAGGATATTTGCCAAATACTCCGTATCAAAATCCTCCTCGGTTGCGGGGGCTACACTGATAATTTCACGGGTTTGATCACACCCTTTAAGCTCTGTATGGGCTCGATCAAACGCCTCTTTTAGCATCGGTAGGATATGTTGCGCAATCGGCTCGTCTACGAGCAGCGTCTCCATCGAGTTACACACACCCGGACGCTGAACTTTCGCGTTGAGCGCAATGGCTATCGCATTTTCGATATTCGCGTCTTTATCGATATAGGTGTGACACAGTCCTTTGTCGTGTTTGACGACGGGGACACTCGAATTTTGGCTCACAAATCGGATCAAAGCTTCTCCCCCGCGCGGAACGATCAAGTCAACGTAGCGATCCATTTTAATGAGTTTCGCTACCCCCTCACGCGTCGCATCGGGCAAGAGTGCTATCAATTCTTTCGGGAGGTTGTTACGCAATAGAACCTGCTGTAAGACATCGGCAATGACCTTGTTAGAATGCTCCGCCTCTTTTCCCCCTTTGAGGACACAACCGTTCGAACTTTTAAAACAGAGTGCGGCCGTATCGGAGGTGACATTCGGACGGGATTCGTATATGATCCCGATCACCCCGATAGGGATGCTCACTTTCTCGATTTTTAGCCCCGCTTCGGTGACCCATCCCTCGATCACTTTTCCGATCGGATCTTTGAGCGCGGCGATCTCTTCAATCGCTACTGCCATCGACTCAATCCGTTTTTCATCGAGCAATAATCGCTCTTTCATTGATGGAGCTATGTCGTTTTCATCCGCACTGCGCATATCGAGGGCATTGGCTTCAATGATATTCATCGTGTTGGCACGAAGGGATTCGGCCATCTCGCGAAGGATTCGGTTACGCTCGTTTCCGCTCATCGTCGCCAAAATGCGGCTGGCAGATTTTGCTTTTTCTAAAAAATGTTCCATGATAGTTCCCTTTTAATTAGGGATATTATAACAAATGAGGATTAAGAAGGAGAATTTCCCCCTTAGGGGAAAAGAGGAGAGATGCAATTACTCGATTTCAGCGTCGATGACGTCGTCATCTTTTTTCGCTGATGAAGATGCAGCAGCTTCGCCGCCTTCATTTTGTTTGTACATTTGCTCTGCCATTTTGTGGCTCGCATCTGCCAATTTTTTGGTCGCCGCTTCGATCTCTTCTTTGGTAGCATCGGTATTTTTCAACACTACTTTCAATTCTTCGAGAGCTGTTTCGATCGCAGCTTTTTCAGTTGCATCGATTTTGTCTTCCATCTCTTTGAGAGATTTTTCGGTTTGGCTAGCAAGTGCATCGGCTTGGTTGCGAAGATCTACGATCTCTTTACGTGCCGCATCTTCAACTTTGTGAGCTTCCGCGTCTTGAACCATTTTGTTGATCTCTTCTTCACTCAATCCTGAACTTCCGGAAATCGTGATAGACTGAGATTTACCTGTCCCTTTATCGGTCGAGCTAACAGTTAGGATACCGTTGGCATCGATGTCAAACGTTACTTCGATTTGAGGTACACCGCGTGGTGCGGCAGGGATACCGGTAAGCTCGAACAATCCGAGAGATTTGTTATCGCGGGCGAACTCACGCTCACCTTGACCTACAGAAATACTAACCGCTGGTTGGTTGTCTTCCGCAGTCGAGAACACTTGCGATTTTTTAACCGGAATAGTAGTCCCTTTTTCGATGATTTTTGTCATTACGCCGCCGAGAGTTTCGATCCCGAGTGACAATGGAGTAACATCGAGAAGAAGTACGTCTTTAACGTCTCCGCGAAGAACTCCACCTTGGATAGCGGCACCTGCTGCAACGACTTCATCCGGATTTACCCCTTTGTTAAGAGTTTTTCCGCCGAATTCATCGGATACCATTTTTTGTGCGATTGGAAGACGAGTTGATCCACCGACCATGATAACTTCGTTGATTTCCTTGTTGCTAAGGCCTGCATCTTTCATCGCTGTTTTGATATGGCTGATCGTCTCTTTAACGAGAGTATCGATCATCCCCTCGAATTTCGCACGGGTCAATTTCACAACTAAGTGTTTAGGACCTGATGCGTCTGCGGTGATAAACGGAAGATTGATCTCTGTTTCTTCTGCTGAAGAGAGCTCTTTTTTCGCATTTTCAGCCGCGTCTTTGAGACGTTGAAGCGCCATTTTGTCCGCTTTGAGGTCGATTCCGTGATCGGATTTGAACTCATTTGCGAGGAAGTCAACGATTTTATTATCGAAGTCATCCCCACCGAGAAACGCATTACCGTCGGTTGAAAGAACCTCGAAAGTTCCCTCAGAGATTTCAAGAACCGTAACGTCGAATGTTCCGCCCCCTAGATCGTAAACGAGAACTTTTTCATCCCCTTTAGAATCCAAACCGTATGCAAGCGCAGACGCAGTAGGCTCGTTGATGATACGAAGAACGTTAAGACCTGCAATCGTTCCCGCCTCTTTGGTCGCTTTACGCTGTGCATCATTGAAGTACGCAGGAACGGTAATAACCGCATCGCTTACCGCTTGTCCGAGGTAGCTCTCTGCATCCGCTTTCAATTTTGAAAGGATTTTAGCCGAGATCTCTTGTGGCGTATAGATTTTACCCGCAACGTCAACCGCAGCCATACCGTTTTTATCGACGATTTTATAGGTAACTTTGTCGTGCGCCTCTTTTGCTTTCTCTTCGTTCATCATAAGACCCATGATACGTTTGACCGAGTAGATCGTTTTATCCGGATTTGTGATCGCCTGACGTTTTGCAGGATCACCGACGAGGATTTCCCCTTTATCAGTAAATGCTACTACGGAAGGAGTAGTGTTTTTTCCCTCTTTATTCGGGATAATTTTTGCTTCGCCGCCTTCATAGACTGCAACACATGAGTTTGTTGTTCCTAAGTCGATACCAATAACTTTTGACATAATATATTCCTTGTTTTAAATTTAGTTTGCAATTACGACCATTGCATCCCGCAATGTTCGCTCTTTATATCGAAACCCTTTTTGAAAAGTGTTTACGATAGCTCCGCTCTCATGAGCATCACTGTCCACACGCTGTACTGCGTTATGAATATCGGGATTGAACGGTTCACTCTCATCGACAGGAGTTACCCCGTGTTTTTCGAGAACGCTTAAAAGCTGTTTCATCGTGAGTTCAACACCCTCTTTGAGCTTTTCAAGTAAAACATTTGCATCTGCTTCGATAGCCGTTGCGCCGATTGCCATAGAAAGCGAATCGACCACGGGGATCAAATCTTTTGCAAATTTTTCGTTTGCGTACTCTAGCGCTTGATATTTCTCACGCTCAAGACGTTTTTTGATATTGTCGAAATCGGCATGTACGCGAGCGTACTTGTCTTTCAACGACGCTAATTCAGCCGTAATAGTTTCTAATTCGCTCATACTCTCAACGACTGCTTCCTCACCCTCTTGGAGGGCTGGTTGTTCATCGTTGATCACTTCTTCATTTACTTCGTTTGACATAAGTTTATACGACTCCTTTTTTGAAATCCGGTGTTATTATAATGAATTGAGTCACCTGTTGTCAAGGGGTGTATGAATATTTTTATGCAAAATAGTTGAGTCTTATACTATCAACTATAAAAAGCCCCCTAAAATGCTATAATAAGAACCGCTATAAAGGGGACAATGTGAATATCAAACGGTTTTATCCTCCGCTATTATTGTTGCTCTTTGCACTAGGTGTGTGGTTTACCCCCCCTCCCCTCTCTATTTCCCTATCAACGTGGCATCTTTTTACGATCTTCATCACCACTATCGGTGCTATTTTATTTAACATCCTCCCCATCATTGCCGCTGCTATCATAGCCCTTGCAGTCAGTGTATTGGCGGAAGTCATTGAGCCTGCCAAAGCCTATGCGGGATTTTCGGAGAGCTTTATCCTCCTTATCGTTGCGGCATTTTTGGTTTCCCATGCCGTCCACAAATCAGGGTTAGGAAAACGGCTCTCTTTGCATATTATCCGTAAATTCGGACATTCGACTCTGGGGTTAGGATACAGTGTTATCGCCACCGATATCCTTATTGCCCCCGCGTTTCCGAGTAATACCGCCCGAAGCGGAGTCCTCTACCCCATCGTTTATGGTCTCGCCCATGACTGCGGTTCAAAAGTTGGAGATAATACCCATCGCAGAGCGGGTAGCTATCTGATGATGACTTCGATGGCCGGACTCACCATCTCCTCGGGTCTATGGCTTACGGCTATGGCGGTCAATCCTGTGGGAGTGGGAATTGCGGCGAAGATGGGAATCCATATCACGTTTGGCAGCTGGCTTTTGTACGCGATTGTTCCGACCCTGATCGCGTTTGCCCTCATCCCGTGGATGCTGTATCGTATCTACCCCCCGGAAATGAAAGAGACCCCAGATGCCCCTCAAAAAGCCGCAGTTGCGTTGGAGCATATGGGGCGCATCAGCCGTAACGAGTGGATCACCGCCGGCGTCTTTGTCTCAATGTTGACCCTTTGGGCGCTCTCAGGGATATTTCCTATCGATAAAGCAGCGGTTGCCTTCGGAGGGTTGGGGATTTTGATGGCGACGAGAGTATTCGGGGTCGATGATTTCAGAAGTCAAGGAGAAGCACTCAGCACCCTCATCTGGTTTGCTATTCTCTTCGGTCTCTCTACCCAACTCGCCGAACAAGGGTTTATGAACGCCATCGCCGAACACTTTACTCACTACTTAGGAGGGCTTTCATGGATGTGGGTCTATCTTGTATTAATCACAATTTATGTGTTGATCCACTACCTCTTTGTCTCTCAAAGTGCTCACCTTTTAGCATTGTTCGGTATCTTTTTAGCCATCGGTGTCCAATCGGGCGTACCGGGAGAGTTGATGGCGATGATGCTGCTGTTTGCCACCAACTTTAATGCCACGATTACCCCGCAAGGCTCATCGTGCAATGCGATCTATCTCAGTTCCGGCTACATCAGCGCCCGTGATATCTATATCTACGGCGGTGCAGTGACACTCCTGACCTTTCTCATTTTTATCCTTATCGGTACGCCGTGGATACTGGCTCTCGCATGAAACGTATTCGCAACTTTCACCACACTATGCCGGGAAGAGTACTCCTCTTTATTCTCGGCTTAATCGTAGTTCTCGCATTGCTCCTCTTCACTCCGGTGGGGAACCGCATCATGAGCCCTATCGTCGAGAAATCACTCACCTCAGCACTCTCAACGCCAATTCAAGTTCAAGAGTTTTCCCTCACCTATAACCGTTTTCAACTCGTTATCCAAGATCGCTTTGGCAATACCCTCTCCACCCAAGGGGGCTTTTCACTGCTGACACTCCGAATGTATGCTCATTACCGAATTGAGTGTTTTGAGAACAACGGATTCAATCCTATTTCTCAGCCGTTTAAAACAGAAGGCTCCCTCAGCGGCGGTATTGCTTCTTTCACTATTCACGGAACCGGAGATATCTTCGGAGGCAATCTTCTCTATCAAACAGAGCTCCACCGCTTTCATCTCGCCTCTCTCCATCTCAAAATGGAGGAAATCAACTATCAAAAGCTTCTCCATCTGCTTGACTACCCCTCCAAAACCGAGACTTTGCTCAGCGGTGAAATTACATTAAAAGGGTTCGATCAACGTGACATAGAGGGAGACATTGTCCTCAACACCAAGACCGAGCACTTTACACCGACCCCGATTTTGGAAGATAGCAACGGATCGTTCACTCTTAAATCGTTTTTAGCAGATCCTGACGGGCAGATAAGACCTTTTCATGTAAAAGTGATACTTGACGCTTCGTTAGAGCACGCCGGAGTTTTAGAGCAGTTTGTCGGTATCCCCTTAGCCGGAGCCTTTAAAGTGAAAGGGAGAATCGAAGGGGATGAAAAATTCTTACGTCTGCGCGCCTCTAGCGATGTTGCCCGGAGTGATACTTCCCTTACGATTCTTATCCCCGAGCTGGAGCCCTCTTCCATCATCTTTGATCTCAAAGGGGGAGATGCCGAGCAAACCTTTGGACTGTTTGCTACCCCCTCGCCTATACAAGGAGAACTTTCTGCCTATGCGGAACTCAAGGCCAACAGCGGACACATTAACATTGCTATACTCAATGGGGTAACGATCCCTAACACGTTAAAGCAGCACTATCAGATCACACAGCCTCTCATTCACTTTGATGCGGATGTCAGTGCCGATATAACAAAAAAAGGGGTTCATTACCAAGCCTCCTTCACATCTGATTTAAGCCGCATGGAGATCGATGCTACGACTACCCACGATCAAATGCTTCGAGAACTTTTAAAGAGTATTCCGAAGAATAGGACAAAATAGTGGCTAATTGCTCATCAAAAAACTACACTATCAAAGAATTGTGTAAAGCTGGTATGATCAATCAAGCAGAACTTGATATCCTTTTTGAAGACAAAAAAAGTTGGTACACTATATCCAATGGAAAAGAAGATTGGGATAATTCAAAAGATAAAATAACTGAATTCACTTCTGCATTTAGCAAAGTCTTATCTTACATGAAAACTCAAAAAATGGATTTGCGCTATATCCATTTCCCACACTTTGATATTGATAAATACAATCTAAATGATAATAGTGTAATTTTCTCAAAATGTATCTTTGAAGGTGCATCTTACTTTGCTGGCATCAGGTTGGGAGCTAACAGCCAATTTTTCAAAACTATATTTAATGGTGAAGTTGATTTTAGTCATGCAATATTCACTGGTTATGTTAATTTTAATGAAGCTAGTTTTGCAGGTGAAGTCTTTTTTTATCAAAGTACATTCAATGGTAATGTTGATTTTAATCAAGCAACGTTCAAAGATGATGTCGATTTTTCAGAAACTCAATTTGATCATCAAGCTTCTTTCAAGAAAACAATATTTTGTAATTACGCTAACTTTGAAGGAGCTACCTTTGCTAAAAAGTTCTCCTTATATAATGCTAAAATTAAAAAATTCAATTTACTTAATACTTTTTTTGATGATACAAATCTTTTAAATATATCTGCATACAATAATGACCTAGAAAATGGCAAAGTACTTACAAAAGATAACTTTGTAAACAAAGAAACAGCAAGACTCATCAAAGGTCATCTTGACTCCCATAATAACATCACTGAGTCTAATAAATATTTTGCTCTCGAACAAGAACTCTATTTCGATGAACTGAAAGATCCAAATTCTACTGAACCAAATCGATGGCAAACAATCACAACTCTTTTTTTAAATAAATATGTCTCTCATTTCGGTACCGACTGGCTAAGATCACTTATAGTGCTTATCCTCTTTGGATATATTGTAATGATCGGATACATGGCATTTGACCATATTGGATGGTTAGTGGATGACAAAGATAAAAGTGTCATTCATTTTAACTTGTATCAGTATCTTCCACTTACATTAACAATGATTTCAGGTTGGGGTTTTCTATACCGCTACACTTTTACTAAAGATATTTATCTTATTCTTATAGCTATTCCATTTATAGTCTTGGCTTTTTTCATAGCAGATGCTAATAATCTTGAAATACGAACTTTCACCAATTACATTGTTCAAATCACCAACCCTATCGGCGCATTCAAAGATGTTGAGCTATACAAAGGAATCGAGTTTTACGCCACCATCGTTCGAATCACAATCGCAGTCATGATCTATCAATTCATCGTAGCATTTCGGAATAATACTAGACGCTCTTAACTATTTATTCTCCGCATCGGTGAGGGTGAGGCAGAGGATCACTTTTTTACCGTTCGTATGAAGTACCTCAGAGGCTTCGCTAAGAGTTGTCCCCGTCGTGACGATATCATCAACCAAAATGACCTCATTTTCCGCAAATGATGTATATCGAAACTGCCGAGGATTCAACAGCCTCTCTTCGGCGCTTTTACCCGCATATTTATGGTGATTCGTCGCGCGAAGTTTTCCATACTGGGGGGTAATGTTTGGAGATTTTAATGCACGGTTTAACACCGCCGTATGAGAGTAGCCGCTTAGTGCATGATCGTCGATGCCGAGGGAGGCGACACGATTTTCGTACTGCCACTCTTTTGCGAATGCCCCGAATGCACACTTCGCTAAAATCGTATAGATGTAGTATCCGACATCGGTATGTTTGCTCAGTAGCAGCGGTTCGATATCGTTGTAGGGAAAAAAGGAGTAGACGGGAATATTCCCAAGAATTTTGCGTTTATGGAGTTGCGGAGTTAGCAGAGAATCTCGACACGCGGAGCAGATATGTGAGAAGCTAAGCCGCTCGCACATCATGCAACGCATAACTAGTCCATTTTGAGGACGGACATAAATGCCTCTTGGGGAAGCTGAACTTTCCCGATCGCTTTCATCCGTTTTTTACCCTCTTTTTGTTTGTCGAGGAGTTTACGTTTACGGGAGATATCCCCGCCATAACATTTGGCGGTAACATTTTTACCCATCGATTTGACCGTCTCGCGGGCAATAACACGATTACCGATACTCGCTTGGATCGCCACTTCGAAAAGCTGACGCGGGACAATCTCTTTCATGTTCGTAACCAATGCTCGGCCGCGCATATCGGCAGACGTGCGCGGAACGATAACGCTGAGGGCATCGACTACATCTCCCGCCACACGAACATCGAGTTTGACCAAATCACCCTGACGAAATTCGATAGGATCGTAGTCGAAACTCGCGTATCCTTTCGACGTTGATTTGAGTTTATCGTAAAAATCAACGACGATTTCGTTCATCGGCATGACATAGATGAGCATGACGCGTGTCTCATTGAGATACTCCATCTTCTCTTGCATGCCCCGTTTATTGGTCAAAAGGGTGATCACATTCCCCAAATAATCGGTCGGAACGATCACCGTTGCTCGAACATACGGCTCTTCGATTTTCTCGATCGTTTGCGGCTCAGGAAGTTCACTCGGATTTTGGACTTCAATCATCGTTCCATCGGTCTTGTAAACTTTATAGATAACGGACGGTGCGGTTGCGATAAGATCGAGATTAAACTCCCGCTCTAGTCGCTCTTTAACGACCTCCATGTGAAGCATCCCCAAAAAGCCGACACGGAACCCAAAGCCTAGAGCAACCGATGTTTCCGGCTCATAACTGAGGCTACTGTCGTTGAGTTTGAGTTTATCGAGAGCATCGCGCACCGCTTCAAACTCATCGGTATCGATAGGGTAAAGCCCCGCAAATACGAACGGTTTAGCAGGGGCATATTCACCCACCGGTTCACGCGTCGGATTTCGTGCATCGGTAATCGTATCGCCGACACGGATAGATCCCACCTCTTTAACCCCCAAGATCACAATCCCGATCTCTCCGGCTTTGATCGCTTGCGTTTTTTGGCGACGAAGCGGGTGAGGGTACATCAACTCCAGCACTTGATGGTTTTCATCATTGTGCATCAGCTTAATCATCTGCCCCATTTTGATCTCACCATCAAACACACGTACCAGTGCCATAGCCCCTTGATACGCATCAAACCATGAATCGTAAATAATCGCTTTGGTCGTAGCGGATGGGTCACCGCTAGGTGCAGGGATACGATCGACGATCGTATCGATCAGTTCACGGATACCGACCCCTGTTTTGGCTGAAATCATCACCGCATCGGTGGCATCGATCCCGATGGTTGTTTCAATCTCCTCAGCTACCCGTTCCGGCTCTGCGGCGGGGAGATCGATTTTGTTGATAACGGGGATGAGGGTGAGGTTGTTTTCCATCGCCATATAGACATTCGCGATGGTTTGTGCCTCAACCCCTTGTGCCGCATCGACAATCAGTAAGGCTCCGTCAGACGATGCAAGTGACTTACTTACTTCATAGCTAAAATCGACGTGGCCCGGAGTATCTATCAGATTGAGGATGTAATGCTTGCCCTCTTTAACGTAATCAAGACGAACACTTTGGGCTTTAATCGTAATCCCGCGCTCTTGCTCGATATCCATCGTATCCATCATCTGTTTACTAAGCTCACGGTCACTGACTGCTCCGCACTCTTGGATGATACGGTCGGCTAACGTACTTTTACCGTGGTCAATGTGGGCAATGATTGAAAAGTTGCGAATATTATCCATTAGCTGAACAAACTGTTGACACTTTCATTATGATAAACACGACGAATGACTTCGGCGAAGAGAGGGGCAACACTTAAAACCTTGACTTTATCGCTTTGACCGCGAAGAACTAAGGTATTGGAGATGACAAGTTCATCAAGCTCACCGTTGTTGATATTCTCATACGCGTTTCCGCTGAGAACACCGTGAGTAGCACAGGCCATAACCGATGTTGCACCCCGTTTTTTCAAAGCAGCCGCCGCTTTAACCATTGTCCCTGCCGTATCGACCATATCATCGATCATAATGATATCTTTACCGGCAACGTCACCGATGATGTTCATCACTTCCGACTCGTTCGCTTTTTCACGACGTTTATCGACGATAACCATATCTAGACCCAATTTTTCGGCAAAATAACGTGCGCGCGCTACCCCGCCGATGTCCGGAGAAGCAATAACAGGATTTGAGAGATTTTTAGAGCGAATGTACTCTTCAAAAATAATCGCCCCGTAGAGGTTATCGACCGGGATATCGAAGAATCCTTGAATCTGACCTGCGTGCAAATCGATCGTCACGACACGGTCGATCCCCGCTGTTTCGAACATATCGGCAACAAGTTTCGCGGTGATAGGGACACGAGGAGCCGCTTTACGGTCTTGTCGTGCATATCCGAAATACGGAACAACCGCTGTGATTGAGTTAGCAGATGAGCGGCGAAGGGCATCGGTCATAATCAACAATTCCATCAAATTATCATTCGATGGTGCACCCGTTGATTGGATGATAAAAACATCGCGTCCGCGAACACTCTCGGAGATTTGAACGTTAATCTCTCCGTCACTGAAACGTTTGATTAGAGCTTTGGAGAGGGGAACATCGAGGGTTCTGCACACTTCCGCCGCAAACTCGGTACACGCTGAACCGCTGAAAATTTTATATCCGCGCATGGGTCTTCCTGTTGCCTATAAATTATCGCGATTATAGCAACCTATCACTTTAGTAACGGTTAAAATTATGTGCGATAGTCAGCGTTTATCTTTACGTATTCATGCCCTAGATCACATCCGTACGCAATGAATTCACCGTCTTGTAACCCGATATCACAATGTATCGTAAAGGCACTTTTTTGCATAACGCTCGCGGCGAGAGGTTCAAGTTTTTCATCAAACAACAACTCCCCTTTTTTGTAGACGCATACCTCATCAAACCAGATACTCAAAAACGCTTCATCACACATAATCCCGCTGGCACCGACCGTAGAAGCGATCCGTCCCCAGTTGGGATCTTGACCGAACAGTGCTGTTTTAACGAGGAGTGAATTACTGAGTGCTTTCGCCGCGATTTCCGCCTCTTTATGGTTAATCGCTCCGCTTACCTTATACGTAACAAGCTTCGTAGCTCCCTCACCGTCACGTACCATCTCCTTGGCTAAAAAGAGCATAATGGATTCTAGCGCTTCTTTGAAAGCTTCCGGATGAAACACTCCGCTCTCCCCGTTCGCCATTACCAACACAGTGTCGTTCGTCGAGGTATCCCCATCGACACTCGCGGCATTAAACGTCGTATGGACACCCTCATCGAGAATACTTTGCATGGTTGTCTTATCTACCGCCGCATCGGTCGTAATAAAACAGAGCATTGTCGCCATCGCAGGATTGATCATCCCCGCACCCTTCGCCATCGCACCGATACGAAACGATTTTCCATCCTCTAATACCACTTCATAAGCGATCCGTTTCGAGAAGGTATCGGTTGTCATAATCGCTTCGGAAGCATTGATCCCCTCGCGAGCGGTAAGATCGAAATGCATCGCCCCTTCAATAATCTTCGCTTTCGGTAGACGTACCCCGATAACTCCCGTCGAACTCATCACAGGGTTTTGGATCACGGGAAATTTCTTTTGCACTGCCGATAAAACATCGTCTATATCATCGATTCCGGCACGTCCTGTCATCGCATTGGCATTTTTGGCGTTGATCAGGACAAAATTTCCTTCAAACTCTCCCTGTGCACGAAAATGGCGTATCGGGGCCGCCGTCATTTTATTGGTGGTAAACACCGAGGCAATCGCACACGGCTTTTGTGAATAGATAAAAGCGAGGTCTTTGGCCCCCTCTTTTTTTAATCCGATGTGTATCCCATCAGCAAAGAACCCTTTTGCCGCACACACACCGCCTTCAATAGCTTTTAATTTATACATACTTAAGTTCCTCCGGTTTTTCTTGTTTTTTCACCAATGCTTTGGTAAACAAAATCCCTTTCTGAGTCCCGATAACCAGCAGTTTAGACTCACTCATAACTAAAACATCCCCTTTGGGCATCGGCATCATTTTTCCGTCTTTTTTCGTAATTCCGATAACGGATACATTTGCGATATCGCGTAAATGGGTCTCTTTAAGCTTTTTAAGAACCATCCAGCTCGTTTTAGGGACAAATATCTCTTCCATATCGAGCGGAGTATCGCTTTTATATAAAAACTGCTCGAGTAAATTTTCCATGTCGGGACGTGCGGCCATTGCCGTGATACGCTGCGCGGTCAATTTCGTCGGAGAGACCACCGTATCGGAACCCAGTTTTTTGAGTTTATCGATATCGTTCACACCCTCTGCCGAACTGATAACATAATAAGGTGCAGGAATCTTATGCTCTTTTTCAAAGAGTCGCACCGATGCGATAAGGGCAATATTGTCCGCAATGGAACTCGATAACGTAATAAGCCCTTTGGCAGAACTGAGATGCGCTTTTAGCATCGCCTCTTCCGTATGGGGTTCGGCTTGAATATAATAGGGATATTTATACTGCTTTGCCAGTGCTTCCATATCTTCTCTCGGATCGATTACAACAAAAGGAATTTGATTCGCTCGCAGCTGTTTTGTCACCTGCACCGCATATTCATTATGATAGCAAATGACAAAATGCTTTTTAAGACGGGCAATCCGATACAACATTTTTCTCTCCTTCAAAATTTGCTTGAGTTCTCCGCGATTAATCACATCAACGATAATACCTATTGCTAGCGTAAATACTGCAAATCCAAAAATAATAAGGGTAATCGTGAAAAGTTTACCTAGAGGGGAAAATTCTCCCTCTCCGAGAGATCCAAATCCAACCGTCGTGAAGGTGTATCCCGTTTGGAATAATGCATTGATAAGAGTATGGCCTTCGATGTACATATAGCCGAGCGTGCCGAAAATCATACAAAGCTGGATTAAAATCAGGGGGGTTCTAAAAGGGAGAAACTGAGCGTATAACTCAGCATTCAAAGTGATATCAGGCTTGGGAGAAGGCTCCCAATTGAGAAATTTCTGTAACTTTTGAATAAGATTCAACGTATACCCTTCAGGGGACGTTTACGAATCTTTTTTCAATGTACGAAGTTCAGAAGCAGCGATTTTAAGTTTTTTGGTAGTACCGTCTTCAAGCGTTACGCGAACAGTACGAAGGTTTGGTAAAAAACGACGCTTAGTTCTATTTTTCGCGTGAGAAACATTGTTTCCGCTCATCGGGCCTTTACCGCTAATAGCACATTTTCTTGCCATTTTGAGGCTCCTTGCGTAAATTTTAGTTGCGAATTTTATCGCAGTAAACCCAAAGTTTACCTTAAGCAACGGATCAACCTCATATAAAGGCTCCTTTAATCATTAGACGATTACAATTAGCGGACTCTATTAAAATAATTAAGATCGGATGCTGTGATACGTGGTTACTCAAGAACAAATTTTGCTTTACATCCAAAATATCCCCCCTGCCCCCTTTGTCGTCAAGCAAACACTTGATTATGTACGGGTCGGTGACCTAACCAAAGCGGCCAAATGTGCAGAAGAAGATCCGGCACTTAAGCTGTATCTCAGAACGCTGGTAAACCGTCCTATCTACGGGTTTCGCAATGAAGTAAGTGATTTATCGCAAATCTTTAGTATCCTCGGTATTTCTACCGCACAACAAATTTTATATAACTATTTAATGACCCTTTTGGCTCCAAAAGAGTGGGGACTTTTCAACCTCAGTTCCCAAGCTTTTTATGACTTGCAGGCCTCACTCAGCCGTAAATGGGCAAAAATTCTTACTCATCTCAATCTTCTCAATCACGATAACGAAAGTGCTATTACCCTTTTGCCGGCCAGTATTATTGTCTGTGATGCCCTATTCGGTGAGTACAAAAGCGAAGTGGAACAGCTCAGAAGTGTTAAAGCATTGGATTACAATACTATTCTTCATAGGCTCACCAAAATGAGTTTGTTTGATATTTGTACCGAGATTGCACTAAAATGGGAAATATCCCCCTCTATCAGCCGCATCGTCCATGCCTCATCCGGCTTGGATCAAGAGTTGGCAGCAAACGACAAAATATTGGCGCAATGGATGCATTTATTGCTCTTTTATGAATTAAGCCAAAGTACGTACGTAAGTGCAGGACTCAATGAATTCGTTGAATTCCAAATTGAATTTGTCCAAGAGATATATGAATCCTTTATGCAGGTGGTGGAGTACGATGAGACCAACGGTTAAAGGGCGCATTGCCATCTTCCACCCGCAAGGATTTTTGGATGGGAACAATGCCCCCTCATTTCTCACTATCGATGATATCAAAGCGACCGAATCACTTAACATCGATATGCTTTTGGTATCACTGAAAAAAGTGATCTTTTTTAACAAAAACGGCTTGGATGTTTTTATTCGCCTTTTGGACAGTATCCGATCGCATAAGCATATAGCGGTTGGTTTATGCGATTACGATTCCGCTAAATTCGCTACGATCAATAAATTTTACGGCAGCACTCTCACTTTTTCTCTTTTCCGTACCGAAAAAATTGCCGAGCTTTTTGTGCCTAGCAATAAAAACGACTCCAAAACCGTTCTGTTGTACAATGAAGATGCATCGCAACGTTCAGCTATGGCGATTGAACTGTTCGATTACGGCCACAATCCCGTTATCGCCCAAAGTAAAAAAGAGTTTGAAGAAAAAAAGCAGAGTCCTGATCTCTATTACGCCATTATTGAAGAGACCTATTTAGGATTGTTCGGTCAAAAAATTGCAACCCGTGTTACCGGCAATGCCATTATTTATACCATTGCCAATTTTTTAGATGCTGAAATCACCGATACGTTTAACATCGCCTACCACAACAACTCTCTCAACGTCGGATTTCGACTCTTTATTTTTGACGCGTACAAAGTGGTATCGATGAATATCCATGCCCTTAACTTTTTCACCAAACTCGCCTCATCTGCGGCCGAATATAACGCTTCTATTTGTTTTGTAGGATTGACGTTTGAAAAAACGCCGCAAAGTTTTAAAAACGATCTCGAAGATGCCGGAATCATGTTTTTTGATCAAATGGAAGATATCCTTAAAAATAAAGAGTTGCTGCAAGAGCTCGGCGGAAGCAGCTCTTCTTCCTCTAAACAAATTCGAACCCTCACAAAAGCACTTATTAATGAACTCCCCGGTTTTATCGATGCCACTGTTTCAACTATTGCCATGATGACCAATGCTCAAGCGGTTAAAGAGTCGATGAACATCCAAACGTTGGAAATTAAAAACGCCGCAAATCAATACGCTAGTTCCATTGGATTTTACGGCGATTTGGACGGAATGATTATCCTAATCTTCCCTAAAGATATTGCAAAAAAAGCATGTTCACTCCTCATTGGAGAGGATAGCGAAGACGAAGAGGCGATACTTGACTCACTGGCGGAGTTTGTAAACATCATCGGCGGACGTGCAAAAGCCCTCTTGGGTGAGAAAAAAAACCGTGTCGATATTACCCTTCCTCGTACGTATGCAGATGTTAATTCTCTTTTAGAAATGGCACAAAACAAAAAAGGGGTTCAAGTTAATTTGCGTTTCGAGGGGAGCAACTTTATCTTTTTCCTCACGAGGTAAGAGTACCAAAGCTAGCTACAAATCTTTTTCGCTAAAATAACGAAAAGATTTTCTAAAGGTGTCCACCATGCTCGTTGCCCCCAGTGTCCTCTCTGCCGATTTCGGTAATTTAGCGCGCGATGTCCGTGCCATTTGTGACGCAGGGTGCGATTTGGTGCATGTCGATGTTATGGATGGACACTTTGTCCCCAATCTCACCATCGGGCCGGTTGTTGTCAGCGCGATTGCTGCGTCAGCCACTAAACCCCTTGATATCCATCTTATGGTTCAAAACAATACCTTTTTTGTCGATCTGTTCGCTCCACTCAAACCCGAATATATTACCTTTCATATCGAAGAGGAAAAGCATCCTCATCGTCTCGTCCATTATATCCGTTCACTCGGGATCAAACCGGGGATCGTCCTTAATCCTCACACCCCCGCTGAAGCGATAGAATATCTCCTCGGTGATGTTGACATGGTACTGGTTATGTCGGTTAATCCGGGATTCGGAGGCCAAAAGTTTATACCAAGTGCTGTTGATAAGATCCGACGCCTTAAAACACTTCGCGATTCCATCAATCCGAACTGCCTTATTGAAATCGACGGCGGGGTAGGCAGTTCCAACATAGCTCTGCTCAAAGATGCCGGAGTCGATGTGTGTGTAGCAGGAAGCTATGTATTCGGCTCAAAGGACTATAAAACTGCGATTGATAGCCTAAAAGTATGAGAGTCAAGATTTGCGGTATCACCAATCTTGAAGATGCCCTTCTAGCAATCAATGCGGGAGCCGATGCACTCGGTTTTGTATTTTATCCTGAGTCACCTCGCTATATATCCCCTAAAAATGCTTGTACTATCATCAAAAATCTCCCCCCTTTTGTTGAAAAAGTAGCTTTGTTTGTCAATGAAACGCCTGAAACAATCCGCTCTATCTGCCTAGAGACAGGTTGTACTTTGGCACAAATCCATTTTGATGTAACAGACGATTTTTTTACCCACATCCATTTCCCTTCACTGCGTGTTGTACGTGCCAAAAAACGAGAAGATATCCTTGAGTATGCCGATGAATACCGTCTCGTAGATGCTTATTGCGAAAGCTTTGGCGGAAGCGGAAAACGGTTGAATATCGAATGGTTCGAGGGAATTGAGTGTTCTAAAATTATCCTTGCAGGAGGACTTGATCCCGAGAATGTCGCCGATTTAAAGCCTTATGGATTTTACGGTGTCGATGTCAGCAGCGGTGTTGAAGCATCATATGGAAAAAAAGATCCCCTCCGTGTTGCCTCTTTTATCAAAAGGGCCAAAGCGTGAAAATATTAGACCCGAAAGTTTTAACCCGCTTGAGTAAAAACGGTATCCCGAAAGAGGAGTTTGAATCTTCTCTAGGCAGTGAAGCCGACCTCACCTTGGAGCTTCTCAAAGCCCAAGGGATGAATATCATTTTAGAGAACGGTGTCTATCGCTTTCGAAGTAGCACAACATCAGTTGAAGATACCCTTTTTTGTATTGTCGATGTAGAATCTAACGGTTCCAAACCCTCTCATCATCAAATCATTGAAATCGGTGCCGTGAAGCTCCAAAACGGAAAAATACTTGATACGTATGAAAGTTTAGTCTATTGCACCGATATCTCTGATCAAATTCAAGAGATTACAGGAATCAAAATTTCACAAACCCTGAAAGCCCCTTCTCTGAGTAAAGTGATGCGTGAATTTCGTCTCTTTTTGGGAGATGCCGTGTTTGTAGGGCATGATGCGAAGTTTGACTATAATTTTGTTTCGGCTATGATGGAGAGAGTCGGACTGCAACGGCTTTTGAACCGTTCATTGTGTACGATAGATTTGGCCGAACGTACCTTTGAATCGGAACGATACGGCTTAGCCTATCTCAACGAACAGCTTGAGCTTTACCGTGATGCGACACACCACCGCGCCCTCTCCGATGCCATGACGACAACCAAACTGCTCAAACGAACCCTTAAACTTCTTCCGACTTCACTACATACGACAGAAGAATTGATTGCTTTTTCAAAAGAGGCAAAAAAAATGAAACGGTTGAAACCGGAGAAAAAAGAGAAACAGGAAAAAGAGAAAAAAGGGGAAGAATAAGGAAAAACCTTATTCGGAATACTGTCCTATACTAACAAGACGGTTGTAGCGCTTTTCAAGGCGTTCTTCATCACTCAAAACTTTGAGCTCGGCAACTTTTCCTAAAAAATACTCTTTAAGGGCTTTAACGGCCCCCTCTTTATCACGATGGGCACCGATAAGCGGTTCATCCACAATATCATCGATTAAATCAAGATCTTTTAGATCTGCCGAGGTGATTTTAAGAGCTTTTGTCGCCGCTTCAACTTTCGTCGGATCGTTCCACAAAATAGCCGAACACCCCTCGGGAGAGATAACACTGAAAACAGAGTAACGCATCATAGCAAGGCGGTCAGCCACACCGATCGCCAACGCTCCACCGCTTCCCCCTTCACCGATAACGACAGAGACCGTAATCGTGTTAAGGTTAGAAAGCTCCATTAAATTGCGGGCAATAGCCTCACTTTGGTTTCGCTCTTCGGCACCCAACCCCGGGTAGGCGCCCGGAGTATCGATAAGCATCAAAAGCGGAATCTTGAACTTTTCGGCCATTTTTGCGGCACGAAGAGCTTTACGATACCCCTCCGGATGAGGCATACCGAAGTTACGTTTGAGTTTATTTTTGGTTCCGCGCCCTTTTTGTTCCCCGATGACCATCACACGCTCTTCGCCGATGGTTCCGATGTAACAAATAATAGAGAGATCATCACGAAAATGGCGATCCCCGTGAATCTCATATTTTTTATCCAACAGAAGGTTGATATAATCGAGTGCATACGGACGATCTTGATGACGCGCAAGCTGAAGCTCTTGATACGGAGAGAGATTCGCATACGTTTTTTCTACTTCTTTGTCCAACTCTTCCTTGAGAATCTCTACGGCGTGTCGGTCATAACGAACCTCTGCCGCTATGATCTCTTCTTGAATTTGACAAATATTCTGTTCAAAATCTAAATAGGTAGCCAAAGGCTTGCCCTCTTATATTTTTTTGAAAATGACAACACCGTTAGTGCCGCCAAATCCAAAAGAGTTACTCATAACGATATTGAGTTCTGCTTTTCGTGCCGCATTCGGAACAATATCCAAATCACAGTTTTCATCCGGGTTTACGTAGTTGATCGTCGGAGGGATAATTCCATCACGCATTGCCATAATACTGACAACCGCTTCGATACCGCCCGCCGCTCCGAGACAGTGACCCGTTTGTCCTTTTGTCGAACTCACAGGAGGACAGTTCTCTTTTCCTCCGAATGCGATTTTAAGAGCCGCAGTTTCATTTTTATCATTCGTCGGGGTACTCGTTCCGTGCGCGTTAACATAATCGACTTTCGGATTTCCCGCCATTTTAAGTGCCGCTTGCATTGCACGAAGTGGCCCCTCTAGGCTTGGTGTCGTGATATGGTTCGCATCACCGCTCTCACCGAATCCGATAAGCTCAGCATAAATGCGCGCACCGCGCGCTACCGCCGCATCATACTCTTCGAGTACCAATGCCGCCGCACCCTCACCCATAACAAAACCGTCGCGCTCCGCATCAAATGGTCGTGACGCGTGCTTTGGATCATCATTACGCGTAGAAAGCGCTTTCATCGATGCGAATCCGCCGATCCCGACACCGGTAATTGCCGATTCAGCCGCAACAACGAGCATTTGATCTGCACCGCCGATCATAATTGTTTTAGCCGCTTCACTGATAGCATGAGTTCCTGCCGCACATGCGGTCACCGCCGAGAGATTCGGTCCTTGCAAACCGTGATCGATCGTGATAAATCCGCCGAGCATATTTACTAATGCACCCGGAATGAAAAATGGAGAGATGCGACGAGGCCCTTTGGTCTCAAGAATAATGGAACTACGCTCAATCGACGGTAATCCGCCGATCCCTGATGCCGCATCGATACCAAAACGCTCTTTATTAAAATCTTCAGGAAAATTAGCATCCGCCATCGCTTCTTGCGCCGCTTTAATACCAAGATGGATAAAACGGTCTGCTTTTTTCACCTCTCGTGCATCCATAACCGATTCAGGATCGAAGTTTTTTACCTCACCGGCAATTTGTGCACTTTGTGTCGAAGCATCGAAAATCGTGATCATGTCAATCCCGCATTCGCCTTCACAAATTGCTTTGAATGAGCTCTCTTTATCATGACCAACGGCATTGATCATTCCCATTCCGGTTACTACTACTCTTTTCACATTCTCTCCTGATGGTAGATGGTCTGAAACTTTGGCTCCATTAAGCCAATATCTTAGACCATAAAATAAATTTGCTTTATCGAGGAAAACCTCGATAACGGTTTTTAGTTTTTGCTTTCGATGTAATTGATTACATCTTGAACAGTTTGGATTTTTTCCGCTTCGTCATCAGGGATTTCGATATCGAATTTCTCTTCAAGAGCCATTACCAATTCAACAACATCAAGGCTGTCAGCACCAAGATCTTCTACGAATTTAGAATTCTCTTTAACTTCGTCCGGGTTAACGCTGAGTTGCTCAACCACTACTTCTTTAATATCTTCCAAAAGTGCCATAATAGCTCCTGTTCCTATGAATAAAATCGCGAAATTATAACATATTTTACTTAAGAGGGAAAGTTTTCCCTTTAAGTCCCTAATTACATAAACATTCCGCCGTTGACTTTGAGGGTCTCTCCGGTGATATAGCTCGCATGATCACTGAGTAAAAAAGCTGTTGCTTCCGCAACCTCTTTAGCATTTCCGAAACGGGCCATCGGGATTTTTGCGGTAAATGCGGCTTTCACTTCCTCTTTTAGCTCATCCGTCATATCTGTGGCAATAAAGCCGGGAGTGATACAATTATAGCGGATACCGCTGGTTGCCGCTTCGATGGCAAAGCTTTTTGTCATCGCGATCATACCCCCCTTAGAGGCTGCATAGTTGGTTTGTCCCGCATTGCCTGTTTCACCGACGATGGAAGCCATATTAACGATACTTCCGAATTTTTGTTTGCGCATCGCCTTCATCGCTTCGCGACATCCGATAAATGCCGATGTGAGGTTTGCATCCAGTACGCTGGTAAACTCTTCGGCCTTCATACGCAGTGCCAGTTTATCGTTTGTGATTCCGGCATTGTTAACGAGATACGAAAGTTCACCGTCCGCATCGATAATCGTTTTGATGGCATCCATAAATGCCGCTTCGTCCGCTACGTCAAACCCGATAACCGCCGCTTGTCCGCCCGCTGATTCAATCTCCGCTTTAACCGCATCCGCCGCGCTCGCGCCGCTTCGGTAGTTGATCCATACTTTCAAGCCATAGCTTGCCAATACTTTTGCCACTTCCGCTCCGATTCCTCGGCTTGAACCTGTTACTAATACATTTTTACCGCTAAACTTCATGCACATTCCTTTTTAAATTTAAATAAGTGGTGTATCCATCTCAGATGGTATTTCAAGCTCCATCAGTTTTAGAACTGTCGGTGCGACGTTGTTAAGAGCTCCGGAATGAACTTCACTCACCCCCTCCGCCATAACGAAACACCACACTTTACCGACCGTATGGTTGGTCAAAACATTACCCGCATCATCGCGCATCTCTTCGCAGTTACCGTGATCGGAGGTGATGACAAGAGAATAATCGTTACGTTTGGCCGCTTCAATAATCCGTCCAAGTTCTGTATCCACCGCTTCGACCGCACTCACCGCCGCTTCAAAATTGCCGGTATGTCCTACCATATCGCCGTTTGCAAAGTTAACGACGATAAAATCGATCCCCTCATCCATCGCCTTTACCACGGCATCACCCACTTCGGGAGCAGACATCTGAGGCTGCATATCATACGTTTTAACCTGCGGACTCGGGATCAGTACCCGTGTCTCATTTTCATACGGCTCTTCGATACCGCCGTTAAAGAAAAAAGTGACATGGGCATATTTTTCGGTTTCAGCCGTATGAAGCTGCCGCAATCCTGCGCGAGAAATTACTTCGGCTAATGTATTTATCGGCGCGTCTTTCGGAAAAAGTACCGGATAAGGGAAATTTTTATCGTACTGCGTCATCGTTGCCAAATGGGTCGGAACAAATGTTCGATTAAATCCGCTGAACTCTTTATCTCCGATAGCGGTAGTCAATTCCCGCATCCTGTCACTTCGAAAGTTGAGGGTTAGTACCGCATCCCCCTCTTTAAATCCCTCATAGCCGTAAAATGCCGTAGGGGTGATAAATTCATCACTCTCTCCGGAAGCATAGGCATTTTCAATGTAATCGGCAACGCTTTGCTCGCTTTTTGGAGTAGCATTCACGATAGCGTCATATCCGCTCTGTACACGTTCCCATCGGTTATCTCTGTCCATACTGAAAAAACGCCCGCCGATGGAGCCGATTTTGACATTCGGATAGCCGTGTGCAGTAACGGTATGGAGAAAAAGTTTTGCCGAGGTTGGAGCCACGTCACGTCCGTCCGTGATCAGATGGAGCCACACCTCTTTCCCCTCTTCGGCAGCGATTTCCGCTACTCCCATAATATGATCAATATGTGAATGGACACCGCCATCGGACATAAGTGCAATCAAATGAAGTCTCTTGCTGGTTTTAAGCAATGAGGCAAAAACTTCATTATCGGCAAACGTTCCCTCATCAAGAGCAAGAGAGATTTTGACCAGATCCTGATACAATACCCGACCGCTCCCGATCGACATATGTCCCACTTCGGAGTTACCCATTTGCCCCTCTGGAAGACCCACACTCAAACCAAACGTATCGATCAAAGAGTAAGGGATATCCTTAAATAAGTGATCATACGTCGGTTTTTTAGCGGTATGAAACGCATTAAAATCGCATTTCGGTGAGTAACCGATGCCGTCTGTAATGACCAAAACGGTTTTTTTGCTCAAATTGACTCCTTCGATTAATCAAACTTTTGAGTAATTATATTAAAATGTCACTTGCTTTACAATTTTGTCCTTTAAAGAGTATCCTAAAATGTTATATTGGCTTTATCAAAATACCCCTATTGATTCTTTTTTCCACTTAAATATTCTTCAATACATCACGGTTCGGGCAGGAGCTGCTTTTTTTATCGGGTTACTCCTCACTCTCTTTTTTATGCCCCGCTTTATTGCTTGGGCACAACGTTCTGCACGCGTGCAGCCGATTAATGAATACGTCAGTGCCCATCAGGGGAAAGCAAAGACCCCAACCATGGGTGGCATTGTTTTTGTTGCCTCTACCGTTATCGCCTCCTTGCTGACCGTCAACATGATGAACCCTTTCGTCATCGGCGGACTCCTTACGTTAGTGTTTTACGCCTATATCGGTTTTACCGACGATTGGGGAAAAATCCGAGGGGGTGACAACCTCGCAGGCCTTAGCGCACGTGCAAAACTGACCTTCCAAATTGTTTTCGGTATTGCCATCGGACTATTTTTGATTTATATTGCCAAACTCGAAACGGGATTTTACGTCCCTTTTATCAAATCGAGCCTTTTCGATATGGGAGGATGGAGCGTCGCTTTTTGGGTCTTTGTTATTATCGCCACCTCTAACGCCGTCAACCTAACTGACGGACTTGACGGTCTAGCTACCGTCCCTTCGATTTTTGCACTACTCTCACTCAGTATCATCGTCTATATCGTCGGGAATGCCGCCCTTGCGCACTACCTCTTGATGCCTAAAATCCCTGCGGGGGAAGTGATGATTATTGCCAGTGCGCTGATGGGCTCACTGCTGGGCTTTTTATGGTTTAACTGCCATCCCGCGCAAGTCTTTATGGGTGATAGCGGTTCTCTCACTATCGGTGCGTTTATTGCGTATATGGCGATTATCGGAAAAAGTGAAATCCTCCTTATCCTTATCGGTCTTATCTTTGTCATCGAAACCATTTCCGTCATTTTGCAGGTCGGAAGCTATAAGCTTCGTAAAAAACGGGTCTTTTTGATGGCACCGATCCATCACCATTTTGAGATGAAAAAGTGGGCGGAAAACAAAATCATCGTCCGTTTTTGGATTATCTCGCTCCTCTCTAATATCTTCGCACTCATCACATTAAAGATTCGCTAATGAAAAATCAAAAAATTGCCTGTTTCGGCTACGGGAAAACAACCCGTGCCATTGCAAAACACTTCGGTCCTTGTACGTTTTTCGATGATAAAATCACCGTCCCCTCTGTCGATGAAGAGGGAAACACCCTCAAACCTGTCGGTGAATTTGACACCCGTCTCTTCACCCATGAGATCCCCTCTCCCGGTTTTCCTCCGTCGCATACGCTCATTAAAAATGCGCAGCACCTCATCAGTGAATACGATTTTTTTGCTCCGCAGATGCCGTTCTCGATTTGGATCAGCGGTACCAACGGTAAAACAACGACAACACAGATGGTTGAGCATCTCCTCAGCGACAAAGGTGCTATCAGTGGCGGTAATATCGGAACGCCGCTTGCCGACATGTCACCCGATGCTCCAATCTGGATTTTGGAAACGAGTTCGTTCAGTATGCATTACAATAATACCGCCCGTCCCAATATTTATGCCCTTCTCCCCGTTACCCCCGATCACGTGAGCTGGCATGGGAGTATGGAAGAGTATTACAACGCGAAATTAAAGCCTCTCTCGATGATGAGAGAGGGGGAAGCGGTCATCTTGCCTAAAATGTTTGCTGACGCTCCGACAAAAGGGTTCAAAATCGTCTATGAAGATGAGAAAGATCTTGCGAAGTATTTTGGGTTTGATGCGAGTAAAATTAAATTTAAAGGGGCATTCTTGATGGATGCCATGATCGCGATGGGGATTGATAAAATCCTCTACGACCGCTGCGATTATGACCGTATCAATGCCTTTATTCTCGATCCTCACCGTCAAGAGGAGTTCCGTGATGCTCGTGATCGTCTCTGGGTTAATGATTCCAAAGCGACTAATATCGATGCAACGTTAGCCGCTCTACGTACCTACAGCGATTATCCGATCCATTTGGTTTTGGGAGGGGATGATAAAGGGGTAGACCTTGAAGAGCTCTTTACGCCTCTTAAACGCTATGATCTAACCGTCTATGCGATCGGAGCCAATGCCCTCCGCCTTGAAGCGCTCTGCAAGCAATACGCTATCCCCTGCATCCTGTGTAACACTCTCGATGTGGCAGTAGAGCAGATCAGCAAAAAACATAACCGTCACAGCATTGCAATGCTCTCTCCAGCGGCGGCAAGTTTGGATCAATTTACCTCGTATGCAGAGCGTGGAAACCTCTTCAAAGAGCTGGCAAAAGCGACAAAATAGTCGTTTAAGCGGCTTTAAGCTTCTTTTTAAGCTTGTGAAGCTATAATTTCACCCTCACAAACGTGGCCAATTAGCTCAGTCGGTAGAGCAAATGACTGAAAATCATTGTGTCCTTGGTTCGATTCCGAGATTGGCCACCACCACGTTTCAAACTCCCTCAAAAATAAAACCCAACACTAAATCTTAGAACCTTTTCTCGTACGTTACCAGCCAATTACGCCCTTCACGTCGCAACCCCTCATTTTTTCCTTGATACGACGGGTACATCACCGGTTCATTAAAAAGATTTTTCGCACTCACTGTTACAGTCGAAGATTCATCCATGTCATACGCTATCGTATGATCGATAATCATCGTAGAATCGTAGGTTACTCCGTTACCGGTGTTATCACGATCATATCCCTTTTTAGGACCGCTGTAATACCACGCCGTATTGAAGCTCAACGCTTCACTCCACGGATAGAGAAAATACCCCTTGCTCAACACCTCAGAAATCTCAGGACTTTGAAATAACACCGGATGAGTATAGCTGGGAGAAAAATACTCTGTTTTCACATAGGAGAAATTCGCCATCAATTCAGACCCGTTTCCGAAGCGGCGGGTAAACTCCAGCTCTGCCCCTTTGGCGTTGCGCTGTTTATGATTGGCATAATCCCCGACAAAAGAGGGAGGCTCATCTTCTATACGGTCAATCACATCTTGCATACGTGAGTAAAATAGGTTGCCTCGTATAATCGTAGACTCATTTTTATGGGTATATGCCAGTTCATACGTGTCGATCAGTTCCGGTGTCAAATTCGGATTTCCGTTTTTTAACCCTTCCTGTGCCGATTCAAACGCTTCAACGTACGAAGGGGCTCTGTACGAGCGTCCATAAACCGCTTTGAAAATATTGCCCTCATCAAGTCGATAGACAGTACCTAAACGGTAACTAAACATCGTTTCAAACAACGCATAATTATCTAACCTCACATTGGCGGAGAGATCCCAATCGTTGTTGATCGAATAGATATCCTGAACATAGGCAGATTTAATCCATTGATCGTTATCACCGTTTAACAATCCGTATTGTCCATCGAGATACACCAAAGAAGGGCTGAAGAAAGTAGGCCCACCATCTTGCTGATCTCGAATCGTTGCTCCAAAAACATTTTTTAGAGTATTGATCTTTTGCGCACCGACCCCGACCATCCACGCATGGTCTTCAATATTTTCCCCCTTAAGGTTCATATCAAGATAGGAATTTAATTGCCGATAGGTCGGGTTCATCCGTAATATCATGCCGCTTCCGCCATAATCTTGATACACCGTTGAGTCAAAGCTAAAGGCGTAATAGTTCACTCCGACTTTCGTTTCCAGACTCAGATCATGATCGAGGGTGTGTCTGTTTTGCAGTTCAACGATACCGCTTTGATTGTGCTGATAACCGCCCTCAACCGGCTCAAGCGTTTCATTCAATCCGTAAAAATTATCCGCTATTTCCGATTTGTATCGGGCGATCAATGTAAAATCGCTGTTTTTAGCAATGACCCCGATTGAATAATCTTCGAAACTCTCCAAACTATTATAATCTAAACGTTGATAGGATGCCTCTTGCGCCGCAACGAATGAACTGCCGGCATCTAGTTTTTTGTTGCTATGCTGATGATAGCTGTCAATTCCGACATTCCATTGACCTATATTGAGATGCTTGATAAATCCGGCTTTGGTATAATCATAACTCCCCACCGAGCCAAATACCGCATCACTCGTCCCGCTCTGCGAACTTTTTGTGATGACGTTGATCGCTCCGCTGAACGCTCCCGGGCCGTAAATCGTCGAAGCCGATCCGCGAAGCACTTCGATTCGGTCAATCAGTTCCACAGGGAAATCGAGGTAGAAATAGCTGGTGCTATAAAGATCGCTTCCGACATCTACTCCGTCGATATAGAGTTTATACTTGTCGAAAACAAAAGTATCGGGATTGTGAGCTCCGCGAATAATCACCTTTTTCCATCCCGTATGGAGAATCGATGTTTCGATCCCCGGAAGCAACCCAATCGCTTCATGCAGATTGCGGATACCGATTTTTTTAAGCTTATCGGCATGTAAAATAGAAACAACAGAGGGCTGATAATCGATATTGAGTTTGGTTTTGGTGGCGATGCCGGTCACTTCATTCAATAATGCACTAAAATCGTCATCAGCATCAATCGTGCTGGAAAAGAAAAGAAGAGTTATAAAAATACCGTAAAATTTCATCACTACTCTCGTCTACAAAATAGGCAAATTGTACCGCAATTAGCAGTAAATTAACTATCACTTAGAGAATATTCGTAATCCTTTCTTTGAAACAACCGTAATTTTTCTGTGGCGTGCAAAAGGAGAAGTGCCTTTTATGTTATTATTATGAGTAATCATCCATATAGTCCATTTAAAGCCTTTTTACCACGGAGCGCGATTGAAGCCTTTATCAGTTTTATTTATTTTACTCTTACTACCATCATCACTACTCTTGGCTGAAAATGATGATGATCTTGATAAAGTCTTAGAAGAAGCAACCTATATTGCGACAAAGACAAAGTTAAATGCCGATTATGTACCCGGAACGGTAACAGTAATCAGCGGTGAAAAATTAAAGTCGCTGGGAATAACCAATCTTGCGGAACAAAACGCGTTTGACATGATTGTCGGATTTGATTCATCAACCCTCTCCCTCCGAGGAGCGGGATCAATCTATGGAGCGCAAGGGAATAAAATCAAGTGGATGATCAATGACAAGCCGATAAGTTCCGAAATATGGGGAATTCCGAAACTGGGTGTCGGGCAGATAGTATTCCCGATCCCGACAGATGCGGTTGATCGAATCGAGATCATCAGAGGGCCCGGATCAGCGATTTATGGCGGTAACGCAATTTACGGCGTGGTTAATATTATTACAAAAAAAGAGACGGGTAGTGTGTTTACCACTCTATCGCAGATGGAAAGCAATAAATTCGGGAAAGGGGTAGGCGCCTACGGTACTTTTGAAAAAAATGATTTAGAAGTAACCACAATTGTCTCAGCGGATAAAAGTGACGGCTGGGATTTGCCGATAACCACCCAATCTCCGGCAAGGGATGGCAATCTTCCCAATGCAAGCAGAAACAATCTTTTTATGGCTGATATATCTTATAAAAATTTTGATTTCTGGACATACAGACTGGAAGCCAAGAATGACTATGCACGTTTGCAATGGGACCCCTCAAACTATCTGCCCCAAGATAATGATGAGCCTGTTCAATCCAATACCTACACCATGATAGGTGTGCAAGGAAAGTATAATGTTTCCAATGTTGTACTCACCGCAAAAGCCGGTATCAATCAATACACCAATCGGGCCGAAGTTGTATTCAAACCGTCATCCGTATTGGGAAATAATCCAAATCACCTAGACGGTGTACGAAAAGTTGATTACGTTGAAAGTACAAAATATGTTGAAGGAATTGTAGAAACAACGGTTGGATCCAACCGGTTGCTGGGCGGAGTCTATGCCGGTTTTCTCTCTGTTGATCAAGATGATGTTTTACAAACGTGGAGCGGTAACAACTATAACCCAGGTATATCAACCAATTTATTAACGGTAAATGATCCTAAAAGAATCAATAGAGCTTTGTACCTGCAGGATGAAATACTGCTAAATGACCAAAGTACGCTAACCCTCGGAACACGTTATGATACCTACAGTGACGGTAGGAATGCTTTATCTCCTAGAATAGCTTTTGTCTATATGCACGATGAATCCAATATTCTAAAAGCTCAATACTCAAGAGCTTTTAGACCGTCTAGCTTTTCAGAACAGTATTCTCCTAATAATCAGGTTTCAACGAAAACGTATGAATCAGAAACGGCCGATACGGTTGAGCTCTCTTACATTTTCAAAACAAAAGAGACCTCTATCAAAACAACAGCCTTTCATTCCAGAACTCATAATATGATTACGTATCATGATTTTACCTACGAAACGATAAATCTTGAGAGCCCGACAACCGTTAACGGACTTGAACTTGAGTTGAGCAAAAATTATGAAACGCTCAATCTTGGTGCAAATATGGCTTTTTATAAATCACACAGAGGAGAAGTACACCTGAGTAGAGGCGGTCTTGTGCTTAATTATGACCCCAGTGAGTTCGCATTGTCCTCTAAGGTGATGGCAAATGTATTCGCTACCCTCAACAGCGATACGCACTATCCGACGACATTATGGTATCACTATACCGGAAACAAAAACAGAGTCAATAATGCTATGCTGGATGCCAATGGCAACATCGTCACTATTTATACTACAAACGGTTCTACACCTGCTCAAGATTATTTGAATATCACACAAAAAATCAATGGAATATCCAAAGGGGTTGATTTGGAATTCGGTGTCAAAAATGTCTTTGGAAAAACACTAAAAACTCTCTATTTTCCGCTAAATCCGCCTAATACGAGTGATGTCCCCTACATGGGGCAGACGTTCTGGGTTAATTTGCTTTATAAATTCTAGTGAATATCAGACAAGCAGGGTAAAGTTGTCTGAACATTTAATCATAAATTAACCAATACTTATATATTATTAATTTATGTTACTACACATTGGATTATGATGACACATTCTCTTATCGGAAAATTCGCCTGGGTATTCTGGCTGCTTTACATTGCGGTTATTGCCCCTATCTTTATCTTTATTCAAATCAATGTCTCATCGGTTCTCAACGAAAGTGAAAAAGCAAAAGTTGAACTGGTTACCCAAACGCTCAAACCGATTATTTCAGCCTATCTGACATTCGAACAGCAAGATATGCTCAGCGATACTATGCGTACCTTTTTTCAAAATCCTAATATTCTGAAGGTATCGTTGATCGGTACAAACCAAAAGGTTATTTTTGAGCAACACTATCCCCACTCCAAAACAGAAGAGACAACAACCTTCTCTACCCCTGTGAGCGATTCCATTACCCATCAGAAACAAGCTACGCTTGTAATCAGTTACTCAAACAAATTTGTCCATGATCTTCAATATAAACTTTTTCTGCAGCTCATTCTTCTCTCTTTGTTTGCGTTGCTGATATTTTCCATTACCTACTTGTATTTTCGAAAACAGTTTTTTATTCTCCGCCTTTTGTCAAACTGGATGGGAAGCTACACCATAGATAAAGCTACCGAACCGTTCAAAAGTGATAATACGAATACCGAGATATTAACCATCACCTCTTCGGCCAATAAAATGCTCGAAACCATCGATAACTATCGTTGTCAAATGGAGCAGATCAATAATGAGCTTGAACATCGGGTCGAGACCGAAATTACCAAGCGTCGTGAAAAAGAACAGCTCCTGGTTCATCAATCCCGTCTTGCAGCAATGGGGGAGATGATAGAGAGCATTGCCCATCAATGGCGTCAACCTTTGAATATCATCGGATTGGCAATCGCCGACATCAATATGAAACGGGCACTTGGGTTGCTTGAAGATGCCGAGATTGAGAAAAATAATGCCATTATCAATAACAATCTTGCTTTTATGTCGAATACTATCGATGATTTCCGAAACTTTTTCAACATGGATAAAGAGTGTCTCAATTTTGACCCGATCCAACCCATCAATGAAATATTTACCCTTTTAGGCGAACAACTGCGCTATGCCAACATCACGTATCTCATACATAAAAAATGTGATGATGAGATCTTCGGTGTTGCCAATGAATTCAAACAAGTGATTTTAAATATTGTCAATAATGCTCAAGATGCCATTAAAAGCAAACAAGATCAAATCGGAGGAAAGATCGAAGTCACTTTGCGTTGCGATGCACATCATCTTTATATTGATATCAGCGATACAGGAGGAGGGGTGCCGCCTTCGATAGTCGAACGTATTTTTGACCCCTACTTTACAACCAAACTTCATAAAAAAGGGACCGGTATCGGACTTTATATGTCCAAAGTCATCATCGAACAACATTTTGAAGGCTCCCTCAGTGTGCGTAATACGCATGAAGGTGCCCTCTTCACATTGACTATGGCTCTGAGCCGATAATGAAAAAATCGATTCTTCTCTTTTGCATACCGTTTCTCCTATGGGGTAGTACGTATGATGCTACCTTATTGCAGATTGGGGCAAAACTATTTCCCAAAGTCGCAGTGATGGAAAAAGGGACAAAAGAACGTATTCAATCGAATGTAAATTTTATCATTATTACAACCCCCTCAAATAAAGTGGCTGCACAACGATTATCCGAGATGATTGAACGTCAATACGGCGGAACACTTAGCAATTATTCTCTTAACGTCTCAATTGTTTCGGCTAAAGAAGCTTTGGAGATCAAAAATGCGCATGGCTTTATTCTACTGCTAGATCCGGATGAGAGTATCCTCTCACCCCTGTTGGAACACGCACATGAGAATAAAATATTGACGTTTAGCTTCGATCCCGTATTACTTCAAAAAGGGGTGGCAATATCACTGTATATCGGAAGAAGCGTAAAACCTTATATCAATCTAACCACACTCAAACAGGTACCGTTTACTTTTGAATACGGTTTCTTGAAACTTTCTCAGTCTTATTAAGATTTATTAATCTCAATTCTATTTCTGCCGTTTTTCTTCGCTTCGTACATTGCTCCGTCCGCTTTTTCAAAAAGTGTTTTTTTAGTATCTTCTCCGCTTAGCTGAGCAATTCCAAAACTTAATGTCATATTCTTGTCGACGTAACTAAAGGTATGCGCTTCGACAATCTTTCTTAGATTTTCTGCTAAATTATACGCACCCGTCATATCGGTTGCCGGGGTTAAAACGACAAACTCTTCGCCCCCCCACCGTGCAAAAATATCTCCGTTTTTGATATTGCTTTCAACAAGGTTTACCAAGTCAATTAAAAGAATATCACCCGCCTGATGCCCATACGTATCATTTACCAGTTTAAAGTGATCAACATCAAAAATGATCAAACTGAGCGGTAGATTATTCTGCTTCGCATTGGCTATCTCTATGCTAAAAATATCTTCAAAATTTTCCCGATTGTTAATCCCCGTCAGTTTATCTCTGAACGCTTTTTGCTCCAATGTATTTGTCATGGAATAAAGTTCATCAACCTTATTCTTCATCGCTTTATTGATATTTCGCAACTGCTGTTTGGTCTCTTCTAACTCAGTGATATCGTGTCGGATCGCTATGTACTCTACAACATCTCCATCAACATCCAGAATCGGTATAACGGTGGTATCGACGATGTACTGCCCTCCGTCTTTTTTCATATTGGTGACCACACCGCTCCAGCTTTTTTTTGCTTTGATGGTGTCCCATAAATCTTTGAAAGCATCTCGAGGCATATCCGGATGTCGGATGATGTTGTGCGGTTTGCCTATCAGTTCATTTCTGGTGTATCCTGATATCTCACAAAACTTGTCATTGACATAAGTTATAACCCCTTTAGGGTTCGTTTTAGAGACAATATTGCTCAAATCAACCGCTTTTTTATATTCCGCCAAAAGATTTGAGTTTTCACTTTTATAATTGCTGTTTGAACTTATAAGATTTTCAAAATTGGATGCCAGATCATTCGCCATTTGCAACGTTAACGAATCAATTTCACTTTGGAGTGCATAGGAGAGATTTCCTTTTTCAAAAATCACCTGCTCTATCGCATTTTTGAGTTTTGTAATCAAGGTAAAAAGATCGGAGACTGTGACATTGTAATTATTCAAAAGTTGTAAAAAATCAATTTTTACTTGGCACTCCGTGACCGTTGCACGCCACTCAATTACACTGATGTAACAATCACAAAACTGGTAAAAAAGGTGGGTGTTTTTTTCAATGATAGGTAAAGAGTGTCGATGAAGTACATTTTGAACTTCACTTTGATCCATCCAAATTTTTATAATCTCATTTCTGCTTATACGCAAAAAATAGGAAAATTCTTCGCTATTGATAATTTTAATCACATTTACTCACTTCTAAATTTTCTTATCTACTCACTACTATTGTTGATTGTAGTATAAAAATAATAAAACTTCTTATAAGTAGAGTGGCTACTCGCTATAATCTTGATACTATAATCTCACTCCCGGAGGGCTTATGAAAGGTATTGGCACTGTGTTGGCCGTTTTGATGTTAACGGCAGCCTTATATGCTGAAAACAGAGAAAAAAAATGGATACCCATTGAGCCAATCACCTCAAATCACGTTTCTAAGCTTGAGAGTAATACTTCCAAACTTCAAAGCGGCAATAAAACGATTCAAAATTTAAAAATCATTAAAAACCTGCTCGATCATGTCAACAAGGGGGGCGTTACTCCAGAAAATGAAAGAACCTGGTACTCCCTTGAGCCAATGGATGATAATTGATAGCTTCCCCTTTTATATCAATCCGTCACGCTGCATCCGCTCTTGAAGCGATATAAGGATATAAGCGCTTACCGTTCCTCCATGAAATTCTCGGATTTTATCTTCCCACTCTATCGGAATAGTAATCAGCTTCTTTTTCTTCTCTTTATCACCTTTGAGATGCTCTTCTCTCTCACTCATTGCGGCAGAACTTTTCACTTTTTCGATATTTTGAAGAAAACTTTTTTTTGCCATTTTATATCCTTTATATATATTTTAAATATTTATTTTATATTTAAAATAGATTTTACTTCCGCAAATAACTCATCCATCTCTTGATCGGCTTTACTAAAAATACGATACTCTTTGATACTTTTGCCCTCACCGACGGAATGGGCGATATCGACCCGTTGCCGTAACACGGAGGTAAGCAGTTCAAAGTGATCCGACATACAAATAAAATCGACCAAATCCCCAAACCGTTTCATTGCCGGATTGATGTTATTAAAAAGGACATGCGTTTTTATACTCTCACCTTGTATATCGGAGAGGCTTCTGAGGATATCTTCGTATTTCTGCAATCCCATCAAATCAAAAGGTTTATCGCTCACCGGGGTGATAAGAAGATCCGAAGCTATGATAGCAATGCGATTATAGGCACTGTCAAATCCGCCTGAATCGATAATCGTAAGGGTATCCTCCGAATCTGCCGCTGCATACTCCGCCAACTCTTCGGCAGTGTTAAAATGGAGCATTTGGATCGGTGCGAGGTGATGTTCTTGGCGCAGAGCATTGGTCACGGTAAGGGAGCGTTGCGTATCAAGATCAACGATGCGGGTATCGATAAAATTTGAGAAGTGTACGGCAAGATTCCACGCTACCGTAGATTTACCGACTCCCCCCTTTTGATGCGAAAGGGTAAGGATCATTTATATGCCTTATGTATTTTTAAAATATTGAAAGTATATATTTTAGATACTTAAAGTAGATCAAACCAGAAAGTAAAAAATAACATATTGATTTACCTATTATCTAAAAGAGGAGTATAATTAACATTATCGCGAAAGGAGCTAGTATGACTGAGCAACAACTTCTTACTTTATTTGTCGGGGTCATCGCGATATGTATGGTATTCATTACTATTGTAATTGTTTTAATCGGTATCAATTCGATGAAAACAATGGAAAAAGCACAGGAATTTATGACTAATCTCCAAAATGAACTTAGTTTCCTCTCTACCAAGGCCGTATTAACCCTCCATGAAGTAAATGGACTACTCGGTCAACTCAAAGAGGAAACAAAATCAATTGGAGATAAATCCAAACTCTCATTGCATGAATTGCATGATTTGATTTCGTATCTCCATGACGAAACCAAAGAGCTTGCTCTCAAAGCTTCCAACGGCATCGCAAAAGTGACCATCGGCTCACTCGCAATCGGGGCACTTTCGCAATTTTTAAAGAAAAAAAACACACCTTAGGAGAAATAAAATGAATCAAGACAATACTCTCAGCTTTGTATTAGGTGCCGCGCTCGGCGGAGTTGCAGGATACTACCTCTTTAAACATCAAGACCAAATCGTTGATAAAATCCATGAACTCGAAGGAAATCTCCATATCGATCACAACACTCTTATCGACAAAGCAAAAAGCAAACTCGATACACTGACCCAAAGTGTTCAATCTACCATTGAGCGGTATACCCACGGCAATGAAGATAAATCGGCTGATGAAATTACCGCTATTATGGCTGAATTGGCAAAGCTACGTGAAGAAGTTAGAGAACTCAGAACCCATTAAATTGGGTTCTTCTCGAATACTATTAACGAAGATGACGTGACGTTTTACGAAGCATCCGAAGCGTCGTTAGAGTAAAAGCCACAATCGCCGGTCCGAAGATAAATCCCCAGAATCCAAATGTTGCCAATCCTCCCACAATAGCAAAGAAAATCATAAATTCATTCATACGATTTTTTCCGTCACTTAACTTCCGATTGACAAAATTTAGGATCAGCAACTTCACAATATTATCAATAAAAAATGCCATCATAGCCCATGAATAGAGTGAAATGATCAGCGCGTTCATGATATTGCCCTCAAAATATTCATGTAGAGCAACCGGAACCCATATTAATGCGGTACCGATAACAGGAATAACCGCTGAAATAGCCGTCATAAATCCAAGTAAAAAGGGGTTATATCCTTCAAAAAAAGCAATGAAGATTCCAAACGCCAACCCTTGCGCCAGCATAACACCGCCCAATGAATAAAATACGACCGCCGTTGTCGTCATCATATCGCTAAAAAATGCCCGCTTAATGGTACGGGAAAGGGGGATAATAGGAAGAATAAAAAGCATCATACTGCGTCCGTACCAACTCAGAAAAAAGAAAAATACGACAATCATAGCCATCTCAGCAAGCATAACCATAAACGTTTGGAGTCCATTACCTAGCCAAGCGGCAAGAGTGGCTATGATCTCATCTTTATGTGCTTTTCCTAAAAGGATCAAATTATCCAGAGGCTCCTTCATCCATCCTAAAAAAGTGGGAAGATAATCGGTAATCGTATCAATTTGATCACTCAGGGCCCGAAGGGTTCCAACTACATTGGCAGGTTGATCAAATAGATAGTATAAAAACATTGCAATAGGAACAAAAAGAATAAGAGAGAGTCCTAATGTCACAATACCGGCCGCAAGAACTGATGCCATAGATGAAAGACGCTCAATATGGCGTATGTTAGTTTCAACAGCACGATAGAGCGGAAATACAACGATAGCTAATAAAAATGCGATAAAGAAACTTTTTATAAAGGGCAAAAAGAGCCAGGTGACAAGTCCCAAGGCAGAAAAAATCATAAATCGGACAAAAAGTTTATTTTCCATGAATACTCCTAGTTAGTGCTGATGAGTGACAAAGTTTTTAAAACTTCCGTCTTGATGTTCCAATACTTCACGGCTTCCCTCTTCCAAAACCGTCCCGTTTTCAAGAACATAGATATAATCGGCTCGGGTAATGGTGCTAAGCCTGTGAGCAATGATAATAACCGTTTTGTCCCGTAAAAACGGTTCCAAAGCTTCAAAAAGTGCCGATTCGGTATGGACATCCAGTGCCGAAGTTGATTCGTCAAATATAACCGCTTTAGGGTTAGAGAGGACCATTCGTGCGATTGAGAGACGCTGACGCTGACCGCCTGAGAGACGGATGCCCAGCTTTCCAACCTGTGTTTCCAAGCCCTGTGGAAGCGAACGGACAAAATCTTCAAGCTGTGCAACTTCAAGAGCGTTCCAAATTATCTCATCACTAATCTCATCGCCCATACTCAGATTAAATCGAAGCGTATCATTAAACATCAGCGGTTGCTGCAAGACAACAAACACCGCCTCACGTACCCGTGAAAAACCGATATCTTTAACACTCACACCATTATAGAGTATATTACCAGATGTGGGGGAATAAAAGCCGACCAACAATTGAGAAAGGGTACTTTTTCCGCTCCCGCTCGCACCGATGATCGCTACTGTACTGCCTGAGCATATATCGATATTCACCCCCTTCAGTACCGGCTCTTTTTCATCGTATCCAAATACTAAATCACGGGTTTGAATCGAAAGAGAAGTGCTATTTTCCAATACATTCGACGTAGAAGAATGTTTCTCCTCGGTAGGAAGGGAAAGCAACTCATTAAGCCTAAAGAGGGCATTTTTGGCATTGGCAAAGCTGTACTGCATTGAGAGCAAATCCTGCACGGGGGTCATCATAAACCACAGATATCCGAATATCCCAAACATCAATCCGATGGAGAGATCCGAATAAAGAACCATCACTAGTCCAAGTGCTCTAAAAATCTCAAATCCACTGAGAAACAAGGTGTAGGAGTAACGTTCTCCCCGCAACGCCTTGATTCCGTATTCGCTGGCACTCTGACGCAATCTCTGCGACTGGGTGATCGCACTCGCGATAAACCGCTCCTCTTTGTTACTCGCCCGTATCTGACCGAACAGATCGCACATCTGTGTCAAGTTATCGGAGAGTTCGCCGATGGTTCGGTTTTGCTCTTTTTTAAGTTTTCCGACACTTCCCGATATTTTACGGGTCACAATCATAATTAGGGGCTGAAAAACGATAATAAGAATTCCAAACAAAGGGTTAATCCAGATCAGCACGCCCGCTACTCCGATGAGCGTTGTGACAGAGACAATCAGTTTAGAGAGAGCGCTTCCCAAAAACTGCTCAATCGTATCGATGTCGGTGATTAGATGGGTGATCACTTTACCGCTTCCGAGCCGCTCATACGCAGACATCGAAACATGTTTAAGATGTTCCAATGCTCTCACACGGATCGTAAAGCTTAGTTCTTGCGACAGGGTGATAAAAAAACGCTGCGATGCAACGCTGAGAAGAAAAAACAAAAAACGCAAAAAGATCGTCACTGCCAGCACGACCCCGATGTAGAGAAGAGGCTCATGCAAAGGGGTGAAAAAATCGATTGCGTCTGTGATACCTCCCCCTTTTTTAAGAAGCACCTCATCGACAAGAAGGGGTATCAACAGAGGAATCGGGATAGAGATTAAGGTGGCAAGAATGGCTATGATATTGCCCCACACTAATGAGCGTTTATGTGCTAACATCATCGAAAAAAGGGTTTTAAAAGTCAACATAAAGAGATTATATCTAAAGAGGAGATAATGGTATGCAAGTGGTATTCTAAATAATAAAAATTTTCCTTTAGACTTTATGGTTACTTTCCTGTAACTTATTTGAATTAATCTTCGTGTGTTACAATTTCCCTACATTAAACACAAACCACACAAGGAAATCGCATGCTCGTTACTAAAAAAGCTCCAGACTTTACTGCTACTACCGTTCTTGGGAACAACCAAATCGTTGATAACTTCAACCTCTATGAAAACCTCGGCGAAAAAGGTGCCGTATTGTTCTTCTATCCGTTGGACTTTACGTTCGTATGTCCGTCTGAACTTATCGCGTTCGATCACCGTCTTGATGCGTTCACAGAACGTGGAATCAACGTTATCGGTGTATCAGTTGACTCACAATTCAGCCACTTTGCATGGAAAAATACTCCGGTAAACCAAGGCGGTATCGGACAAGTTCGTTACCCACTCGTAGCCGATTTGAACAAACAAATTTCACGTGATTACGATGTATTGCTCGGTGATTCTGTAGCACTTCGCGGATCATTCTTGCTTGACAAAGACGGAACAGTTCGTCACGCGGTTATCAACGACCTTCCGCTTGGACGTAACATCGATGAGATGCTTCGTATGATCGATGCGATGTTATTCACCAACGAGCACGGTGAAGTTTGTCCTGCAGGTTGGGCAAAAGGGGATGCGGGTATGAAAGCAAGCACTGAGGGTGTTGCTGAATACCTTTCTGCTCACTCTGATAGCCTTTAATCTTTCCTTTTCCCCTTTCGGGGAAGCCACTTTTAATCCAAAACTCCCTATTCTTCTTTTATGCAATACTCTTTTTTAGCCTCTTACGCCCTTATCATTTTTGCCCTATGGTATTCACGCCGTGAACAATTTGGTCTGGAAAAAACGATTCTGACGAACTCCATTTTGGCGATGGTTCAGCTCGGCCTCCTCGGCTATGCACTCGTCTATCTTTTTAAAATCGAACACCCCTCTTTGCTCTTTTTTGTATTGCTAGGGATGGTGACTTTCGGTGCCTATACCGCCAAGAAACGCTCACCACTAGGAGAACATAGTTTTAAAATCGCTTTTTTTACCCTTGGGGCTTCGTCGGGGATCGTCTTTTTATCGATGATGGCGTTCGGCGTCATCCACATGGTTCCTCATGAGATGATCCCCATCGGGGGGATGATCATCGGCAATGCCCTCAACGTCTATACCCAAAGCACCGAGCGGTTCCGCGCGGAGGTCAAAAATACGATTGAGACGATAGAGGGGATGGTCGCATTGGGTGCGCCGCTCAAAGAGGCACTTAGTTTTGCCTCAAAAGCCTCCGTCAAAGCATCCATGATCCCGACACTCAATATGCTCCAGACGGTGGGAATCATCCATATCCCCGGTATTACGACGGGGATGCTCCTCGCGGGAGCCGATCCATTACAAGCGATCTCGTATCAACTCGCCGTCATGTATATGATGGTGGCTGTTGCGCTCCTTGCAGCCGTATTTAGCACGATGTTCTCGTATCACGTTATTATCGGTGCGGCGTTTACAGACCCTCGCTAAATCGTTTTGCTTTGGGATGGACAAAACAAAGCTTTTCCCACCCTCGATTCGGACGAATCAATGTCACCCGATGTGCCGACACGGAGCGGGATAAAGCGACATAAAACTGCGAAGGAGCAAAGATTTCATTCGTCTCGATAACATAATCGGCTAAAGACATCCCCTGCGATTTGTGAATCGTAATAGCAAAAGCCAATGTGATCGGAAACTGACTGAGAGTAATGAGTTTCTCTTCACTCGCCGTGCTCCCTTTTTCAATCCAGCGTGTCTTAGTCGTATCAACACGCTCTACTTTGACACTGGCACCGTCCTCTTTTTTGACCCATATCACCTCGTCCTCGATGGAGGTGATTCGTCCCCGCTCGCCATTATAGTAATTCCATGCATTTCGGGTAAAGAGAATCGGAGCACCCACTTTCAAAGCCAATATTGGTTCGATACGACTCTCGATCATAAACCGCTCGACATCGCGTTCCTGCATCTTTTTATCATGGATCGTGACATAAGTTTCAACCTCGATAATCTCACCGTTTAGATGTTCCAGTTGGGAGCGGTTATGATTTTGAGCGCTGATATTTTTACCGTACAACAGCGTAATAGACGATTTGTCCTCGCTGAGTGGTCTCACTAACGCATCCAATGCATTATGCGCCTCTTCATCGAGACGGGCATGGCGTACTTTCTCCAATAGACTCAAAAACTCCTCTTCATGAGTACGGTATGACCCTTCCAAATGCAATATCTCAAACCCCAGCCGTTCCCAGCTTGGAGATTCAAAAGCGAAATAGATCGGTTCATTCCCGCGAGTCACGGGAGGGAGCTGTAAAAAATCCCCTACTACGATGAGACGACCTGCAAATTCTGCTTGAAGGAGTCGAAGTCGAATCATATCCAGTAGTGGCGCCCCCACCATCGAAATCTCATCGATAACGATAAGTTGCATCGTCCTGATGAGTTTAATAATTTTTTTAGAGGGATCGAGTTTGCCGTTGCGCTCCAACTCCTCTTGGGACGAAGCAATCCCCAGATCAAAAAAGCTGTGGAGGGTCTGCCCGCCGATCAATGTCGCCGCCATTCCCGTTGAAGCGAGACGGGCAACCGATTTACCCTTTTGCACCGCATCCTCGATCAGCGCACGGGTCAATGTTGTTTTCCCCGATCCCGCACCGCCCGTGATAAAGAGGTTGGAAATTTCTAAACTTTTTAACGCGTTTTCAATCATTCGTATCCTTAAGGGTAATCACCCGTCCAAACGGGATATCCATAGACAGCGGCGCAATCCACAAAGTTTCATACGGCGGTTCATACGGAGGAAATTTACCGTCAAGATCGGTAAAATAAAGGAGGATTTTCGGTCTGTGCGTCCACGATTCGATTAGCTCAAAGACGGGTCTAAAATCAGTTCCCGCACCACCGCTGAGAGTATAGGTGATAGCCTCTCCCCGCTCAAATCGATTATGGGAGCGAATGCGCTCATCACAGACAATCAGATCGATGCTATAGGAGCCGAACAACTCCGTGATCGATTCTACCTCGGAAATAAACTGCGCTAAAAGTACCTCATCAACCGACCCTGAACTGTCAATCGCGACAGCAAGTTCCAAATGGCGCGAATGGACCCCAGGCAGATAGATCCCGCTATAGAGGAGCTTTTTACTAGGGGGGATTAGAGTATAGTCACTGACATAATACCCGCCGATTTCCTCGCGCAGTTCACTACGCCAATCGATGAGACTCTTTTTATGCGGTTGAATCAAGTAATGGATCGCTTCGCTGAGGGGGTCTGATTTCTCCAGCGCCTCCTCGGAGCGTTTTTCACGCTGTGCACGAGAGAGCTTTTCATCCAGCCCCGGTTCATCACGACCTTCATCACTGTCTCGGTCGTTTTGTTCCTGATCTAAAAACTCCAGGGAGAGCTCATGATAGATCTCTTCGGCACTCAGATTACCGAATCGTTTATCGTAGGTGATTGCAGGAGGCGGAGTAAAACCGCTTTCGATCAGCAACGTGTTAATCGCGTAATCACACGCCATATTCCAAAGCCACGGGCTTCGGTTTCCTCGTCTTTGGGTATGACTTAGCGCTTCATGCAAAGCAGCATTACACAGAGTAAACATCCGCTCTGCTTCGACAAGAGACTCCATATACCCCTCACGATATTCAAAACGCCCCTCACGGATAGCAAAACTCTCGATATTATCGTTTACGATATTCTCCATGCCGCTGGCAATCGTGCCGAAAAACGGATAATCGAGAAGGAGTTTGGCTTTAAGGGGAGAAAAATCGATCATAGCAGATAGGCATACGCCTCGACCCATTCGCCGAAAGCCTCCAGATGTTCCATCGCTACACCCTGGCGCTGAAGGTCTTGAACAATCATGACGGCAAACTCATTTTTGAGTTTTAACGTATAGCGTAATAGATGAGAGAGAGCCTCTTCATCAGGAGCGCTCAATATGCGTGATACCAAAATATTAGAGAGGGCATAGAGAGTGGAGAGTTCAGTAGGAGCTTCACACTCCTCACCGCGTAAAATCGCATCGATATCGGGAAGATGATCCATGATTTTACAGTATCCTAAAAAATCGACGGCGGCATCCTCCCCCACCGCGCCGCTAATCGCTTCAAGCAGCAGATTACGAGGCAACCCACTTTCTAAAATTTTATGAACCGCTTCCCAGCTGCGCGGCGTTGCGAAACTTCTCTCATTTCTAAGCGGATCAAAACCGAACAATGCGCTGTTTTTAAACGCGATATAAGCGATCAAACGCGGATCGATCCGGCTTTGTAATGCCCAAATTCTCCAATCCGTGGCACTCACCTCCATCTCGATATGGACGAATCGGTTTGCCAGCGGTGAGGGGAGACGATACACCACCCCCCGATCGCTCTCGCGATTTCCCGCCGCAACGATTGACCACCCTTTAGGAAGCGTATATTCTCCCACTTTACGATCCAAAATCAGCTGATAGGCCGATGCTTGCACCGCAGGGGCGGCGGCATTTAGCTCATCGAGAAAGAGTATCCCTCTCCCCTCACGCGGTAAAAAAGAGGGCGGTGCCCAAAGTGCCAGATGTGCCTCTTTGTCATAAAAAGGGATCCCTTTAAGATCCGTCGGATCGAGAAGTGAAAGGCGTAAGTCAATACATTCGAGATCTTTCTCGTGAGCAATCTGTTTAATAATTGAGGATTTGCCGATCCCAGGAGCCCCCCATAAGAAGGTCGGAATCTGCGATTCGATCAACGACTCAATCGTTATTTTTGCCTGAGAACTGCGCATCAGAACCATCCTATATTATGGGTTTGTATATGTTTTCCGAAAGCAGAATTGGTTTTCACTGCTCTCTCAAACCGCCGATCCAGAGAGAGCTGATACAGCACTTCAATCGGTGTAGATGTGTTGGCTGCAAGAGAGGACAATACTTCAACATCAAAACTTGCAGAGAGTGCTTCGAGCCATTTTTGATTGAGTGAGGGATTAGAAGCGAGTTCTTTCATAAAACATCCCGTACTATAGAGCTGCTCTAGGATCGTATTATCGGCCATAGCATTCGACGCGAGGGAACGATAGACCGCTTCATCATGTAACACCATCAACCGTTTTTGCATCACCAAGGTAAGACTTGAATTGCCCGCTAAATTATGGGCATAGTCTATGACCAAGCGATCAAACCGCTCATCACTTAGTATCGTATTAGATGCTATAAGATCGGGGTACGTACGCTCCAGCACATCAGCCCCTTCTTTAGATAAAGTGGTATTCTCTGAAAGAATCCGATTGATCGCTTCTTCTTTTAATGCCAACAATTCACTCTCCAAGTCTAAAGGCTTCCGATGGGCTAAAAGTGCTGCCCGCTCCCCCATCAATAGACGTAAAATACCCTCTTTGGTCTCACGATGAAGTGCCATCGCATCAAGGACTCCAGATAAAGATCTATCTGAGGGGTTTTTTAACTCTTTGGCTATAGGTGATAATTCTGCTATCGCACTGATCAAGTCACTGTTTCCATATTGTTCGATCAAATGTGCCAATCCACTCATCGCATACTGAACATTATGATTGCGATCTAAATCGACATAAAAGCGGCCTATTATTGCGGCGGTTACGTCTCGATTGGTATCGTTATCAAATAATCCTTCTCCTTGCCAGTCGTAGAGTTTCAGTAGTTTGAAAAATAATTCATCGGTAATATAAGGATTTTGTAAAAAACCGACAAGGCGCTCTTGATTGTGTGAAAGCTTCAGACTCATCAATAATCGATTGGGTTCAATAGAGCGGCACAACCACTCTTCTACGCGTGAGAGTTCTACAATTGGGGTACATTGTGCTTCATAAAGACGCGCCGATTCAGCCTGTTCGTAAGGATTCATCATCCTCCCTTCAACAATCAGGGCAACACTTTTTGAATAGGTTCCGACACGCTCAATTTTATGCAATTTGAGAAGGGTATCAAACTCCTCGTGACTCAATGCACGGGTTTTCCCTAACAGTAAAACCGATTTTCCACAAAGCTCTTCATAGTTCATAACGCGTATTATATTCACTCACTCTAAAAAAACTCACACAAAGGTATAATGTCGCCAATAGTTTAAAAGGATTTTAACGATGGATGAACTCTACGAGGGAATTGCCGCTTACGATGCGGGAAATTTTACTAAAGCCTATGAGTTGCTTTACCCCCTTGCGGCCTACAAACGTGATCCTGAGGCACAATTTCACATGGGCATGATCTATTTTTACGGTGAAGGGGTCGACAAAGATGTCGATAAAGCAATGGAGTGGTGGAAGAAGGCCATGAAAAGTGGGCATGTGGATGCAGCCTATCGTCTCAGTGAAATTTCTACATCGACCAAAACAACGTTTTAATCATATAGTATAATATACGCTACAATTATAAATAAAAATTTGAAAAGGTTTTGATCAATGCCGAATGCGTTAGCTGAAGATTGCTCTGTTCTACAAATATCCTTAGTTCAAAATATCCAAAAGTTTGATTATCGGTTTAAACGCTATCAGGTCAGTTATTCTATCGTTCTTTTATACTGTTCTGACAATGTAAATTTTAATGAATTGTCCAACTGTATACGTTGTACTGACCGCTTGATTACTTTAGACAAGCATACATGTGCGATTGTTTTTGACTCCACAACCGCTGAAACCGGTCAACTAGCAGCCAACAACTTTTTAGAATATTTTAAATGCACATTTTGTTCATCAAAATTTTTTACATCTATTGTCAATTCAAATCATTATGACGATGTCGATTGTATGATTCCTGAACTATTTTCCCAGTTATATGACACGGTTGAAAACAATGCAATGGCACTGAGCAGTTAATTATGATTAATACACTCAATCAACAGCGTCAGAATTTTCAAGAACAGTTGATTAAAGAGATTACAGAATTTCATTACCGTTTTAACCGCTACCATACAAAATACTCGATTGCACTTGCCTATATTTCTGAAGAAAACGGTGATTTGAGTATCTGTTCCGAACATCTGCGTGAAAGTGACACTCTCATCTTGTTTCAAAACAACTTTTGCGCTCTTATCTTTGATAGTACAAATGAAGAGCAAGGGATAAAAGCTGCCAATAACGTTCTCTCAGACGTCCAAAATATTTTTTTTGCAAAACACTTCTATATGGCAGTGACTACAGCATCAGATGAGTACAGTGAGTTTCAAATGGTCCATGACCTTTTTGATCTCATTAGCTATGCACTGGAACACAATATGGATAATCTTGTTATAGACAGCTCTCAAATTATCCAGCACAAACAATTAGTTTAAGAAGCCAATACTCTCTCAATCGAATAACGCATGTCTTCATCGAGGCTATCCATATTGCCTAACATCCACGTAAGATACCCTTTGTCGGCTTCAGCAATCTCAGTGAGAGTTTTTCCTTTATATTTACCGAACTTCAAAGAACGGGTATAAAATACAGGTGTTTGCGTTAGTTCCACCATCTTATCGATAGGATTCGCCCCGATGTAACGTTCGGCTAACCGTTTGCGCAACTCGGTCAAAAAAAGTTTTAATACCAATACGTCACCGATGGCATCGTGTGCTTTTACTTCAATTCCAAGGGCATCAGCTTCTGCCTGCTCTATTTTATACAGCCCCAAGCGGTAGCGAAAATATTGCAATCGATGGGATTCTTCGTCATCAAACAAGTGCCTCGCGCATCTCAACGTATCTATGAGACGCATCTGCGACGTAAAATTTTCCTTCGAGAGCATCCCCAAATCAAATGGGGCATTATGAATGATGAGAACATTCTCAACACTATTAAGATCGGACAATGCTTGAAATGCGGAAGTATCACAGCACAAAGGCTTCCCTTCAATCATTTCAGGAGTGATACCGTGCACTTCCATAGCACCATACCCGATAGGAATCGGAGCTAAGCAAAGATCGTTATATACTTCCACTCTCTTTCCGTCCAGCACCATAAATCCGAGTTGTATGATGCGATCTTCCTCTCCGGCACCTGTCGTCTCAGTATCGAGTAAAATGTACTTCGCCATTAATACTGATTATCTTCATCTTCTAGATCAAACTCGTCATAATCGTCTTCATCTTCGTCCTCATCATCGTCATAAAGATCATCCTCTTCATCACCTTCTCCTTCACGCATGGAAGTAAGTTCCGTATACAGTTGTTCTGCCTCTTCTTCATCGATGTCACCGCTGTTGATCTCTCCTAGAAGATCTTTATACTCATCACGAAGTGCTTGCATATCTTCAAGCTGTGCACGTTCTTCAACCGTTGCATCTTTTTGGGATGCAATCGATTCGAAAATATCGTCAATATGTTCTTCAACATCGGGAATGAGTTCATTTTGTATCAAATGTTTTAATTGAGTAATATAGGCCATTTTTAATCCTTTTGACTTGTGATTTGCATATCTCATTATACTTCAAAAATATGACAAAATTACAACAACAAAGAGGATGTTTAAGAAGAAAAGTTTTGATTTTAAAGGTATTGAAGAAAAAAATAGATGGTGCGGACGGGGGGATTTGAACCCCCACACCTGTTGGCACTACCACCTCAAGGTAGCGTGTCTACCGTTCCACCACGTCCGCATAAAAAAGGTGGTCAGCCGAGGCTGACCGAAAGAGAAGTAAAACTTACGCAGCCAAATACGGGTTAGCGTAAAGAGCGATAAGAGCGATAACAAGTGTATAAATAACTTGTGCTTCGATCATTGCAAGAGCGATGAACATAGTTGTCATCAATTTTCCGCCAAGACCTGGGTTACGAGCTGTACCAGCGATAGTTGCAGCAGCAGTACTACCCATACCGATAGCTCCACCAAGAGCAGCCAAACCAAGACCAACACCGGCAGCGATCATAGAGTACGCTTTCAATGTTTGGTTTGCAACGTCTGCAGATGCAGCAGCCACAGCAGGTGCAGCTTCAACAGTCGCTTCAACAACCGCTACCGCTTCTTCAGCACCGAATACTGAAGCAACAAGAGCGAGCATAAGAAAAAGAACTTTTTTCATAAGTAATCTCCGTATTTAAATCAAAGTCTGTTCGGATAGTGTCCCTACTTATCACTTTGTGGGTGGAATTATAGTTTTAATGAGCTAAAAAATTACTTAGCTCGCCCTAACCCGATTTTATTGCCTTTAAACTCGACGACCTCAACCATCAATTCATCTCCCTCACTCACCGCATCACTAACACGGCTGATGTGTCCATCAGAGAGTTTAGAGATATGGATCAATCCATCCACTCCCCCAGGGAGTTCGATAAAAGCACCGAAATCGACGATCTTTTTCACTTTTCCTTTAACGACATCCCCCACTTTGTATTCCACTTTCTCAACCGGAGTTGCACCGCTAACGATCCCTTCGATGTGATCACGTGCTCCACGGAGTCCGTCACGATTTTTCCCTGTCAACTTAACAGACCCTTTTTTCTTATCGATATCGATCGTTACATCGAAACGCTCGATAATCTCACGAATCGTTTTACCCGCTTGACCGATAATATCACCGATAAAACTCGGATCGATATGAAAAAGATCGGTGCTTGGTAATGTCCCTTCATTGAGTTCGATTTTTTCTTCACTGCTTATCATAATATCAATGATATGAGCACGTGCTTTAGCAGCTTGGTAAAGTGCTTCTTGTAGAACATCCAAATGAATACCGCCGAGTTTGATATCCATCTGCATTGCGGTAATCCCCTCTTTCGAGCCCGCTACTTTGAAATCCAAGTCACCGTCATGATCTTCAAGTCCCATAATATCGGTCAAAATTGCGTGACGGTTCCCCTCTTGCACCATCCCCATTGCGACACCCGCAATCGGGTCCGCCATCTCGATGTCCCCTGCACGAAGTGCCATATAGCCGCCACACACGGTAGCCATTGAGGAAGACCCGTTTGATTCGAGAATCTCTGACACAAGTCGAATCGTTTGGCCATTGCGGACACAGGCACCTTCAAGCGCTCGTTTGGCAAGATTGCCGTGTCCCAATTCGCGACGGCGCGGCGCACCGATCGGTGATGGCTCACCGACGCTGAATCCCGGAAAGTTATAATGAACCATAAACGCTTCATTTTGAGTTCCGCTGTCAGTGAGGTTTTCAAACATCTGTGCATCTTTCATCCCACCCAGAGTCAAAATAACCAGTGCTTGGGTTTGCCCACGGGTAAAAAGAGCTGAAGCGTGCGCGCTCGGCAGTACATTGGTTTCAATTCTAATCGGACGTACTTCATCTAGCGCACGACCGTCTGCACGCACTTTTTCATCCAAAATTTGGGTACGTACCATTGTTCTTTTCACCGATTCGATCGCTTTTTTCAACTCATGCTCATTCCACTCCGGCTTTTCACCCATAACGGTTTTACGGATCGTGCGCAATGCGGTAGAACGTTCTGTTTTCGCCATTTGATTGATACCGCGTTTGAGATCATCCGTATGGTTGAGACGAACATACTCTATCATCTCTTTGTTTATTTCGCTGATAACATACTGAAGTTCAAACGGTGCTGACGCGAACGGTTTAAATGCAGCTTCATACGCGCTATTGGATTCAAACAAAGCCTCTTGAGCCGATGCAAGAACACGGATCAGCTCATCTTCATGCATGGCATTGGATACTCGTACAGGAATGGCGGGGACACTCATTGCAGGATCAACCAATGGATCAATCATTCCGATATCAAGGATTTCCATCTCATCGCTTCCGAGTGTTTGCATCTCGATCATGAGCATATCGTCTTTGCTTCCAGCCAAATATAGATCAAGGGTGCTTTTTTCGAGCTCGCTGCGTGTCGGATTAAAAACAATCTCTCCATCGATTTTACCGACACGTACCGCACTCACCGAATTAAAAATATCGATATCGGATACATAGAGTGCGGCTGATGCCGCATTGAGCGCCAATACCTGTAAATCAGCCTCTTTATCGGCACTTAAAACCATAACCGTAATTTGGATCGGGTTTGCGAATCCTTTTGGGAACAACGGACGAAGGGATCGGTCTACAATCCGTGACGTTAAGGTTTCAAAATCACTCGGTTTGGTTTCACGTTTGATAAATCCGCCCGGAAATTTCCCTGCCGCATAACTTTTCTCAATATACTGAACCGTAAGCGGTAAAAAATCCTCATCGACAAAATCGGTCTCATCGACAACGACCGTTGCTAAAATAACAGTGTCTCCGCATTTGAGCCAAACGGCTCCGTTGGCTTGCGCCGCTACTTGATTAAACGCGTACGCTTCGGTTTTATTTTTTAAGGCTAACTCAACGTTGTATTTCATCTCTTCTCTCCAATATAGTCTCTATAGTTTCTTCATCTACCGTCTCAAATTCGTGGTAATAATACCCCGTATCGATATAATCTTCGATCTCTTGAAGGCAAAATATCCCATCCACAATTGGGTCCAGTGCTTCTACGACACTGGAGGGCATAATCGGTGCTGCGACGTAGACCGCTTTAGCTTTTTGAGCAAATGCGGTTTTGATCGCACACATCAGTTTTAACCCTGTTTCACTCCCCTCATCAATCAGAAGTATGTTTTTCCCCTTCATCGATTTGAAATGTTCTCCCTTACGGTATTGGTAGACCGCACTGAGAATTTTTTCTTCGTGTTTGCGCGTTGCCTCGCCGTAAATATAATCTACCTGTATCTCAAACGCATCGACAAGGGCTTGATGAATAACAATCTCTTCCGTCTCACTCACCCTTGCCAACTCACATTCAGGGTTTTGAGGAGCGGTGATACTGGCTGAGAAAATGAAATCTATCGGCAGTTTAAGTCGCTTATTCATCTCTGACGCGATTATCAGTCCCCCAGACGAAACAGCAATCAGATTCCACCCCTCACTTTTCATCCGATCCAGAGGGAGGAGTTCTTTGAGCTGCAAAGCAGCATCAGAGCGGTCTTTAAATATATAACGTTGTATTCCCATATTATTTTGCCATCGAAGCTGTACCACTCAAATATTTAAGATCGTTGTCAATAAATCTCAGACCTAATCCTAAGAAAATATTTTGTGATTGCGGATTGAGGAAGTTATCCCATCCTCCATAGAGTTCGAGGTGTTTAAGCATTTGGTAGCGTACTTGCGCCTTAAGATGGGCACGGGTTCCGCGAATATCATTGACAGCATTAAAATCAAACGCTTCTCCGCTGAATTTCAACCGATCATGATCCATAAAATAATCGACTCCAACTCCACCTGTTGATTCGATTGCTCCAAATCGCAATAACGTGTTATCAAACCGTTTTCCGTATTGGAGAGAATAATAGGTTTCTCCTTTGATATTTTTGCCCGGAGGATTCGTATCATAACGGGAATAATCATCGGTACTGACCAAGTCAAACATATAATAAGTTTCAGGGTTCGGAAGGTAAGTAACCCCTAAATAAACTTTTCCATATTGATCCCGCATCATATAATCCGTGTGCATCGCCACCTGTAGTTCACTGGTAGTAAAGTTGCTCAACATTGAATCTATTTTACCGAATGCTTCTTCTCCACTTTTGAAAAACGATCCCGCATTTGCAATCGTCTCTTTCAATGAAGACCTATTTTCCGTGAGAATAACGCTGACATTATCTTCAATTTTGACAAACTTATCAACCGCTTCAGGAAGTTTTTGTTCTAACGAACCGCTGATGTTATCCATACGTGTCGTCAAAGAATTAATCCGTGCCATAATCGCCGGAAGATCTTTATTAACGGTATCGGCACTCTGAGCAAATCCGGCAGACATCGCTCTAAAATTGATGATCGCTTCATGAAGATCTTCACGATTATCGACAATTACCCCATCAAGATTAACCCCTACATTACGAAATGCAATAATCATCTCTTGAATTGCCGCTCGATGTTCGTCATCGAGTGTAGAGCGGAAATCTTTCAGTAAAAGTTCTAATTCTTTGGCAGCTGCATTTACCGAATCACTCGTTTGATCAAACGAAGCATAGCGTTTCGACTGCGAAAGGGTACCTCCGGTTTGCAAAAAGGCTGTCGAATCTCCTACAACAATATTAATAACTTTTGAGCCTAAGAGTGATTCTTGTGCGACAACAACCGATGAATCATCCGGAATTTTCACATCCTTATTAATCATCAAAGTCAGTTTTACCCTCTTGCCTTCTATCTCGATCTCTTCCACATCACCGATAGTTACCCCGTTCATTAAGACATGGGTATGTTTTTCGATTCCTGAGGCATCTTCGATATACGCTTGTATCGGATAACCATCGCTTCCCCATTTTCCAAGAGAGGTTACCTGTGTTGATAGAAACAATAACGCACCTAACGCCATCACAACAAAGAGACCGATTTTTGCTTCCAGTTTCATACGTAACCCCCTTTACTTACCGGTGAGTTTATAATCAAACTCTGCCCCACCGATCGGTTTTAAAATTATGGTGATAAAAATATACGAATCTTCGACAGAATCATTCGCACTGCTGTTGGTTAAAACCGGTCGCCGATTTTGAACGAATCGTATTCCAAGGTCGAAACAGCGCTGTGTATACAACACTCCGATTTCATTCCGCTTTAATAAAGCTTCTGTGTAATCGTAGGCAATATTGCCAAAAATTTTATACTGACGATTATATTGGTAGGCAGCATTTGCTGTCCAATAGGAGGCATATTCTGCCCTGTTATTACGAAGCTGATCGGTATAATAATGACTTACACCTGCTACAACAGTCCCGTCATTATAACTCAGTGTGTTTTGTTCTTTGGTGATACGGTTGCGATCATGATTAAAAGCCGTTTGATTATAGAATGAGATGGTACTGGTAATCATCCACTCCAGCTCATTTTGCAATTCACCGTAGTAGCTCCCTTGATCATCATAACGGAAGTTTTGAGAGAGACGATCAACCACAAATTGTTTACCCCTCTTAAAAAGATAGTTGTTTATTCCTAGAGAGAGAGTATCACTGGGTGCGGAAAGGGTATAAAATTCACATGCTACTCCAGCATAAGTGCCTGTAACATCACATGAATCCTTATAGGTTTCATAATACCCATCATAATAACGGCTTCCTGCCGAGGTATAACTGGCAAACGGATTGATAACATGGGTAAGATTGTTGTCATACGGTTTTACGAGAGTTGAGCCTATACTGATCGTATGATCAAGTTGCGCGTATTTTCCGGGTTCATACATCCCCTCTTCAGCAGGACGTTCATTTGCATAAAAGCCTATCGCCTTTGCAGAAGCGTTCATCGTATAGCTAAGATCGACATACTCTTCAAACAAAGAGGTTTGAAGCGTTAAAGGGACATTGAAATTCCCCTCTATCGCCCTTTTTCCGTTCGGTCTGTAGTAGTGCGTCGTTGTAGCATCGCCGCTAATTAAAAGATAATCATCTAAAAAACTCTCCAAATAGCGGTGATAATGGAGCGTCGGTAAGGTTTGAATCGTTTCGTCATTACTCGCAAGGTTCAAATATTGATAATGTTTAAAATAAGTACCAAGATAGTTGTCTTCACTGTTGTAATATCCGTTAATCCGTGACATAACCTGATTTGAAGTGACATTTTGTGTTTCATCGACTTTCTGCAAATTAAGATAATCGACATCGTTCATCCATGAGCCCTCAATATAAAGCCCCGACTCCCCCTCTAAATCCGTATCAAACCATTCGCGCAATGGGGCACTGTGCCGGTAATTAATATCATACCCGTAATGTTTGACATGAGCCAAATCATTTTTCAAAGCATAGTCTGCTTGTTCCTTAAAATACCCCATCCGAATGGAGCCCTGAGAGGAGGGGGTATCAATAAAACGAAAATCTGAATACATCCCCGATCCCCGCATGGTACGAATCTGAGGACGAAGCTCCAAATCCCACCAGTTATGCGGAGCGAAATAAATCGGCTGCTGATAATAAAACCCTTCCGATCCCGACCACCCCATTATAGGAATTAATAGTCCGGTTCGACGGGTTCGATCGGTCGGATAGCCGAAATAAGGGAGATAAAATACAGGTACCTCTCCGATCTCTAAACGTGCATTGTATAGATTCACCCACATATTTTCCGTATTATAATCCCCGCTGGTAAAACGGATTTTCCACAAAGGATCAGCTGAATCACACCCAGATACGGCGCCGCTGGAAAGATCAATATCGTTTTGGCATCCTTGTGCTTCCGCAGCACTCATCCACAAACCCGACAATTGATCCGTCGCATAATAAGGTGCTGAATAACGGGTATCATCCTCGAAATTCAAACGGGTATAATCACTTATACCGTGATACTGTCCCCCTTTGAAAATACTGACATTTCCTTTGGCTTCCATAATACTCGTATTACGATCATACATAAGCTCATCGGCAGTAATAATCTCATCTTGATAGAGGGCAACGGGATTACCTTTGGCAGTCGCAAGTGACCCGTTTGCATCAACATTGACACCATACAGTTCTACACGCTCTTCACCTAAGAGTACCGTTGATGCAATCAAACTGATCCAATAAAATTTACGCATTGATCACCAATGTCTTTCCGGTTCGATCATGCCAACTCCGATGAAACGGATCGAGCATTGCCCAGACAAATCCAAGATAAAAAAGTATCTCACTTACAACTCGAAAAACACTCCGATTAAAGGCACTTAAAAACCGTGGATTGGAGAGTGTAGAGAGTTCAATAATACGGATTTTCATAATAATTTTTCCGACACTTGCACCGTATTGCATCGTAAAAAAAGTGTGATAGAGAATTTTAATCGCCATATATTCCAATAAAAAACTATTGGTAACCGCAATCATCTCTTCCAATGTAGTTGCATTAGCCATCGAATCCCATAAAATAATAATCATAATGAAGGATAGAAGAAGTTCGTCGATACCAAAAGCAGCTGCTCTCTGGCGCACTGATGCGAGGGAGAGATGCTCACGCTGTAAAAGAGAATCGAGGCGTTCATCCATTAACGAAGTGCCTGATATGCGATATCGGTACGCAATTTTTTACCGGCAAAATGGACTTGACCACAGAGCATATAGGCTCGATCACGCGCTTGTTTAATGCTATCTCCTACTCCGACGCATACAAGTACCCGTCCGCCGTTTGCATAAAGCTTCCCATCTTCACTGCTCACGCCGGCATAGGCAATGTGTGTGTGTTGAGCAATCTCATCATGATGTGTCTCATCAACAATAATCTCTGCAGGTTCAGAGTTATCATACGGATAATTTCGACTTGCCATTACTACACCGACGGCATATTTGTCATAGAACTCTACATTTAAAGAATCGAGTTGTTTGGTAGCAGCTTTGTAAAAAAGCTCACTGGCAGGCGTTTTCAAAAGCGGCATAAGGATCTCGCACTCAGGGTCACCGAAACGGACATTAAATTCCAATGTAATAGGCTCGCCATTCACGATCATCAGTCCGATAAAGAGAACCCCCTCAAACGGAGCCCCCTCTTCTTGCATCCCTTTAAGTGTTGGGCGAACGATTCGATCTTTTACTTTTTCATAAATAATATCATCGACCAAAGGAGTTGGAGCGTATGCCCCCATCCCTCCGGTATTAGGACCTTCATCGTTATCAAGAAGCCGTTTATGATCTTGCGCGGCCGGGAGGAGGATAAAATCTTTTCCGTCACATAGAGCAAACATCGAGAGCTCATACCCGTCTAAAAACTCTTCGACAACAACGCGTTTGCCGGCATCTCCGAATGATTTTCCGCTGAGCATCTCAGAAACCGCTATTTTTGCCTCTTCATAACTCATCGCAATAATAACGCCCTTGCCCGCACACAAACCGTCCGCTTTCACCACAATAGGGAGTGAGAGTGATTCGATAAAAGCAAATGCATCACCGATATGATCGGTTTCAATATAACGGGCAGTAGGAATACCGTACTTTTTCAAAAAGTTTTTCATATAGACTTTTGAGCCCTCTAACTGTGCCGCCGCTTTGGATGGTCCGAAAATAACCAACCCCTTTGCTTTAAACACATCGACGACACCGTCACTGAGCGGTCCTTCAGGTCCTACAATCGTCAAATCGATCGCGTTATCCACTGCAAATTGTGCAAGTTCTTCATACTCTTTAATCTCTACATTCGTTCCCAACATTGTCGTTGCACCGTTGCCAGGGGCAAAAAAGAGTTCACTTACTTCGGCATCTTGCTTTAACACACGACCGATTGAAAATTCGCGTCCGCCGCTTCCGATTACCATTACTCGCATACATTGACCTTGTATAAATTATATTGTTTTAGTTGAACGGCGCGAACGTCTCTCAAATCAAACAAAAGCCCGGGCGGGCGTTTCGCAGTAGCTTTGGTTCTTCAAAGCTGTAATTGCGCCACATCGAGCGTCTCTTCCGGCGGCAATCTCTCACGCGAATGCGCTCAAACAAGACCACCGACACACCGAAACATCTACAGATGTGACTAGTTGTATATGTAGAACCCTCATATTGCGGTTACTCGCTGCGCCCAGAGTAAATAATTATAGCCCTAAAATCTTAAAAGGGTGATGAATTTTACCCTTACGAAGCGATTTTACGAGCCAACTCAACTGCTGAAGCAATACTCGGTGTTGCACTGAGGGATGAAGAGAGACCCAAAGGGAGAGCTTTTTGTGTCGTTTTACCGATAACAACGATGGAATGTGTTGAGAGAATAGAGTAGTTTTGAAGAAAGCAGTTAATCGATGAGGGAGAAGCAAAGATCAGCACACCGTTTTCTTCTATCTCAAAATGGGAAGCTTCATCATTACACACTGTTTTATACAGCACAGCTTCATCAATTTTCACTCCATTTTTTCTGCCTTCTTCCGCCCACGAAGAAGCGACATGCTCAGGGCGTAAATAAAGCCATCGCTTCTGCAAAGATTCTTCTCTTATTATGGCTTCTATCCCTTCTCCATATCCGTTCGCAACGGCCGCAATAACGCACCCTTGTGTACGAAATACGTCAGCTGTCGGCTCAGAGACAGCAATTATTGGAAGTGCTTTCCATTCTTCTGAATAAGGCTCAAGCGCTTTTAAAATTTGTTTAGAGGTGACTATGATTCCCTCATAGTGAGAAAAATCGATATCGGGGGCAAAAAAACGAGTTTTGAGGATAGGGATGTGAATAACTCCCTCATAGGGAGTTTTGGAGATGAGATAGATCGGGCGCAAACTGCGAGCCCTTTATTCCCACTCGATCGTAGCGGGCGGTTTGGAGCTGATATCATATACGACGCGGTTGATCCCGTCCACTTCGTTGATGATACGGCGGCTGATACGTTCCAACAACGTATGAGGAAGATGGGCAAACGTTGCCGTCATCCCATCCACCGCTTCGACGACACGGACACATACCGTATTGTCATAGGTACGATTATCCCCCATAACACCAACCGATTTTACGTTAAGGAGTACCGCAAACGCTTGCCAAGTTTTCGTGTAGTAGCCGCTTACTTTAAGCTCATCGAGCAAAATCGCATCGGCTTCACGGAGAAGATTCAAATCCGCTTTATTCACTTCTCCCATGATACGGATACCCAAGCCCGGTCCCGGGAACGGATGGCGGTTTACCAACGAATCGGGAAGTCCGAGTTCGAGTCCGAGTTTACGCACTTCGTCTTTGAACAAATCACGTAGCGGTTCAATCAATTCGAAATCCATCCAGTCAGGAAGTCCCCCGACATTATGATGCGATTTGATCGTAACAGAGGGACCATTTACCGAAACCGATTCGATTACGTCGGGGTACAATGTCCCCTGTGCTAAGAATTTAATCCCGTCATGTTTTTTTGCTTCCGCTTCAAACACCTCGATAAAGGTATGACCGATAATTTTACGTTTTGTCTCAGGATCGGTTACACCTGCAAGTTTTCCGAGGAAACTTTCCGATGCATCGGCGACGACGAGAGGTACTTTGAGGTGCACTTTGAAAATATTTTCAACCGATTCACGCTCTCCCTTGCGGAGTAAGCCGTTATCGACAAATACAGGGATAAGTTGATCCCCGATCGCTTCATACAGTAATGCCGCAACAACCGAAGAATCAACCCCGCCACTGAGGGCACAAAGTACTTTCCCCTCACCCACTTGGGCACGGATTTTAATGATTTGTTCTTTAAGGAAATGTCCCATGTCCCATTTGTCAGTGATACCGCAAATTTTACGAGCAAAGTTACGGAGCATCAAATACCCCTCTTCGGAGTGATTAACCTCAGGGTGGTACTGCATTGCATAGACCATTTTTGCTTCATTCGCGATAGCCGCATACGGAGAGTTCGGGGAGTAAGCGATTGGAACAAAACCTTCCGGCAATACGTCTACTTTATCGGAGTGACTCATCCATACCGCGCGTTCATCTTCACACCCCTCAAACAAAACAGAGTGCTGGGTCATATCGATGGTGAGTTCCGCTTTACCGTATTCGTGATGATCACTTCGAATAACGCTTCCGCCGAAATCGACAGCAATTCGCTGCATGCCGTAACAAATTCCCAAAACAGGAATGCCAAGGGCATAGACACCCTGATCTACTTCGTACGCATCTTTGTTATACACGGAAGACGGTCCGCCGCTGAGGATAACCCCTTTAGGATTTTTTGCTTTGATAACATCGATTTTAGTGTGATACGGAAGTACTTCGCAATACACTTTATCTTCGCGCAGACGACGGGCAATCAACTGAGTATACTGTGAACCAAAATCAAGGACGATAATATTGACATCTTTCAAAGGAGAGCCTTTAAGTGGAGATAATCGGGAGGGAGTGGATACCCTTTACGTTATTGAAAGGGTACCTAAAAGTAGTTTAATTTTGGATATAGTTTAATAAATGCCTAAAATCATAAATTGAACGTACCATACCGCAAGAGAGACAATATATCCCACTAGCACTGTCCAAGCCAATTTGATGTGCGATGAAAAAGTATAAATGCCGTACATTTTTCCCATCACACCTACCCCTGCGGCACTTCCGAAACTGATCAATGATCCTCCGATTCCTGCCGTCATTGTCACCAACATCCACTGAGCATGATCGATTGCAGGATTGGCTTTAAGCACTGCCGACATGACTGGAACGTTATCGACGATGGCGGAGAGAAATCCGACTCCGATGTTGACGATAGTTGGATCAAATGCCTCATACAGTTGTGCCGCATAGGTAAGAAAGCCTGTGAAATGGAGTGCTCCCACAGCCGCCAGAATCCCAAAGAAAAAGAGAAGTGTGTTGTTCTCGACTTTGCTCATCGCCTCGAAAATATTCACATCGACATTATGTTTCGTTTTCAGAAAATACATATAGAGCTGCAAAATCGCTAAACCAAAAAGCATCCCCCACATCGGAGGTAGATGAAGAAGCTGTTTCCCTACAACCGCAAGGGCAATCGTCAATGCACCGAATGCGATAATCACACGTCCTCCTTTGAGGATTTCGATTTTCCCCGCCGCTTCAGGATCGCCCTCTTTGTTCGGATCAAGATCGGGGACATAACGAACCAAAAGTGCCGCCGTAACGAGCCAACCGGTAAATGCTGCAGGAAAAAGATAAAGGAAATCGACGAAACTTCCTTTTTCAGCTGCCCATACCATGAGCGTCGTAATATCTCCAAACGGGCTCCAAGCACCGCCCGCATTCGCGGCAACAACAACATTTATAGCACTAGGGACGAGGAACTCTTTTGTTTTATTATCAATAGTGAGTAAGACGGTAGATAAGATTAAAGCGGTTGTCAGATTATCAGCTACCGGAGAGATAAAAAAAGCCAAAACTCCGGTGATCCAGAAGAGTTCACGATAGCTGTACCCTTTCGCAATCAGTTTTGCACGCAACGCACTAAAAACCCCCCTCTCGATTAATGCCTCAATATAGGTCATCGCCACAAATAAGAAGAAGAAGATTTCAGCTATCTCTAAAATCATATGATCGACTTCACGCTCAAACGGAGTCAAATCGGCACCAACACTAATATAATACAGCCCTATTAGAACAAACATCAACGTTCCGGTAAACAATGCCGGTTTGGCTTTATCGATATGGTATTTCTCTTCGGTGGCAATAAAATAGTACCCCACTACAAAAATAGCGAGTAAAAGCCATCCGAACGGATGACTTACAAGATTTATCGCCGTAGCTTCTGAAACAACCGTTGTCATTCTTTCTCTTCATGTGTCATATAATGAACCCCGATCGATTCGGGCCGTTTTTGTGCTGAGACAACAATACTGAGTGCCGTTAGCAGCCGCAAACGCAATAATCTTCCCACATTGCCCGAGAGCATCTGTGTTATCGCTTCAAAAGCCGTATTTAGTCCCAGTAACGTACGCTTGATCGACACATTCTCCCACATAATACGGCGGAGTTGATCTTTTTTTTCTTTGTCACCCTCTACATTAAGCGGCTCATCTCCTACAGTAAAATACTCACTGCACCCGTGTGCTGCACACTCTAGAATCGATTCTGCTGCCCTACGGGAAAAAACCAGCCCTTCAAGCAAAGAGTTACTGGCCAACCTATTAGCACCATGTACTCCCGTTGAGGCTGCCTCTCCCACAGCATAAAGCCCTTTTACTTGAGGCACCGCTCCATTACTCTCTGTTTTGATTCCCCCTACGGCATAATGAAAAGCCGGAGAGATAGGAACCCGCTCTTTTGGAAGATGGTATCCCAAATCATTCAGCGATTTGTAGATATTCGGAAAACGCTCTTTAAAATATTCGCTCTCAAAATCTTCACAGGAGAGATAGACTTGTTTAGCGCTACGTTGTTTGTAATCGAAAATAGCGCGGCTGACGATGTCACGAGGTGCGAGCTCACCGCGCGGATCGTACTCGAACAAAAAGCGATAGCCGTTTTCATCGACAACATGTGCCCCCTCTCCTCTGAGTGCTTCGGAGAGGAGCTGTTTGCGTGCCCAATTATTGGCGACAAAAACGGTGGGATGAAACTGCATCATCTCCATTGATTCGAGTTCAATCCCTTTTTCGATACAAATACCGTGAATATCTCCGCTGATCGTTGAAGCATTGGTATGGTACTCATACAACGATCCCACCCCGCCGCTGGCTATGATGACGTTATCGGACAAAATAATTTTCCGTTTCCCCTCACTAAAAACTTCCACACCGCAGCATTGATTATTCTCAATCAATAAATCGACCACGGTTGCATCACTAAGCATCGGATGAGGATTTTGGTTCAATAAAAAGAAATGAAGGTGTCTCCCCGTCGCATCCCCGCCTGCATGGAGTATTCGACTCCGTGAATGGGCGGCCTCTTTGGTGTAGAGTAAATTTCCCTCTTCATCTTTATCAAACTCAAATCCGCGATCAATCAAATCCCTGATAACCCCTTGAGAACTTTCACTCATCAGCTGTACTGCGGTTGCGTTACACATACCTGCCCCCGCATCAAGAGTATCTTGGACATGAGAAGCGATATCTTCATCATTATAGGCCGTGGTAACACCGCCTTGCGCATAATAGGTGTTACATTCCCACGGGTTTGATTTATTAATGATTAAAACTTTTAAGTTCTTCGGCAAAGCGATTGCCGCATAAAGGCCGGCAACGCCTGAGCCAATGATAACAACATCATAACGCAACGGGAGATTCCTTCGTCGGTGAGGGTTTCTCATAATAAGGAGGAGCTTTATAGCCGCATCCGCTCATCAGTCCCATCAAAAGGGCTATACTGCAGATCATCATCCATTTTCGGGTCATGACTTTCCCCTCTCTTTTCTTTAATGACGGATGTTATAATAGCTACCATAAATTATTCATTAAGAGTTCACCGATGATAGAACAAATCCGCAGCCTCCCTCACCAAGCGGGGATCTACCAATATTTGGATGGCGCAGGGAGAATTCTCTACATCGGCAAGGCTAAAAACCTCTCCAAACGGGTCAAAAGCTATTTTAATCTCACCCCACAGCTCTCCCCTAAAATAACATTATCCCTCCGTATCCAAAAAATGCTCTCTGAGGCGGTAGGGCTCCACTACATCATCGTGGAAAATGAGCACGACGCCCTCATTTTAGAAAATTCCCTTATCAAACAACTCAAGCCCAAATACAATATTCTCCTCCGTGATGATAAAACCTACCCGTATCTCTATGTTGATATGGAAGAACCCTATCCACGCTTCGAACTCACCCGCAAAATTATTAAGGGTAAAGGGATCCGCTATTTCGGCCCTTTTTCGATAGGAGCACGCGATATTCTTGATTCTCTTTATGAACTGCTAAAACTTGTACAGAAAAAAAGTTGTCTGAAAGGGAAAAAAGGGTGCCTTTTTTATCAGATGGAACAATGCCTTGCTCCTTGTGAATTTCAGGTTCCCAGAGAAACCTATTTGCCGATGGTTGCACAAGGGATCGAATGGATTCAAAATAAACGTCGACTCATCAGAGAACTCGAAACCAAAATGGAATTTTATTCAGAATCGCTACGATTCGAAGAGGCTTTGGTGCTTCGAGATCGAATAGAGCGGATCAACAAAAGCGAGCTAACCTCTCAAATCGATCTGGCCTCTACCGAAAATTACGATCTCTTTGCCATTGCCGTAAACGAAACACGCGGCTGTATCCTCCGACTTTTCATCCGTGATGGAAAGGTGGCATCCACAACTCACGACTTTCTCCCAGTAACCCCCTATTTTTCACTGGATGAAGCGTATGAGCGGACATTAGTTGGATTCTACGGAAACGAAAAGCCTCCTATAATCGCCCCTATTTTAACGGCACACTCTTTTGAATCGAGTGATTGGGTTCACGAACACTTGAGTACCCTCTTTGGGAAAAAAGCAATTCTCGAAGTACCGCAGAGGGGAGGGAAAAAAGAGCTTATTGATCTTGCCCTTACCAATGCCCATGAGCTACTGCGAGCACCTCAGCCTACCAACGAGAGCCTCTTGTCCGGACTCAAAGAACTTTTTGAACTCGATACATCCCCGATAAGAATCGAAGTATTTGATAACTCTCATCACGGGGGTGATGCTACCGTCGGAGCTATGATCGTTTATGAAAATGGCCGTTTTGATAAAAAATCCTACCGATCCTATCATCTGCATGAGAGAGATGAATATGGACAAATGTCGGAAATGTTGCGTCGTCGAATTGAAGGGTTTGCTACCAATCCTCCACCTGACTTGTGGGTACTTGACGGCGGAGCGACGTTGCGAGCTTTGGCCGTCGATTTGCTGAGTTCACATGGACTTTATCTCGATGTTATCGCCATCAGTAAAGAGAAAATTGACGGCGCATCGCACCGTGCCAAAGGTTCCGCACGCGACATCCTCCATAGCGGTGAAAACACCTTGCGATTGGAGAGTTCCGATAAACGGCTCCAATTTATTCAAATGCTTAGAGATGAAGCCCACCGGAGCGCGATCACTTTTCACAAAAAAACTAAAATCAAAATCGATCAATCCTCCAAACTTTTAGCCATTAACGGGATCACTTTGCCGAAAATTCATAAACTAATTGATTATTTCGGAACCTTCGAAGGAATTGCCAAAAGCGATTTTTCAACCCTTTGTGAACTTATAGGGAAGAAAGATGCCGAAAGTCTCCAAAATCACTATAGAGAAACTGCGTCTAAGTAATCTTTTATGGAGTTTATGCCATATTCCACAGATTATGTTTTCAGCAGTTTTTTAGCTAAAGGGTCAGATGATGGAAAAACCTACTGCGGTGGATGAAGAGTATTTGTTTGATGGACGCGCTATTGTCAGTGAAACCGATCTTAAAGGTGTTATTACATTTGCCAATCGAAAATTTTGTGAAATATCCGGTTATACCGTTGAAGAACTGATCGGGGAGCCTCATAATATAATCCGCCATCCCGATATGCCCAAAGCGGCTTTCGCACAAATGTGGAACACAATTCAATCAGGAACACTGTGGCATGGATTGGTCAAAAATCTTCGAAAAGACGGCCGATACTACTGGGTTGATACGGAAGTTACACCGACATACGATGACAACGGAAAAGTAAAAGGGTACATGGCCGCACGCAAACCGGCATCTCGTAAAAATATCGAAGAGACGGCTCAACTGTACCGAAAAATGATTGAGCAAGAACAATAGGGGGGATGAGTGTTATTTTATAACCATAAACAAGAATTTATCGGGATCGACGAAGAGGGACTTAAACTCTTAAACTATGCAACACTGGAAGATCTCTTGAGTGTCTGCAGTGATGTTGCCGACCTTTTTGCAAAAGAACCCGGCTATATCCATAATTTCAAAAGTTTCGGATGGATCGATTTTTTGCTCCACGCCGATTCTGATGCCCGCTCAGCCATTGTTCATGGAAACGGTCGAACCTTCTCCTGCACGCTTCAAGTCAACAGCCTTTTTTTAAGTGCAGAACCCTCCCAACCCGGTTATATTATTGATTTACTCCATGTTCAATCCATCAGTGGAGATGAATTCAAACCTCAACCGATGATCCCTAAGAGCAAAACGGACGTTAAATCTCCAATCATTGAATCAGCACCATCCATCTTGCCTAACTACGATCATATCACCCCTACTACCTTAAGCGAACCGGGGATACTCGATGTTCCCTCGTTTGCTGAGTTGGAGGTTCAAGAAGAGCCGATCGAAGATCTGTACGCAAAACTCTCCCTTCCCCTCAATGATGAAGAGTTGGAAAAAGATTTTTTCATTCCGGAGCCTTCCCTCTCCAGCGAAGCGGTAGAAGAGACTAAGGCTGAGACGAGAATCGATCTCCCAATGCTCGGCGATGTCCGATACAGCAATGCAGAAAAAGAGTTTATCAATACTCTAAAAGTTGATAAATCATATCGTTTTGATCCAAATGTTGCCGCACAAGAGCTTGGTCTTCCGGTTGACTTGATTCAAGAGTTCATCGGCGACTTTATCCAGCAAGCCAATGAGTTTAAAGAGGAGCTTTTTGAAGCCGTACTCAGAGGAGATATCAATAATCTAAAAATATTATCACACAAGCTCAAAGGGGTAGCAGCGAATCTCCGTATCGAAGATGCATTTGAAACACTCAGTGTTATTAATACCTCTGACGATTCCATAGAAATTGAAGCCAATCTCAAATATTTCTACACCATCATCGAAAAATTAGAAGGGAAAGAAGCGGTACAAGAAGAAGTCATAGAAGAGACTCTGCCAACGTATGAACCGATTTCTCTACCTGAAAATGATGATATTTACGAATTTGCTTTTAAAGAAAAAGAGCCCTTACTCATCCATGAAGAGCACCTCTATCAAAATGCAATAGAAAAAGATGCGACTCCGATTGAGCTAGCGTACGATGAACCGTTTAAAGAGATAGTTCCCCCCCCTGAAGAGAGTATTCCTGAAGAGATTCCTGAGGTCGAAACGACTCGAACACTTCATTACGATAAATTTTTTATTGCAGGACAATTGGGAATTGAGGTTGACTTTTTTAATGAATTGATTGATGAATATAAACATGATGCCCTTCGTGCAGGAAGTGAAATAAGTGGTGCCATCAGCGCCTTTGATACCCACGCTTGGAAAAAAACGGCAAGTCAACTCAAAGGGATCAGTGATAATTTACGACTCAATGAGATTTCGGATGAGTTGGCTATTTTATCTCAAACAAACGATGCTCAAGAAGCCAACAAAGCTTCTAAGCGTCTTAACAGTTTTCTTGAACAACTATAAAGAAATAAGCGAAATATAGGAGACCCCATGCAACTAGGACTTAGAAATCGACTTCGCCTCATCAGTCTCTTACCGATTCTGATACTTTTTATCCTCGCAAGCTACTACGTTTATAATGCGTATGTCAGCTACAAAGGGGCGGAACAGCTTCAAGTAAGACTTGAGGGAAACAAACAACTCAATGATCTGATCAATAACCTTTCACGCGAACGCGGAATGACGGTAATGTATATGGGGAATGCTTCACCGGCCACCCTAAAATCACTTCATGCGCAACGAGCTATTGTCGATCAAAAAATCGATGCGTATCAAAAACATCTTACAACCCTAGAACATATGAATGCAGAAGAAGCTTCAAAAGCCTCTGCATTATCAAAACTCATCAGTGATCTACAGCGAGGGATCAATCAATCTCGTCCCTACGTCGATAACGGCAATGCCAATTTTGATAAAATTTTTACCGATCTGTACGGTAAATCGGAAGAACAGCTCATCAATGAACTGGCCAAACTGGCAACACTACATTTTGATGACGAAGTTAATTCCCTCTCTTCTGCCTACCTCTCTTTAGTTCGTGCAAACGAATACAGCAGTGTGGAACGTGACTACATTACCTATGTTCTCTCACGGGCAACCCCTCTTGCCGAAGAAGAACTCAATAAATGGGTTACGTTAATTGCAAAAGCCGATACCTTCAATCTCGAAGGAATGAGTAACAAACCGATCCAGTCAAAACTCCAAGCAACCCTTTACAGTGAAGATAACAGCGAGCTTTTCCTTGATATCACGACAGAACGAACCACTATTTTGCAAACCAGCACCACCGGTGCCTATCAAACCCAATCGGGTATTTGGTTTGCCATGATTTCTGAAAAAATCGATGCCATCAACGAAGCTGAAAAAGTTTTGATCGATGCCATGGACGCTCGTGCTTCTATCGTACAAGAACAAGCGGTTCAAGTCCTCATCATCGCTATTGCCGTCTGGATATTGGGAGTTTTGGTTGCGATTTTAGGCTATTTTTTCTCTGCTGAAATCACCACCAACATCAAAAATCTTGAATCGGTTCTCAAACGGGTTGCAGAAGATACGCACGACAGCGAAGCTGAAGTTCTCAGCCATACCATTAACCTCGATACCACAGCAGGTACAGCCCAAGCGTATGGCTTGCTGGAACGTATCATTGAGCAAACCCTCAATGATAAGCAATACGCGATGGAAGCTTCCGAAGCAAAATCGATGTTTTTGGCCAATATGTCCCATGAAATTCGTACCCCTCTTAACGGTATCGTCGGATTTACCGAGCTACTCAAAGATACCGACCTTCATGACGAACAACGAGAGTTTATCGATATCATTGAAAAAAGTTCTGAGAACCTTCTTGAAATCATTAATAATATTCTCGACCTCTCAAAAATCGAAAGCAATAAACTTGAAATTGAGGAGATTGTCTTTAATCCGATCGATGAATTTGAAAGTGCCGTTGAAGTCTACGGAGTCCGTGCTTCCGAAAAGCATATCGACCTTGCATGTTATGTCGATCCGAGCCTGGAGCGACCGCTCAAAGGGGATCCGACTAAAATCAAAGAGGTCATTATCAACCTTCTTTCCAATGCCGTCAAATTTACCAACAGCGGCGGGGCTATCAGTGTCGATATACGCCGAGTAGAGTGTGATACCCTCAATCGAACCAAAGTCCGTTTCCAAGTAAAAGACAATGGAATCGGAGTTACCAGCGAGCAACGCTCCCGTATTTTTGAAGCCTTTTCACAAGCCGATACGTCAATTACCCGTAAATACGGCGGTACCGGTTTAGGACTCACCATTTCAAGCCGTTTCGTTGAATTGATGGGGTCACAGCTTGATCTTGAAAGCGAACCGGGCAACGGCACAACATTTTTCTTTACACTAGAGTTTGAAGAGATTGAAACCCTTAATGAACCGCTTAAGGGATCATTTTCCAATATCAATGCCGTCATATTAGAGAACCATTCGAAGAAGAAACTCCAAAATACCTATCTTAAAGAGTATCTCGACTATTTCGGAGTGAGTTATACCACTTTTCATGAACTAGATGAGCTTAGAATGTTGGAGCGGCAAGTTAATTACGACTTGCTATTTATTGACAATGACTACACAACCGATGATGATATTCTTACGTATGCATCATCACAAGAACAGCTGGTTCTCATTACCAAATCATTCTATATGAAAAAAATCGACTCTCTGGGAATCGATATTTTCAAAGTATTGTATGAGCCTCTTAACAGTTCAAAAATTCGCATCACCCTTGATGCGTATGATGCCGAAGCATTTAGCAACCGTAAAGTAAAAGTATCACGCCGCAAAAAGTTCGATGAGAAAAACTCCCGTTTTGCCGCAACCGCACTCGTTGCTGAAGATAATATTATCAACCAAAAACTGATTCGACGTACTCTTGAAGATCTAGGATTAGAAATCACGATAGCCAACAATGGGCTTGAAGCATTTGAAAAACGCAAAAACGGTAATTTTGACATTATATTTATGGATATTCAAATGCCCGTACTTGACGGCATCGAAGCAACCCAAGAGATTTTGGATTTCGAAGAGGATTATGGCCATAATCATATCCCTATCGTTGCCTTGACGGCAAATGCACTTAAAGGGGACCGTGAGCGGTTTATGGCAGCTGGAATGGATGAATATACCACCAAACCGCTGGTACGATCAGAAATAATCTCATTACTCAACAACTTTTTATCCCATAAGATTATTGAAATCAACCCTGTACCGAAATCGGTTCACGAGATTGTTGCTTCCTCTGAAGAATCAGCTCCTCTTATGACAAGCAGCGATGTCATAGTCGAACAAGGAAGTGAAACTATTATTCCTGAGATTCCGGAAGAGAGTCTTATTGCCCTTCCTGAGGAAGAGTCCATCAATACATTGATGGAGGCTAATGAAGAGGATCCAATCCTACCGAAACCGGAAGAAGAGTCGGCTATTATTGATGAGCCTATGATTCAAGAGCGGGTATCAGCCTATGAAGCCGATATACTGATAGCGAAACAAAATATTCTGGAATTAAAACTCTTCACCCGCATTCTTGATGATTTAGGCTATACCTACAAAAGTGTCACAACTTCCGATCAACTCAAAGAAGAAATCAGTAATCATCGCTATAAACTTGCCCTTTTTGATAAAAAATTAAGTGGATTAAATCTCAAGGATCTGTATGATATAATCCGTTCTAATAGCAGCGATACGTCTCTGGTTATGCTCATCGATCCAAGTGTTCCGGAAGAAGCTGAGGATGCAATGTATGTTCATGAAATTATCAAAAATATCATCAACAAAGATTTATTGCGTCTTGTTTTTGAAAAATTTATCTAAGCGAATGGGGAAAATCTAAATGGATGAGAAGAAACTAAAAGTTCTCGCGGTCGATGATGATATGATCAACCTAAAACTACTCAAGACCATGCTCATGAAAACCCCGAATGTCTCCGCTGTAGTAGAGGCGAAAAATGGTGCCGATGCCATCGGTGTACTCAAATCCCAAAACGATATTGATATCATTCTCCTCGATATCATTATGCCGGTTATGGGCGGGATCGAAATGCTCAAAGTCATTCGTGCGGATGAATCCCTCCGTCAACTTCCCGTTATCGTCCTCACCACCGATGAGACTAAAAAAGGGGAAGCATTAGAATGCGGAGCCAACGGTTTCTTGATGAAACCGGTTCGTGAAAAAGATGTCCTCGCAAAAATCGCTCAGTTAGCACTTTAACTTTATTCCCGTTCGTGGTGAGCACTTGTGCCCTTTGGGTATGTCAAACCATGAACCCTTTTTTTCTTCTTACAGCTTTTGCCAAGAACGTCTATGCGCACGGATAGGTTCTGTTGTGATAGTCGCGCGCGTTACAGCTGTCGCATCAATCAGTACCATCGTATCTTTTCCGGTAGTGTCAGCCAGCGTTGTACATCCTGCCGCTGCCGCTCCTTCAAATGAGTAGGCTAAGGAAACATTAATATCGAAAATAGCAGTTCCTCCTGCATCGTTTACGGTGATATTGAGCTGATTCAAACACGCCCCCGCTGTCGTATCAACCCCCTGCGCCCTCATAAGAGCATACTCAGTGGCACTCTGCGCCAATAGCTCTGCCTGAGCTCTGAGATAATTATCGGAGATCGATTTACTCCCTTTGGCGGCATTGGATAAAAGCAAGGCTCCCCCTAAAGCAACCATAACAACGACAAAAATCGCCAGAATCATGGCAAACCCTTTGCGTTTAGTAACGGACATGTACCATCCTTTCACGGCAAATTTGATTTGCGGAAAGATTCGAATCACTTAAATTCTCATCTAGCCCTTGCAGACAGATTTTGAGGGTATAAATATTACCGACATTCGAGTTCATTACAGTATTACTATTGTCATACAAAATAGTAAAGTGTGTCACTTTATCGGCTAAAAGTCGTGCAGTAGCTCCACTATACTGTTCATTATTCCACGGTTCAAATCCCGTGTACATATTAAACAGACCGTTCTTTGCTCGAAATGCATAGGCTGTCCGCATCACATACGCCCGACTTGCCTGCCCGCTGATACTTAACACTTTATCAAGGGTAAGGGCTGTATCGGAATCCACTGACTGTATTGTTGCATAAACATGATTTTCAACATTAGCTGCACCTGTCAGATCCCAACCAAACCGATGACATTCATCTGCTCCCTCTCCCATACCATCACTCCGAAAAATAGCTGCACCCACCAAGGAATTCCCCGGATTGATAGAGGTATAGTTAGCATCCGCCGAAATCAACGTATTTCCGACACTCAAAACATCGCTTGTCCACCCCGAAAGCCAACGCCCTAACCCTGCATTCCAAAATCCTCTCAACCCATCATTATCCACCGCAACAAAAGCAATCGTATAATCGTTCTTTTCATCTCCTGTTACAGGGATACCATCACATTGACTACCAAATGACACATTATTTTGATCCAAACGGATAATCGAAGCGGAGATTCCATTTTCAAAATATTTGGATACCTGCTCAAGGATGTGATCCGCTTGAGCAACTCGTTTGGAATACTCACCCGTTCGATAAATTCCATCATAATATTGCCGCAAAACTTCCAGTGCCAATCCCCCGACTATTCCCATAATAACCATGACAAACAAAAGCTCTATCATAGTAAAAGCTTTGCGATTATTTATAGGCTTCATTCGGAGAACTTCCCAACATTGGATTTAAAAAAAGTCAATGTCATATCGACATCAGGATTAGCAGGGTTATGAGTTCGAACGACAATTTGTTTGAGATGAGTTTGTGTCCCAGCATTAAAAGGGTTCATATTTGCCGATGACCCCAATGTCCATGTTGCCGTTGCCATTCCTGCATTAATAGCAGATATTGTAGCAGCAACATAATTCACTCGATACTCAATCTGAATCGTATAGATTGTATTATTAGCCCCTGTTGCATTTATTTCTAAATTATAGGGGTTGTTATGAAGTTGCTCTATCCCTTGAGTCAAATTCAAATTTCCATTTACCGCAGCTACTGCCATCATCGGAGCATTAGCAGAACAGGCCATACTTGAATCAGGATTTGCACGGTATGTTCCTGCTCCTCTAAGAGGGTCAACATTACAAGGCAAATCAATATCTCCAGCAATCTGAAGTGAACCAAAATCGGGAGCGGTCGAGTTTCGATCCCATCGTGCTTGAGAGACCTTGGTGATCTCCCCCATCATCCGCTTGAGAATATCCTCATCGATAATCATCCCTTTGGAGGCATTATCGGCTACATTCATCATAGAGGGAATGGTGATGACGCTGATGGCTATAATGACTATGGCAAATATAAGCTCGATCATCGCCATAGCTAAGCGCATTTTAGAACCTCTCATTATCGTGTTGCCGGAGTGTAATCATAGGTTACTCCCGTTCCTCTTGATGTCCCTTTATTAGCTTTATCGCTTCCGAGTATTTTGGTATTGGTAGAACTGCCCGCTGTTCCAATATTCGGGACAACATTAATATTGAAACATGGATGGGTTTGGCAGTCGAGATTAGGATTAGATGGATCACTATACTCGAGGGCATTGATACCATACCATAACCACGGATCAGTATTGATATGAGCTTTACCGCTATAAGTTGGAGCAATAGGACCAAGGGTATATGTCTCCATTCCGTTGACCTCATTACTCCACATATTAACAGTCGTTACCGTACCATTACTGTTATTTTGTATTCGGGTAATATTCCCGTCTCCGTCGTTATTATCGTTATGCAGTATATTGATAAACCATTGCGATGAATTACGACTAGGTGCTAAGCCCGTTCCAGCTAATGTCGGGGTGTTAAATACTTCATACCAAGCGTTTGCAGTAAAACCGACATTTCCAAATACCCGTACATCGCGTGGAACGATACGCCCGTAAACAAAAGTAACATTTTGATCAGCATTTTCTATACGAGAACCAGAAACATTTCTATCTCCAATAGGAGCAGTACCCGTATAAAATGAAATAATTGATACATTTGTTTCATTTCCATTGACGCTGAATGGATTCACTGTTATAGTTGGTGATTTATTAAAATTAAATCGAAGCATTAAACTACTATTAGTTTCATTCCATGCTAAATATTTTGTACCATTTTCATCGCCCCCGCTTCCAAACCCTATGGCTAAATTGTTAATAACTGTTTCATTTGCATCACCATGAAGATTATCAAACACAATAGGAGTGATGGTTACACTTTTTTCCCATGCCCCTTGTCTGAAATTTCGAGTGATCGCTCCATTGTTATTTTGAGCACTTACATTTAAATCAAAACGGCCTGACATCATTTTTAATGTAGCTTCATCATCCCCGATTCGCGCAAGATACGTAAAAGTACCCGGATTCCCATTGTTATTACTGAGCCTCAAAGTAGAAATATTAAAAGTAGAGGGGATATAAGTTGCATTAGTGTTTCCACATATAAAAGTTCCATTACAATTTAGTTGTGAATCATCATTATCAATTGCAGACCAAACTTTATCTATGACTTGTAATGTCATTTTTCCTACATCTGAAAAATTTACTGGCATTACTTCATTAGATACTATTCCACTTTTAACAGAGATTCCATTACTCATATTAAAATCACCTGTTCCCATTGAAAAGAATCCAACTAGTCCATTTGTTGTATCTAGTACATTATTAGGATAGTATCTTGCACTAGTATTCAATTCTAAAATATTACGGGCATTTGTAACATTATAATCATTCGTTAATCCATTTTGAAATGTCAATGCCTGTAATGTTATATTGTAGTCAGATGCAGAAGTTAATAGATCAGGCCAATGGGAAGAATTCGATGTGATTGTAAATTTATTTGGTCTTATCGCATATGCATCCGATGAACATCCTTTTGTCCCTAAAGCGTCCAAAGTACATTGATAACATCCATAATTATGAGCATATACACCCGTTCCAATACCATGATTGGCAGGTTCACAAGGAGCGCCATTTAATGTTCCTCGACATCTATCAACAGCTGCTTGTCCAAATGCTTGTAAATACTGACTTCCACTATTTACACATTGTGGCATTCCTTCAATATTACCGCTATTAGAGCTATTTACCAAACAGGTAATCGAAGGATCTATTAGATTCATTCCATAAAAATTAATATATTTCGGAACTATTTTAGAATGTTTTTTAGCTTGTGCTTGTATTGTGTATGTCGATGTTGTTCTTGCATACGTGTCCCCTGCAGAAAAAGTAGATATCAAAGGTTGCCCATTATTCCCAATAATTTGATAACGCTCAGCTGTACATGATCCATTATCATCGGTTGTATTAATATCAGAAACATAAAAAAGTACTGGCATATCAACTACATCATTGTTACCAGCAGTATAATAAGGAATTGCACTCGAGCCCCCTCCCGTCCCTAACCAAACTGCATCTAAAAAGTGATTAGCATCTGTTTTTGATGTTATTTTTGTTTTTAATCCTGTCCGAGCTGTGTACCCATTGGTTGGATAATTATCGACTACATCAACTGCTCCTGTGTTGCTTGGTGGAGTTGGTGGAATTGGATTATAAGGAGTACATCGTCCCCAAACTGTCAAATCATCAATTTCATGAGCATTACACCCACCCCCAGTTCCTGAGGTTAATGCAAAACGGACCAATGCAGGAGTAGTAGTTTGATTATAAACTGGATTTTTAGCATCAAATCCATTGATAATCGTAACATATCCTGATCCAGTGTCTCGTTCAAGACGGATGTACAAGTGAGCATTATCACGAGCATCCACAGTCAAACGAAATTTATCACCCGGTAATTTAGCCGGATTTGTATAGTCAACTTCCGGTGCAATAGGCGTTGTTAAAGGATACGCTTCTTGTAAGAATTCATATCCGGACATACCACTACCATCTCCACGAATGACTGCAGCATTCGTATGAAATCCAGGACCACCAACACGATCTTCTGTAGGATTAGCAAAGTTCCCATATTCATCCAAGCCAAGACCAAGCCAACCACCTTGAAACCCAGGATTTCCATGTCCCTGAGCATATCCCATTGATCCTCCATATGCGCCAGGTGTTGGGGATGCTCCCACTGCTGAATCATACAATACGGCGACAACCCCATCCGCACCATAGGTACCTAATCCTGCTTCAGCAGGACTTTCTTCAAAACATCCTCCATATGCATAATGGGTAAATTCTACAATTATTAAATTCCCTTGAGAAGGAAACTCATAGTCCTTTGTAACGGCTGTAGCAATATTTTTTTTACCCGGAGTGAGTTTGAGATGTCCACTGTTAATTTGCGGGGTAAAGGTTCCGTTACTATAAAGTGTCCGCCATTTTTCGTCTAATTCCGTACTAAATGTATCGTTGTAACACATAGGAGCTGTTAATTGTTCCATAATACTGGCTGTTGCAATATCATATCCTGCTTTTAGTGAAACCCCCCCGCTTCCAGTCGGATTCGAAAGAGTTACTCTAAAGCTTTCTGTCAATTCAATTATTTCATCGTGATAAATATCCATATTAACAGTGACTTCTGTTTGTCCTGCTGGAATTGTTACACTTCCTCCTGCAATACGGTAATCACTATCCCCAATAGCAGTTAAATCATACGTAGTGTACATTACACTAATCGGGTACTCTACCACAGTATCCAATGATATTTTCATAGGCATTTGTGATACTCCACCATAAGGGAGAGTCGTATTTTCACTTGTTTGATAAACTACTTGTTCCCAACCTATCTCAGGAAGTTTAACTATTATATTCACCGTTCCCGTGGAGGTATGAGCAAATCCATCCTGAATTGTGTAAGTAAACGAATCATTTCCAAGATAATCGACTTCCGGTGTATACGTAAAAGATCCATTTGCATCCAAAGCAAGTACTCCATGCGATGGAGCCGTATTTGTTATTACACTTAATGAATCTCCCATATCATTAGTTAATATATTTTCACTTAATACACTATTTTTGCCAGTAATATATGAATCATTAACTGCAGTTGCATTGGGAACAAAATTGAAACTAAATGCATATACCTGATTATTTGCAGTGCTTTTAATACGCATATTAAAATCAGTTGCACCTGTAAAAGTTATAGTATTATTATTATTTAGTACTGTGCCCGTACTATTATCAGGACAACTAGATAAATGATATTTATATGCTACGTCATTATCAGCATCTCGGGTAAAGGTTAAAGTACCAGCGGATGGAATATTAAAGTAATAGTATTCATTATCGCCATTATCAAACTGATTCCCAGAATATGAATCTGTATAATTTGAATCCACTCCAGATACGGTGAAACTATGATCTGTAGTATTACTACACGCATCAGAGCACCATCCTGATGGACTCATAACCATCACCATTCCAAAAACCGCTATCCATCGTAAAAAAAGTTTATTTATTTTCATCTCATCCTCCTTAGGATTTTAAGGGACACAAAAGCGGGGCTCGGTAGCACTCATCCATATACCCAATTTATCTAATCGATTACTATCGACCATTGTCCCTCTTTACTAAAGCTTTTATGCGAGGAGACGCTATCTTTTGATTGTAGTGCTATGCAGATTAAATGGCGATTAAAATGCGTTAATAATTATTGATCGTGTATCGATTCTCTTTTTATAAAACTTCTTGACGTTTGTTTTTTGTGTGTTATAATCAAACTTTCCTCAATATAACACTAAGGTGGGACAACTATGAATATCTCTCTCGTCGGACGCCATATCGAGCTCAGCGATGCCATTAAAGATCATCTGATGCACTCTATCGATACACTATCTAAATACCATCTCGACCTTATCAGCGTTAATGCCGTTGCCAGCTCGAACGAACGCAAAAAAGGGGTGACGATCGAATTTACGATCAACGTTGCCGGAAAAAACACTATTGTAATCACCCAACGTGACGATGATCTCTACGCCGCTATCGACATCGCTATCGACCGTGCCCAAAAAGCACTTCGCCGTCTTCATGACCGCATTTCTGATCATAAAAATGAAGGGCTCAATGAAGCAAAACTAGCAGCCTCGCACACTATCGATTTGCACGCTGCCAATGAAGCGATGGAAGATGAGATTGTTCCGACAGAATTGGTTCTCTACAAACCTCAAGAGGTTGCCGAAGTGGTAGAAAAACTCAAAGAGAGTACCAAAGTTTTTGAAGTATTTTATGACAATGACGGGAAAATGCGTGTCCTTTACAAACGCGGTGACGGACGTTTCGGGTTATATTAACCTTTTTGAAGGTCAAGATAATTCTTGACCTCTCTTACAACTTCTTCATCTTCACCGATATCCGCCCACCGAAATTTTTTACCGCTTTGGATACTCCCCTCTAATAAATCACCGCTTGAGCGAAATTTCAGATCGAGTGCCGCTATCTCAAATCCGCTGGTACAACTGCTAAACGACTCTAAACGCTCATTTTTACCGCTTTTATTCGTATAGAGATAACAATACCCCTGCAACCCCGTACGGCTCACCCGACCGCGCAGCTGATGGAGTGTCGAGAGACCCAACCGTTCCGCTCCGACGATCACGACTGTGGAGAGTCGCGGGAGAGAGATCCCTACTTCGACGACGGTGGTCGCAAGGAGAATACTCCCCTTTTCGCGAAACTCCATCAATACCGCCTCTTTCTCTTTGTCTTTGCCGTGGGTGACGTAGACATTCTCGAAATTTTTTTCCCAGTACCCTCGCGCTTCCTCGATGCTTTGGTAATCGATGCTCTCGCTTTGCTCTACCAGCGGATAGACAATAAGGACTTGATGCTTTTGTAAAATCTCAAAGCGAATACGATCTAATAATTTTGTAAAATCACTTTTACCGATGATGCGAGTTGTGATATTTTTGGTAAAAGGGGTTTGGACGATCAGACTCACATCAATATGGGCCGAATCGATCATCGCCTGTGTACGGGGAATCGGGGTGGCGGAGAATTGGAGATAGTGTGGAGAGGTATCATTCTCGGTAAGTTTCGTTAAGGAATGGCGCTGTGCCGTTCCGAAACGGTGCTGTTCATCCACCATAACGAGTCCCGCTTCAGGGAGGCTTCGATGAAGCAATGCATGGGTTCCGATGATGAAATCATACTCTTCCAAAGAGCCCTTTTTTGTTGCATTGGTCACCAATGCTATTCGTAAATTGGGGAGAAATTTTTGCGCCTCTTCATAGAGCTGAGCCGCAAGGATCGTCGTCGGTGCCATCAAAATGGAGCGATAAGGACGCATCAAAATAACAGAGGCTAAAATCACCATCGTTTTCCCCGATCCGACATCCCCCACAATCATCCGTCGAGAGCCATATTGCCCTCTGAGATCACTCTCAATCTCGCCAATCGCTTTTTTTTGATCCTCCGTCAATTCGAACGGAAGGGTTTTTATCCACGCATGAACATCACCTGAAGCACGATAGGAGGTTTTATGAAAACGGCGTTTAAGACGGAGACGACGCATATACTCAAAAAGTTCGGCAAATTTAAGGGCGTGATATTGCTGTTCATTCAGAGGCTTTGGAAGATCGGGAAAATGGATTGCATAAAGTTCACGGGCTATCTTTTCGGGAAGTCCGTCTGCAATAATATTTTCAACGGTAATATTTTTTTCAACTAAGCGGCGCATCACATCGGCACGAAGCGGCGTTTTATAAATCGGAACGAGGGAGCCGACGGCACTGATCTTCATCGGATGGACTATCGTCCATTTTCCCAACTCCCACTGCGCCTTGCCGCTGAAAAAAGCACGCTCTCCACGGGGGAATTGATGAATCATATAGGGCTTGGGATGAAATATTACCCCCTCAATCACACTCTCTAGATTATGTGCAAAAAAGGTGATTTTGAGGGTTTTAGGAGTGCGTACAACGTGCTCTACCGTCGCATCGATAACACAGGCGGAGTTATGGAGTAGCTCACTGCTTAAACGACGATCTTCGAACGAGGTAGGGGTGAGGAGGGAGAGAGCGGTGATACTTCCAATCCCTAAACGGTGAAACTTTTCACCCTCCTCACTTGGTAACGATAGCATAGCTAAGATCGCGAATTTCGCCGTGGCGTTTGATAAAATCGTTCACATCCTCTAGGGTAAGGGTACGAATCATCTCCAATTCCTGCGCACTCGATCCGAGCGGTTTGCCCTGATAATATTCGCTGAATGTTCGACCCAAACGCTGAGAGAGAGTTTCGACACGCAACGGCTCAGAACCGAGCAAAAATTTACGCGCTTGATCAAGCTCATTTTGGGTGACACCGCCTCGAACAAAAGTATCGATTACTTCAACCACTGTTTTTTTAGCTTCATCCTGCGATTCAAGTTTGGTTTGCAAATAACCGCTGAAATAGGTATTAGTTTTCGCAACCGAGAGACGGGAATAAGCGGAGTAAGCAAGTCCACGCTTCACTCGAATCTCCTCCATCAATCGGCTTCCAAATCCGCTGGAGCCGAGGATAAACATGGCGACACGGGCTTTAAAAAACTCCGGATCACCCTCATTCATAGCAAATGGGGCACCGAAATAGAGATAAGCCTGCTCCGTCTGAGGACGCTTTAGGATCGATTCTTTTGGCTCTTTTCGCGGCTCGTAATGGCGCTCTTTCCCTATTTTACCCGCTTCTAATAGACTCAGGAGAGATTGCACTTTCGCTTTTGCCTCAGTGATAGAAATATCGCCTCCCATAACGATAAGGGCATTGTTAAGGATTAAATGATCTTTTTTAAACGTTTCAATATCACTCAGATTAATCGCTTTAATGCTCTTTTTAGTCCCGATATTAGGCACCGCCATCGGTGTCCCTTCAAAAAGAACCGCTTTAAGCTCTTCAGAGGCAACCGTATCGAAGTCAGCCTCTTTACGGGCGATATCGCTGAGTGCCATTGTTTTTACTTTTTCGAGTGATTTGTCGGTAAAGTTAGGCTCTCGCAACTGTTCGTTTAAAAGGGAGAGTCCTGTATCGAACTCCTCTTTGAGAGATCCTAGTTCGATAACGAACGTCTCATTCCCCGCATTGCTGCTGAGCTGTATAGCACGTGCGTCAAGGGCATCGGCAAAACCGACGGAACCGCGTCTTAGTGACCCTTCATTCAACATTTTGCCGCTGAGCCGCGCCAAACCAAAAGATTTCCCCTCATCAATACTGCCACTATGGGTGAAGACAACCTGCATAGAGACGATCGGAAGACGTTTATCCTCTTCGAAAATAAAAGGGATTTTTACCCCTTTAACTTCTATAAAATCCAATGTGCTTGCCATAAGTGCTTGCCCTAATAGTAAAATCGCTAAAAATAAACGTGTCACTCAAATTTTTCCAAAATCTCATACGCCGTATTACGAATTGCCGGTATTTCTCCGATATCACGGATCAAATGTACCATCTCATCTTTTGCCATCCTAAACCCTGCCCCCGCACTGCGGACAACGTTCTCTTCCATCATGGTAGAGCCCAAATCGTTTGCCCCGAACAGCAATGCCATCTGACCGATGTAAGGCCCTTGGGTCACCCAAGAACTTTGGATATTGGGGAAATTATCTAAAAAGAGACGAGATACCGCTAACAGTCTAAGATAACGGTTGGATGATTGTTTTTCAATCTCGGGATGCTCTTCCATCAGCTGGGTATTCTGCCCCTGAAACGACCACATAATAAAGGCTCTAAAGCCGTGTGTTTCGTCCTGAAGATCACGGATGAGATTCCAATGCTCGATAATCTCTTCATCGGTCTCGACCGTCCCGTACATCATCGTCGCTGTTGACATAATACCGAGTTTATGCGCTTGGCGGTGTACATCCACCCACTCTAACGAATCCATTTTTTTCGGAGCGATAATATCGCGTACACGGTCACTGAGAATCTCAGCCCCTGCACCCGGAATCGATGCGAGCCCTTTGGCTTTCAAACGGCTCAAACACTCTTGAATCGAGATATGGGAAACTTTAGCGATAAAATCAAGCTCAATCGAAGAGAAGCCGTGGATGGTGATCGTCGGATATTTGGTGTGAATATGTTCCACCAAATCCTCGTACCATTCGATTTTGAGTTTCGGGTGAACACCCCCTTGGAACAAAATCTGTGTCCCGCCGATCTCAAGGAGTTCATCGATTTTTTGGTCGATCTCTTCAAAGGTGAGGACATAGGCATCTTCATCTTTACCGTGACGGTAGAAAGCGCAGAACTTACAATCAACCCAACAAACGTTGGTGTAGTTGATATTACGGTCTACGACAAAGGTCGTGATCCCCTCAGGATGGAGCTCTTTTTTTCGAGCCGTCGCCATTTTCCCCAGTTCTTTGAGGTCAGCATGACGGATAAGTTCTAAGGCTTGTTCTTTACTAAGACGCATAATGACCTATTTATCTCGCGAAATAGCGTCAAGAACGCCGTTAATAAACTTCGGTGATTGCTCGCTTCCGAATGCTTTTGCAACTTCGATTGCTTCGTTGATGATAACAGCCGAATCGAGTTCTCCGAACATAATCTCATATCCGCCAAGACGGAGCGTGGCGCGCTCAATCGATCCCAAACGGTCGAAATCCCAATCTTTGAGGTGTTTAATGATTGCTTCGTCTACCTCTTCCAAATGGTCCGTTACCCCTTTGAACAAATCAAGGGCAAAATCACGCTGTTTGTTACGGATCTTTTTCTCTTCGAGAATCTCATCACTAAAATCAGAGATTGTCTGATTTCCTAAATCGTATGCGTACAATAAACTCACAACCGCCATGCGGGCTTGATGACGTGTCGCCATTATGCGCCGATCTCAGCGTACAGATCAAGCATCTCGATAACAACGGTCATCGCTTCGAACCCTTTGTTCCCTGCTTTGGTTCCTGCACGTTCAATCGCCTGCTCGATGGTATCGGTCGTCAAAAGACCGAATGAAACCGGTTTTTTATGTTTCAAGCTTACCGTTGCAATCCCTTTGGTCGCTTCAGCAGAGACATAATCGAAATGAGGAGTTGAGCCGCGAATGACCGCACCCAATGCACATACCGCATCGTATTTACCACTGCTGAGAAGCTGCTCAATTACCATAGGAAGTTCAAACGCACCCGGTGCCAAAACGTGAGTCAACTCATCCGCGTTTCCGCCGTGACGTGCATAGGCATCTTTTGCCCCTTCTACGAGACGATCAACGATAAAGTGGTTCCAGCGTGTACTAACGATCGCTACTCTTTTGTCCGTGCGAACACGAAGTTGTCCTTCGATAAGTTTCATTTTCAATTTCCTTTAAGTGAGTCAATTTTCAACAGCGTTTCGCTTAACGCTTCTAATTGTTCTAATTTTAGCATATTTGGTCCGTCACTCAAAGCGCAAATAGGATCAAAGTGTGTTTCGAAGAAAAATCCGTCCACTCCGACGGCTGCCGCGGCGCGTGCGAGGTGAGGGACCATCGAGCTGTCTCCACCTGTTTTACCTGTACCATTACCCGGCATCTGTACCGAGTGGGTCGCATCGAAAATAACGGGAGCGTATTCGCGCATAATGACGAGGGAGCGCATATCAACGACGAGGTTGCCGTATCCAAAGGATGAACCCCGCTCACACAACAAAACGCCGTGTTTTTGGGAAGCTTCGTAGCTAACCTCATCACACCCGCGCGTTTTAAGTACTTTCGCCACCGAAAAACGCATATCGGCAGGGGTCATAAACTGCCCTTTTTTGATGTTAACGATCTTGTCGGTTTTAGCCGCTGCTACGAGCAAATCGGTTTGACGGCATAAAAAAGCGGGGATTTGAAGCATATCGACCACTTCCGCTGCGATGGGAACTTGATAGCTCTCATGGACATCGGTGACGATTTTATAGCCGAAATCGTCTTTGACCTTTTGCAAGATCCGAAGTCCCTCTTCGATTCCCGGTCCGCGATAACTATCGAGTGACGTACGGTTAGCTTTATCAAAACTCGATTTGAAATAAAAATCAAAGCGCGGGTCATTTTGGTAACGCTCTAAGCTTTTGGCGATTTTAAAAATCGACTCTTCACTTTCGATGACACACGGTCCGGCTAAAAGGATCATAGGATATTCCTCGATGTTAATTGGTGTAATTGTACTGAGAAAAAATTAAAATCCCGTGTGACATTGGGGTTTAGTTTTAGAGAGATACTCCATCCCTTTTGTACATTGACGATGAAGGAGATATCGGTATCCTCGCATAATTATTCTTTTCACCCAATACCCCAAAAGACCGCTGATTCGAATCACTCCAAAGAGAGAAATGGCGGCGTAATTTCCCCCTAGTGCCACCATCATCCCCTCCATCCGTATTTTGGCACGTCTCATCTCACGATTCTCAATCGATGCAAGAATATTTTCTGCCGCAAAGATGCCGCTTTGCTCGGCACTCTGGGCTGTAGGGGGAAGTAATTCTCCATCAAATTCTCGAAGCTCGGCAATATCGCCTGCCGCAAATACCTTATCATACATCCCGACACGTAAATACTCATCGACAATAAGCTGCGACTTTTTATTTTTAGAAACATTGATTGTCGATGTCAATGTTGAAGCAACTATCCCTCCCGTAAAAATCATAAAATCAAAACAAAGACTCTTATCATTGTTCAGCATTACAGTATGTTCTTCAACCGAGGTGATACGAGAGTGATTGATGATTTTTACCCCGAGCTGCGTGAGCCTCTGTGTCGCTTTTTTAATCAGATACGGCTCCATCCCCTCCAAAACGCTCTGGTGCGGAATAATTAAAAAAATATGGATATTATCGCAAGTAAGGGTGTTATCTTTATGAAATACACGGATATAGTTTGCCATCTCGGCGGCAATCTCGACACCGCTCAATCCGCCACCGCCGATAACGACGTTAAAAGGTTCACTGCACCATCCCCCCTCGCTCTCCATACGTGCATAAAGGCGTTGTTCAAACTGATGTTTAAAAGAGAGAGCACTGGGGAGAGTTTTAACCCCATGGGAGTGTTCACGTAGCCCCGGAGTAGCACTATTATACGCCGTTCGGCTACCGCTACAGAGGAGAAGATAATCATAGGGATGGCACGAGTTTTGCCCGCTGGCACATTTGTTCTCAAAATCGATCTCACGCACAGTATCTTTGATAAACGTCACATGTTCACCGTAACTCAGACATAAAGCGACCAAATCGATCGTGACACGGGTCATCGAGCACTCATTGGCAATCAGTTCATACGCTTCGGTTTGGAGATAATGGTACGGGTGCTGATCGATCAGAACTATATCACATAGATTTGAGGAGGCAAGAGTTTGGAGTGCTTTTACCCCCGCATACCCGCCGCCGACAATAATGACACGTTGACGTTTCATCTCATACCTTAGGACTATAGTATTTGATACGATTATAGCATAATGGTTTTTGAACACATCACCGCTGAGCTAAACGCCCACTGGAAGTTATATCCCCCAAGTTCCCCCGTCACGTCCACCGTTTCACCGATAAAATAAAGATTGGGAACGGTATACGCCTCCATTGTAAGAGGATTGAGTTCTTCGCATGCGACTCCGCCGCGACACGCTTCGGCTTTGGCTAAACCAAATGTCCCTGAGGGTGCCATGGCATAGTGACGGATACTCAAAAGCTTTTCGAATTCCTGCGGATTCAAACGGTTGCACCCTTTGTCTTCCAGCCCTATTGCTTCTAAAAAAGCTTTCATAAACCGTTTAGGCAGGGGGATTGCCGTAGAGATACTCTTTTTCTCTTTTTTAAGGATGTTCACATCAAAATCGGGGAGAAAATCGATCACAATTTCACCTTTATGCCAGTAAAGCGACGCGGAGAGGACAACGAGACCGCTAATCCCTTTGTGGGCAAAGAGCAAATCCTCATCCAACGTTTTCCCCGCGACATGAATTCGGGCAGGGAAACTGATTCCGCTAAGTTCTTTCATCCAAAACTCTTTAGGTTGCAGTGTCAGTCCCACCAATGCAGGGGAAAACGGTACGGTTTTTATCCTGTAGCTTTGAGCGATTTTCAATCCTATATCACTCGCACCAAGCTCTTTATAACTTGCCCCACCTGTTGCCACAACCACTTTTTCGGCGGTAAACTTCCCCTTATCGGTAGTTACCACGAACGGATTTTGCCCCTCTACGGAAAGGATTTTATATCCCAAAAGGAGATCGCATCCGCTTGTTTTTCCCATCAAAATAGTGATAATCTCATCGGAGCTTTTCGGACAGAAATAATAGCGCTCTTTACGGATTACCGGTCGCAATCCGCCTGCTTTGAAATAGTCCAAAAGTGCTTTTTGTCCAAATACCGATAACGCTTGTTTGACAAGGTTTTCATCTCCGAGAAAGTGACTCTCATCGACCTCTACGTTGGTAAGGTTACATTTGCCTCCGCCCGAAGCTTTGAGTTTCAGCGCAGGTCGGGTATTTCCCTCGATAATCGCGACAGAGAGGGAACTGTTTTGGCGTACCTGTGCGGCGCACATAAGCCCGCCCGCCCCTGCTCCAAGGATAAGCACATCGTAGTGTTTCATTTAACGCTTAATCAGTCGAAGTGCCAAGCCCAGAGCCAGCAATGAAATAGCGATAATATGAGCTGTTTCTAACGTGCGGTAACCAAGCAAAAGGTGGATAATAACCAGAACGACTCCAATGTAAAGAATCTTGTACCACGCTTTGACGTGCGGAGCGATGGAGAGTACCAGCAACGCACCCAAACCGACGGTTAAAAAGAGATGGGTAAAAAACAATTTTCCGATATACCCAAGGGCAAATTGGTGTGACGCGATAAAGAAAAGCAGATGCAGTGCTGCGTATCCTACAGCAAAACCCCCGAGCAGTTTTTTAAACTCCACCAGATCAAAACGGATATAGGTACGCAGAGGCTGAACCCAAAAAGCGAGGATAAGGAGCCATAATGCACTTATTCCTGCAATTTTGGAGAAAAAGTAGAGTTTATTTTTCACAATGGGGAGAGAAGAAGAAAAAGCATTTTCGCCCCATACGACCACTTCATCAAACCACACGATCCCCGATCCGTAAAGAAAGAGGATACCCATGAACATCAACGGGATTAAAGCTAAAAGGACGATTATATATCTCATGTTGAAAGTGTATCAAATTCTCTCTTGGATATAATACGTTTATATTTTTCCAAAGGGATAGAATGTCTAAAAAGCTTCATATCGTTTCACTCGGTTGTACCAAAAATCTCGTCGATACCGAGGTGATGCTCGGACGGCTCAAAGATTTTGAAATGACCGATGCAAGTGATGAAGCAGACGTTATCATCGTCAATACCTGCGGGTTCATCGATGCGGCAAAACAAGAGTCACTCAACACTATTTTCAATCTCGACGCAGGGCGCAAACGTGATTCGGTTCTGGTAATGGCGGGGTGTCTTTCTGAGCGATACAAAGAGGAACTTTCCAAAGAACTCAAAGAGGTCGATATTTTCACCGGTGTCGGCGATTACGACAAAATCGATGAACTCCTTGCCGCCAAACAAAGCCGTTTTACCCCTGAGGTCTATCTGATCGACGGTGCCGAGCGGGTCGTAACGGGATCAACCTACCATGCTTATGTCAAACTCTCCGAGGGGTGCAATCAAGTGTGCAGTTTCTGCGCCATCCCCTCGTTCAAAGGGAAACTCCATTCGCGTGATTTAGAGAGTATCGCCCGCGAGGTCGAAGGGTTGGTTGCCAAAGGGTATTATGATTTCAGTTTCGTATCCCAAGACTCTAGTTCGTATCTGCGGGATCAAAATACGCAAGACGGCCTTATTCACCTCATTAAACGGATCGAATTGATCGATGGGGTAAAAAGCGCTCGGATTTTGTATCTCTACCCTTCGACCACAACATTGAAACTGATCAAAACAATCGGAGATTCGAAAGTGTTCCATAACTATTTCGATATGCCGATCCAACACATCAACGACGATATGCTCCGTATCATGAAGCGAGGGTTTGGAAAAGCCAAAACCCTCGAACTCCTCAATGCAATGAAAGCACTCCCTAACCCCTTTATCCGTACCAGCTTCATCGTCGGTCATCCGCAAGAGTCTGAGGCTATGTTCGATGAGATGGCGGAATTTGCAGAGAGTTTCGGGTTTGATCGCCTCAACGTTTTCAGCTACTCCGACGAAGAGGGGACGAGTGCGTATACAATGGATGAAAAAATCGCTCCCAAAGTGATCAACGCCCGTGCCAAAAAATTGGGGAAAATCGCTTCTAACGTCGAAGTGGAAAGTCTACAAAAACTCGTTACTCAAGAAATTTCTCTCATCATAGACGGTGAGAGTGACGAACACGAATTCCTCCTAAGCGCACGGGCCCTCAACTGGGCACCCGATGTGGACGGCGAAATTTACGTCAACGACCGCGAAATAGAGGGTGAGCTCAGTTTCGGTAAAATCTACCGTGCCCGTATCACTGAACTTGCACAAACACGCCCTTTGGCGACCGTAACGGGAAATGTCTGAACTCCTCCATCTTGATCTTCTAAAAGAGGAGAGAGTTCTCCTCGCCTTTTCTGGCGGGGTCGATTCAACCGCCCTCTTCCATCTTCTACTTGAACATAATATTACGTTTGACATTGCCCATGTCAACTACCACACCCGCGAGTCCAGCGATGCTGAGGAGCAAAGTGCAATTGCTCTCGCACAAAAATACAATTTGCAATACTATATCCACTCCTGCCGATTGGGAGGAGTCAATTTTGAACACCGCGCCCGCGAAGAGCGGTACAAATTTTTCGGCTATCTGATGAAAAAGCACTCCTACCGCTATCTCCTCACCGCCCATCAGCTCAACGACCGGTTAGAGTGGCTGATGATGCAAATGTGCCGAGGGTCAGGTCTTCCTGAGATGCTTGGGATTCGCTCACACGACCGGCGTGATGATATCGAGATACTGCGCCCTCTTTTGGAATGGGATCGCGACTCTATCGAAGCGTATCTTCATACACATAATATCCCTCACCATATCGATGAAAGCAATGCCGATGAGCGATACACCCGCAACTTTTTCCGCCATCGCTACAGTGCGCCGATGATGCGTGATTATCGAGATGCCATCCGTCGCAGTTTTCGCTATCTTGAAGAGGATAATGAGTCGTTGATTGAACCGATGGATTTCCTATCGGCGGAAGAGCTCTCCTACGCACACAACCCGCACACATTCCGCTCACTCCTGTACGGAATCGATCGCTTTTTCAAATCGCGTGGCATTCTCCTCACGCAGCACGATAAAGAGGCACTTAAAAAAGGGGGAGAACATATCATTGCGCGACGCTTTGCCCTCTCCATAGAGAAAAAGTATACTTTTATCGCCCCTTATGAACATACTGTCGTGATGGATAAAGGATTTCGTGAAAAGTGCAGAGCATTAAAAATAGGGGTTAAGTTGCGGGGCTACCTTTATGGTGCCCCGAGGGCATTCGAAGTTATCCGTCGATTAAAAGACGATTTAACACCTCTTCGATTCGACTGACACCGACGATCTCTATCGCCGCTTTTACCTCATCGGGAATATCGCTCAAATCACGATCGTAGTTTTTCTGTGGAATAAGGGCAAGTTTCATCCCCGCTCGATGCGCCGCAATCAGCTTCTCTTTCAGCCCGCCGATAGGGAGAACATTTCCCGTGAGCGATACTTCACCCGTCATCGCGATATCGGCACGCACTTTTTTATTTGTGAGTATCGAAGCGATGACCGTTGACATCGCGATCCCCGCACTCGGGCCGTCTTTAGGGGTAGCCCCATCAGGAACATGGATGTGCAAGTCAAAGCGTTTATACACTTCGCTTGCATCGAGTGGGATATCACTTTCTCTCTCAGCAGGACTTAGAGGGATAATCGAATGATCGACACTGATTTTTCCCTCATCGATCAGAGTTTTGACGACGGAGAGGGCGATGCGGGCAGACTCTTTCATCACATCCCCCAAACTTCCCGTGAGCTGTAATACCCCTTTTCCGTTGATACGGATCGCTTCAATCTTGAGAACATCTCCACCCACTGCTGTCCACGCCAACCCGTTAACCACACCGATACGATCTATGTGATCGGTTCGATCAATTTCAAATATCGTTTTTTCCAAGAAATCTTTGAGATTTTTCAAACTCACCGTCACTTTTTGGGTAGTCGGTTCTTCGAGAATTTTTTTAGCCGCTTTACGGACGATATCGGCGACACGTCGACGAAGGTTACGAACTCCCGCTTCCCGCGTATGCTTCTCAATCACTTCGGCTAATGCCGTTTTAGAGATAGAGAGCTCCGCCGTTTTAAGACCGTGTTTTTTCAACTCTTGGGGGATCAGATACTGTTTTGCGATCTGAAATTTCTCTTGCGGCGTATAACTGCTGACCGAAATAAACTCCATACGATCGCGCAACGGTCCCGGAATCTGCCCTACATCGTTCGCCGTCGCGATGAAAATCGCTTTGGACAGGTCAAGGTTAAAGTTGAGATAATAGTCTCTGAAATGGGTATTTTGTTCAGGATCGAGAATCTCCAACAATACCGCCGTCGGATCACCCCGATGCGATTTTGCGACCTTGTCAATCTCATCGAGAACGATGACGGGATTCATCTTTTTCGCTTCGATCACCCCCTGCACGATACGTCCTGGCATCGCACCGATATAGGTACGGCGGTGTCCACGCAGTTCGTTTACATCTTCCAACCCACCCAATGCGATCCGCACAAGTGGACGTTTGAGCGCAGTTGCAATAGAGTTGGCTAACGACGTTTTACCCACACCCGGAGGGCCCGCAAAACAAAGGATTGCTCCACGTCCCTCTTTGTCGGCAATACCGCGAAGTTCAAGGAGCTCTTTGACCGAGAAAAACTCCAAAATACGCTCTTTCGGTTTTTTAAGAGAGAAGTGGTCTTTGTTCAGCTGATTCTCGACGTCGTGAATGTTGAGCGCTTTTTTCGCCTCTTCGCCGTAAGGAATCTCAAGCACCCATTCGAGATACGTTTGGATCATCCCCGCATCGGCGCTGTCGGGATGCATTCGTGCGAAACGCTCGAGTTGCTTGTTGATCTCTTTGTAGGCATCGGGATGCATTTTATCTTTTTTAGCATCGAGTTTTTTGCGGAACTCCTCAATCTCTTCATCACGGTGGGTATCGGTTCCCAGCTCTTTTTGAATCTGTTTGAGCTGCTCTTTGAGAAAATACTCTTTATTCACTTTCTCAATGCGGGAGTGGACTTTCGAGCGGATCTCTTTTTGGAGTTTATTCGCTTCAGTCTCTTCGATCAGCTCATCTATAAGCATCAAAAACCGTTTTTCAGGGTCACGCTCGATAAAGAGCTTGTAAGCATTCTCTTTTTTGATCTTGATCGAGCTACAAATCAAATCGACAATACGGTTGTATTCATGGTTTTCTTCAATGGTGCGAAGAAGATCAGGGGGGAAATAGTTGCTTACCTGAGAGAGGGCACGCACTTTTTCACGCAACACTTCTAAAATCGCATCCATTTTCAGCTCATTCACCGCCAACGATGAGATCAAATCGACATGAGCGCGCAACGGGTTATCATGCACCATCTCCGTAATGTGCCCGCGAGCAAGGCCTTGAAACAGTACCTTGATTCGACCATCGGGTAAAACAACTTTACGCATAATAGAACCGATAACGCCGGCATCATAGATCGAATCGCTTTCACGTTCCCCTTCATGCTCAGGTTTTACGGGGCAAACGATTACAAGTGAATTATTCTCTATCGCTTCGGCTGCAGCGGCAATATTTTTTTCATCATTTAAAAAGAGGGGAGAGATCATAAACGGGTATAAAAAAAGCTCATCCTCCGCAATCACCGGTAAATTGGTCGGAAAAGAGCTGTAATTACTAAGTTGCATTGAAAAAAATCCTATGTTTATTTACTTTCGTTATCGTCCATTGAAATAACACTGCGTGTTTGAGGAATCATAAAATCGTACCAGCTGCTGCTACCGTCTCCCTCAAACATCTCTCGATACCATGGAACTTCGGCATGTACAACTTCTTTCGAATCGATCCACGTAACAGGGGCGATAGCGCGATAATAACCGGCCCCTTTAGGCTTGCCCAAACGCTCATACAGTTGTGCGATTTGCTCGTTTAGCACTCCACGGGCAAGCTGTAATTGTGTCTCCATTGAGTGAACCAACGGCAAATAGGTAGAATAAGGGTAATTTCCTTTAAAGGCATCAACCCCGCGAAGGGTATCATCGATCAGACCTTGATCACGTCCCGGATTCGGAAGGGCTAAAAACTTGGCTTTAATCTTTAGAAATTCAGCATATTCACGCCCTGCAGGGGTAGCGTATCGGCGGATATACTCATCCAAAAAATGTTCCGCTAATAAATACTCTTCATGTGCCATATGGGCTTGTGCCATAATCATAGTCGCTTCAGCTAAAAAAGGTGAACTGATATGTTCGCTTTGGAGTGAGCTAAAATAACTGTCCGCTTTTTCCAAATTTCCGTTAGAGACAGCACTCACCATCTTTTCATACCAATATTCCGCGGGTTTATTAAACTCTTCAAGATCTTTCCCGCATCCGCTTAGAAGAATGAGTGCCGTTATTGCGATTAACCATGTTCTAATCATTGAAAAAACCTACACTATTTTGAAATTATGAGCTATTTTACCGTAAAGAGATTAAAGACCCCTGCAAGAGGTTGAAACTTTTTAGTTTGATGTGTTAAAATCAGATCACTAATGATAAAAGAAGGTAGTTATGCAGTTTGATTTAAAACTTCCCCTGCTTGGTTTTGAAGCAGTTTCCAAGATGGAACTCCAAAAAATCGATGAAATTTTTTTGCGTCTAGAAAGTATAGGCGAGGGGCCATCTTTCACACTGATAAACCCTTTTGCCCTTCGCGAGTACTCCTTTGATATTCCCTCTTCTCTTCAAGCATTAATGGGAATTACTCCGGAAAGCAATCTTCTAATTTACAACATTATGATTCTTCAAACACCGATCGAAAAATCAACTATCAATTTTGTTGCCCCTTTGATTTTCAATACCGATAACCAGACGATGGCACAAATCATTGTCGATAACCGTTCTGATTTCGGTATTGCCGAACCGGTTAGAACCTACCTTAAGGGTATGAGTGATGTCTAAGTCCATCACTTTTGTCGGAAACGGAAAAATGGCTCTTGCTCTTGCTAAAGGGCTATGCAAAACCCATACTATCGAAGTGATCGGACGAACACAAGCCTCAATGGATAATTTTGAGACCGCATTAAATATTTCCATCACTAAAACCCTCTATGCCAATGCTTCGATAAAAGATAAAAAAGTTATTCTTTGTGTCAAGCCTGCAAATCTGAATGAAGTCGCACCACTTCTGAAAGGAAAAGCCGACGTTTTATATTCTGTTCTTGCCGGAACCTCTTTGGAAGCGCTCAAGACGATTGAAGCTTTCCATTACTGTCGTGCTATGCCTAATCTTGCCGCCGAAGCTGGTGCCTCTATGACCTCTTTGGTCGGGGATCATTCTATCGCTGACAATGCTATTGCCCTTTTTGAAACTATCGGAAAAACTCTTTGGCTTAATAGTGAAAAAGAGCTTGATATTGCTACGGCGCTTGCCGGAAGCGGTCCGGCTTATCTCGCCCTCGTTGCCGAAGCACTTTGTGACGGTGCGGTACGGGAGGGGTTAAAACGTGATGACGCGATGGTTTTAATGCGCGGGTTATTTGAAGGGTTTGGAAAACTGATCCAAACAACCCATCCCGCCATTTTGAAAGATAATGTGATGAGTCCGGGAGGGACAACCGCCGCCGGATACGGAGCACTGGAAAAAGGAAAAGTGAGAGAAGGGTGCATGGAAGCGATTCATGCCGCCTATGCCCGTGCTAAAGAGATGAAATAGTCTCTAAAGTTTAATGCTGAGATGACGCCTCAGCTTTTAGTGGCTCAAAAGGTGATATTACTTCAGGCGTTTTAGGTACAACTTCTTTAGCTTTTGACTCAGGTTCTTTCTTCATGTGCTCTTTCATCGGCATCTCTTTTTCAGAGGGCTTATTGTGTACTTTCATCGTAAAGCTTGAACGAATTTTATCCCCGTCTCTCTCAAAATGGATCGGGAAATTAACTCCGATAATCCATTCACTTTTATTGATGTTTTCTAAGAAGTTATAAAAACTTTGCGGTGACGTAATTTTGGATGTTGCATTGACTTCATACACTTTAAACGTTCCATTGCTCTCAAATTCACTCACCTCTGTCAAATAAAGGTCGGTAAACTCTTTTTTATAGAGACGTTCAAACCGATCGGGATTAAATGTTTTATCAAAAGCCCCTATTGTACTGCGATGCAGTGACTGAAGATCTTTGAGGCGATTATGCGTATTGTCGTACCGATTTTGAGCCAATTCTAACTGCTGAAACTCTTTTTTACTCTCTAGGCGCAGCGTCCGGTATTCTTTCCCTTTTGGGATTAAAAATAAAAATGAAAAAGCAACCACACCTATTAATAACAAAAGTGAGAGTATCACTACGAACAGTGTCTGACGATTCATTCTTCTACCTCTTCAACAGTCTCATCATCGAGATAATTTGTTGAAACGAATCGGTACCACCCGTTTTCAATCGGATAAAAACTTGTATAGGTACGATGAAAAATGGACCGTAACGGTGCATGAAGCATATACTCATAGGTATCTTTATTGGGGGTAGTACCATATAAAATCAAAGACCTTGATTCCAACTCAGCGCGAGAGAGGGTAATATCTTCGGGAACGAGATCAAAGAGATTACGTATACTCTCTTTCATTACCGTATTATCGGTTGTCACTTGCTCAGCAATTTTTGCCTCGGCCTCTATGGTTTTAATCTGCTCTTCCATCTGACTAATTGAACGGTTTAACCCTTTTTCTTTTTGCGCTACCATTGTACGCTCATGGGCAAAATCATACGTTTTATACCCTAAAAAGATATACGTTCCTACAACCATAGCAATCGTTACTGTGAAAAAGAAAAGGACTAAACGCAGTTCACCGCTGATTAAACGTTTTGTCCGGGGCGTAATAAAACTGTGCTTCACAGCCCCTCCTCTTCCACCATTGAGAGTGCTATCACTTCATCTGCGACATCAATATGCCGAATGAGTACATTTAGAAAGAGTTCTTCTTCGAGGTAACGCTTGAGTTCACTTCCGCTCCCATAAGCATCTGCAATATAAACGGTCTCTACAAAACGATTACGGCAATGTTCTCCCCCATAAAACCGTATCAAAGTGCGCTGAATCAACTCAAATCGACGATAGTCATTATTGAACCGATCCATCTCAGATTTAATGTCATTCCCATGAGAAGAAGTGATCCTTTTTTCCTCATATGTCAGTTCATCTTCACTGAATTCTGCAATCTCTTCGAGAGTATCCAAGTCCTCTATATCGCTCAAATCATCCAGCTCTTCTAGGATATCCAAATCATCAAGAGACTCTATGTCATCAAGACTTATCCCTCTCTCAATCTCTTCCTCTTCTTTAATGCCTACCGCAAATCCGGCGGTATTGCTCTCATCCTCAATGCCCATCCCGCTTTTTTCTGTCATAGTATAGTGATGAGCATATTCAAGTTTCCCCTCTTCAAACAATACAATACTGAATGAGTCTTTTTGCGCCAATGCATAGAGGGCGAATCCCCCTTTGATCTTATCTGCAAAAAAATGTTCCAAAATGGAAAAAGGTGAAAAAATAAAATCAAGCCCTAGGGTACGATACTGATGCTCTAGAGCATCAAGCTCTCTTTGTGAACTGTACAAAAGCCACTTTCCGTTACGACAAAGTGTTTTTGTGCCGATGATCTCTTCCATATCATCAGCAATATGTTGTGAACACCCTACTAATGCCCCTTGTTTAGGTTCAGGGTTTAGCAACGCTACATAATATAAGGGAGATTCATCGATATATTTACGCAAAAAGGAGACCATATCTTCATACGAAGATGTCCCTTCAAATCGTCTATTCTCTTTGTATAGGAGTTTTTTTTGCTTTTGCGCCACAACCCGTACGTCGTGAGATCCTCCGTCTTGTACAATAGCGATGAAAATTTTTCGGTAAAACCGTTCTATCACTTAGAGTCCTCATGAGGATGGCATAATGGATGCGATTGACGATAATGATCCATTTTCAATGCATTTCCCAGCTTAGTATAAATCTGTGTCGTAGACATGCTAGCATGTCCCAATAATTCGCTAACATCGGCAATTCGCGCCCCATTGTTTAACAATTCGGTTGCATAGGTATGACGCAATTGATGTGGGGTCACTTTGAGTCCAACCTTTGCAAATGCCTTAATAATGGTATATCTTAGACTATTTTCGCTTAATTTTTCACCTTTGGCCTCAAAAATATACTCTCGTGAGGGGTTGGTGCGCTGATAAGCAAGTACCATAGCGCTAATGCTCTCTATCATCGGAATATCTCTCTCTTTTGATCCTTTCCCCCGAACACGAGACCATCCTTCGCCCATATCCTGAAGCCGCAAATGGGTGAGTTCTGAAATACGAAGTCCCATTGTATACAGGAGTGTGATTGCCAATGCTGCCTGCGGCTCAGCGTATTGCAATGCATGGGAAATTTGCTCATGCGTAATCGGTTTTGGGAGGGTTTTCGGGATCTTAATACTCTCATCCCCTCGGAGTTCAACGCTCGTCCCGTTGTCACGGAGATATTTTATAAAACTACGTATAGCACTGAGTTTAGCGGCGATAGTTTTGGCTTTTAACGAAGCGATTTTAAGACGAAGCGGCATAAGATTGAGGAGAATATCGCCATGATGGATCTCGATTTCGGCATGCCTGATCATCTCATCGATTGCATCGTTATAACTGCGTATCGTCAGAGGGGAGTAGCCTCGGATAGAATCAAGATACTTTAAAAATGCTTCTTTAGCATTATAGAGTTCAGACATCCTACGCCACCCTAGAGGGTATGTTCCATAAGCTTGGATTTGATAAGGGCTTTAGCCGCTTCCATCTCCAAACCATCCAAATCAATCGGTTCGGATGCATAGAAATGAAGGGTTCCAAACGGTTTGGGAACGGTAAAACGATCCCAACTGGGTAATTGCCAAAATTTTGAAGGAACACAGCTGTAGACAATAACTTTGGTATGCCGTTTTTGCGCCATAATCACGACTCCGTCACTCATCTCATGACGAGGACCCTTCGGACCATCGGGAGTTATTCCGATATCATACCCCTCATTAAGGGATTTAAGCCCCTGAATGAGAACTTTTGCCCCGCCGCGTGTGGTGGAGCCATGAATCGTTCCGAGCTTAAAGTATCGCATTATACTCGCGATAATTTGACCGTCAAAATGGTCAGATATTAGAACATTCGCTTTAGGATTTTTGCGGAATTGGTAGTAGAGATACGGTTGCATTAGCAAATCTCCATGCCAAAACGCAAAAATAACGGGTTCTGCAGGGATGGTTTGAGGAAGATGAAACCGCTTTGCATTCGTGAGATAAATCAGACGAATCAGAAGTGTTCCGATAGGGGGGATAAACCACAACGCTAACGTGCGAAGAAGTTCTTTACGCAATGATCTCTCCATACTGGACGTTACGAGAAACCTCCGTTATTTTTACTTTAGCGATTTTACCCAGCCACTCTTCAGACCCTTTTACTTTTACGGAAAGGTTATTATCACTGCGGCCTGCAACATGTCCACCCTCGCGCAGCTCTTCGAAATATACCTCAACAACCTTACCTAAGTTGACCGATTTCATCTCATCGAGTATCTGATCATGTCGTGCTTGAAGTCTGTTAAGTCGTTCCGAACCTATTTCAGAATCAACCTCTTCGAGTTTTTCAGCCTCAGTCAATGGACGCGGAGAGTATTTAAAGCTAAACAGCTGCTCGAAACGAACTTGATTGAGAACATCCATCGTATCTTCAAAATCCGCATCGCTCTCACCGGGAAAGGCAACAATGATATCGGTACTAATACTGACATCCGGCGCCAACTCCCGCAATTTTCGTGCACGATTTAAAAACCACTCTTTGCTATAACCGCGCTTCATCGCTTTTAAAATCGGATCAGAGCCGCTTTGCAGCGGCATATGCATCGATTTACAGATTTTGGGGTTAGCGGCAAACTCTTCAATAAACTCATCATCCATGTGCAGCGGATGGGGAGAGGTAAATCGGATACGTGCCAACCCCTCCACCGCACTCACACGACGAAGCAGCTCGGTAAAGTTGATCTTTTCATTCCCCCCCGACAAACGCCGACCGTAGTTGTTGACATTTTGACCGAGTAAAAAAACCTCTTTAGCTCCGTTCTCGACCGCTTTACGCGCTTCGGCAACAATCAGATCGGGAGGAATCGATATCTCATCCCCACGGGTTTTCGGGACAATACAAAAGGTACACTGCTTATCACATCCAATAGAGATATTGATATAGGCTTTATACGGACTGCTGCGAAAATCTTTAAAAGCAAACTGTGATTCATCGTAATCGATCTCAATTTCGACCGCTTTATCGCGATGAAGTACAGAGGCGATTTTAGAAACATTACGGGCACCGAGAACAAAATTAACATACGGAGCGCGCTTGATGATCTCTTTCCCCAAATGGGACGCCGTACATCCACACACACCGATTTTGGCATCTGCTTTTTTGAGCTTGTTAAAGACACCGAGTTCGGAAAAGAGTTTATGTACCGGTTTTTCACGAACCGAGCAGGTGTTAATGAGGATTAGATCGGCAGAGCTCGCATCATCGGTAAGCTCATACCCCTCATGGGCATTTAGCTCTGCGATCATGTGCTCGGAATCACGCACGTTCATGGCACATCCGAGCGTCTCAATAAAGAGTTTTTTAGACATTAGAGGATATGTACCTCGTACATATATTCATTCGCTGAAAGTCCGAATTTTACTTCACGCATGTAAAAACTTTTCCCTTCTCCTTCAAAATGATCTTGAAGTGCAAGAAGATCTTTGTGTGAATTCTCACGATCAAAATAGAGGATAGAAGAGTTACTTTTTTCTACCATTTCGGTGATTTTTTTGAGGTCGATTTTACGCGGTTTTGTGTCGTGTTCGCTACGGGCGAGTTTGAGTTCCATTGCTTTTCCCTTTTATAGAGTTCTTGATATTAGGGGGATTATAGCGGTGATATGATAAATATCCTATTAAGAGAAATTTATGTATAATACATATCCTTCATAAAAAAGCTTTCCCAACCAACCAATTTTTTATGAGTTACCACCTAAAAGAGGATAGTCCTATGGAAAATATTTTAGACATTATTGACTCAATTGCTAACGAAAAAGGGCTTAACACCGATCGTGTTCAAGAGGCGATTAAAACCTCTTTTATTCAAACCGCCAAACGTATTATTAACCCTACTTTCGCTTTTGAAGCGGATATTGATGATCGTACTAAAACCGTCAAATTACGCCAAATCATTACTGTCGTTGCCGATGATGCTCCTGAAATTGAAGGGGAAGAAGCCGGTGCCTATATGGGTATCACGAGCGCTTTGGAGATTGACGAAGAAGCTGAGATCGGCGATCAGCTTCAAATGGAGCATGACATCGAAAGCTATGGAAGAAGTGCGTTCGCTACCTTGCACCGAGAGATTGAATTTCATATTCAACGCCTCGTAGAAAATGAACTCTACGACAAATATAAAAGTAAGATCAACCAAATCGTCTCCGGCCGAGTTACCCGGGTCGACAACGATCAAAATACGACCATCGAGATTGATGAAATTCGCGCAACACTGCCGATGAAAAGCCGTATTAAAGGGGAAAAATTTAAAGTCGGTGATGTCGTCAGTGCAATCGTTCGCCGTGTCCACGTCGATAAAGCCAACGGTATCTCTATGGAACTTTCCCGTACCTCTCCTAAATTCCTTGAAGAACTTTTGGCACTTGAAGTACCAGAGATCAAAGACGGTATCGTGGTCATCGAAAAATGTGCCCGTATCCCGGGTGAGCGCGCTAAAATTGCCCTCTATACCAACCGTCCTCAAATCGATCCTATTGGAGCGACCGTCGGTGTACGCGGTGTCCGTATTAATGCGGTAAGTGAAGAACTTTGCGGAGAAAATATCGACTGTGTCGAATACAGCTCATCCCCTGAGCTGTTTATCTCTCGTGCAATGAGCCCTGCTATCATCAGTGCCGTCGTCATCACCGAAGATGAAGGGGAAGAGAAAAAAGCAGTTGTTACCCTCCCAAGCGATCAAAAGTCTAAAGCAATCGGTAAAAGCGGCATCAATATCCGTCTTGCATCGATGTTGACGGGTTATACTATCGAGCTAAACGAAGTGGGCGGAAGTACTCAAATGGGTGAAAAAGCTGGGGAAGAGAAAAAAGAGGGGCTTAGCTCACTCGAAGCATTATTTGGAAATTAACGTTTCACAAACGGATTAAGCTTTAACAACACCGCATCGGCAATCTGATTGCCGATCAGCGTTAAAAACGCACTCATCATCAAAATCCCCATAATTACCGGATAATCCCGACTCATTGCCGATAGATAAAACAGTTGCCCCATCCCCTCGATCCCAAATATCGATTCCAATATCACCGACCCACCGATTAGCCCCGGCAACGATAACCCCAACATCGTTACAATCGGCGGCAAAAGATTCGGGAGAATATAACGGCGGATTATTTTCTTCTCCTCTATACCGCGAGAGCGGGCAAAATAGATATAGTCACTTTTGAGGATTTCAAGGGTTAGTGAGCGCACATACAGTACTAAACTCCCGATACCGACAAAGACCATTACAGCTATCGGAAGTGTTAAATGCCACGCCATATCGAGATAATACCCAACTCCCTCCGGTGGCTCCAACGAATGCATCCCTGATATAGGAAACCATCCTAACATAACGCTGAGAATCATCATCACAACCAGTGCCAGATAATATGACGGCATCGCAAAACTAAGCAATGCAAGCTGGCTCAAAAAGGTATCCGCTTTTTTCCCATGGGAAAGTGCCGCTTTGATCCCCATCCATAGTGATAACACAAATGTTAGTACCATGGCAATGATATTCATCCACAGCGTTACAGGCAGACGATCTGCCACGACTTCAGAAACCTGTGCACCGCTGACAAATGAAATACCGAAATTGAGTGTAATTAAATTACCTACCCAATCACTATATTGCTGTAATAGCGGTTTATTCAATCCATAGATTGCTTGTAATTGTGCAATCGCTTCAGGAGTCATATTGGGATTGAGTTCCCCTCCCATAAAACTGTTCGGTGCCATATGAATCGCCCCAAACGAGAGGAGAGAGATCAGAAAAAGCATTAAAAACGTGTAAAGCAATGATTTGAGAAAATATTTCATGTGAATGATTATAGCGAAAGTGTAAGGGGAAAATAAAAAGAGAGTTCACCCCAAAGGGGTGAGAAGTAAAAACTCTTAGAAGTTAAGAGTTAAGTATGCTTGAACTGAATCGTAACGTGAACCGTCAGCATTTACATTTGTATTTTGATCATCAGCATCTGTAGAGATATATGCCAAAGTTGCATCCAAAGGACCGAAAGATTTAGAAGCAGTAACTGCGACTTCAGTCATATTAGTATTATCAGCTCTACTTGCACCTAAACTTCTTAATGTAGCAATAACAGCGTTGCCAGTGTTATCAACTGAAACATTTGTATAGTATGTACCTAGTTTTGCGAAACCGGCATCGTACTCAGCCGTTACATTCCATGATGTTGCACCCGGAGCACCAACATACCCATAGTTCCACCATGCTTCTGTGTACAATTTAGATTGTCCAGCAACAAGGTTATTCGTTGCAGTATTTGCGATGTTCAATACACCGTCTTCATCAACATCAGAATAAGCTACTGATACTTTCAAGTTTTGAACACCTTCGTATCCAAGTTTGAACGCATAAGCATCAGAATCTTTAGCATTAGGAACGATACCGTTAACTACACCCTTAGGATCGATCTTCGCAAGTTGAGCACCGATTTTTACACCTTTAACTAACTCACAATTAATATCCGCTTGCAACCAATAAGCATCCGCTACACTTGATACATTGTAATACCATGCTTGTGCAGTAAGAGGTTTGAATGAGTTATTGACAGCCGCAACTGCGTATGCTCCTGCTTCACCGAATGTACTGTATTTAGCACCTGTAGCCATATAAGCATCAAGACCTACAGCCGAGCCGTTATCTTTCGTTGCAGCTACTTCACCTAATCCAGCCAATGGCGCCAAGTGGTTAACACCGTTCCCTTTTCCAACCCAAGCAGCTACCAAAGTAGTATCAGGAAGATCTTGGTTGATCAATACCGCTGCATCAAATGTATTTGCTGCAACTGACCATTTTTCAGAAAACGCTAACGGAGTATCAAGTTCCATGCGACCAAGTTTAGCCGTAGTTTTACCGATTGTTCCCGCCAACCAAAGTTCACTAATCCATGAGTTATCTTCTACACCGTTAGTGTGCCCAGATGTCCAAGTATTTGCTACCATGTTATTTTCTAAACCAAGAGTACTAACCGCATAGCCGGTTACACCGAATGATACACCTTTAAGCAAATCACCTGTTACACCAAGACGAAGTGCAGTATCTGCCGCACTATTATCTTTACCGAACATGCTATCGCTTGCCGGTGTAACTTGATCCAAGTTACTTGTATTGTAATAAACTTTAGCGTCACCATTTACTTTTACATTGTCTAACGCAAATGCGCTCGCTCCGAGCAACACTGCTGCTGCAAGACTCATTTTAACTAACTTCATTGATTCTCCTTAGGTTAAGCTTGACCTTATGTTTTGTTTCGTCGGAGTTAATTGTAACGCCGCTATTCTTAAACATAGCTGTAAAAAAAATATTTTGTTTACTTTCTATTTACCGATTAAAAATCCCTATTTTACGGAGTATGACATTTTTGTAAGATTTTTAAAATGAATAATCCTCATAAATCTGAGCCTCTTTATGGTATAGTTCAATTTAGTATTATTTTATCAAATAACTCAAAGGATTCTCACATGTCCCAAGTATCTCTTCTTGTCACGGCTACAGCTTCACTTTTAATCCTCTCCGGTTGTGCTAATCGTGAAGGGGTAGCCCCTTCTCAAAATAGTTCATTACATTCTATTTCACCTAGTACAACTGCCGCGAGCGAGGGTGGTGCAATGCAGCATTCCCTTGACAGCTGGCTCAAGGAAGAGTGGACACCTATGACGAAAATTGTCCCTGTTGAAACTAAAACAACGGCTCCGGATGGAACTGTTGTAACGACTACCACAATGGTTGAAGTGCCTGAAACTGATAGTAATGAATCTTTTACATTGCAAAAATATGCGGATAAGTGGAAAGTCTATCATGAAAGTAAAGCGAAGATGATGGAAGGGAAGCCGAAAGCACCTTCCCATATCGAAATGATGGGGACTCTTCCTGTTGTTGGTAAGTAACGTTTCGTAACATGGTTATTCCGCAATGTGCGGAATAGTCAATTAATTTCTTTCATCCCAGACGAAAACGCTTTTTCCTTCACTGTTTTTCTCAACTGCCGCCATTCCCATAATGTTATAGCCCGCATCGACGTAATGAACTTCACCGCTCACACCGCTTGATAAATCACTGAGAAGATACATTGCAGAATTACCAACCTCTTCGATCGTCACATTTTTACGTAATGGCGCATTGGACTCATTCCAATTGAGAATTTGTTTAAAATCACCGATACCGCTCGCAGCCAAAGTTTTAATCGGTCCAGCACTGATAGCATTAACGCGTTGGCCTTTGAGTGCACCCAGTTCTACCGCCATATAACGGACGGTTGACTCTAGCGCCGCTTTCGCAACACCCATAACATTATAATTCGGGATGTATTTCGGTCCTCCGAGGTAACTGAGGGTGATAATAGATGCACCCGGAGCTAAAACACTCTCCAAACGGTTCGTCAAATCGATCAACGAGTAGACCGAGATATCCATGGCAATTTGGAACGCACTTTTAGACGTTTTCATAAAGCCTTCCGTTAATGCCTCTTTCGGTGCAAAGGCAACCGAATGGACAAGAAAATCAATTTCTCCGAAATCGGCACGTACTTTTTCAGCGATAGAGGCCATATCTGCCTCATCCGATACATCGAGTTTGTAAACGGGAGAGTTATTAAAACCCGCAGCAATAGGCTCTACACGCTTTTGCAACGCTTCGTTAAGATAGGTAAACGCCATTTGCGCCCCTTGAGCATGAAGTGCTTGCGCAATCCCGTATGCGATCGATTTATCGTTGGCCAATCCGACGATCAACCCCTTTTTACCTTGCATTAACATCTATTATTCCCCTTTTTCTGTGTTTAATTCTGCTGCTTGTGCGATCATCTCGCAAAAATCGTTGGCACTGAGTGCAGCTGAGCCGACAAGAACACCGTCTACATTCTCCAATGCCATGATTTCGCCGGCGTTTTCTACTTTTACGCTTCCCCCGTATAAAAGAGGTGCGGACGTTTTTGCCCGAAGTGCTCCATGCAAGAGTTCAATGTCGCCATTTGTCGGAGTCAGCCCCGTGCCGATAGCCCATACCGGTTCATACGCAAGGATGAGATCAGGATAATTCAGATCAATACCCACAAATTGTTTTTCGATATACGCCATTAATGACGCATTCCCCTCTTCACGAATCTCAAGAGGTTCACCGACACAATAAACGATCGCAAACCCCTGCTCGGCAAAGAAACGAAATTTTGCCGCTATCTGCTCTTGCGTCTCACCGAGTATATGACGGCGTTCACTGTGTCCGATAAGGATCGTTTTGATTCCAAACTCTTCGAGCTGCTCTAAGGCAATCTCTCCGGTATACGCACCGTTTATGACGGGATAGCCGTTTTGTACTCCAATCAGTATATTACGGGAAAGGTCTTCCAATGCCGTAAACGGAGGAAATACAATGATCGTATCCGAGATATCGTTCGCACTGACAAATGACTCCACGACTGCCATATAGGCACGTGTCTCTTGACGCGTTTTATTCGCTTTAAAGTTGGCACACACTATCACAACGAACTCCTTCTAAGCTCTCATTTTTTATTTCAACAACGGTTTAACACCCGGAAGAATTTTTCCTTCCAACAACTCCAAAGATGCTCCGCCGCCGGTAGAGATAAACGTAATCTCTTCATCAAGGCCGATACGCTGAACCAAATCCGCGGTGTCACCGCCGCCCACTACGGTAGTTGCATAGGAATCGGCTACAAAATGGGCGATTTTATTGGATCCGCGTGCAAAGCGATCCATCTCGTAAACCCCCATCGGACCATTCCAAAGAATCGTTTGTACATCAGCTAAAATCTGACGATACAATCTCACCGTTGCCGGCCCGATATCCAAGCCCATCCAGCCCGATGGAATTTCTTGGATACTGCACAGGCGGCTCATAGCATCCGGTGCAAATTTCTCAGCGGCAACCACATCGACGGGAAGGTAGAATTTCACCCCTAACCGCTTCGCTTCATCCATAATATTGATTGCTTCACCCAGTAAATCATCTTCCACCAACGAGTTTCCGACATCGTGACCTAATGCTTTGAGAAACGTAAATGCCATCCCTCCGCCAATCAGCACTTTATCAACTTTCGGTAACAAGTTGATCAGTGCTTCAAGTTTACCGGAAACTTTCGATCCTCCGACAATTGCCGCAAACGGCCGAGTAGGGTTTTCCAACAAGGTTCCGAAAAATTGAATCTCTTTTTGGAGTAAGAATCCCGCAGCCTTATGAGCTTGATCAAAATGTTCCGTAATCCCCTCGACTGAAGCATGCGCACGGTGACTCACCCCAAATGCATCGTTAATGTAAACTTCTGCCATGTGAGCCAAGAGTGTGCTGAGTTCCGGATCGTTTTTCGTCTCCCCTTTTTCAAAGCGGAGGTTCTCCAACAATAAGATTTCTCCCCCTTTGAGTTCGGAAGAGAGTTTCTTCGCGCTCTCACCGACAACATCCTCTGCCATTTGAATATCAATTTTTAGAAGTTGATGAAGCCGTCTTGCAATAGGAGAAAGAGAATATTTCTCATCCGGTTCCCCTTTTGGACGACCGAAATGGGATGCTAAAATAATCGCACACTTTTGATCCAAACAATAACTGATAGTTGAAAGTGCCGAACGGATACGACGATCATCGGTAATATTGCCGTAGTCATCCATCGGGACATTAAAATCACATCGGATAAATACCTTTTTACCGTAAATGTCACACTCTTTAATATTCAATAATTCCATTTTTTCCTCTTACTGTAAGATTGATAAATTTATTTTTGACTGATATACAATGCCATTTCGATAAGACGATTGGAATAACCCCATTCGTTATCGTACCACGCCATAACTTTAATCATATTTCCATCGATAACTTGAATCAAATCGTCCGCCACTGTGGCACTGTACGGTGATCCGACAAAATCTTGAGAAACACGATAACGCTCATCCACTTCCAAAATCCCTTTCATTTCCTTCTTTGCATACGATTTAAAAAGACGACTCAGTTCCTCTTTAGTGGTGGATCGACTTACTAAAACATTTAAATCAACCATAGATACATCCGGAGTCGGGACACGAACACTTTGCCCGTGTAGCTTCCCTTCCAGATTGGGCAGAACAAGACTAATCGCTTTTGCCGCACCGGTCGTGGTAGGGATCATATTCAGTGCTGCCGCTCGTGAGCGGCGCATATCACTGCCGTGTGCAGAATCAATAATCGCTTGTCCGTTTGTATACGCATGAATAGTTGTCATCAACCCTTTTTCGATTCCGAACGCTTCATCCAAGATTCGGGCAATCGGTCCTAAGCAGTTCGTCGTACATGAAGCATTCGAGAGTATATCCTGACCTTCATACAAATGCTCATTAACCCCAAGTACAAACGTCGGTATTGCGCTATCTTGTGTCGGAGCGGAAAGAATGACCTTTTTAACCCCTTTTTCGAGATGGTGTTTTGTCGCCGCTCCACTCAAGAATAGGCCACTGCACTCAAAAACAACATCTGCCCCTAGTACACCGAAATTGACATTTTCAGGATCTTTTTCACACAATACACGAACTTTATTTTTTCCGATTTGGAGATACTCATTATCTATTATTGCGGCATCAACCGTGAACGAACCATGTACAGAATCATTTTGCAACAGATAAAGAATCATATCCATCGATGCCATGTCATTAATAGCGACAAGTTCGACATCATTACGCATAGCGATGAGACGGGTAACACAACGTCCGATACGTCCAAACCCGTTTAGTGCAATCTTCAACGCCATTACCTAATCCTAACCACAAATATAAGGGGCTATTTTACCAAAAATCGGTTATAATTTCGATTAAAAGAAGTTAAGGCTTATGAAGCTTGCACTCTATGGCGGAACTTTCGATCCGCCGCATGCCGGACACGTTGCTGTGGTATTGAAAGCTTTAGAAGTTTTGAGCATTGATAAGCTTATAATCGTCCCTGCATCGCGCAATCCATTCAAACCTTTTGCCGCTGTAGAGGGGACGATACGGTATGAGTGGCTGAGGGAAATTTTCAGCCCCTATGAAAAAGTTGAGATCAGCGATTTTGAAATCGCACAGCAGCGCAGTGTCTACACGATTGAAACGGTCAAACATTATGCACCTGTGTGTGATGAACTTTACCTCATCATTGGAGCAGATAATCTTGAAAAGTTGTCTTCATGGCACTGCTTTTATGAATTAAACGCGATGGTCCATTGGGTCGTCGCGACGCGCGAGGGTCGAGAAATCCCTCAGAACATGATTCGGCTCAATATCGACGTACCGATCAGTTCAACCGATATTCGCACCTCTTTCTCCTCTTTAGGATTGGAACCGAACATCGAAAAAAAAATTATTACATACTACAAGGAACACCAGTGAACCCACGAATTGAAAAGATCAGTGCAATTCTCGATCAAAATAAAGCTGAAGCTATCGAAGTATTCGATCTTCAAGGCGGTGATTATTTCGCCGATTACGTTATTCTCGCATCATCTTTGGGAGAGCGCCATACGATAGCACTCCTTGATCACCTTAAAAAAGGGCTTAAGCCTGATGAGCAATTTTTATATGTTGATGAGAGCGGTGATTGGGTCGCTATCGATTTAGGAGATATTCTCGTTCATATTTTGACACCGCAATACCGTGTTAAATACGATTTAGAAAGCTTTTTGGGTGAGATTACCGCACGCAAAAATAAAGCATAATCTGCAGAGCAGACTGCATGTTTGTAATTAAAAAGGCTATATCCTCCGTTCTTATGCCTTTTCCTCTCTTTTTTATAGCAATAGGGATCGGAATCTATCTTTGGTACCGAGGGTATTACTCCCGAGCCAAAAAATTTTTCCTCTTTGCTTTTGCTTGGATAACCCTTTTATCCTATCCCCCTTTTTCAGCACTGTTACTACAACCGCTCGAAAACGCTTATCCGAAAGTAAACTTAACTTCTGTTCATCCTCACTACATCCATGTTTTGGGAAACGGTCATACCACAAATCCGAATCTCCCTCTCTCCTCCGAGCTAGCTCTTGTATCTCTCGCACGTATCAATGAGGGGGTCATACTTTATAAAAGTTATCCGAATATGAAACTTATTTTCAGCGGATACGGAGGCGATGATCCAATCAGTAATGCTCGTAAAAATGCTCAAATGGCTATGGCATTGGGAGTTGATCCTAAAGATATTATGATTCTAGAGTCACCGAAAGATACACAGGATGAAGCGATCGCCGTCAAAAAAATCGTAGGGAAAAAACCTCTTATATTAGTGACATCCGCATCGCATATGGTACGTGCATCATTACTGTTTAGACAAAACGGTATCAATGTTACAGAAGCTCCGACAGATTTTAAAGTTAAAAAAGAAGAATCGTTATGGCAATTTCCATCAACATCGGGGTTGGCAATATCTGAAAATGCATTTCATGAGTATCTTGGATTGTTATGGGGAAAAGTGAAAGGGTATATCTAAAATGGATTTGTTTTAGAAAAGTCCGGTAATAACCCCATCATTATCAATATCAATATATTCTGCCGTCGGCACTTTCGGTAAACCCGGCATCGTCATCATATTACCGGCAATTGCAACGATAAACCCTGCACCGTTTTCCAGCTTAATGCCGCTTATTTCAACTGTATGCCCTTCAGGTGCCCCTCTTAAACTAGCATCTGTAGAAAACGACATTTGCGTTTTTGCCATACAAATAGGTAACTCTCCATAATGCTGCTGAAGCCTTTCAATTTCATTGCGAATACTCGCACTGGCCGTTATACCTTCAGCGCCATATATTTTAGTAGCAACCGTTTTGATTTTATCCCATAAAGGCAATGCATTATCGTATAAATAATTAAACCCTTCCGAATAATTATCGACGACATCCAATACTTCTTGTGCCAACGCTTCGGCACCTTTTCCTCCCTCAGCCCAGTGTTTGGAAACAATACATTTAACACCCAACGATTCACATTTCTCTTGCAATAGAGCAGTTTCAGCATCTGAATCAAAGGTAAAGTGGTTAACACACACGACAGCCGGCAATCCATAGTGAATCTTTATATTGGATATATGACGTTCCAAATTTGCAAATCCAGCCTCTAATGCTCCTAAATTTTCTTGATTCAGATGATCTAGTTCAATACCGCCATGAAATTTCAAGGCACGAATCGTAGCGACCAATACTACAGCCGAAGGGGCTAACTTTGCACTACGGCATTTAATATTCAAAAATTTTTCCGCCCCTAAATCTGCTCCGAATCCTGCTTCCGTTACCACATAGTCCGCCAGTTTTAAAGCTGTTTTAGTGGCGATAACAGAGTTGCACCCATGTGCGATATTAGCAAATGGTCCGCCATGTACAATAGCGATATTATTTTCCAAGGTTTGTACCAGATTCGGTTTAATGGCATCTTTTAAAACGGCTGCCATCGCGCCATGTGCTTTTAAATCGCTGGCATATATCGGAGTTGATTTATCCGATTTATAGGCAATTATAATGCGTCCTAAACGCTCTTTTAAATCTGCCCGATTGACAGCCAAGCACAAAATTGCCATCACTTCAGAAGCTACAACAATATCAAAGCCGTCTTCACGTAAATAACCGTTTGAAGAGCCTCCATGCCCTATCGTAATTTCACGCAATGCACGATCATTCATATCAACGACACGCTTCCATTTGATACGACGTGAATCTATCCCTAAAGCATTACCGTGATGGATGTGGTTATCAATCATCGCAGCTAACAGGTTGTGTGCTACAGCTATAGCATGAAAATCACCTGTAAAATGAAGGTTAATATCTTCCATAGGAACAACTTGGGAGTATCCGCCTCCTGCCGCCCCACCTTTTAAGCCGAAACATGGGCCCAAAGAAGGTTCACGCAAACATATAATCGTTTTTTTACCCAAACGGTTCATGGCATCGCCAAGTCCCACGGTAGTAGTAGTTTTTCCTTCTCCTGCCGGAGTCGGGCTGATAGCGGAAACGAGGATTAGCTTCCCCTCTTCTACCTGATGAGAAAGAGTGTCAACATATTCTAAAGAGAGCTTCGCTTTATAGTGCCCATACGGGTCTAAGTGTTCAAAAGGAATTCCATAGCTCTCTTTTACCAAATTTACAATAGGTTTCATTTTGGCATTTTGAGCTATTTCTATATCCGACATACTTTGTCCTAGTGTAATAAGTAATGGTTTTAAACTTTACCTTGAAATAGTTTAGTTGTTTGTTAATAGATAAAATTTTTCTATTAGTTTAGTTGATTTAACGGATGAATGTAGAAATGAGGAATTTTGAAAGATGGTGCGCCCGAAGGAATTCGAATCCCTGACCGCCGGTACCGCAAACCGGTGCTCTATCCAGCTGAGCTACGGACGCATCTTTTAAAGAGAACGAAATTATAGCTGATAAAGCTTATAACTATCTGAGTTGGTTAATTTTAAGGACGAATTCTACTTCTGCTTTCGATAAACGAAGTTCTTTGGCGATTGTATCGATTTCTATCCCCTGATTGTAACGGCTAATGACTTTCTCATCATCTAGCCCGCTGATCGAGGTGGGAAGAGATAGATTTCGTATCCGCTCTTCGAGGTAGCGCAAACGATTTTCCGTTTTTTCCTTGTACCCGCTAAAGCTCTCTTCAATATGGGTCAACGATTCCAAAATCGGGACAGAAAGTTCATTAACCTCACGACCGAGTTCGGCGTGGAGTGATGTTTGTTCACGAGGAACACTCTCTTGAAGTGATGTAATGATTTCCAGCTCTTGCTTCAGCCGTTTGTCCATTACAAAAAGCTCACGGTGCAGATCATCGACCGCTTTTGCAATAGAACGGATTTGAGAGGAGACTTCCCCCTCTTTCGTAATAACATAGTAGATAAGCCCCACAACCATAACCGCCAGAGCAATAAGTGCTATCTCAATGGTATAATTCATTCATACCCCTTTAGGTGACGAATGATTGCCCGCTCACGTGCCATCATATAGATTCCCCATTCATTGATATCTTTCTGATGCATCCGGACAATTTTAGCTAATGTAGGACTTTGGGCCTCAAAATAAAATCCCGCTTCTCTCATAGGATGAACCGGCATTTCAAGTCGCCCATAGTAATAGGTCCCACTTACCAATTGCGGTTCAAGAAGCTCAAAATACTCATACCCTATTCGTCCTATCTTAGCGTTATTTGACAGCGGAATTCTCTTCGGGGCGGTGTGAAGCAATGCCTGCTCTAAGCGATCAATTTTACGATAAAGTTCTACCAGCAATTGGACGACAATTCCATCGCTATCGCCCATCTCCCCTTTCCCTTTTGCATTTCGGAGCCACTGGGCGATTGCATCATTGTCCGCTTCACTTAATTGAATATATTCTCGCTCAAATTCGACCGAATTAACATTTTCTATTTCAAATCCGATATCCAACGGAGCTTCAATCAATCGTACATCACTCATAGACTCACCTTATCTAAAATAATCAATCCTATAAAAACAAATCCCAAATAGCCGTTCACCGTAAAAAATGCCCGATCAATTTTTGTAAAATCACGTCGTACCAAATAGTGCTCATACGTCAGCATCAGGGCTGAAAACACAACGGCAGCACTAGCGAATATCCCCAGTCCCGCCTCGTTTACAAACCATCCCCAAAACAAAATAGTTAGCATATGAAACAGCAACGAAATTTTGAGCGTCGCTCTAGCACCAAATCGAGAGGGGATAGAGTGGAGCCCGTTTATTTTATCAAACTCCATATCTTGCAGCGAATAAAGCAGATCAAATCCCGCTACCCAAAACACAACTCCGATACTGAGCAGCAGTGACCATAACGGCACAGCCCCCAATACCGCTATTGCCCCTGCCATCGGTGCAAGACCCAACGATATCCCCAAAACAATATGTGCCATTGAACTAAACCGCTTGAAATACGAATAGCTGAGGAGTACAACAAGAACAGGGAGACTCAGATAAAATGCCAGATCGTTGATAAAATAGGCAACGGCCATAAATACTAACGCATTGACCGCAGTAAAAATGGCGATGGAAGAGCCATCTAAACGGCCATCGACACTCGGTCGTCCTGCCGTGCGGGGGTTATGAATATCGAAAGCGCGATCGACGTAACGATTAAATCCCATGGCAGCGTTGCGGGCGCTGATCGCCGCTAACGCTCCTAAAATAAGGAGTTTAAACCCGAACCATCCATTGGACGCAACAATCATCGCAATAAAAATAAAAGGGAGGGAAAAGACGCTGTGCTGAAACATCACCAGCTCATTGAAATTTTGTAATCTTCTCGCCAATCGTTTCACACAAGCCCTTTTCAATCATAATCTCTTTATTTTATCGTAAAAACTCTTTAAGGGTGCGGGTATAATAACGCTAATGAAACAAATTGCACTCATCGGTTCCACTGCTTCCGGAAAAAGCGATCTCGCTTTAACCCTTGCACTAGAGAATAATGCCCTTATATTATCAATTGATTCACTCAGTATCTATCAGGAGATCGACATAGCCTCTGCTAAACCTTCTAAAACCGAACTCGCTTCCCTAGAGCATTTTGGGATCGATCGGCTCCGTCCGGATGAGAACGCTAGTGTCATAACCTTTATCGACGAATACCGCCGCCTTCGTGAAAAAGCTTTAGCTGAAGACAAAAATATTATTATTGTCGGCGGAAGCAGTTTTTATCTCAAAAGTATGATTGAAGGGCTCTCGCCAATTCCAAATTATTCTCCCGATACCCTTTATCAAACAAAGAACATGCTCCATGATTTGGATAAATGCTATCGTCTTTTGAATGGTATTGATCCGATCACGATGGATAAAATCGCTCCGACAGATGCTTATCGAATCGAAAAAATGCTCCTCATCTATCTCGAAGCCGGTGTTGCCCCATCTGAATGGTTTAGAAATAATCCCCCCACTCCCATTATCGCAGAGTGTCCGATACTCAATTTACACGTTGATCGCGATATTTTACGCCAACGTATTTCGATGCGAACGCAAAAAATGGCAGATTCCGGTTTGATCGATGAAGTAGCCGAGTTGGAACGACTTTATGGAAGAAGTCCCAACAGCATGAAAGCGATTGGAATTATCGAGACGTTAGAGTATTTAGACGCTAAAGTTACAAAATCGGAGCTGATTGAGCACATTGCAACCCATACCGCTCAGTTGGCCAAACGGCAACAAACCTTTAATGCCCATCAGTTTGAATTGAGTGCAAGCGGTACAGCAGATGAACTCTACAAGGCTGCGATCACTCTTTTAAAATAGTGCTAATGCATCTTTAGCTAATTTGCCCCACGCGGAGTTTTGATCGGCTTTGATACTGGCATTAAATGCCTCTCTGGCTTGGCGTTTATTCCCCAATTTTTGCTCAATAGCTCCGATCAAATACTGCTGACGAGAACGTTTTTCATTGGTCATTTTACGAGCGTTTAATGCTCTTAGCACTTTTAATGCATCGCCGTCTTTTCCTAAGTTTTGATACGATTCTGCCAACGTGAACTCAATATAAGGGCTTTGGGTATAGGTTTTAGTCCGCTCTTGCAACACCATAACTTTGCGGGCATAGGTCTGTGTGAGGGCTTCATCTTTACGTTTCAGACCCAAGCTTACCATTTGAGTATAGCGTTCAATATCTTTAAAAGCATTCGGGTAGGACGCTTCAATCGATTTGATATGACGAATCATCCCCTCACCGTCTCCCACTCTCTGTGCGGCGTCAAACATAGTACGGTAGATATCATTGAGAGGTGGATTTTTTTCGGCAGCTAAGAGGGTAATTAACTCATTTCCACCCTTGATCGCCCCCTTGTAATCTCCAAGACCAAATTGTGTTTTTACCATGCGCAAAAGCCAAACTTGACGCTCTTGGATTGATTTTGATTTGAGATGTCTTTGAGCTATTTTTTTGGCATTTTCATATTGGGTTGTTTTGAGGGCACAATTAAACAATGCCTCATCCCATTCGGGAAGAAGTTTTATTTTATACATCTTCTGAAGCTTCATAGCCTCCGTACATTTTCCCTCTTTTAAATGGACTTTTTCTAACCCGATCGCACTTTTTGAAATAATGGCATTCGTCTCAGGGTACTCAGCAGAATCCAAACGATAAAGATCACTCTCGATGTCCAATATCTCTTTGTATTTTTTCTCTTTTAATAAAAGTTGCGCTTTTTTGTACAACGCTTTTCGTCCGACACTGTCATTTCCGTAGCGTTCAATCAAATCGTTGTATTTTTTAATCTCTTTGGTCGTATTGTTGTCACCCTCTTCAAAAAACAAACCGTCTTTAGCCCGTCGGATCTCTTCAACAAATTCACCGTATTTATAGGTTTCAAGGTATTCATTAAACCGTTTGAGCGCTTCATTTCGTTTGCCCGCTTTCGCCAGTTGCATTCCAAGGTTTTTCAATAGTAATTGGTGCTTATCCAATTTTTTATCGGTATTGTTCAATAAAGCTTCAGTAATACGGGCAGCCGTTTTGGGATCCTTCCGATTCACAAATGCATCTGCTATTTCCATTGCATGATCGTAGACTTCACTGAAATAGTTAGGATTAACAGTCGCTATCTTATCAATGTACTCTGCCGACTTTTTGGTATTACCCTCGAGCATTTCAAGTTGAGCCAATTTAAATGCCGCTTTGGACGCAACCGCCATATCCGATGTCGATGCAAGTGCTTTTTGATAAAACATCATTGCTTTTTTCAAATCTCCGGAAGACTCTGACTGCTCGGCTTTAAAAATCATCCCCTGTGCCGCAAACGGACTATCGATTTGCTCATCAAAAAGTCGATCAAAAAAGTAATCGGCATCAAGTATTTGCCCTATTTTGCTATAGGCATTTGCCGTGTATGCCAATACTTCGGCGACACTTGTATCCGCAGAGTATTCGCGTAAAAATTTCTTAGATAATTCAAGAAGCTTTTCATATTCTCCAAGCTGATGGTAGGAACGGATTTGATAAAGTATCAATTCATTTTTAAAGACGGTATTGGGATACTCTTGAAGGGTATTTTTTGCACGATCGATCACTTTATGATAATCATTTGCGGCATATGCTTTTTTCATCTCCATATAGTCGGTTACATCCTGTACCCGTCTAATTTTGATGGGGTTCCCTTTTAAATCAAGTCCGCCGACATAAGGTGGGACGTTTTTTTGCACTTTAACTGGAAAATTAATGGATAATGCAGAAGGGGTAGAAAGATTCATCAGTGGAAGTGTTTTAGTATATCCGACAACATTCCAGTGTCGCGCTTTTTTCACGTCGCTTTGATACGTCTGCGACTCTTTGGAGAGGTCAAACATTTCCGGCACCAGCATCATCTTTGATTTAGGGATGATGGTTATTGTGTACCCTTTGGGTGTTGAAGAGGCACTAACGCTTAAAAGTCCATTGTCAATAGGGGATAAAGATTGTTTTGGAGCAGTTGAAAAACGGCAATCAACGCGACGTGTCTCACCGAATTCATTGTTTGTTGCCTGACATACAAAAGGGGCAGTGTGGCGGAGATGAAGAATACTGAACTTTTCTCCCTCCTCTTTACCGCTTTGAAGGGATAGTTCCAAGCCAAACAGGGGAAGACAAAGAGATAGTGCGATCCAGTATCTCAAGCCTTCCCCCTTTTTCTTTCCTTTTAATAACCGCTATTATACACGAATAGCGTAATAACTTCCAAGAGAGGGTTTACAGTAAAGACGGCGAATATCGTTCCGACTGCCGCAATACCGATAATGGTTTTAAGGGAGAGTGATGCATTCATAAAATAGAATTGATCGTATCCCACCATCGGCTCTTTCATAAACATGAAAACGATCAGTTTAAGGTAGTAATATCCCGCGATTGCAGAGTTAAGCGCCATAATGAGAGCTAAGACCGTATAACCGGCACTGACGGCAGAACCGATCATATATATTTTGCCCCAAAATAAACCAAAAGGAGGAATCCCTGCAAGTGAAAGCATAAACAGTGCCATCATGACCGCAGCCATCGGCATTGTTTTTACCATACCTGAGAATTTTTCATACGGATGATCCGAACTTTGTCCCGGCAAAAGATTTTTTTGACGGTTGACCCATAGCATCGTAAAGGCTCCCAAATTGGTAAAGCTAAAGAGAGCCCAATACAAGAAAAGTCCCGTATTGGCTTGCGTCGTACCGATCAAAATAGCGGCCATGACAAAACCGGCATGCGAGATCGAACTGTAAGCCAACATACGCTTAACATCGGTTTGTACCAATGCCCAAATATTGGATGCCGTCATCGTAACAACCACACCGATATAGAGGATCACTTGGAGCCATACGACACCGCTATGAACCAAAAATTCAAACAGCCTCATTGCGACGACAAATCCTGCGATTTTCGGAACGATAGACATATATCCGGCCAATGCTGCGGATGAGCCCTCATACACGTCAGGTGTCCATGTATGAAACGGAACCATAGAGAGTTTAAATCCGAATGCCGCTATCATAAACGCCATGGATACAAGGACATAACCGATATTGCTGTAATGATCTTCCGCCAATACAGTAGCAATTTGGTTAATCTCAACCGAGCCGCTGATCGCATACAAAATCATCGATCCGAATGCATAAAAACCTGCCGCTAAAGCACCCATTGTAAAATACTTCACTGCCGCTTCAAACGATTTTTTACGATTATGCAATGCGATAAGAGTATACAGTGCCAATGATGCCGTCTCAAGACCGACAAAGATCAAGATAAGGTTATCGGTAGCTACCATAAATTGGAACCCTGCAATCATAAACAAGAAAAGAGCAAAATATTCCGGATAGTTATACTCATGGAAACGTTTAGAGGTCAATGCCAACGGGATGAAGAGCATCGAACCCGCAACGATGATAATTTGGGACAAAATTGCGATCCCATCCATCAACATGACATCAAAGAACCCTAATACGGTTCCGTTTTTCATAAATAGACCGGCAAAATCGACCAATGCTCCCAAATCAAGGAGCAAGAAAAGGAGACTGATCATCACGTATAATGATTTATGCAATCCCCCTTTCACCATATCGATCACCAAAATTGCCAACGCACCGACGATGGCTATCAGCATCGGAGCTAAGGTCGCTAAATTGAGCGACGCTAGTGAAACATTAATCGGCTCCAACATTAGTGCGCCTCCTGCATTGGAATAATCTCATTTTTGCCTGAGAGATCAGGAATACGCGCTTTTGCCTCTTGGCTTTGCGCTTTATCGTGCATCAACTGAATGACCGATTCAACACTGTTGTTAATCGGCTCTAATACCGGTTTCGGATAAACCCCTAACCAAATAGCAACAATAACAAGAGGAATAAGTCCTAAGTACTCTGTTCTATTCAAATCTTTGAGATTTTTATTTTTTTCATTCATTACGGTGCCAAAGAACATCTTTTTATAGGCCGCAAGCATATAAATAGCTCCGACAATAATCGCGACTCCGGCAGTCAGTGTTAACATGTGTGATTGTTTATAAAAACCTAAAAGAGACAAAAATTCTCCGACGAAATTGATCGTAAGAGGCAAGCCAACCGATGCCATCATCATAATTCCGAAAATCGTCGCATAACGCGGCATAACCGATGCAAGCCCGCCGAATTCAGACATTAATTTTGTATGACGGCGATCATAGATAACGCCGACAAGCAAGAACAGCGCCCCCGATACAACACCGTGTGCTAGCATCAGGAATACCGAACCGCTGACACCCTCAACGTTCAAAGCGAACGTTCCGAGGATAATAACCCCCATGTGAGAAACGGAGCTATACGCTACGACTTGTTTAATATCCTCTTGCGCATAGGCTACCATCGCCGTATAAATAATCATGATGATAGCGATAATAGCGATCGGGAACATGAAAAACACTGATGCATCCGGAAACAACGGCAATGAGAAACGGACAAATGCATAGGTTCCCATTTTAAGCAAAATCGCCGCCAAAATAACCGAACCGATGGTCGGTGCCTGTCCGTGAGCGTACGGTAACCAGGTATGGAACGGGAACATCGGAACTTTGATCGCAAAGCCCAAGAAAAATGCTACAAATAACCACAGCTGGAAATTTTCCGGCAAAATCAAACGGTACCACTCAAGGATCGAGAAGCTCCACTGTCCTGTTGCTTGATAATAGAAATAGGCCATAAAGAGCATACCAACAAGCATAACCAATGAACCTGTAAAGGTGTAAAGGAAAAATTTGATCGACGCATAAATACGAAGAGGCCCGCCCCATGCTCCGATGATATAGAGCATCGGTACAAGAGAGAGTTCCCAAAATACGTAAAACACGATAGCATCAAGTGCTGCGAATACACCGACCATCGTCATCTCAAGAAATAACAACGTAATAATTAAATCTTTAATACGGCGTGTTTCGGTCAATGACGCAATACCGATCAACGTGAAAAAAGTTGAAAGAATAATAATGAAAAGCGAAATACCATCGACACCTAAGAGGTAATTAATACCAAACTGCGGAATTAACGGCATTGACTCCATAAACTGCATCCCCGAAATCATCGGATCGTACGCATACCACAACCACAAAGAGAGGACAAATTCAATGAATGCTACGGCAATTCCGTACGCTCTCATACTGTCCTTTGTGACGACAAATCCGAGCATTGCAGCCAATGCCGGAAAGAAAATTAAAAGTGTTAAAATATGATCTATCATCATTACTCCTTAAGCGCCAACCGCGTTGTATCCGACGGTAAAGGCAACGGCTAGTGTTATTAAAACGACTAAGCCGATAACCATCCAACGAAGCATCGTGGAGAGATTTCCATTTTGGATATCGCGTGTATTCTCACCCGTTTTGTAGATGATATTTGCGATTCCATCGACCGTTGCATCAACGATTTTAAGATCGATCTGTTTCCATGCGATTTTAGAGAGTTCCAAATACGGTTTAGAAAACACTTCATCATAAAATTTTGGAATGTAATATTGATTCCAGAGTAGTTTATAGCCAAAACTATTTTCCAGTTTGGAAGAGCCATCCGGAACACTGTTCCAGTTGCTGTATTTTTTATACGCAAACACAATAGCGGCAATTACAAACAACTGTGTTCCGATCGTCATAATCCAATAAGTCATTTCACCATGAACATGGTATTGAGTCGATGGAAGCAATGAGGTAACCAATTGATAATAGGTCATTTTAAATGAACCGGCAATGATCGCCAATACCAAAAGCGGTGACATCGCAACCAACATAAATTTGTATGCCTCATGCGGATGAATACCGAAAAGTTTATAACGTTCTTCCCCGTGGAAGATTAACGCGACAAGACGGAATGAATAGAATGCCGTCAGACCGGCAGTCAACAACAAGACAGTATAGATAACATAATGGTGTTCAACAAACCCGACCTCTAAGATCAGATCTTTTGAGAAGAATCCGGCAAACGGATAGATACCTGCTAATGCAACGGAGGCAAGGGTCATCATGATAAACGTCCCTTTCATCACTTTGCGCAAGCCACCCATTTTGAACGGATCAAGTTCATCGTGCATCGCGTGCATCACGTTACCCGCACCGAGGAAAAGGAGTGCTTTGAAAAATGCGTGCGCCATAAGGTGAAATAACGCTACCCAGTACGCACCCAGCCCAGCCGCTACGAACATATATCCCAGCTGCGAGAGGGTAGAGTAAGCAATGATACGTTTCATATCACGATTTACGAGTGCCATAGAAGCGGCAAACAATGCTACAAATGCACCGAGACTTGCGATAAAGATCCCGACATTAGGAATCAAATCATAAATCGGATTGGCACGAACGACCAGATAAACCCCAGCGGTAACCATCGTCGCCGCGTGAATCAACGCAGAGACAGGTGTTGGGCCTTCCATCGCATCGGCAAGCCATGTATGGAGCGGAAACTGCGCCGATTTACCCATTGCACCGATAAAGAGGAAAATACCGATCCACGTTGTAACCACTAACGGAAGGTTTCCGATTTCAGCAAACACGACGTCGTATTGAAGTGAACCCGTATTCCAGTACAACAAGAAGATACCGATCAACATACCAAGGTCGGCGATACGGTTCATAATGAACGCTTCGTTTGCCGCCCATGTCGCCGACTCTTTGTGATACCAAAAACCGATGAGTCCCCATGAACAAAGACCGACCCCTTCCCATCCGATAAAGAGTCCTGCGAAGTTGTCACTCATAACGAGTACCATCATCGAGAAAACGAATGCCGAAAGCCATGAGAAGAAACGGTTGAATCCTTTGTCATGATCCATATACCCGATAGAGTAGATATGAACAACTGTGGAGACGATGGTAACGACCATCATCATCACAACACTCACTTGATCAACGACAAATCCAAACGGAATATAAAGATCCCCCGTTGCTATCCATGTCATCATCTCGACATGAACAGTGTGACCGCCCAATACGTAAGAGAGCAAAAGTGCACTGCTCACAAACGAGGTAAAGAGTAATCCCGATGCCACAATACCGACATGCTGCGATTTAGGTGATCCACCGAAAAGAGCAGCGTAAAGCGACCCTACCAGCGGAGCAAAGAGTGCAATATATAAATAAAGTTCCATAGCCTATCCTCGCATTGAATTCATTTGATCTAGGTCGATCTTACCGGTACGTTTGTACCATACGATGAGGAGACCCAACCCGATCGCTACTTCCGATGCCGCAATCGCAATAATGAAAAATGCAAACATTTGTCCGCTCAAATCGCCGATATAGTGAGAGATCGCCGCAAATGCGATGTTGGTTGCATTAAGCAAAATTTCGGTTGCAAAAAAGAGCATCAAAAGATTTTTACGGCGCATAACCCCGACCAAACCGATAGCAAATAAAATAGTGGATAATACAAGATAATGGGATAATGTAATTTCCATTAGTGTCCCCCTGCTTGTGGTTCAAAACCGTCATCCATCGTGCTGATATCTTCTTCTGCCATCAAGGTTAACGATTTGTCCATTTTTTTACCGGCTAAAATAATTCCGCCGATCATCGAAACAAGCAACATAACGGCTGCAAGCTCAAACGGAACCAGGTATTTTGTAAAAAGAACCATACCTACCGCTTGTGAGTTACCGACTCCTTCTTGGATCGGGTAGAGGGCTTGAATATTATTGGATACGATCGGTGCAACGAAAATTGCTACTACCATGACTGCTGCCAAGACCCCAAGAACAAAAACGATCTGAGGATTGGTCCGTTTTTCAACAACATCACGCGTTGTATCGAAGAACATCATACCGAAGGCATACAACGCCATTACCGCACCGGTATAGACGATGATTTGGATCGCACCCAAAAAGTCGGCACCCAAAATAAAGAAAAATGCGGAGATGAAAATCATCCCTGCCGCCATTGCGGTAATCGCATACAGCGCTTGGCTCGTCATAACGGTGATAGTAAACATCACGATTGTGAGGGCCGCAAACAGATAAAAAGCGATTGCTTCAAACATACTTTGACTCCTTAATACGCCAACGGGGTCTTTTTGACCGACGCGTCGCTTCCTGGGATAATGGCTCCGAAGCCTGGGTATTCTGCTTGTTCACCCGCTTTTAAAAGATCAAGCGGAGTCAGCATATCGTCTTTAATGACGAAATGGGCACGTTGTTCTGAAGCATTCTCGTAACGTCCGCCATGAACGATCGCGAGTTCCGGACATACTTCGGCACAGTAGCCGCAAAAAATACAACGCCCGAGATTAATACTGTACTCGGTAACCTCTTTACGGCTGTTCTCATCGATACGGGTGTCCATACGGATACAATCGGAGATACAAATTTTTTCGCACAATCCGCATCCGATACAACGCTCATATCCCGATTCCCACAAACGTAATAGTTTGTGTACCGCACGGTAACGCGGCCCGATCGGGAGTTTTTCAAGCGGGTATTGAAGCGTGTGAATATCGAATTTAATCATCTCACGTAGTACAACCCAAAGACCTACAAAGAGTTCTCCGTTGAACGTACGTTTAACAACCTGCTTAAATTTATCCCATCCTTCAGTCGGATAGGTTTCGATATCGACGTAATAGTAAGCAGATGACTCGCTCACGTTACGATTCGTAAATGGTTCTTCATGATGCATAACCCAACCTCCTTAGAACATCATCACGATACCGGTGATCACAATGTTGATCACCGCAATCGGCATTAATACTTTCCAACACAACCACATCAATTGGTCAGGTCGGACATCCGGCCATGCAGCGCGTGTCCATAGGAAAAAGAAAAAGAAAAACGCTACTTTTAACAGAAGCTGAATAGCCCCGGCAATCGTACCGTCACCAAAACCGCCCAAGAAAATGATGGCGATTACAAACGAGATGAAGAACATATTGGCGTATTCACCGATGAAGAAAAGTCCCCAACGCATACCCGAATACTCCGTACCGAAACCGTCGATGATTTCGTGGTCGTTCGCAACAAGATGGAACGGTGTACGTCCCGTCTCAGCAAAAGCGGCAATCCAGAAAAGGATAAACGCTACCGGTTGTGACCATACGATCCAATTGCCGATTCCACCCGCTTGGTAGTTATTAATGTCAATTAACGACAATGACCCCACCATCATAAGGGGTGCCAATAGCGATAATCCCGAAATAACCTCATACGAAATGAAGATGGCGGCACTACGGGCAGCAGAGATCAACGACCATTTGTTCGCCGATGCCATACCCCCAAGAAGCGGTCCGTACAATCCGATGGCCATTACCCCTAAAACGTAGAGGATACCGACATTGATATCAGCGACAATCGGATGCACTGTGTATCCGAATACCGTAAACTGAGGCCAAAACGGAATCGCAGCAGAGGCCATAAATGCCGTTGCTGCTGTAATAACTGGAGCAATTTTAAAAATCGGCTTCACAACGTTTTGAGGGATAATATCCTCTTTGGTAAAGAGTTTAATCCCATCCGCCGCAACTTGAAGCAAACCGAACGGCCCAACATGCATCGGTCCAAGACGGCGTTGCATAAACGCCAGCACCTTACGCTCAAAGTAGGTTCCAAGACCCGCAAGCGCAGAGAAAATTAACAAGATGACAACGATTTTAACGATCGTCTCTATAATGAATGCTACATCCATGCTTTACACCTTTTGAATTGATACGCACGTAAAACGGTAACCGTCAAACAGTGCCTCAGAATTGATAGCGGTATCAAATGTCGGAAGATACGAAATGTCTCCCTCGATTTTACCGTCTGTGATAACGCTAACGCTTAGCTCACCGCGTGCGGTTTTAACCCTCACCATGTCTCCTTCATTCCATCCGTTGCTTTCCATAGCTGAAGCAGATACGTATAAACCACCCGAGCCTTTAAGCTGGTGTGACATTGCCGTAAACGGTGAAAATTGGAGTACCGGATTTGCCAAGTAAACCACTTTATCCGTGATTGCCGAATCTGCATTAAACGGTGTTACGCTTTCATCTCCGCTGACATGTACTGCGATATTCTCTAGCAGGTATCCGCGAATCTCTTCGCCGGTATTGGTGAAATGGTTCGGAAGGGTATCAAATGCCATTGCCTTGAATCCTCTATTTTCAGGAAGCTGCGCCGTATAATCAACAGTGAATTTCGAGTTTACGCCAAGAGCATTAGCTAAATCATTCAGAACATATCCGCCGTAACCGAGTGCGGCATTGGTCGGATTCACCCGTTTATCGATGCTGAGTAATGTCCCCTCTTGCTGATTCAGAGACGGCATATCCAAATCGCCGCCGCCCATTGCACTGAGGGTGAAATCACCTGCTGTGTTGTAACCGATAGTGTAACTTCCACGTGTATTTTCAAGGTCACATATCATCGCAACACCGAGAGTATTGGAGAGATTCGGGATCATTGTGACACTAAACGGTGTGTATTTTTCAATCAATGCCACAAGACGTGCACAATTCTCAGAATGTGGATGGGTATACAAATCAGGTCCCACCATCAGGCTAAACATCTCTTTTTTCGCCAAATATTTGGTAAGGGTATCGGCAAATCCGCTCGGAGCGCTCACGAGATCGAAGAGACTATTTTCATCCACTTCCACCTCTTTTGAGATTTTTTTCTTGATGGTTTTAGTGACCTCTTCGCTCACCTCTTCTTCGATGCCGCTCTCTTCGTTGAGTACTTTTTTGACAACCGTTTCGGTCACTTTCTCATCCACTGTCTCTTCAACCGTAACGGTTTTCATCGAATGGAACGTTGCCAAATATTCGGTGATACTTGATGGCATTGCCGCTTTATCCCCGAAAAGATCGAGCATCAAATACAAAGCCGCCTCTTCCATCATCGGTGCATGGTTAAACTGCGTCACGTTTTTAGACATATCGGCGATAACGGGATCGTTAATCGGGTGAAAATACAACCCTGCCCCTTTGTTCATGGAGAGGGCATTGTTCATCGCGAAACGGGCATTCGGGTTATCCGTTTTGAGTGCACTTCCGATAGAGACAACGAAATCCGATTCGTGAACCTGTTTCAAATCACCGCCGTAAAGTGATTTTCCGCTGATCGTGCTGTAGCTGCTCAAAAACTTTTTAAGTGCCAGCGCTTCGTTATTCACCAATCTGTAGCCGTATTTATCGCTCAAACGTTGAAGAATCAATGCCTCTTCGTTGGTGATCGTCGAAGTAAATGCGATGGTATCGGCTTTTTTAAAGGCTGCAATCGCTGCATCAAAGGCTGCCGCATTTTTAACCACATCGCGATTCTCGAAATCGTATCCGTAACGCCCAGCACCGCAGAGGGATACATAGTTCCACTCATTTTTGACACGGTAAATTTTCTTCTCAGGATCTGTGATACTGGTATGTTTGATATCGTAGCTGAGCTGGCACCCTGCCGAACAATGGGCGCATGTTGCAGGGATCTGGGTATGTTCCCACGCATTGGAGGTGTACTGATAATCACTGCTCACCAATGCCCCGACCGGACATACTGACGTACACTCACCGCAGTTGGTACAATCAAGTCTGTCGCCGCCGTTTGGAGCAATAAGCGATTTGTTGAGTTTGTTCCACATCGCGTAGGCGTCTTTAGGCATAGACTCTTTAAATTCAGCCTCAATTGCCTCAGAGCCGCGTGCAACGGTAGAGAGTGCCGCATCCCCGATCATATCTTTACAGACGGTAATACAACGCTCACACATAATACACAAAGCCGGATCATAGTGGATTAAGCCCCAGTCTTGTGCCGGTTTATGGGTATCTTTGATCGAATACGTTTGTGAATCAACACCCACTTCAAGCGTATAGTTTTGAAGCTCGCACTCACCCGATTGGTCGCACACGCCGCACTCTAGAGGATGGTTTACATCGTAAACTTCCATAATGGCTCTGCGCTCTGCCAAAATATTCGGTGTGGTGGTCGTAATATCCATCCCCTCTTTGGCTTTGGCATTACACGCATAGACTTGCTTGCCATCGGCTTCAACCAAACAAATACGACACGCCAATGTCGGTGAACATCGTGTCAGATAGCAAATCGCAGGGATAAATATCCCGTTGGCTCGCGCCGCATTGAGGATATATTCACCCTCTTGCGTCTGAACACTACGACCGTCTATGGTAATCGTGATTTCATTCATGATCCACTCCCCATCTTCATAATTTTCACCTTTTCAAAACGGTATTGTTCGCTTAGCGCACCGAATTCTTCATCGTATGTCGGAACCAACGCTACTGTCCCTTTTAATGAAGTATCGAGTTTAAAAATCCTCTCTTGCGTCTTACCGGCAAACTCAATTTGAATTTTATCACCATCACCGATTTTTGCAGCAGCGGCAAACTGTGCGGAACCGCGTAAAGTTGTATCTTTTTCAAGCTGTTCAGTGCGCGCCGTATAACTGTTAAACTGGTTCACCGGATTACAGCGATAGACAACCGTTCCGTTAAACTCCGGTAAATCGGCAATCTCTTCGAGCTTACCGTTTGTGTCGACATCACAATTTTCGAGCATATAGCCTCGATTATCATCACCCAACACACTGTAGAAATTACCCAAATCATCGAATGATTTTCTCTCAAATCCTTTTTCACGAGGCAGTTCAATGGTGTAATCAATGGTGTTTTCTGCTTTAACACCGAGGGCATTTGCAAGGTCGTTGAGGGTGTACCCCTTAAATGCTACCGCTACATTGGTCGGCAATACGTGATAGTTGATACTGACGAATGTCCCCTCTTGGCTGTTGAGTGCTGCAAGCGGAAGCATCGCATCCCCGAATGAGCCTATCGTGTAGCTTCCCGCTGCATTGTAACCGACAACATTTCCGTTGCCATTATCTACATCCAAATCACAGATAAGCGATACACCGACGGTATTGACATTTGTAGGTATTACCACAACCGAAAACTCGGTATAAGTCTCAATCATGGCACAAAGACGTGCAATATTGGAGGAGCGTTTATGGTTCAATACATCGCTTCCGATCACAAGAGTTTTTCGTTTCGCTCTCTTCATCGATTGGGCAATTCGCGTAAACTCTTCATCACCGACATTGCTCTCAGCGCACAAATACCCCTCGTCAAGTTCTTTGAAATACTCACGGTTCTCTTCGCTGATATCTGCACCCTCAAGGAGGGTTGAAGCTAACATGGCAACGACACCCTCTTCAGTTCCCACTTCGTATTTCACAAACTGGGTTACAACGTTTTGAAGCAGTTCATCTTCAAGCGGATGCATATAAACGACTTTTGCACCTCTATGACGTGCTGCCGTCGTTACAGCATAACGGACGACCGGATTATCGGTGCTGATACGTCCACCGAGAACAATGATCCCGTCGCTTTGGGTAATGGCATCAAGAGTTCCGCCGAATCCGCTCTTACCGCTGATTGAACTGTAAGCCGCCATAAAACTCTGATACGCACGTGCTTCTTCGTTGTAGAGCTTAAGCCCCGTTTTTTCTTTGAGGCGTTGAAGAATCAAAGCCTCTTCGTTGGTAATGAGTGAACTGAAACGAATCGCTTCGGCGCTCTTTATCGCATGGATTGCCTTTGCAAATTCCGCTTCGTCTTTAGAGGCTTGGTGATCGAAATCAAAACCGAATCGTCCCGCACCGCAAAGGGTCGTGTGTTCAAAATCATTGGTAACACGGTAGATACGATCTTCTCCGTTGCTCGTCGAGGTGTGTTTTACCTCATAGCTCAATGAACACCCTGCCGAACAATGAACACACGTAGCAGGTACTTGAGAAAGTTCCCATGCATTCGCACTATACTGAAATTCCGAACTGACCAATGCACCCACCGGACATACCGCGATGCATTCGCCGCAAAACGTACAATCGAGAACATCGCTGTTTTTCGGTATGACGGAAGATTTGTATCCCCCAAATTGAAGGGTAATTGCATCGTCACCGATAATTTCATTACAGACGTGGACACATTTTTCGCATAAAATACACAATGAGGGATCGTAGTTGATCAATCCCCAATGCTCGATGTGGCGGAGCTGATCTTTCGCACTGAAGTGCTGTGCCGAAACGCCGAACTCTAATGTTTTATTTTGAAGATCACACGCACCCGATTTGTCACACACGCCGCACTCTAACGGATGATTCACATCATAAAGACGCATAATATTCGTTCGTTCGGTTTTTAAACGATCCGAATCGATGGTAACGGCTAGCCCCTCGGTCGGAGGAGTTTGACAGCTGAGAATCAGTCCGTCGGTTTTATCGGTTTCCACCACGCACAAACGACATGATGCACATGGGGTTGTTTTTTCCAAATAACACATCGTCGGGATATAAAATCCAGCTTTCCGTGCCGCTTGGAGAATAGTCTCCCCTTTTTGTGCCGTTACGGGTTGATTGTTAATCGTAAAGTTAATCATCCATCCCCCCTTAATGTGCGACCATCGCAATATAGTAACAACGCATACAGCGTTCCGCCTCTGCGAGTGCCTCTTCTTGTGTAAAACCGTATTTCACTTCACGATTGTTATCGCGCCGTTCATCCACCGTGAGCACTTCACTGTGTTGGCGCGGCAAGCCTGGAAGCCACCCTTGAATTTTCTCTTTTTTATCATAGACTTTGAGTTTACGGAGGTGATCTTCCATAATCTCATCATCACTTAGAGTGATTTCACCGCTTAGCACATAGCGTGACATGACCGATGCGGCACGCTTGGCCTGACCGACGGCATTAACAATCGTCATCGGACCGTATTCACAATCCCCCGCCGCAAAGATTCCTTTACGTGAGGTCATATAATCTTTTCCATTCGTTTTGATCGTCGCCCATGAGGTACGCTCGATCTCCCACTCTTCAGGGAGAAGTTTCAAATCGGCACTTTGAGAAACGGCAGGGATGAGATAATCGCACTCCATCTCAAAGCTTGCCCCTTCCACTTTTTCCAATGTCGGACGTCCGCCGTTCGGATCGGGAACCAGTTCAAAACGATCAACGATCAATGATTTGAGAACATCATTCTCATCCTTCATCGCCGCAACGGCAGAGTGGAAAATAAATTCAACACCCTCTTCGACCGCTTCGTGATACTCTTCATACGTCGTATTTTTAATAATTGTCGCTTCATCACGACGGTACAACATCACCACTTTTTTGGCATTTGCACGGATTGCACAGCGGACAACGTCCATAGAGGTAAATCCGCCCCCGACACACACCAGTGTTTTACCGGTTAAATCAACGAAATCCGCCGGTAGCATATGACGTTTTTGATCGGCTTCGGGAACCATGATGTCGTATTTAACTTGGAGGTTCACTTTATCCAAAAAGTCGATGGCACCCCAATATCCTTGGATTTCAGGACGCTCATTGTCACAATAGACTTTTTTCGAGATACGGGTACCGGTAGCGACCAGCGTTGCATCATACTCATTCTCAAAACGGCGCATCATATCAGCGGTGACTTTGGAGTTCGTGATAAAATTCACCCCAAGGCTTCGAACGGCTTCGATATCCTGATTGTATTTGTCGATCGGCATACGGTATTCCGGAACTCCGACCGCTACTTCACCGCCGAGAACCGGAAGCTCTTCATAGACATCGACGTCGATACCATCCAGCGCTAAATAATACGCTCCCGCAAGTCCCGCAGGACCCGCACCGATAACGGCTACTTTTTTACCGAGGGAAGGTTTTTTCTCGCTCGGATGAAAGAATCCAAATCCGTGATCGGTCTCATAATCGGCACCCAGACGTTTGAGTTCCATGATCGAAATCGGCTCGTCAAGGTTTGTACGGCGACACTCGCTCTCACACGGGTGAGGACAGACACGTCCGCAGGTATGGGCAAGCGGCATCGTTTGACGGGTCGCCATCAATGAATCATCAAAACGTAAATCGCGTACACCCTCGATATACGCCGGAATATCGACATGTGCCGGACACGCATCCATACACGGAGCGGTAATTTTCGCGATATAGCTGGTATCTTCCAAATGGTAATGCTTGGACGGTTTTTGGTTCTCGATACATGCCATGAATTCTGATTCAAAGTGAGTCATAAGATCAAGCAATGGAGTAGGAACGGTTTTACCAATCTCACATTTAGAGGTCTCCTGCATCGTTTTAGAGACCTCGCGCAGGTGTTCCATATCAGAAACGGCACCTTCACCGCGAGCGATTTTATCGAGCAAATCGTACAAAATGCGTCCGCCCCATCGTCCCGGTGCACAGCGTCCGCACGCTTCGGAATAGACCTGATACTGCGCCGCATATTCTGTTGCAAGACGAACCACATCCACATCAGGATTAAAAAGCGCCACTCCGTCCCAACCGATAAACGCTTTGGAATGGGCGTGTTCATTGTATTCCAACGGAAGGTTATAAGCAGAATTTTCCCAAGCATCGTCAGCTTTGCCGATGTTGTTGATCTGCTCACCCCGCCACGTGGAGAAATAGACTTTACTCACTACGTTTCCTTATTTCTTGACCACAATGGTCCAGTCAGCTTCGTTGAATTTCAACGAGTTCATGAGCTCACATCCAAGCTCTTTAACCAAATCAGCGGATTGCTGTACGGGGGTAAAATCACCGATTTCAAACAAGAAAATCAATACTTCACCGCTCACCGCTTCTTCTTTGATAATAGTGGACATGCGGCCTGCAAAATTCTCTTTTAAATGACGTAAATCATAACGTTTCACTGCATGCTCCTTTTAGCGGTCTACTTCACCGAAGACGATGTTAGTCGTCCCGATGATAGATACAACGTCCGGAATGTAGTGACCCGGCAGTAAGTCGGTCAAAATTCCGGTGTGCCAAAATGACGGCGCACGGAGTTTTAGACGGTACGGATAAGCTCCCCCTTGGCTGTTAATGTAATAGCCAAGTTCCCCTTTAGGTGATTCGGTCGCCACATAAACCTCTCCTACCGGAGGACGCATCCCCTGAGTCACGAGGACAAAGTGCTGCATCAACGAGTAGTTTTGGGTCATGATGTCGATTTTCGGTGCCGAGATGTATTGCGGTGCATGCGCCATGAGCTCAGGTCCAGTCCCCTCATACATATCGATCACTTGATACAAAATTTTCGCAGACTCGCGCATCTCTGCCATGTAGAGTTTATAACGGGCATAGTTGTCCCCTTTGTCGGAGACCGGAACGTTGAACTCCACTTCGTCGTAGAGTTCATACGGCTCCTCTTTACGGATATCCCACTCAACGCCTGAAGCACGGAGCATTACCCCTGAACATCCCCAGCTAAGCGCCATCTCTTTAGAGATAACCCCAACGTTCTCCATACGCATCAACCAAATACGGTTGGTATCGAGAAGGTCTTCGTAGTCTTTGATGTTTTCCGGCAATTTATCGAGGAATTTACGTAAATCCGCAATGAAATTATCAGGGAGATCAAGCGGTACCCCGCCGATACGGATTGCCGCATGGGTTAGTCGCGCTCCGCAATAATCTTCGATCAAATCCATCAAGTATTCACGTTCACGGAATGCGAACAAGAACACCGTCATAGCCCCGATATCCAGAGCCGTCGTCGCCAACCAGAAAAGGTGGGACATAAGGCGATTCGTTTCCAAAAGCATCATACGGATCACTTTGGCACGACGAGGAACGTCAAGCCCGATGAGCTCTTCTACCGCCAATGCAAAGCCGTAGTTGTTTGAGCTTGAAGCGATATAGTCCATACGGTCGGTTGTCGGCATGAACTCATTATAGATCATGTTCTCCGCCATTTTTTCCATACCACGGTGAAGATATCCGATATCCGGATGGGCTTTCGTGATTTGCTCTTGCTGCAAATGGAGCATTAAACGTAATTGACCGTGTGCCGAGGGGTGTTGAGGCCCGAAGTTAAGGATCAGTTCATTATCGTCGCGGTCAAACGTAATATTTTCAAAAAAAGGTCGTAATCTATTGGCTTGTTGCATACTGTAATTCCTTAACGATCGCGATCAGAGATCACGACGCTTTTTTCTGCGTCAAATTTTTGGATGAGGAATACACCCTCATTCTCTTGGTAACACAATGGAGTATCCGGTTCACCTTGAGAGATGTCGGCACCGCGCGGTACTTCGTGACCCAAACGCGAAAACCGCTCGGTATCGTAGCGATCCACTCGCGCCGAATCACGGTTTTCAGGCCCGATAATCTCGCGTGCTTCTTTTCCGAAAATTTTGTCCACTTCATACCATTGGGCAAACTCATCCCCTTGAAGAGGATAGGTTTTACGAAGTGGGAACCCTTCCCAGTCATCCGGCATCAAGATACGTTTCATAAACGGATGGTTGTTCACCACTACACCAAACATATCGTACATCTCACGCTCAGACCAGTCGGCAGAACGGAAAAGAGAAGAGAGACTTTGAATCGACTCTTTTTCATCAATTTTGCATTTCACACGAATACGTTTACGCTTGGACATACTGAGCATTTGGTAGAAAATCTCAAATTTTCCCTCTTGCGCCAACCAGTCGATCGCTGATAATTCAGAGAGCTGATTGTACTCAAGCTCATTTTTCATGAGTTCAATAACTCCGAAGTTATTCGCTGCATTGATCACAACAACCATTTGTTTCACTTGGATATAGGCATCCAAAACTTCAAATTTTGCTTTGATCGCTTCGAGATCCGCAGCGAATACCGCATCTGCAGAGACATCGCTTTTCGCTACCTGAGGGGCAACCCAGTAACGGTCGGTGTAATAGGGTTTTTTCTGTACGTCGTCTTTAGGGGTGTAAGCTCTCATTACATCAACCTTTTTGGTTTTTGAGCGCGAGATGCACTCTCACGTCGAATTTTTTGTTGTAGCAATAATACTGCGTACTGAAGTGTCTCAGGGCGTGGAGCACACCCCGGGAGATACAAATCGACAGGGATAACACGATCAACCCCTTGAACGGTTGCGTAGGTATTAAACATCCCGCCCGTGTTGGCACATGAACCCATAGAGATAACCCATTTAGGTTCGGTCATTTGATCGTACAGACGACGGATAAACTCCGCATGTTTTTTCGTCAATGTTCCCGCAACAACCATAAGTTCTGCTTGACGCGGAGAAGCACGGAAAATCGTACCGAAACGGTCGAAGTCGTAACGGGATGCACCCGAAGCCATCATTTCAATACCGCAGCATGCCAAACCGTACGTCAATGCCCAGATGGAGTTTGACCGACCCCAGTTAACTACTTTGTCAATCGTCGTCAACGCAACGGGAAGCCCGCCGTCTTTCAGATAATTTACTTGATGTTGTGCCATTCGAGAGCCCCTTTCTTCCACGCATAAACGAAACCGATTGCCAGCAATAAGATGAACATCATCATCTCAACGAATCCAAACCAGCCTAATAGTTTAAAATCGATTGCCCATGGAAACATAAAAACAATCTCCACATCAAACAATAAAAACAACAATGCGAACAGATAAAACTGCGTTGAGATACGGTTCGGTTGCTTCGTTACCTCCGGTCCACATTCGTAAACCGTAAGTTTAATTTTTTCAGTATCTTTAGCCGCTAATGCTCGGCTCGCGATCCGCGCAATGACGGTTGTGGCATAAAATGCACCAAACGTTAACACAAACAGTACAAATACCCCAAAATAGGGATTTGCTACGTTGTAATGCTCCATAGTTCCGACCTTTTGTGGTTGATGGCATATCCCGTCGCAGAGAGATTCTCCGCCACGCTCTACGGTTTTTATAAAAACAGTTATTGCACTATAACAAAAAGAGAATTAAACAAACCCTTATCCATACGATATTTAAATGGGTCTGTCACTATAAGAAACACCGTACAATTGGGTTTTGGAGATAAATGTTAAATTTCGTAACACTTTGGGAAGAATGTTCTCGTATCGTATCAAAACGGAACAATTTAGCGTGTAGTTCGAGGAGCTTTTGCGTATTCCAAAGAATACACTATGCTACTAATCGAAGCAATATCAGTTTTTTTCTTGAAGCATCCGATCAAGTGTAGCGAACACACCGTCACTTGCATGTTCCATCTCTTCAAACACTTTTACAAATCGCTCAGATCCGAGATCTTCACTCTTCATCAGATCAAAGATTTTATGGGTAGAGTTATGGACAACGGAGTGGGGAGATTCAAGGGATGAATAGCTTGGTGTATGTTTGAAGAAATCGGAGCCTTCACCTTCATAATACCATTTGCCCAAACGACAATTATGGTGATCGACAAAATTAAACTGCTCTTTTTTAGTGACCGCAGAAAGATAGGTATTTACTTTCCAGACAATATGATCCAATTTTGCCAAACTCATAAAGACCCGCTCTGCCGTATGTTCGGTGCTGGCAAATGTTTCACGCATCATCTGTGCATTATGATCCATATTAGCATTAAAGCTTCCGATTGATTCGTTTGATTCTTCGATACTCTCTTGGACTTGCTCAAATTTATCGCCGATAGTCGTAACATCTTGTTTCATCGACTGCAATGAGATGTTGATCTCACTGATCGCTTTATCCGTTCTATCCGCCAGCTTACGTACTTCATCCGCGACGACCGCGAACCCTCGCCCATGTTCTCCCGCACGCGCCGCTTCGATTGCGGCATTGAGGGCTAATAGGTTTGTTTGATCAGAGATATCTTTGATCAGCACCAAAATACTCGCTACGTCTTGCGCACGTTCCGATAGAGCTTTAACCGTCTCCATAGATTCCAATGCCAGAGCATTCAACCCTTCCAACGTATGTGAAATACCCGATGCTTTATGACCAAGCTCAACAATATTTCCCAGTAACTCCGTGGATTGAGCAATATGTTCTTTAGAAGAAGAGACCGATGAAGCCATATTGCCTTGAACATCGATAAGATTTTTTTTCAGCTGCTCATTTTGATAGGTCATAATGGCCGACGCATTTCCGCATCGATGCCGCTCATCCTCTTCTACGATCTTCGTTTCACACTCATGAAGTTTAAGGGAGAGTTCTTGATTTTGCTCCCGAAGTGCACTATTCTCTTTTTGTAGCTCTGCGAGGTCTTCTCTCAGCCGTGTATCATCACTAAACCAACCCATACTTTTCTCCGCTCTATAGCTCGTAATGGCTGGATTATACCCCTGCTTGATTGCAAAAACAATACTTTGGTTAAATTTAGGTCACATTGTGATAGGTTTTTGATAATCAATGGCTTAAAAATCCCACCGACTTTTCACCCTCAAAACTTCCTGAACGCTCTTTTTGGATTTCACTGATAAAATCTTCAAGTCTGAAGGAACCTTCAGCGCGTGCGGCAACTTGGTAGGCCGTGTTTTTGACAATCAAATTAATTTGTCCCCCTGTTAAAGGATAGGTTGAAAGTTTTTCAACATCAAACCCTTCCGCATAAGGTGCATTACGCGGTAGCATCATTTTCCAGAGTGTGAGCCGCTGTTTCTGATCCGGTTTTTTAAACTCTATCTTGTAGTTAAATCGACGTGAAAATGCCTGATCGATATTTTCGAGAAGATTGGTGGTTGCAATCAAAATCCCCTGAAATTTCTCAATCTGTTCCAAAAAGATATTTTGCATCTGATTGTGCATCTGATCAGCAGAGGAACCGACTCCGGATGAGCGCGAAGAGAGAAACTGATCCGCTTCATTCAGGAGTAAAATCGGTTCCGTTTTTGTCTGGCGGGTCAAATCGGCATAGGTATCAAAAATCTTGCGGACGTTTTTTTCCGATTCCCCGACATACATTGAAAGAATTTTGGAACAATCAAAGCTTAAAACCTGACGCTTCAATGAGCGTGAAAGGGAGTGTGCGGTAAGCGTTTTCCCCGTCCCCGGAGGGCCGTAGAAAATGATCCGTGCATCGATTCCCGCTTTTTTATCCTTTACTCCCCATTCATGCAGTCGTGCGATCACTTCGCGATCCAACTGACGCATAAGATTAGAAAGTGTCTGTTCGGTGGAAGGGTTGAGGACAACATTTTCCAATGAGGTCGTCGGTTCAATCAACTCAAAAATCTCCTGCTCTTTGATCAGCATATCGAGTTTAAGTTTGCGTACTTTTTTCTTTTTCTGCGGGTGCATAATCGACTGCAGTACCTCATCGACGATATAAAAAGCACGGCTGATTCCGCCGAACGGATTGAGCATCTCCTCATAATCGATCACCTCTTCGTTTATAAGGCGAGCACCGTCTTCTAAGAGGGCACGGTTTTTAATCCGCTCGTAATCATCGAAACTAATAAGATCGATGAGAGTATTCATCTCTCGTAAATTTCCCTCCGTTGCGCTGTACTCCTCTTTGAGGAGGGCTAAGAAAATAACCTGCTCTTTAGGTTCCAGTTTCTTTTGTTTGAAAAAACGATCCAATACGACATCGAGTGAGGTTTGGGCAATCCGCTCATCGATCCGTTTTTCGAGGAGATCAAGCTTGTTTTGGATACGGTTGATCCCCAGCGAGTGCTCGTTTCCGTTATGGCGGATAATCGACATTTTCTGATACAGCTCGATGCGAAAAAACTGATCTTGGAGATACTCTAAATGATCGGCATAGGGTTTAATATCGGGAAGCGTCATCTCCAACGAACCCTCTTCAAGGAGCTTCATAAAGACGGATGTGACAGCAACGGGAGTGTTATACAATTCCAAATGTGACAGCTCACTGATTTTAATCGGAGTAAATGAGTGATGGGTAATCCACCCCAGTTCTAATAATGTTTTCACTTCACCGAAATGGCTCAGATAAGAGTAATCGTCCGCCCCGTAAAGCTCTTGTAGGAGTTCGGCGACAATCACATCTTCTTGAGACTGTAAAAATTTACGGGTGAGGAGCTGCAATATTTTTGCTTCTTCTACGGTACATTTGAGTTGTGAAAATATATGGGTTTCTTCTATTACTTTATTGTCTAAAAAATCGATCAGATATTTCAAAGGATTCCTTCTATTAAAACGCGTTTGAGTACTTTGTCTGTGGTAGTCTTCGGTAATGATTCTACCACGGTAATGGTTTTAGGGATTTTAAACATTGACAAATGTTCTTTATATTGGGTCAAAAGCGGTACTCGATTCCGGCAGTGACCAAATAAGCACGTGCGTTAGAAAATTCACCGTTGATAGAACTGTTATGAACTTCTCGTGATTTTTTAACATCAATCAATCCGGCTAAACCAATGTTCCAATGCTCATCCAATTGATAACGTCCCCCTAAAGAAACCATCCAAGCATCCGAATCGGGCAACTCATATCCGAGTGTCGATTCCGGCACCGGAGATTCATCATACGCAAATCCTGCCATGGCAGTCCATTTATCGTAGTGTTGGGTCAGCCCTAAACGGTAGCTACTCGTATTTTTCCAATTCTTAGGGATCGGTGCACCGAAAGCCACTGTTGCCGCATTCGGAGTTCCACTGTATTCAAAATCCAATTTCTTATAAGCTGACCAAAATGTTCGATCATATACCGCTTCAACGGTTGTTCCCGTTTCAAAGGTATACGCAGCAGAAAGGTTAAGAGTTGCAGGGATTGGCACCGTGACACTAGCAGGTCCACTATATGTTGCTGCTAAATAACGTAAAGCAGCAGATCCTTCCACTGTTAAATCAATTTTTGAGCGATACGTAGCAGCTAATGATAGATGAGATATCGGACGGTAGTTTAATGCTAAATTATAGCCATAATCAATGGAGTCACCACTCATATCTCGTAAAGTCGGTGTAGCTGAACTGCTCTTAACAACCCCATCCGTTTTAACCATACGAAATCCGACACCCATACTCACCGTATCACTGAGTGCAACAGCAAGTGAGGGATTAAACTCAACCGTCTCCAACGTAAACTCTTCGGCTGTCGCTTTTGGAATCGGATTCTCCCATCGTTTCGAAAGACCTGCCGGAACGACAACACTCAACCCGACACGTACGCCGCTGTCACCCAATTTTTTGGATGCAAAATGGAGAGACGGAACCAAAAAATTCTCTTCTTTTGAACTGTAATCGCTCGTGCCGTCGAAATCGATTGAGCTTAGTCCGATATACGTCGCATCCACTTCGAGAAGATTGGCATCCTCGTTATAGATCATAGCCGCAGGGTTATAATACGCCGCATCGGCTCCATGGGCATTAGCAACATACGCCGCACTGAGTGCGGTGCCGTTGAGGGAAACTTCAGGAATTTTATATCCCCCCGCCATCACCGTTACAGATGCAATAACCGATAGAGCCAAAATTCTCATTATTTCTCCATTCCATACAGAAGTTCGATCTCTTGAGCCCAAATCGTCTCATCAATCGTCTCAAGAACCAAAGGAATATCATCCATTCTAGGATCATTCATGATAAATCCGAATGCATCCAAACCGATTTTCCCTTTACCGAGTGAATCATGTCGATCGACATGACTCCCAAGATCGGGTTTTGAATCGTTGATGTGCATCCCTTTGAGGTACTTAAATCCCACAATTGTATCAAACTCCGCCCAGGTTGCGTCATACGCCTCGCGGGTTCGGATGTCATACCCCGCCGTGAACATATGGCACGTATCGATACAGACGCCGACCCGTGATTTATCCTCAATCCGCTCTATAATGGCACTTAAATGCTCAAAACGCCATCCCAGATTGCTCCCCTGCCCCGCCGTATTTTCGATTACCAATGTGACACCGTTGGTAACACTCAGCGCTTCATTCATACTCGAAGCGATACGATCGATACACTCCTCTTCGCTGATTTGTTTCAAATGGCTCCCCGGATGAAAGTTCAAACGATCCAATCCTAACTGGCTACAGCGATTCACCTCATCGATAAACGCTTCGAGCGATTTTTGTCGTTTATCCTCTTCGGGATGACCGAGATTGATCAGATACGAATCGTGGGGGAGAATGTGTTTAGGGAGAATCCCGCTTTTGGCGAGGTTTGCTTTAAACAGAGCTATCGTCTCATCATCGAGAGGCTTTGCCGCCCACTGTTTTTGGTTTTTGGTAAAAAGGGCAAATGCTTTGGCACCGATTTTCATCGCGTTGAGTGGAGCGTTAAAAACGCCGCCCGAAGCGGAGACGTGTGCTCCAACAAATTTAGACATATTAATTTCCTTGTGTATTTTTAATTATTTGAACTATTTCCAAAATGGAACTAACACAGACAACTATTCAGAAATTCCGAATAGTTAGATTTGTATCTTCATTTATCTTGCCATTTGAAGATTTCCAAAATCCGAATTGTTTGTTCATCTTTGATTTCATAAACAATGGTGTATCCGTTATGGATGAGATCACGCACATTCTCATCATCAGCATACGATGATACGCGTCCCATCATAGACTGAGTTTTTAAAAGCTCAAATTTAGTATCAATTTCATGTTGAAAATCGATTGCGGCAGAACGTTTGTCATGTGCAATAAAACGGAGAATATTTTGAAGTTGAATAGTGAATTTCCGGTTACGAATAATCCGAATTACACGGTTTTCCAAAAGGCTTCCATATCGCTTTTGTATTCTTCTTCGGAAAGAGTATCATCAGACTTTCGCGCGCTTTCTACTCGTGCACGCGCTTCATCCATCGATGATACGATAAACGAAGGTTTTTTTTCTAAATGAGCAACTGCTTTTTCGAGGAACTGCACGATGGACTCTGATGAATGGTGAAAGAAATTTTCGACCGCAGGATTGTTAATTTGCACACTTAACATTGATCCCTCCTTCTGTCATAATTCTCAATATTATATCATAAACGTCGTATTCTCTCCGCCGCCTCTTCGAGTACATCCAGAGGTTTAGAGTAGCAAAAGCGCACCATATTTTTCCCCGCATCGTCATGATAAAATGCCCGTCCCGGAACCGATGCAACTCCTGTTCTTTCCAGTATCGCCATCGCTTTTTCAAAATCATCATTTCCCATAACACTGCTCACATCGGTCATAACGTAATACGCACCTGATGGAACACTCGGAATGAGCCCCGCATCACGAAGCGCATCGCAGAAAAGATCACGTTTATGCTCGTGGATTCGGGCAAGCTCGGTGTAATACCCATCTCCCAGAGTCTCTAACCCGACCGCCGCACCGATCTGTAACGGTGCGGGGGCGCAGACGTAGATGAGATCGTTGAGTTGTGCCATCGCTTCGATAACGCTCACGGGAGCTATGGCGTATCCCAACCGCCAACCCGTAATACTGAATACTTTGGAAAAGCCTGAGAGGACAACGCATCTCTCTTTTAAACTCGGAACACTGAGTGCCGTGATATGAACTGCATCGCCGTACAAAAAGTGCTCATACATCTCATCGGCAAACACGATCAGATCGTGTTTTTCGGCAAAATGCCCGATTGCTTCGAGTTCGTCACGGGTATAAACTTTACCGCTCGGGTTAGCGGGGTTACAGATCACCATCGCTCTCGTTTTAGAGGTAACAACCGCTTCGAGTACATCCATATCCAGTTTCCACTCAGGAGTTTCAAGACGGACATAGGTCGGGACAGCTCCTAGTGAGGTAAGAGTGGAGCGGTGATATCCATAATACGGCTCAAATAAAATCACCTCATCGAGAGGGTTCAAGAGCGCCATACACGCCGTGTAAAATGCCCCTGTCGCTCCATCAGAGACAAGCACCTGCTCAGGCGCGATTTCGACCTCATAAAACCGTTTCATTTTAGCGGCTATTGCAGAACGTAATCGGGGCAATCCCTCGGTCGGAGTATAAATATTAATCCCCTCATTCATCGCCGCATATGCCCCCTCGATCACCTCGCGGGGCACTTCGAGATCGCAGACTCCCTGCGCCATATTGATCCCGTTCAGTGCATTACACGCTCTCGTCATAGAACGGATATGGGATTGTTCGATTGTGCCGCTTCGTTGACTCAGTTTCATAAAAATATCTCCATTATTAAAAATGAGATTATAACTTATCGCGCAAAATCTTGACGAGTATTGCCAGTAAAACGACTCCTGAGCCTACCAAAAAGAGCGCTCCTATTTTCCAAAGCACTGTATTCGCTAATCCTATTGCAATCGCTATAGCAATCAGTCCGCTCACACCCAATCCCCATTGGACATTAGCCCATCGTGCAGGGAGAAGCTGATGAAGCATCGGCACTTCCCTCTCATCGAGATAGGGAGCGTAGCGCTCAAACCACACCAAAAAAGGGACAATTTTATATAAATGGGCGGTAATCAAAAATCCTAAAAATCCGGCCGTTAAAAACCAAAAAGAGAGCAATATCGCTTTTTCGCTTCCTACTATAATCCCGTAAATGCCTAACCCCATCGAGACACTCAGTGCGACAAACGCTACCGCGACGGAGCGTTCCCAAATATCGCTATAACGCCGTTTTTTCGAGCTAAAGATCCGATATACCTGCACCATATAATAGACAACCGATCCTATCCCAAAGAACAGTGCAATCCTCTCTAACGACTCTATTTGTAATGCCGACGCAAAGATCATTACACTCACCGAGACTATCATCGTCGTAAAGCTGATCGTATGATCTCTATCACTTGGGCGATTGCACGCGCCGAACATCGGAAGCAATACCGTACTCACTCCCATAATGTTGAGCATCACGTATCCGCCGAATACGGCAAAAATATGCCCCATTCGCCACTGAATAGGATCGATGGGAATTATCCCCGCATACCCGAATGCCATCATTACTCCGATCCCTAAACCGACACTTAAAAAGAGGGTACTCCACTGCATCGAGAGAGTAACACTGGTTCGACGACGACTGGTGCGCAGAGTGATAAACAGATTAAACGCAAAAAGACCCAAACCACCCAAGATAATGCCTCCTCCGAACGGAAGTATCTTTGCATCGATGTAAAACCCCGCCAGAAGTACCGCCGTTCCAAGAGCTAAAAGAGGCCAGATCCATCCGAATACTTTTGGATAACGATGATGAGCCTCCCCTACCACAACAGAAAGCTGTCCCATTGCCCCGATAATGACCATCATCACAAATCCGATCATATAGGCATGTACCCACCCGATTACTCTGACATCGCGCAGAGTTATATCGGGTTGTAAAAACAATAGGAAACTCATTGCGAGAATATAGAAAACGACTGCCACTACAAAATAAGGGGCAATCAGACGAAGGGGGAGCGAAAAATCGGGAGAGACGTTCATGCAGACTCTTTTTAAGTGCGATTGTAACTCAGACGATTACGGAAGAGATTGATTCGTATCAAGATCGTTTATTCGAATAATGAGGCTATTGAGTCGATCTTTAAAATAGATCTCCCCTTTTCCTCTACGATAGATGATGTCCATCTCATCGTTACGAATAAACTGAAACAACCGTCCGTCACACATCTCCTCTTTCCCTCGACCCGCAAAAATATCTTTGCCCAACACAATATTACGCATCGTGTCAGCGGGATAATCAGGGTATAAATACTCTTTGACAAATGCCTCTTCACTCATACATCCGTTGCTCACACACACTAGTGAATCGATCGAAATTTTCTCTACCGCAACTCCGGCAGTAAAGAGTTCCACCTCTACCGATGTTTCATCATGGCGAATATACCCCGTATCGGCAAATTTGAGTTTCGGGGTTTTGAGGGTGATAATTTTGGGTTCACTAAACTGATAATGCTTGGTTGAACACCCTGTAATTAGAATGAGAAGGATACTAACCCATAGGATAAAGAATTTTTGCATGTACCTCATCCAGTTTTTGGAGTATTTCACTATTCAAAGTGACGTTCATTGCCGCCAAACTCGCATCGAGCTGTTCAGGCGTTGTTGCCCCGATAATCGTCGAAGCGACAAAATCAAACTGTTTGCTCCATGCAATCGCCATTGTCACCGGATGTAATCCTGCTTCGGCTGCAATACGGAGATACTCTTGTGTCGAGAGAAGTGTTTTATCGTTCATAAACCGTGCCGCCATCAGACGTTGACGTTTGTTTGAAGATTTGACGTAATCGCTAAATCGTCCGTGGGCATTGATATCCTGATTGTATTTCCCGCTCAACACCCCGCCACCCAACGGTGAGTATGGGAGGAGTGAAATTTTCTCTTCTCGGCACAATGCGCCGATCTCGGTCAAATCACGTCGGTTAAGAAGTGAAAAATTATTCTGGATTGACTCGAAACGGGCCAATTTTTCGTATTTGGAAACCATCAACGATTTCATCGTCCCCCGCGCAGTGTCGTTAGAGGTTCCGATATAGCGAACCTTGCCGCTTTGCACCAATGCATCGAATGCCCTCATTGACTCCTCGATAGGGACAATCGTATCGGGCCAGTGCATTTGATAGAGATCGATATAGTCCGTTCCGAGCCGTTTGAGTGATCCCTCAATCGCCCTCTCGATATGAAACCGATCAATCGCCGTGTAGCCGTGACGGATCGGAGGGACAAACCACCCCGACGCGGCACCCGCCACTTTTGTCGCCAAAATAACCGAATCACGAGGTCTTGTTTTGAGCCAGCGCCCCACCATCTCCTCGGTCAATCCGACAAGACTCTCTTGCGGGGGAACGGGATAGAGCTCCGCCGTATCGAAAAAATTCACCCCTGCATCATAGGCTTTATCCATAATCGCAAAGGCATTTTTCTCATCACATTGGCTTCCGAACGTCATTGTCCCCATACATATAGGTGATACCCGTAACCCGCTCCGCCCGATATAGCGATACTCCATACATTCTCTTTTAAGTGTAATAAATTTCTAATGCTATTCTACCTTTTTTTGAGCTACAATTAAGTTCGTGAAATTTAAACGGGAGACAACAATGCTCAATATTCTCCGTGAAGCACAAGAGCAATTTCAAAAAATTCATAAACTGCTGCGAAGCAATGCACTCCGAAACAGCGCCTATTATGCACACTTAAATATGGCGACGCAAGAGGCGTATATTACGATGAACGAGGGGATGTGTGCCAATACCACCGTCTGTCATCAGTGTGCCGAGCATCGTGATTTTTTACATTCAATGCTTAGTGTACTTGAAGAGCTCGAAGCAGGAAATCCTCTCTCCACAGATTATGAGACGAAGCTAAAGACTTTTTCAGCAAAAGTTACAGAAATTCTCAAAAAAATATCGGCGGTTCTCTCCTCTTTCTAACCTAGACGCATTAAGCTATAATCTATTCAATGAATAGAAACCTCTTATGCGATTTTTTTCACCTCAATCTTCCCGCAGATATGGAACAATGCGTCGAGCTGTTTGCCATTTTCGGCGGGTACACTGAGCCGATTGACACGGATGAGCCTCTCGAATCACTTATCCGTCGTCACATTCTTGAACCTTTCGAATCTCACCGAAAATACCTTCTCTCAGCTCTTCACGATGATCCTTTATATCTCAATCTTCTTCATGCCATTGCGGTAGGAGATCGGCGAGAAGGATCAGCGTTCCGTCGTGCCCGCATCGGCAAAGAGCGGGGAAATGAGGCTTTTGAGTTTTTACGCTCCAGCGGTTATCTGACATTGGAACGCTCTCGCGAAATGCCGCTGATGCGGGTACATCCCAAACAACGATTTAAAAAAGAGATCGAACACCACCGAATCTCTCATAAATTTCGTTTTGCCTCCCCCTTTTTACGATTCTGGTTTGCCTTTGTGGAACCCTTTTCAAAATCAATCCGAGAGGAAAATACCCACTTTTTTTATGAGCATTTTCATACCCATTTCAATGCCTTTGTCGGCTTCACATTCGAAGAACTGTGCGATCTCTATATTCGTGAGATCTTAGCACCCAAATTTGGGAGTGATATTCTCGACTCAGGGAGCTATTGGAACCGTGAAGTAGAGATCGATCTCCTTACCGAGACGATGGAGGGGGAGACGTGGGTCGGAGAGTGCAAGTGGACAAACCACAAAGTGAATAAAAAAGAGTTTCATAAACTCGAAGAGAAATGTACCAAGCTTTCCCTGATACCGGATAAAATCTTTCTCTTTAGCAAACGGGGATTTTCAAACGAACTGAATGATATGAAAGAGAAACGGCTTTACCGTTTTTACGCCGAAGATTTAAGCCTCTTAACTAACCGCTCTTAATGCGCCGTATGCCTCTTGGAGAAGCTGAAACTTCTCGGTATATTTATTGATAATTTTAGGATTTTTGCTCTGTACTCGGTCGGGATGATACCGTTTTGCCAACGTACGGTACCGTTTTTTCAAATCTTCGGGAGATGAGCCCATCGGTATTTCGAAAATTGCATGATAACGGATCATTTTATCGATGGTATCATTTCCGAACCCCCACCCTTTATAATTTCCATACAGTCGACTCATAAATTCATCATCATATTGGTAGTTGATGGCAAAATGGAGCACTTCGCGACGATTGAGCGTTTTTTCGAGACGTGATTTTGCCGCAGCGGTACTCACATCGATAAAAATATCCTCTTCGCTGGAGCTGGTTACGAGATTGGAAAGCTGCTGTTTAAGATAGCGCATCACCCAGCGGTTCGGAGTCAAAAGAGTAAATTGTACACAGCCGGAATTGTAGGCATATACTTCGATATCCACTTTTTCACTCTCACGATACGGTACTTCAATCCGAACGGCCGCCGTTCTACAACGCTTTAACGATCGGCTGTAAAACGAGCCGGTAAGTTCATTCGCTTTCGTAAAACGCTCACTCAGAGTTTCTAGAAACTCCTCTTTTTGGTCGGAAGAGTTTTCGTTATTGAGAACCAATACCCCGTTATCCAAAAACAGCGTGTTATGGATGTGATGATCGAAAAACTCCTCCATCCACGACTCTTCGAGAGTATTGGTACTCCCTTGAACAAAGATAGCGTTATTGCGTAAAACAACTTTCACGGCAACCCCCGTTAGTAACTCATTACCTTACTAAAGCAAAAGAAGTTCCAGAAAGTTATTTTTTAACAATCTCCCCATAACACTCCGGACGGCGATCACGGATAAGTCCCCAATAGTGGCGGTGTTCGCGAATGGACACAGGATCGAACTCGCTATACAAAATCTCTTCTTTATCACGTGATGCCTCAGCGACTTTTGAGCCCGTATGATCGGTGATGAACGAGGAGCCGTAAAAGGTCAGGGTACAACTCTCCCCCACTTCGACGCCGATGCGGTTGGCGGCAATAACGGGGATAATGTTTGCCGCAGAGTGCCCCATCTGTACCCTCTGCCAATGCGACGCGGAATCGACGCCTATTTCGGGTTCAGACCCGATTGCCGTGGGATAAAAGATCATATCAGCTCCCATGAGAGTAAGACAACGTGCCGTCTCTGGGAACCACTGATCCCAACAGATACCGACACCGACATTACCGAATGCCGTTTGCCACACTTTAAATCCGCTGTCTCCGGGTTCGAAATAAAACTTCTCTTCATATCCGGGACCGTCGGGAATATGAGTTTTACGATAATTCTCCATCACGGTTCCATCCGCGTCGATCATCACGAGAGAATTAAAAAAACGACTCCCATCACGCTCGAAATAGCTGATAGGGAGTACAACACCGAGTTCTTTGGCTAAAGTACTAAACTGAGCAATCAGCGGATTATTTTCAAGCTCACGCGCCCACTCGAAATACTTTTTATCCATATCTTTACAAAAATAGTACCCTTCAAATAATTCCGGGATTAAAATGATATTGGCTCCGTTACGTGCCGCATCACGCACCATGGCTTCGGCTTTTGCTCTGTTTGAAGCTTTATCCTCACACATTTGCATCTGTATTGCCGCAACTTTGACCATTTTTACTCCTTACGCTTCACAATGACAGAATTATAGCATTGCTACTCTCTCTCGCACCTACTACTTACCCTAAAAACATTATTTCATTTTAATCTGTTCAGTGATATTATAATTTAATATGATAAGTTTAGAAGGGGCTAGCATGAAATTAGATACACAATTCAATCCGCTTCCGCAAATCAACAGCGAAACATCCAAAAGAGATAAAACATTAGAAAAAATAGTAGCTGCTACTGAGTTAAAACTAGAAGAGAGTTCTTCACGTACTATCTCGAATATGATGCAAAGCAACATTTCTACTGCTTCACAAGGGTTGATGAATGCAAATGAGGGGATCTCAATGATGCAAATTGCAGGGGGAACTTTAACTTCGTTAAGTGAGCAAACCCAAAAGCTCAATGATCTCAGTGTCCGCCACAATAACGACGCCTTGAATGAATCTCAAAAAGAAGTGTTGCAAGATGAATTTAACCGTACGTTGGAATCAATGCAAGACAGTATCGAGAGCAGCAGTTTTAACGGCAAATCTCTCTTTGGAAGCAATTTTACTTTCTCTTTGGGCGAAGAGAGTATTTCAACGTCTACCCCTGAACTCGCTACTTCTTCTTTATCTATTGAGAGCCTCTATACTATCGAAATGTACAGAGAATCCTTGACCCAAGCCTCTTCAGATATTGGTTCTACGACTAACGCACTGGTCAGTGCAACCGATAGACTTTTAAATCAAATTACTGAAATTTCGGCGGCAAAAAGTCAAATCGCCGATACCGATGTAGCAAATGCTGTCAAAGATTTTCAGCAAAGCGATCTGAAACTTGATATGTCTCAGATCGCTATTGCCCATCAGAACGATATACTTCGACAAAATGTAACGCGATTATTGGGATAGAAAGAGGTTGAAGATCGAATTTTTACATTCGATCTTTAGCTTGGATTCCCAGGAGTGAGAGTCCGGTTTTAATCGAGAGGGCAACAACGAGCAGGAGCTTAAGAAGTTTCGCTTCATCTTCTGTGCCAATGATACGAGTATCATAATAAAATTTATGCAAACGCCCCGCTAACACTTTGAGATAGTCGGGAAGTTTTTGCGCTTGGCGCGATTCGAAAGCATCCTCGATGATTTCCGGCAACAACAACGCTTCAAACAACAATCCGTCCGCATCCGCGCTCAAACCATGCAAACGGGAGAGCATAATGTCATCCATCGTTTTTTCACTTTTCGCGATGAGCGTCTGAATACGGGCATGAGCGTATTGAATATAATAAATCGGATTGGAGCTGTCTTGACGTTTAAGCTCTTCGATATCGAATTCAAGTGCGGTATCGCACTTTTTAGAGGCAAACATAAAACGTAATGCTTCCGCACCGATCTCCTCAACAACATCGCTCATGAGAATCACAGTTCCCGCACGTTTGGACATTTTAAACGGTTCACCATCTTTGAGAAGGCTTACCATTTGAGAGAGGAGTACTTCGAGCTTATCGGAGTCGTATCCTAAAAAGTTAATTGCCGCTTTGACACGCGCAATATAACCGTGATGATCTGCGCCCCAGATATTGATATAATCCTCAAATCCGCGTTCAAACTTTTGATTGTGATAAATAATATCACCCGCAAGGTACGTTGGACGGCCATCTTCACGAACGACTACACGGTCATGATCATCCCCAAACTCTGACGATCGAATAAAGGTTTTACCTTCATTTTGGTAAACACCCTCACCCATTTTTGCCATAACACGATCCCATTCATCATACAATGAAGCTTCACCGACAAAGGTATCAAAGTGGACGTTGATTGCGCTCAAATCATCGACTATAAGGGCTAAGATTTTATCTTTTGCCCACAATGCCAACTCTTTTTGACGGCTCTCATCGCGAAGTGAAGCTTCACCGAAAAGAGAAACGGCTTCACGCGCCAAGTCACTAAGGTACTCACCGCGATAGTATTTTTCCGGCCACTCGACACTCTCACCCAGCAGAGAGCTGCGCCCTTCAAGCTGTAATGAAACGCCGAGCAAATCGATCTGATTTCCCGCATCGTTGACATAATATTCTGCCGTGATGTCATAGCCCAAATGGCGACCCAATCGTAAGATGGTATCACCGTATACTGCACCGCGCGCATGTCCGATGTGAAGCGGTCCTGTCGGGTTTGCACTTACGAATTCAAGGAGGATAGAACCTTTTTTATCGTTACTTCCGAAAGCTTCCCCATGGCCCAAAGCCCAAGTAGCGTACTCATCCAAAAACTGTTCTGAGAGACGGAAATTGATGTACCCTTGAACCGATTCAACAGCGCTGAACGTCGACTCGTCGCTAAATGATCCTGCAATCTCTTCAGCAATCGCCATAGGAGATTTTCGAAGTTCTTTAGCAAGGGAAAAAGCGATAGGGGTAGCGAAGTGACCGAAAGAACGATCTTTCGGTTTTTCGAGAATAACATCACAATTGAATTTATCGCGCAACAGCGCATTGACTCGCTGTTTCAAGGCTTACGCTTGTGTGGTAGTTTTAGGAGCTTCTACCGTTGTAGATGCAGTAGTATCAACTTGTTTTGGAGCGTCAGGCGTTGCAGATGCAGTTGGTGCCGCATCTTCTTCTTTCATCTCTTTTTTGAAATTACGGATCCCTTGACCAATACCTTTGGCAAGATCAGGAATTTTTTTCGCACCGAATAACAAAATAACAATTCCGAAAATCAATAATAATTCAGTTCCGCTTGGCATACTCATGGTAGAGTTCCTTATGTAAAATTAGGTGGAGAAGTATAACGTATTTCGATTAATTCAGCAACGCGTTTTATCAGGAAGCTTCCCATGATTGGACAAATTCATTGATTTGTAATGTGGGGATTTTCATCCTTGCCGCTTTAGCGATTGAGATTAAAATTTTAGCCGCTTCTTCCAGGTCGTCGTTTACCACTAAAAAATCATATTCACTTATCCGTTGAACTTCCCTCTTTGCCATTTCAATTCGACCTGTAATCACCTCTTCGCTATCAGTAGAACGGTTATGCAAACGCCGTTTTAACTCTTCCAAAGAGGGAGTTGTGATAAAAACGGACGTTGTAATATCGCTAAGCCGATTTTGTACGGCATCATGCCCTTGTACATCAATATCAAAAATAACGAGTTTTCCGTCTTTGAGCGCTTTTTTTACCGGTCCTAAAGAGGTTCCGTAATAATTGCCGTGAACCACCGCATATTCCAAAAACATCTCTTGCTCGATTTCACGTTTAAACTCATCAACACTGACAAAATGGTAATGGACTCCGTCCTCTTCCCCCTCTCGCATTGCTCTTGTCGTCGTTGAAATCGAAAAATAGGTAGGACCTATGTGATCTTTAATTTTATTGATCAATGAACTTTTGCCGGCTCCGCTTGGCCCTGATAATACTAATATTGCTCCACTCGCTCGATTCACTTGTCATTCCCAAAATTTATATTGATGCTGATATTCATCCCTTTGAGAGATTTAGTAACATTCTCGTTGGATAGTGCTTTGAGAAGTGCTTGAAGTGCTTCTACCCCTTCGGCATGTGAGACGTTATCCTCTTCCTCAAACGCTTCACTACTCTCTTCTAAGAACCCTGCTTCGCTCATTACTTCATCTAACGTTTCAGCTGCAAGTGATATATCACCCTCATCGCTGTAAACAGCAGGTTCATCATCCTCTAGCTCTTCACCGATAGCTCGTTTCAATTCCCGCTCATCGAGCATGTCTAATTCATCGAAATCTTCCGAATCATCCATCGGTGCAGCTGCACTCTCTTCTTGATTTAGACTCAACTCTTCCAGTGCGGTCTCGTCAAAATCAACTCCAAAATCATCCGATTCCAATTCTCGCTCCAACTCTTCGCTCTCCAACCCGCTGACGGCATCTTCGATTTTAGACTCTAAATCACCCAATTCATCATCATCCATAAGGGAAGATATATCTATATCATCCGCAGGAGCCTCTTCACTCAATGATAGAAGTTCATCCTCCTCGTCCACTCCGACATTTTCCTCTAGAGCGCTAGAAAAGTCAATGTCATCAAAGTCATCTTCATCCAACATTTCTTTGTGCGCTAAGGTATCCTCTTGCGCTAATCGGTCATCTTCTAATACACTGTCAAAATTGAGGATTTCCCCTTCAATTTCGTTAGGAACAAGGTCATCATCAAATGAAAATTCATCGTCAATCTCTAAGTTAAGTCCATTCTCTTCCTGAGGAAGAGTCATTTCGTTGATATCTTGAGCAAAAGCATCCTCTTCCACCCCTAAATGCTCCTCTTCTGTCTCTTCCAAAAGCCCTTGAACTTCCTGCACCTCTTCTTGATCCAAAATTGCCGTTTCCGGAAGTTTTTCGTCAAAATCTTCTAAACTGCTAAAATCAAACTCCTCGTCTGAATCGTTTAAGTGCTCCACATCCATCAACTCATCTTCATGCCCTTCTAAATCCGGAAGGGTATCTTCCAAATTAATGGCATACATCGGTTCAGTAGGGATACTCTCTTTTTTTAGATCACCCTTGGCTTCGGAAGCAACATTTACTTTCTTTTCAATTTGAACAAACATATCTACCAAATCAGTAGGTAAAAACGGTTTATTGATAACGTTGTCAAAGCCCGAAGGTACTGCTTGACCTCGTGTTGCCATAAATAATGTACTTTTAACAATAATTTTTTCATTAAGAGATTCAAACATCTCATCACTGTAGAGTGCATCATCAACGATGAGTAAATCATATTCAGACTCTTCAATCTCATCAACTGACCAAATGACACTCAAATCATCTTTCGTTTTTTGTGCACTGAGAGCTACCAGTTTTCGAACTACCGGATTATCGTTAAAAAGCAAAATTTTCATAATCTTTGCTACCCCTCTTATAGTATGTTCTTGTTCTATCAAAAGCTAAATGGTATCATTGTAACTAAAAAAAAATTAAATGATAAAACTTCTTCTCCTTCTTCTTACTTTTAGCACCGTTTATCCGCAGGAAACTATTTTTAATTTTCCGGATAATCACACCCGATTTATCCACCAAATCAACCGCACTCTAAAAAACAGCTCTCACATCCTTATTGTCACACCGACATATCATCACGCCGAATTAACAAAAGGGCTTTTAGCATCGATTAAAAGAGGAGCTGATGTTAAACTCATCGTTCAAGACCCTCAAGGTGATCCTCTCTCAATGGTGCAATATAAGGGAATTAACCTTTATACATCACCCATATCCCTCGTACAAAGTATTCTTCTTATCGATAAAACATTGGTTTGTATGAGCAATGAAACACTTGATGATGAAATTTTAAATTCTACCCACTCCTCAATCAGATGCAGTGACGAAGCGAGTGAAATAACAGCAATACGTCACGCACTCACTCCCCTTCTAACCCGTTCAAAAAGCTATTTAGAATAATTTTTCAAGATAATTGTAGGCATCCTGAGTTTGGGCCGTTACGATCAAAAGAGTTGCCCCTAGCGTTACCATTAGAACGACAAACGCCACCGCTATTTTAATCGGCATCCCAATGACCAGAAGGTTAAATTGAGGCATTGTTTTCATCAGCATTCCAAAAATAAGATCTGCCAACATTGAGAGTGCCGTAATCGGAAAGGCAATCATAAATCCGACCACAAACATATTCGTCATGGCATGCATAATGTATTGAAACAGTGACGGTGTCATCATAAATCCACCCAGAGGAACCGCAGAAATAGAAGCAGAGGCATATAAAAGGATCCAGTGGTGTAAATCAAATACCAGCAGTACCATCAACGCCAACAGCGCCAAAAACTGGCTTATAATCGGCATCGATACCCCAGATTGCGGATCAATTGCCGAAGCGAGTGAAAATCCCATCATAAACGATATTTGCCCACCCGCAAAAGTAATGACATGGTATGCCAGCTGCAATACAACCCCTACAGCCAATCCGAAAAGCATTTCACCCAAAATAGCAACGGTCAAACTGAGGGCATCTGTCGGAATATTAAGGGGAGGAACGGCACCGAAAAAAAAGATCGTGAAAAAAAAGGCCATCGCCCCTTTTACCGACATCGGAATATTCATATGGGAAAATATGGGAACAGCCATAAAAAGAGCGGTAAATCGAGTAAAAAGGAGAATAAACGCGACAGTTCTCCCTTCGCTGAATATTTCTGCCCATTCCATCTTTTATGCTTCTTTTAGCGTACGATCTTGCATACGATAAATGTGGTTACACCGTGCGGCCAACGACTCATCGTGAGTTACCAACACCATCCCTGCACCGTTTTGGCTCAGGTACTCTTCAAAAATATCCATCACTTCTGATGCCGTTGCACGGTCAAGATTTCCGGTAGGTTCATCCGCAAAAATCAAACGCGGTTTTTTGGATAAGATACGGGCGATTGAGACACGCTGCTGCTGGCCACCGGAGAGTTCCGTCACTTTTTGAGAAATAACTTTATCAATACCAAGACGTTCTAATAAATGTTCATCTATCTTCTGGTGTGCCAGAATAGCGGCAACTTCAAGATTTTCGTGCGCACTAAACCCTTTAAAAAGGTAATGGCTCTGATAAATTAGTCCGAGATCAGAGCGTCTAAGCTGTACCAATGCCGAATCACTCAACGTATAAATATCATTTCCGAAAAGTTCCACTCTCCCCGAATCGGGACGAAGCAATGAGGAGAGAATATGGAGCAAGGTCGATTTTCCGCTGCCGCTCACACCGACAATAGCGATCGATTCTCCTGCGTTTAGTGTGAGAGAAATATCCTCAAAAAGGGGATACTCAAAAGCATGGGATAAAGAGGTTGCGTTTAGTAATATCATAAAGAGATTATAGGGGAAAAATGTTTAAGGGGAGTAAAAATGTGAAGATTCCCCCGAAGGGGAAATAAATGTGAGAGCGGTTTGGCTTACGCCATTTGAGCAGCAACTTCTTCTGCGAAGTTGTCAACTTTTTTCTCTAAACCTTCTCCGACTTCGTATTTAACGAATTCGACGATTTCAGCAGTACCGCCGTGTTTAGCAGCCTCTTTAGTAATCGCTTCAGCAACCGTCATAGAATCATCCATAACGTAGTTTTGATCCAAAAGTGCAAGCTCTTTATCCAAAGTCGTATTGTCCGCTACGAAACGAGCCAATTGACCAGGGATGATGTTTGCCCAGATTTTTTCCGGTTTGCCGTCTGCCAGCAATTTCGCTTTGATCGCTTCTTCAGCCGCAGCCATAACTTCAGGAGTCAATTGTGATGCTGAGATGTACTGAGGAACGTTTTTCAACGGTTTTTTCAAACGTGCTAACTCTTCGTTCTCAGTTTTGATCGCTTCGATACGACCGATAGTTTCCGCTTCTACGAATGCAGGATCGAAATCTTTAGAGGTCAATGTTGTCGGTTTCATTGCCGCAGCGTGCATCGCAACGTTTTTCAACATTGGAGCAAGTGCTTCGGCTACTTTCGCATCCGAACATGCTGCCGCAACAAGAACACCGACACGACCGTTTGAATGAACGTAACCGTTAACACATCCGTTTGCACCTGCATTGAGAGTTGCAAAACGGCGTACTACGATTTTTTCACCGATACGTGCTACTTGAGAGGTAAAGTACTCTGTAAAAGTAGCCGTTTCGTATGCAGTTTCGTTCAACTCTTCAACACTGCTGACACCTGTAGTAAATACGTGTGCCGCTGTGTTGCCGACAAGATTGATGAAACCGTCGTTTTTAGCAACGAAATCGGTTTCAGAGTTAACTTCAACCAAAGACGCTGATGTAAATGTATCGGAAACTTTAAGACCCAAAAGTCCCTCAGCTGCTACGCGATCCGCTTTTTTAGCGGTTTGCGCCATACCACGGTCACGCAAAAATTCTTTTGCTTTTTCCATGTCGCCATCACACTCAGTGAGGGCTTTTTTACAATCCATCATCGGCGCATCAGTCGCCGCGCGGAGGTCTTTTACCATCGCTGCTGTAACTTCTGCCATGATTACGCTTCCTCTGCTACTACTGCTACTTCTTCAACAGCCGCTTCAACTGCTACTTCAGATGCAACTTCTTCTTCCGCTACCGCTTCGTCGTTTCCGCCGTTGCGAAGTGCTTTACCTTCGTTGATCGCTTCAGCCATTTCTTTACAGAAAAGTTGAATAGAACGGATTGCATCGTCATTTCCAGGGATTGGAATGTCGATAACGTCCGGATCACAGTTAGTATCAAGTGGAGCAACAACTTGGATTCCAAGGTTACGTGCTTCTTGAACCGCGATGTGTTCTTTTACCGCATCGATAACGAACATCAAATCAGGCAAAGTTTTCATATGACGGATACCGCCGAGGTATGCAATCAATTTTTCTTTTTGACGATTCATCATCAACGCTTCTTTTTTAGTCAAAAGGTTGATTTGTCCGTTTGCTTGCATCTCTTCGATGATATCAAGTTTACGGATTGATTTTTGGATAGTCGGGAAGTTTGTCAACATTCCACCCAACCAGCGGTTGTCAACGTATGGCATTCCACATTTTTCAGCCGCATCACGGATTGCAACACGAGCTTGTTTTTTTGTTCCTACGAAAAGAACTGTTTTACCTTCAGCCGCAGCATCAACAACTTGTTGATACGCATTGCGGAAATAACGCAATGTTTTTTGAAGATCGATGATGTAAATGTTTTTACGAACACCGAAAATGTATTTTTTCATTTTCGGATTCCAACGACGTGTTTGGTGACCAAAGTGTACACCACATTCCAAAAGGTCTTTCATAGTTACCATAAGTGGCTCCTGTGTTAATGTATTTTTTTGTTCATTCGTTTACTTGGGCGAGCGCAAACAGAGCCGATGAGACATCGGATGCACGAGAACAGCACGATTCGCTTGCGATTTTTTTCTTACGTCATAAAATGAGGAGAGAAAATCGGGCGGATTATACTGAATTGGCTCTTAAATTTAGCTGTGTTTAATATTAGAGTTTTGTCACGTTTTTATCACACTTTTTTTCACTTATTCAAATTACTTTTATATAATTTTTGTTAATATCATCACACGACATAATGCAAGGGCATTAAACAAGGAGAAATTGATGAGACAACGGATTTTAGGTTCAGTCATCACTGCCGCATTACTGACCACCAACACATTCGCAAATGATGCGCTGTTAGAACGATTTGAAAAAATGGAAAAAGAGATGGCGGCACTCAAAGCTGAGTTGAACGCACTCAAAGCCGAAAACTCCAAACTAAGCACTCAACTCTCAACCCCTGCGGCTACCGGTTCAAAAACGGAAGTTGCAACTACCGGAAAAGTCAATGAGACCCTTGAAGATATGCAAGATCAGATTGATAAATTGAATAAAAAATCCAATGGCAACAATTTAAAATTCGGTGTTGATTTCCGCACCAGTTTGGACAACATTCATTATGAAATGGCGGATGGAAGCAAGCAGAAAAACGATGCCCTCTTCAGTAACCGTTTATGGCTCAATATGAGCTATGCGGCAACCAAAGAGCTCAGTTTTGTGGGGCAATTGGCTTACAATAAATTTTTTGGCGAACGTGCTGTACCCACTGCAAGCTCTGCCATGGATGGATTTGACTGGGTCAGCGGTGAATCGGCATACGATGATACCCTTCGAGTCCGATCTGCCTATTTTTTCTATAATGACGATGAGTTTTTCGGCACCGATACTCCATGGACAATCAGTATCGGTCGCCGCCCTTCGACGGAAGGACATCTTGTCAATTTTCGTGACGATGTTGAAGCTTCCTCCCCCCTTGCCCATACAATTAACGTCGAATTCGATGGTGCCAGTGCTAAATTTGGTATGGAAGAGTTGATTGGCTTGGATGGCTCGTATTTCAAACTCTGTGCTGGACGTGGAATGAGTGAAGCCGAGCCACGATTTGCAGGAACCCCATATTCAGGAGATGGCTCTACTACAACTAATAATATTGATATGGTAGGAATCATTGTCGTCCCTTATGATGATAAGCAATACAGCAGCGGACTTCAATATACCTATGCCAATAATTTAATTGATCAAATAACTCCGGGCGGAGCTATGGAAACCGTCGGCGGATTGCACACGGCAACCGCATTTGCGATGGTACACGGTATCGGTGATGGTATCAGCGATTTCTTAGATGATTCGATGATTTTTGTCAGCGGTGCAATGTCTAAAACCGATCCGTATGCAGATAAACAGGGAATGCTAGGCTCAACTGAAAGTCAAACCGGTTACAGCTACTGGATTGGAACCCAATTTCCATCCTTTATCAGCGAGGAGGGTCGATGGGGAGCAGAGTTTAACCATGGTTCCAACTACTGGCGTCCGATCACCTACGGTGAAGACACCCTTATCGGATCGAAAATCGCCGCTCGCGGTGATGCGTATGAACTTTATTTCACTGAACCGTTGGTTGAGGATATCCTAACTTTTCAACTACGCTATACCTATATTGATTACGATTATGCCGGAAGTAACGGATTTTTTGGAAGTACTACAGGTACACCTAGCGCTATCTCCAGCAGTATGCCAGGTGCCGCTAACTATGTCGATAAAGCCCAAGATATCCGAGCTTATATTCGCTATAAATTCTAATTCTCTCGTCATCCTAAACTTGATTCAGGATCTAAGATTGCGGATCTAGTCCGCAATGACAACTCTCATCCTACTAGTTTTGCCAATTCCTCTTTCACTTTAACCACATGATCTTTGACTTTGACATTCGTCCAAGCGGCTTTTACAATCCCTTTTGGATCGATGATATAGGTGGATCGGACGATCCCCATATACTCTTTTCCGTAATTCTTTTTCATCGCCCATACACCGTAATCTTGCATCATTTGCGTGGTCGGATCACTGAGGAGGGTAATATCCAGATTTTGTTTTTCGATAAAACGACGGTGTGATGTAGTGCTATCGGCACTTACCCCAAGGATAATCGCGCCCAAATCATCATACTCATCCATTGCTGCCGTAAATTCGCATGCTTCGGTAGTACATCCCGGTGTTGAATCTTTCGGGTAAAAATACAAAACAATCCATTTACCCCGCAAGTCACGTGAACAAATCTCTACATCGTCTTGGTTACTCAAACAAAAATCGGGGGAAACACTTCCTACTTCTAACATTTTTAATACCTTTTTATAAAATTACGATTGATTTAATTTCCGTAAACTCTTCGATGGCAAACCGAGGCCCTTCACGCCCGACACCGCTCAGTTTGACACCGCCATAGGGCTGAATGTCAAAACGAAGCGTCGGCATATCGTTGATCACAACACCACCCGCATCCAGCTCATCAATCGCTTTCGTCGCATGGGAAAGGTTATTCGTGAAGACCGAAAACTGCAGTCCGTACGGTGAATTATTCATTTTCTCAATGGCATCGTCTATTCCATGTACCCGCACCAAACTCACAATCGGAGCAAATACCTCTTCACAGACGATTTTCATCGACTCATGCACATCCGCCATGACGCACGGATAAAAAATTCGCCCTTCGCGTCGAGGCGGAGTGAGAGGACGTGCCCCCTCTTCTATTGCACTCTCGACCCAGCTCATAGCACGCTCCGCTGCCTCGTCATTAATCAATGGTCCTAAAAACGTTGATTCTTCATACGGTGAACCGACTACAAGTTTCGATGTCGCTTCCGCCATCTTTTGGGCGAAGGTGTCATAAATAGTACTATCAACATAAATACGTTGCAACGAGATACATACCTGCCCCGAGTTGACAAATGCCCCGATAGCACAGCGTGATGCCGCATACTCCAGATCGGCACTCGTATCGATATAAGTCGCTGCATTGCCGCCGAGTTCCAATGAGACTTTTTTGATCCCCGCACTTTTCGTAATGATATTTCCGACACTGACCGATCCGGTAAAACTGATAACACGGGGAATATCACTGCTGACTAACGTGCTTCCCACTTCCGCATCGCCGTAGACGACACTCAGAGCATCGGGGGTGGCGAAAGGGCTTTCGATAAACAGCTGTGCGAGTTTGTAGGCACAAAGCGGTGCTTCGGGGGTTGGTTTGAGGACAACCGCATTCCCCGCCACCAATGCGGGGGCGAGTTTGTGGGCAACAAGGTTGAGCGGAAAGTTAAATGGAGTAATCGCTACGACAACTCCAACCGCCTCTCGTCGCCAATAGGCATGAGCAGCTCTTCCGCTTGGCATAGCATCGGTATTAATCGTCTCACCGTGCATGGTACGCATCGTCTCGGCGGAGAGGGTGATCGTCTCGATACAACGGTCCACTTCGATCCGTGCGTAGGTGATCGGTTTGCCCACCTCATCGCACAACACTTTTGCGAACGATTCACGCTGTTGATGGAGCTTAAAAGCAACATCTAATAACCAAGCACATCGCTGATGCAAAGGAACTTTTTTAGCAATCTTAGCCGCATTTTGCGCAATAATAAGTGTTTGGCGTGCATCTTCCGCTCCACAAATCGCCGAGCGTGAGACAACACGCCCATCATACGGGCTGAGACGCTCGGTATAACTGGAATCTACAATTTGACGTGATCCCATCCAAACGTGTGCGTCCATATTTGACTCCCCTATTTTCGTAAATGTTCAAAATTATACAAATCATGACATAAAAAATCTTGGTGTTATTTTTTCTTACTTCTAACCTTAGAAACTCTTTTAATATTTGCTTTGTATTTTTTATCTTTAAGCTTTTCTACAATACCGACAGCCACATTATGCATATCTTCAATAATCCCATCGTTATTCTGCTCAAAATATTCTCTATTGGTTTCAAATTTATCGATCAAAAGGGCAAAATCAATCTCATTTAAAAATGGATAAAGATGTACGGACTTCTCCTCTTCAAGTATCCAATGACTCAGGACGCAAATAACTAAAAATTCAGGTATAAACGAAGGCTTATCGGAAAAATGATTGACCACTTTTTGTGCCATTGCATTATAATAATCTTTCAATGGCTCTTCGTATTTGGCTAATTTTTTAAGGTGTGGATATTTATCAGCATATTTAGCCAATGTTATCAGATAATCCACATTCACAACAGACTCTTGAAGCTTATCTCGCAAATCTCTTAATGTATCATAGACATATTCCGTGTCTGCTTTCGTCCCGACAGATAAATTGCAGGCACTTTCCTCTACTTGATAAAAATATCGTTCTAGAGCAGTTCTGGCAAAAACCAGCAAGGCTTCTGTTTTAACATCTCTTAAAATCGTAGGCTTTATTCTATTAATACAATTGTCTTTCAAAAAACGATCAATTGAAAGGGCATTATCTTCAACCACTGAAGAATCATTTAACATAGTCTCTTCCTTTTTGTGTCACGTTTTAAAGACAAGCTTCTTTACAGCTTTACAGTTTCGTCTCAATCCCTAAAGAATCTGTCTCAACTTGTTGTGCTTTAGCAACTCTGTCTTCTAGAAGTTTTTGGTGCAATTCTTCATTTTCAAGTGCTAAAATTTGAATTGCCAAATACGCTGAGTTGATGGCACCCGCTTTCCCGATAGCAACGGTAGCGACCGGCATTCCGGCCGGCATTTGTACTGTCGATAAAAGAGCATCAATTCCACTAAGAGCCGATGCACTCATCGGCACACCGATAATGGGTTTTGTCGTTTTAGATGCTAATACCCCTGCTAAATGCGCTGCCATTCCGGCGGCAGCTATAAAAACCTGCGCCCCTTTTTTTTCTGCCTCTTCAATATAATTTTTAGTTCGTTCAGGTGAACGATGCGCTGAAGAGATAATGAGTTCATATGGTACTCCAAAAGATTCTAAGGTTTCTTCGCACGATTTCATCACTTCATAATCACTTTTACTACCCATAACAATAGATACAAACTTCATTTTTATCCCTTTTTTTAGTTTCTGTTTGGTTACACATTGATACTTTGTATTACAACATACGCGGCACTTGAGAAGAATGGTGTTGCATTATAGGTCTTGGTTTAGAAAGATCCAAAATATAACTAAAGCGAGCTTCAAAATTTAGCATCTCCCCCTCGACATCAAAGCGCCAGTTGTAAATACCGCTTAACGTGTAAATGTCATCTTTAATGGGCTGAACATGCAATGTTTTTTCATGTAGCGCTATACTTAGTCCCTCACGACTTCCAAGTTTTTCAAAATAATCACGAAGCTTATCAGGTGTATTCGGCAATTTATTTGAAAACGTTGGGATTAAAACGGCGTGCTCGTCATACAACGCAAGTAAACCTTCAACGTCTCCATTGTTAACCGCATCCATCCATTCCACAAGAACGTCTTTTGGAATTCTCATTATCCTTCTCCCATTACTATCACCAAGTTGTGGTATAATAAAAATCCTACAGATCATTAAAATATGTTTCAATTATACTTATTATTACAAAAACGATGTATAAAATAAAACTTTAAGCATCTTTTTCCTAAGAAACCTTTACAATGTGTCCACAAATTACACATTAGGATTATTTATGGAGCTTAAAATTACCGACGGTGCACTAGGGATTCGCCCGCCTGTTACCAAACCTCATCCTGGATTCTTTTTCCAAGTCGGCGAAGAGCGTTTTCGCAAATTGGTTGACGATCATTATGAGATGATCCGTAACAGCGACATCTCTTTTTTGTTCCCCGTTAACGATGAAGAGGATTTTTCAGCTGCCAAAAAACACGCCTCCGATTTTTTGATTCAAATCTGCGGTGGACCCGATTATTTCGCCCAAACACGAGGGGAGCCTCGTATGGTCGGTCGTCATGCCCCTTTCCGTATTGACGAGCATGGACGCCAAAGATGGCTTGAATTTTATGCCGTATTGCTCCCTAAACTTGAAGATGAGGGGATCAACCCTGAGTATATTCAGTCGTTTTGGAACTATCTCGATGTATTTTCAATCTGGATGATCAACACCCCGACACATTAATTTTTCCCGCTGTTGCGGGAATTGTCATTAGCTTAATAAACATCAAACCCCTTTCACGCTAAAATCTCCCAATTTTTCTTTTGGAGATCTTCCCTATGAATGAAGCCAAATACATTTGGATGAACGGCAAACTGCTCCCGTGGAGTGAAGCAAAAATTCACGTCCTTTCTCATACACTGCACTACGGTAACGGTGCCATCGAGGGGACTAAAGCGTATAAGACCCCAAAAGGGTACGCGATTTTTCGTCTAAACGATCACACTAAACGTTTGATTGAATCGGCTAAAATGACCCTTATTACGGTTCCTTACACCGTTGAAGAACTTAACAAAGCACAGATTGAGCTTTTGAAAGCAAACGACTTTACCGGAGAAAACGTCTATCTCCGCCCGATCGTTTACCTCGGTTACGGTGTTATGGGTGTCTACCACAAAGAAGCACCGGTAGAAGTTTCCGTTGCGGCATGGGAATGGGGTGCATACCTCGGTGAAGAGGGGATGAAGCGTGGAATCCGTTTGAAAATTTCATCATTCAGCCGTCCGAATAACAAATCTAACATGGGTAAAGCCAAAGCGGTCGGTAACTACCTCAACTCTCAAATGGCAAAATTTGAAGCGGTAGAAGCAGGATACGATGAAGCGTTGCTCCTCGATGATGAGGGATACGTTGCCGAAGCAAGCGGAGCATCGTTCTTTCTTATCAAAGACGGTGAACTTATCACCCCACCGAATGACAACTCACTCGTATCGATCACTCAAAAAACCGTTATCGAGATGGCGGAAAATATGGGGATCAAAGTAACCCGCAGAAAAATCACCCGTGAAGAGATTTACGTGGCCGATGAAGCATTCCTCACCGGAACGGCGGCAGAAATCACCCCGATTCGCGAAGTAGACGCACGGGTACTCGGTGCGGGCGGACGCGGGCCGTTGACGGAAAAAATTCAAGCGGCTTATTTCGACATCGTATGCGGACGTAATCCCGATTACGATCACTACCTAACGTACATCAACTAAGGATCCTGCATGGCAAGTGATATGAACGACTATTTTAACAAAAAGAAAAAAGAAGAGCAACGAGGGAGCGGATTTAATGCTCCTAAACCGCCAAAATTTGATTTTAATATGAACGGCCAAAAAGCAGGGATGTTTTGGATTGTCGGCGGATTTATTTTGCTCCTTGTTTTGGCAAAACCGTTCATTATTATCACGGAGGGGGAACGCGGTATCCTCTCTACCAACGGTAAATATGAAGATCAGGCATTAATGCCGGGCCTTCATTTCCTGATTCCGTTGATCCAAAAAGTCTACATCGTCGATACCAAAGTACGTATTATTAACTATGCCGACAAAATCGAACGTGCATCGACGGCGGGTGATGGAATCGTTCTCAAACCGGCGATTACGGTTTTGGATAAGCGCGGACTTCCGGTTACAATCGAGCTGACTGTACAGTACCGTTTAAATGCACAGCTAGCGGCCCAAACAATCTCTAACTGGGGCTTTAGTTGGGAAGATAAAATCATCGATCCTGTTGCTCGTGATGTTGTTCGTAACGTCATCGGTCAATACGATGCAGAAACGCTTCCGATTATGCGTAATGCAATCGCACTCAAAATTGAAGCGGGTATTCGAGCCAGCGTTGATCGCCAAAAAAATGGCCCTGCCGATCTTGAATCCATTCAATTACGCGAGATTGGTCTTCCCCAAAAAGTAAAAGATCAAATTGAGCGGGTTCAGGTTGCCAAACAAGAGGTTGAAAAAGCTCAACAGGATGTCGAACGGGCAAAACAAGAGGCGTTCAAAAAAGAGACTGAAGCGCAAGGTACCGCAAATGCACTTACCATTGAAGCAGCCGCTCAAGCTAAAGCCAATCATCTCGTAGGGCAGTCGATTACTCCGGGATTGCTAAAATTGGAACAAATCAAGGTACAAGGAAAATTTAACGAAGCACTTAAAGAAAATAAAGATGCTAAAATTTTCCTCACACCGGGAGGCTCTACTCCAAATATTTGGCTCGACACCAAAACAGGCGATTCACAAAAAATATCATCTACACGCTAAAAGCTCTCCTTCCGGAGAGTTTCTTTCGTCTTCATTCGTGAGCACAAAAGAAACCCTTAAAAGGTATAACTATGAATCTCGATCTTATTGATTGGCAAAAATCTGAACTTCTCCCTGTTATTATTCAAGACTCCACTACGCTTGAAGTACTTATGATGGCGTACATGAACCGGGAAGCGTTGGAACTCTCTTTATCCACCCGTATCGCACACTATTATTCCCGTTCCAAAAAACGTCTTTGGAAGAAAGGGGAATCCAGCGGTCATCTACAGCATATCGAACAATTTCTCCTCGACTGCGATAACGACACCCTTTTACTAATCGTCCGCCAAGACGGTGTTGCCTGCCATACAGGACGCAAATCGTGTTTCTTTACCAACATCGAAAGCGGTGAGAGTATTAGTGAGCCTACCATCGATACAGCGGCAGCCTACGGTATTATTGACGAACTGTATCATACAATCCTCAGCCGTAAAAATAGCGATCCCGAAACATCATGGACCGCTAAACTCCTCTCAAAAGGGGACAACGCTATCCTCAAAAAAGTGGTCGAAGAGGCGGGAGAGTTTAGTTTCGCGATCAAAGACGGCAACGAAGATGAAATTATTTACGAATGTGCCGATTTAGTGTATCACGTCTTAGTCGCACTGGGACACAAAAATATTTCTCCCGATCGCATTAAACAAGAATTAGCGCGCCGCTTCGGAATAAGTGGGATTGCGGAGAAAAACTCGCGGGAACAATGAAAACAAAAATAATCGATTTTATAAACCACTTACTTATTTATGACTACCTCCTGTTCGGGGGTATCTTTGTCCTCTTTATTCTATTGTTAGTGTTGGCTATCGCTCTAAAAAATAAAATGGGTCTAGCCATTTTTATGGTTCTATTGGCGTTTGGAGTATTAACCGTAGGTTCAGTCGTTGGGTACATCAAACTGCATCAATACCTATTTAAAAATAAAATAGCGCTCCATGAAGTAAAAGCATTAGAATTTACCGAAGCACTTCTGATAAAAGGGGAGATCACGAATACTTCAAAACGCCCTTTTCAAGAGTGTACACTTTACGCAGGAGTCCATAAAGTGAGTCATAACCGATACCTTGACCGACTTTACCCCCTTCTCCCTTTTAAAAAGGGTTCTCTAAAACTTAAAGAGAGTATAGCCCCTGGCGGATCGGCATCCTTTAAACTTTTTGTTGAGCCGTTTCGCTATACTAAAGACTACAATATTACAATAAAAGGAGAATGTCGATGAGCCCGCTAACACTTTGGCATTATCTTTTACTCATTGTTTTAGGATTACTGCTTATTGTTGGATTTCTGATTTCAATGCGCACGAACTCTAAATTTTCTGTTTTTACGACGATATCCCTCATCCTTTTACTCATAGGAATTTTTGTCTGGAAATCAATCAATGAAAACGTTTATCTCGTTGAAATATCTAATCTTGACGAAGAGCGCTATTACCAATCGGAACAAATAGTGATAAAAGGGACAGTTCGTAATATCGGTAACTTTCCGGTTGCCAATGTCGTTGCAATCATAAGGTTAGCAAATTCCCGAGGTGGTGGAGACGGAAGTAATAACGAGTCTCTGTTTACACAGCCCTCTGTATTCGCAGAAATATACGAAGGGGACAATCCTGATTTTAAAAAACAAAATGTTGTCGAAGAACACCTGATAGCGGAATATTTAAATCCCGGAAAATCTAAAACATTCACCATCATGATGGATTATCCCCCTCACTTTAAAAGGGCATCCTTTGACGTTACCGCCAAAGTCAACTAAAACAATCTTAATATTTTAGCCCAACGGCTTCCAATGCTTTGTTAATGGAACGGATTTGTCCGTTCTTATCTTTACACCATAGCGGTGCGATCAAACTTTCATCATCAATCCCGGCACTGATACGCTGCACACTCACATGTAACGGCTTAAGGACTAACGCCTCTTTCAGAATCTCGCAATAAAGTTCTTCGTCTATAGGTTCAAACTCACCTCGAGTATATTCATTCGCCAAAGCTGTCCGCTTAACAACATACAGCGGATGGTATTTGACTGAATCAATCCCCAGTGCGTATGCCTCTTTCGTCGTCTCCAGCATCATCTCTTTACTCTCTCCCGGAAGACCGAAAATGAGATGACCGCACACATTCAGTCCATACGATTTAGCTCTTAGAATACTCTCTTTGACATTGGCACTATTATGCCCGCGATTAATCCTCTCCAGCGTCTCATCATAGATGGATTGAATCCCGAACTCAATCCAAATCTCCGTTTTTTGTGAGAGCTCTGAGAGGTATTCAAACGTCTCATCACTGATACAGTCTGAACGGGTTCCGATACTAAGCCCTACGACATTCTCAAAAGAGAGCGCTTTTTCATAAAGAGCTTTGAGGGTTTCGAGGGGGGCATACGTATTGGTAAAGCTTTGAAAATAGACCATAAACTTCTCAGCGTTATTCTCTTTTTGCAACCGTTTTGAAAGGGAGGTGAATTGCCATTCTAACTGCTGAAGCTGCTTTTCTAAATGGGGATTAGCGGTTGAGTCCAGATTGAGGTAAAACCCCTTTAGCTCACGGGCACGGTCAAGACTTGGACTAAAAGAGTCGTTCTCACAAAAGGTACATCCCCCTTTTGCCACCGTTCCGTCAATATTAGGGCAGGTAAATCCGGAAATAGAGACGGGAACTTTAGAGACTTTTACCCCGAATTTACGGTGCAGATATTGCCCAAACGTGAAAATCTGCTCCCGCATAACGGACTCTAAATAATGTATTTGCCGGTAAAACAGGCAGTACAGTAATTCTCTTCTTTGCCGTTTACACTATCGAGTAATGCTTCATTACTCAAATATCCCAGTGAATCGGCTTCGATAAAGGCACAAATCTCTGCATTCGTCATATTCGACGCAATCAGTTTCTCTTTATCGGGAGTATCAACCCCATAGTAGCACGGATCGGTTGTCGGTGGACTCGATATTCGCATATGTACCTCTGCCGCCCCTGCCGCTTTTAGCATCCTTACGATTTGTCGGCTCGTCGTTCCACGTACAATAGAGTCGTCAACTACGATAAGACGTTTCCCTTTAATAAGGCGCTCAATCGGAGAAAGTTTCATTTTTACTTTCAAGTCACGCATCTCTTGCGTCGGCTCGATGAACGTACGTCCGATGTAGTGATTACGCATAATTGCCATCTCAAAAGGGATGCCGCTCGCTTGCGAATAGCCGATCGCTGCAGGAACACCCCCATCAGGAACCGGTACAACCATATCGGCAACAACAGGCTGCTCTTTGGCAAGCGCTTTCCCCATGGCTTTTCGCATCTCATAAACGTTTTGGGTATACACATTGGAATCGGGTCGGGCAAAATAGACGTATTCAAAAATACAGTGTTTCGGAGTCGGCTCAAACACTTTGATCGATTGCGGGGCTTTCCCTTTTTCAAAAATCAACAACTCGCCGGGCTCAACGTCACGAATATACTCCGCGCCGATCAGATCAAATGCACACGTCTCTGAAGCAACAACATAACCATCACCGACGCGTCCGAGGCTTAGCGGACGAAAACCATGAGGATCACGCATCGCGAACATTTTAGAGCGGCTTAAGAAAACAAGCGAGTAGGCACCCTCGATCTTTTTCACCGCATCGATGATACGGTCTGTCAAATGGTGCTGATCGCTTTTTGCGATCAGATGAATCAGGTTTTCCGTATCCATAAACGTTTGGAAAATTGCCCCTTTTTTGATGAGGGCATCACGAACCTCTTTGGCATTGGTGAGATTACCGTTGTGAACAATCGACATCTCTCCCAAATCATAGCGAGCAAATACCGGTTGAGCATCAAGGATAGAATCATCTCCGGCCGTCGAGTAACGGGTATGCCCGATTGCCATATGCCCTTTGAGGGTATTGAGTTTTTGGGGATCAAACACTTGTGTGACCAAACCACGATCTTTAATCGTATAGAGCTTTTCCCCATCGCTGGTACTGATTCCGGCTGCTTCCTGACCTCTATGTTGAAGGGCATGGAGGGAAAAGTAAGCCAGTTTTGACGCTTCCGGATGGTCGAAAATACCGACTACTGCACATTTTTCATTTAAGCTACGCACTTTTTATTTCCTTATGCTAGTTCTAAACAGTCTTGAATGCTGTAAAGACCGTTTGGTTTTCCGGCCAACCATTTTGCGGCACGAATGGCACCTTTTGAAAAGGTATTGCGACTGGTTGCGGTATGGTGAAGCTCGATGAATTCACCCTCATTGTAAAATCCGACCGTATGACGACCGACGATATCACCGCCGCGCAATGCCATCACGGCAATCTCATCTTTGGTTCTTTCACCGATATTTCCGTTACGTCCGCTGACACGCACCGCATCAAGATCAAGATTCCGTCCCGCTGCCGCCGAGTGGGCAAGGGTGAGAGCCGTACCGCTAGGGGCATCTTTTTTATGACGGTGATGTTGTTCGACGATTTCTATATCAAATCCGTCAAGTGTTTTGGCGGCTAAGTGAACAAGTTGATTCAGCAGGGCAACACCCAAAGACATATTCGTTGCGTACAAAATCGGCATCGATTCACTCGCTGTTTTAAGGAGATTCATCTGATGGGTATCAAGACCCGTTGTTCCGATAACCAAAGGTTTAGGATGTTCAATCGCTTTTTCGAGCAACACCTGCGTTGCTTCAGGTAACGAAAAATCGATAATAACATCCGATCCTTTGAGTAACGTTGTCATATCGTTCGTTACCAAGACCGAAGGATCAATTGAGAAATTAAGCTCATTACGGACATAGACAGCACCTAGTGAAATCTCACTTTCATGACGCAAATCTTCAATCAATAGCTTCCCGACACGCCCGCCAGCGCCAAATACACCTGCTCTTATCATTGTGGACAATCCCTATACTGCATTATTCTAATGACATTTTACACTCATAGTGTTTAAAAGCTATTGATGTCCATCCACATACCCAATCGCTTGAAGTGCGGCAACGGCACCGTCCCCTGCCGCACAAACGACTTGTTTCGGAGCCGATTCGCGCATATCCCCTGCTGCGAAAAGACCCGAAACCGATGTTTTCATACTCAAATCGACTTTTACTTCGCCCCACTGGGTCATATCACATAAAAATGTTCCGTCTTCTTGGATTAAAACCTGATTGTTTACATTATTACCGACAAATACGAATACCCCCGGAACATCAATTTGACGCACGGAACCGTCTTCGAGTTTTACGCGAAGTCCATCAACTCCCATTGCACCCCCAAATACCTCTTCAGGGATAGCATTCAACACCAATTCGATATTCGCCGTCCCTTTTACTCTTGCAATAGTATTAGGGGCTGAACGAAAGGTGTCTCGACGATGGATAAGATAGACTTTGGAACAGATTTTTGCCAAGTAGAGTGCCTCTTCAAGTGCCGTATCACCGCCGCCGACAACCGCTACCTCTTTATTTTTGTAAAAGAACCCGTCGCATGTGGCACACGTACTCACGCCGCGGCCGAAAAACGTATCTTCTCCGATAAATCCGGCACGTTTCGGAGCTGAACCGGTGCAGACAATCACACTTTTAGCCTCATCGGATGTACCATCAGATTTTTGGATCATAAAAATTCCGTCTTCACGACGTGATACCCGTGTTACTTCCGACATTTCATGTTTCAATCCGAAACGCTGACATTGCTCCGGCCATGGACTCATAAAATCCATCCCGCTTAAGTTATGAGCTGTTGCCCCCGGATAGTTTTCAATCTCTGAACTCATCGTTATCTGACCGCCCGGCATCCCTTTTTCAAACATCGTGACATTATCTAATCCACCCCGTGTGGTATATAACCCTGCAGTCAAACCAGCAGGTCCTCCTCCGATAATTGCACAATCTAACATGAATAGTCTCCTGTTTATAAAACATTATTTGAGCATGATACTGTGTAATAAATAAAGGGGTACTTTTAAGCAACTAAGGGCTAAATAATTAAGAGTTTATTTATAATTAAAATAAATGAAAGGAATACTAGTGAAGATTTTAGGAGAGTTTAATCCCTCTCCTAAAAAAGTAATGATTAAAGAAGAGCGTTTAGTTTATCAGCAAATGCTTGTTTTGAAGCCGCACCAACCATTTGTTCAACCACTTCACCGTTTTTGAAGAAAAGTATAGTAGGGATAGAGCGAATACCGTATTTAACCGCGATATCTTGTTCTTCATCCGTATTTACTTTACAGATGTTTGCTTTTCCTTCAAATTCACCTGCCAACTCTTCGATAACCGGAGCGATCATACGGCAAGGTCCACACCAAGGAGCCCAAAAATCGACCAATGAGACACCCTCTTTGGTTACTTCATCAAAATTTGATACTGTTAATTCAACGTATTTACCCATTGTACTTCCTTGATTACGCAATGTTTGTTATAAGCTATTATAACGCTCCAATCTTTAAAATGACTTATTACATTATTCTCACAGAATTCCTCAGGTATAACCGTCTGTTGACTTCTTTTGATCTCCCTTAACCTTCAATCAATTATAGGGTTAAACGGTAGCTTATTGCATTCTCTCTAAAGCTTCAGAAAAGTACTCCCTCCCCTCATTTCGACAGACCTCTTGCTCCATCATTTCGACATATTTGCTTTTCATCTCTTGGAGAGTCAATGCTCCCGGCGGCTTTCTTAGCGCAATAAATCCGCACAAGGTTCCTTTCTCATCATACTTAGGCGTTACGGTCACAACAACCCAGTAAAATGCCCCGTCTTTACGTAAGTTTTTTACATATCCTTCCCATGGATATCCCCGCTCAACAGTCTCCCACATTGATTTAAAACAGCATTTCGGCATATCGGGATGTCGAATAAGCGAATGCGGTTTGCCAATCAATTCCTCTTTTTCATAACCCGACATTTGGATAAACAAACGGTTTACATATGTAATTTTGCCATGAAGATCGGTCTCCGTAATCATATTACCGCCTTCAAACTTTACTTCAACATCTGTCGGTGTAGGCCTTTGCATTTTAAAACCTTCTATAACATAAAAAATTATTAAAAGATTATAGCATTTGACGTTTAAAAGTCAAAAAAAAACATTCGAATGTTAAAGGGTAATATTTTCTATCAGCTCTAGCACCTCATCATAAACAATCAAAGCATCAATGCAATAATCAAGATTTAGCCGTTTTTGCTGGAGATAGGTTTGAATAGTGCGGTGCAGTTTTTGTAGTTTTGAAGGGGTAATATTATTGACAGCCTGCTCATACGTTTGAGCACTTTTAACTTCCACAAAATGGATCACATCATCACGCAGTGCAATGATATCGATTTCTCCGAAACGGTTATAAACATTCCGATCGATAATCCGAAAACCGTTTTTTCGGAGATACTCACACCCGCGCTCTTCGGCTATATTGCCACGAGCGCGGGTATGCACAATCAGTCCAAATAGTCGGGCTTGATCACCTCGACCTTTATCGATTTGAACCGAGCCGTTTTAATCAGTTCATCACATTCATCTCCGAAGAGAAAATTAATATTGCTCTTGGCGTGATGAAAGGTCGTAAAGAGAGTCCCTTTTTTGACGGTCGAACTCACTTTTACCCGCAAAGGTGCACTCTGTCCATACTCACTTTTAAGAACGACAAAATCTTTGTATTCAAAAAATTCCTCATCTTCAACACTCACAAGCAACGTATCTTCACTATGACTACGGCTGAGTTTATCACATGCATTGGTTTGAGCACTGTTATTGTAATGGACCAAAACACGCCCTGTTGTGAGGTAATATCCCTCATGGCTTTGTCCCTTTAAAAGCTCTGCAACCTGACCGCGCGGTGAGTATGAGTGGTAGTGAAACGATCCAAATCCATCTTTGGTTCGAAATGTATCAATGTGCAATACCGGTAAGTCCTCTTCCTGTACAGGCCATTGCAAGCCGCGCAAGCGATTGGATTCGAGTTTTTCATAACTCGCACCCCCAAAACGGATCGGAGCATCGACTCGCACCCGCTCCCATACATCCCGCGAGTTTTTAAATCCGAAATCGGTACCGTAACGTTTGGATATTTCGGCGATTACTTCCCAATCATCAGGCATCATAACGTTAATAAGGGGTTGAGACAGGTGAAGTCGGCGTTCCGCATTGACATAAACACCCGTCTTCTCATACGCGCTTTTCACCCCGAAGATAATGTCGGCAAATTTAGTAATCTCATTATCAAAGAGTTCATTGACAACCAAAAGATCGAGATTTCCCAAAGCCGCATGAATTTTGTTTTGGTTCGGATGGATATGGGCAATGTCTTCGCTGATGTTATAGAGCGCTTTAATCTTACCATCCACCATCGCATTAATCAAATCAGGGGTCATCATCCCCACCTCTTTAGGCGGTTGATAATCGGGAGCGTAATACGGCAACATTCCGACATCACAGGTTCCCTGCACGTTATTCTGACCTCGAAGCGGCATCAATCCCGCACCCCGTTTGCCGATATTTCCGGTCAACATTGCCAAATGGGTAATCGCCATGACAGCATAAGATCCATCTAAATGTTCCGTAATCCCCAATCCCCAGAAAAATAGGCTTTTACGAGTCGCATATTTACGGGCAACCATTCGAACTTCCTCTGCCAATGATTCATACCCCGGAATTTGGAGCAGATAGTCAGGATTAGCATACGGATCATTCAAAATTGCGTTTTTATACTCTTCATACCCTTTAGTCCGTCCATTGACAAATTCGATATTAACCAAATCTTCCGAGAGAATAACATACGCCATCATGTTCAGAATCATCAAATTCGCTTCATACGGAATACTTAGATGATTAGTCGCCGATTTGGAAAGCTGAATGCGACGAACATCTAATACGGCAAGTTCGATATCTTTTTGTTTAATCACATCGAGCATGCGATTGGCGACAATCGGGTGTCCTTCAGTTGTATTAGACCCCATCACCACGATATACTCAGTCTCATAAATATCATCGAACGGGTTGGTCATAGCCCCCTCGCCGATCGTGGTACGCATCCCTTTGAGTGAGGGGGAGTGACAGACACGGGCGCAGTTGTCAACATGAGGAGAGCCTACAACGTGACGGGTAAAATGTTGAAACAGATACGACCCCTCACAACTGGTACGTGCCCCGCCGATCGCGGCAAAACTGTGCGCACCGTATTGATCCGTAATCGCTCTGAGTTTACGGGCAACGAGTTCATACGCACTCTCATAACTGATCTCGTAAAAATCATGATCGACCGGCTCAAGATAGTCCATATCCAAATCCGCAAACAATACGGCGTTTTTGGCCAAAAAGGATTTGCGAACACGTGCATTACGAAGACGTTTGGGATGGGTTACAAAGTCCCACCCCTGTTTTCCTTTAATACACAAGCGCCCTTGAGAGACGACCCCCTCTTCTTTGGCAAAGATTTTTTGGATTTTATTATCCTCAACCTCAGCGGAAATATCACATCCCACACCACAATAGGTACAAACGCTGTCGATCACCATAGGATATTTCCTTGATAGTACGGGTTATGCACCCTTTTTAAAATTAGTGAAGTGTACAATTTTGTCTCTTAAGGACTGCGGAAATAACAAGACAATTCGAATCATTAAGTAAAATCTAAAAGGGAACGCATACCGGATTTTTTTCCGTTCAATCGCCTCTGTAATCCGTTTAATCCCCTCTTCGGTAGACATAAAGAATGGCATTTCAAACTGATTTTTCTGCGTCATCTCCGATTCGATAAATCCCGGCATGATCGTCATCACCGTAATCCCATGCGGGCAAAGCTGATGGTGCAACCCCTCCGCATAAGCGTTGAGTGCCCGTTTGGAACTGCTGTAGGCGATAGAGGTCGGCATGGTAAACAACGAGGCAAGTGAGGAGATAAAAACGATCTCACCCGATTTTTGTTCCATCAGTTTTGGAATGATCGGCTCCAATAAAGCATGAACACTCAAAAAGTTTGTTTTAAAGAGCCGTTCAAAATCCTCAAACGGTGTGATTCCTCCGCCGTGACCGACCGATACTCCCGCGTTGAGGATAATCCGATCTATCGGTTGTTCACCCAAGTGCTCTGCGATCTCTCTCATCCGCTCAAAATCATTGACATCGGCGATAATCGTTTCAACCTCAGCACCCTTGTTTCGACATCGAGATGCTACGTCATTCAAACGATCTTCTCTGCGGGCAATCAATATCAGCTGATTCTCTTTCGTGGCGTAATGAAGCGCTAACGCTTCTCCTAAACCGCTGCTTGCCCCTGTGATTACAATTCTCATCCTTTTCTCCCGCAAGCAAATAGTCGATATAATTATACCCATGAATGAAACACTAAAAATCGGGGAGATCAATATCCTCGTTATCGATCGGGATACTACACCCGGACTTTTTTTACGTGCATTGGATGAGAGTGATATTTTATTGCCCAATCAATACGTTACAGACACCATGCACATCGGTGATACCATCGATGTATTTGTCTACACCGACAGCGAAGATCGACCCGTCGCGACAACCGTAAAACCTAAAGCAATGGTAAATGAAATCGCCTTTGTCGAGGTAGTCGATACCAGCAGCATCGGTGCCTTTGTCAACTGGGGATTACCGAAAGATCTGTTTGTCCCCCGTGCACTTCAAAAACGTCCCTTCGCGATCGGCGAAAAACGACTCGTTCGGGTTATTCTCGATGAGCAGACAAACCGCCTCGTCGGAACGGAAAAAATCAGCGGTGCATTAGAGATGCCGCCAAAAAGTTTTTATCCGAATACTCCCGTTGAGTTTATGATTATCGCTAAAACCCCTATGGGATATAAAGTGATAGTAGACCATAAATACGAGGGGATGATCTATGCCAATGAGATTTTTGAAGATGTCCGTGTCGGTCAAATCAAAAACGGCTTTGTGAAAATACTCCGACCCGATGGTAAACTTGATTTATCCCTCCAAATGGTGGGAAAAGCAAAAGCCTCCAGTGCCGCCGATAAAATCCTCTCGATGATAAAAGGCAACGGCGGAATGCTCCCATATAACTATAAAAGTGACCCCGATTTGATCCAACGTACTTTCGGCCTTAGTAAAAAGAATTTTAAAAGTGCTTTGACACAACTCGTCGATAGCAAAAAAATAACAGTTCAGGAGAACGGAATTTATGGGATATAGACCACGAAAAAGCCCTTTTAGTCATTTAAAGGCGCGTAATCTTGTGTACAGTGAAGATGATCAAACCTATACACTCATCAGTTTTAATCGTGACACCATGCTCTTGGAAGTTCATATCAATGACGGAAAAGAGACGAAGATCGTCACCGATTTCCCCTTTGCCCATCTCCCTAAAAAGATCAAGCAAGAGCTCAATCCGCTATAATGCGGCCATTATTTATAAAAGGAATCAAATGTCACAATTTGCAAATGTCACTGCTGATAAAAAAGCCAATATCTATTTTGACGGTAAAGTTACAAGCCGTACCCTTCATTTCGCAGACGGTAGTATTAAAACTCTCGGAATTATGTTGCCGGGTGAATACACGTTTAACACCGCAGATGCTGAGATCATGGAAATTATGAGCGGAGAGATGGAGGTTCAGCTTCCGGGTTCAGACGCGTGGGTTAGTATTACAGGACCGCAAAGTTTTGATATACCTGCCAATAGTGCTTTTCATTTGAAAGTTAAAACAATCAGCGATTACTGCTGCAGTTTCGTTAAATAATTTCTATTCAGCGTCGAATTTCGACGTTGCTCTCATCAATCCAACCCTCTTTTACATAGGGTTTCCACCCTTTTTTTGTCACCATACCGCTAATTTTATAAACATTGCCCCGCTTACTTGTCGACGTGAATACCGTATTGGCTTTATAGATTACACACGCGCTACTCTTCTCACACACGCTAGCGCCAGCTTTGGTTACAATCGTTATTGGAGTTATCTCAATCGTATCGGTACTATCACTCATCTGTGTTTGACTTTTGGAATTTTTTTCCAGCGCCCCGTCTATAATACTCAGCAATAATTTACGAGCTTCATGATCTCCTTGTTTCGCCGCACGCGCAAGCCACATCATAGCGACCCCTTCGTCTTCACTCACACCGCGTCCCGATGCGTACATCAATGCAATATTGTATTGCGCATCGACGTGTCCTTGACGTGCTGATTTTTCAAACCACTGTGCCGCTTGTGTCTGATTCTCATCTCTCCCTATGCCGCGTTCATAAATAACGCCGACTTGAAACTGCGCAACTTTGTCTCCACGAAGAGCTGCCGTATAAGTTTCCCAAAATGATTGTTCCGGTTCTGCTGCTAAAAGTGTAGAAGAAAGAAATAGTAGTAAGTATAAGTATTTTTTCATAAATGAAAGTCCCTTATCAAAAAATAGTTATAGTCCATTCCCCGTGGGGGGGAAAAGATTTATTTGTAGCGATAGGTAATTCGCCCTTTGTCCAAGCTGTATGGAGTCAGTTCGAGTTTCACCGTATCACCGGGAAGAATTTTAATATAGTGCATACGCATTTTACCTGCGATGTGACACAAAATTACATGACCATTGGGCAACTCAACACGAAACGTTGCATTCGGTAGTGCCTCAATAATCTTTCCGTCTACTTCAATGACATCATCTTTTGCCATATTATTCCTTTACGCGATTGATAATATTTCAGCTCTACCGTTGATAATTGCAACCGTATGCTCGTAATGAGAGCCTCTCAGCCCATCCGTGCTCACCACATCCCAGCCATTTGCCAAAATTTTGGATGTTCCCTCTTTTTGACAAATCATCGGCTCCAAACAAAATACCATCCCATTTTTGATTTTAGGGCCCTGCTTCGCATTGCCTCCATCAAGATAGTTTGGTATTTCAGGTTCTTCATGCGGCTTCTTACCGATCCCATGCCCGCAAAAACCGCGCAAAGGGGTAAAACCTCTCCCGATAATAAACTTTTCAATTTCATAAGAGAGCTCTTTAAAGCGCATCCCCTCTTGAATCGTCTCAATCGCGAAATACAAAGCATCTTTCGAACATGCGATTAATGCTTCATCTTCTGCTGAGATTTTACCGACACCGACAGAGATTGCCGCATCGCCAAAGTAACCGTTTTTTTGCGTTCCTACGTCAAACCCGACGATATCACCCTCTTGAAGAGCGTAATCCGTCGGTATACCGTGAATAATCACGTCATTGACGGAAGTACATACCGCACTGGGAAATCCGTAAAGCCCTTTAAAAGAAGGGACAGCCCCTTGGGTGCGGATATACTCCTCACCCAAGGCATCCAACTCTTTTAATGTGACTCCCGGCTTAGTATGAGCAGCTAAAAGTTCTAAGGTCGCACCAACGATTTTATTCGCGGCACGAAGTTTGGTTAGTTCATCATTTTTTCGAAGCGCGATCGCCATTGTTACAGGCCAACCGCACTAAGAGTCTGGTATTTAGACATATAAACTTGTGCTTCGATTCGACGCATTGTATCTAGGGCTACTTGAACCACGATAAGAACGGCTGTTCCTCCAAAGAAGAACGGCACTCCCATCGCTTTAACAATTACCCACGGCAGTGTTGCCACTAGACCGAGATAAATAGCACCCGTAATGGTCAAACGTCCTGCCGTATCATTCAAAAACTCTTTGGTTGATTCTCCAGGACGAACACCCGGAATAAACCCGCCTTGACGTTTTAAATTATCCGCAATATCTTTGGCATTAAATACGATTGACGCATAGAAAAATGCAAAGAATACAACAAATACAAAGGTCAAAAAGTTAAAGAAATAGTGATTAGGATTAAGTACGTCCGCGATTGCTTGAACCGTCGGATTGGTACTTGATGACATGACTGTCATCGGGAACATCAAAATTGCCGAAGCAAAAATTACCGGGATAACCCCGGAGAGATTCACTTTAACCGGAATATAGTTCATAACCCGTTTGTTTTGATTTTGCATCATAGTCTTTTTGGCATAGGTAACCGGAATACGGCGTTCACCCAGCTCTACATAGATTATGACTAAAATCGTCGCAATAATGAGGGCAATAATACCTACAAGCGACAGAAATCCCATCGCTCCGGTATTCACCATCGTTACCGCTTGTGAAATCGCGCTCGGGATTGCCGAAACAATACCGGCGAAGATAATCAAAGAGACACCGTTACCGATACCGCTTTGAGTAATCTGCTCACCGATCCACATCAACAACATCGTGCCTGCCAGCATCGAAACGACTGCCAACAACATAAAGGTGCTGTGATCAACTAAGATAGCACTGCTGCCGTCTTTCCCGGTCATACTCTGCAATCCTACACTGACGCCGATTGCTTGTACAATCGTAATGGCAATCGTTGCATAGCGGATAATCTGCATGTATTTAACCATACCGTCACGCTCTTTTTTCATTTGCGCTAAGTTCGGAAAAGTGGCTGCTAAAAGTTCCATAATAATTGAGGCTGTGATGTAGGGCATAATGCCAAGAGAGATGATAGATAAACGTTCTACGGCATTTCCGCTGAACATATTGAATAGACCTAACGCATCTGCCGCGTGATCATCAAAAAACGAAGCGATGACAGCTGTGTCAACACCCGGTACCGGCACGTATGCCAGTAGACGGAAGATAAAGAGAAAACCGATCGTAATTAAGATCTTGTTTACAAGTTGTTGGTTCATTATTTACCAGTTGTTGTAACGTTTTCGTCTTTGATTTTAGATGCTAAATCTTTTGCACTTGCACCAACGAGTTTTACCTTAGTGACCGATTTGTTCAAACGGTGTACACTACGGATACTCTCCATTGTAATCTCTGCAAGTTCAGCAATTACCTTTGTTTTTTCAACATTGATAATTGTTGGTTTAACAACACGTGATGTAAAACCGATTTTTGGCAAACGGCGCGCAAGTGGCTGTTGTCCACCCTCAAAGTTACGCTTTTCATTGTAACCTTTACGTGCTTTTTGACCTTTGTGACCTTTACCGGCTGTTTTACCTTGGCCACTTCCTTGGCCACGGCCAAGACGTTTTGTGCTGTGGGTTGAACCCTCAGCAGGTGTAAGGTTTTCTAATGCCATAACTTATCCTTTGATACGTGATAGTGCATCGATTGTTGCACGTACCACGGTGTTTGGATTGTTAGAACCCAAAGACTTCGTCAAGATGTCTTGGATTCCCGCAAGCTCGAGTACCGGACGAGTAGCGCCACCGGCGATAACCCCTGTACCTTCAGATGCAGGTTTTAGCAAGATACGACTCGCGTTGTATTTAACTTCGATATCGTGAGCGATGGTAGTACCTTTGATCTTCACTTCTGTCAAGTTTTTAAACGCTTCGTCAACCGCTTTACGGATAGCGTCGGGAACCTCTTTGGCTTTACCGACTCCGTAACCTACGGTTCCTTTTTTATTTCCTACAACTACGAGAGCGGTAAAACGAAAACGTCTACCACCCTTTACAACTTTGGTTACACGACCGATGTTTACAATCGCTTCTGAAAATTCTTCTCTGTTAATTGGATTCATCATCGTGCCTTAAAACTTGATTTCATTTGCACGAAGTGCTTCGGCAAACGCTTTTACGACACCGTGATACAAAAATCCGTTACGATCAAACGTAACTTCATTGATACCGGCATCTTTTAGGGTTTTTGCAAATACTGCAGCCGCTTTTTCAGCGTCCGCTTTATTGGCTTTAAGACCCAAAGTTTTTGAGTGTACTGCTGCTAACGTTACTGCCGATTCATCATTAATCGCTTGCGCGCTGATGTAACGGTTTGAACGGAAGATAGAGACACGAGGCAATGACGCGCATCCTGAAATTTTAGAGCGAATACGGCGTTTACGCTGAAGGCGTTTTGCCGATTTATTTTTAAGTGTTTTACCTGTCATATCATCGCTCCTTATTTCTTAGATGTCTTACCGGCTTTACGCAGGATAGTCTCATCAGAGTATTTAACACCTTTACCTTTGTACGGCTCAGGTGGACGGAATGAACGGATTACAGCTGCAATTTGTCCAATTTGTTGTTTATCTACACCTTTGATGGTGATAACGTTTTTCTCTACAGAAATATCAACACCGGCAGGGATATCAAAGTTGATATCATGGCTGAAACCGAGTTGAAGATTCAATACGTTACCTTGTACCGCAGCACGATAACCAACTCCGTTGATCTCTAGTTTTTTCTCAAAACCTGTTGTCAAACCTGTGATGATGTTTGCCGCTAGTGCACGGTAAGTACCCCAGAATGCGCGATCAGCACGTTGATCAGAGTTTGTACTAAACGTTAAAGTGTTATCTTCAAGTACCACACCACAGTTACCGAGGGTATCCAAGGTTTGAGTTGTTGCACCTTTCGCAAACGTCAATACCGTTCCATCAAGTGTCGCTTTAATTTCAGCTGGGATAGAAATAGGAAGTTTTCCAATACGTGACATCTTATCTCCTTACCAAATTGTACAAAGGACTTCTCCGCCTACGCCAAGCTCGAATGCTTTATCGTTAGGAAGAACCCCTTTTGAACTGCTGACAATGATGGTACCGTAACCGTTTTTGAAACGTTTAAGTTCATCTTTACCTTTGTAAACACGACGTCCCGGTTTAGAGACACGTTTTACTTCATTGATAACCGTACGACCTTTTTCGTCGTATTTCAACACTACGTTGATGGTTTTTTTAACGCCGTCTTCAACAACGTTAAAGCTCTCGATGTAGCCTTTGTCCACCAAAATGGCAACTACAGCTTCTACAACTTTAGAGTGAACCAATGTTGTAGAATCTAAACGACGCATAGCCGCATTACGGATACGAGTCAACGAATCCGCGATCAAATCATTAATCATTTATATTTCCTTATCTTAGTCGTAAGTAGTATCGAGCCGGAATTACCAGCTTGACTTTCTAACGCCTGGGATTAACCCTTCGTTTGCCATTTTACGGAAGCAAACGCGACAAATTCCAAAATCACTGATGACAGAGTGTGGACGACCACAGATCTGACAACGAGTATACGCGCGAACAGCGAACTTTGGAGTTCGTTGTTGCTTAGCGATCATTGACTTTTTAGCCATTATTCTCTCCCTTTAGCAAACGGCATACCGATCATTTCAAGAAGTTTGAATGCATCTTTATCGGCTGTAGCGCTTGTTACCACGGTGATGTTCATCCCGTGGATTTGCATAATTGAATCGTAATCAACTTCCGGGAAAATCAACTGCTCGGTCAAACCGAAGTTGTAGTTTCCGCGACCGTCAAAACCGTTACGTGGAATACCACGGAAGTCTTTAACACGTGGAAGAGATACAGAGATCAATTTATCCATGAAATCGTACATTTGAGCACCGCGTAGTGTAACTTTAACACCGACCGGCATCCCTTCACGTACTTTAAAACCAGCTACTGATTTACGAGCAACAACAACTGAAGCACGTTGACCAGCGATGTTGCTGATTGTATCTTGGATACTTTGGATCAATTTGTTGTCTTTCATGGCAAAACCACAACCGACAGAGATGATCACTTTTTCTAGAGCTGGAACTTGCATTACATTTGCAATTCCAAGAGCGGTTTGGAGCTCAGGTTTGAGCGCCAAGTATTTATCTTTTAGTCGTGCCATGATTACGCCTCAACTTTACGGACATTTGATGCATCAACAGGCATTTCTTTATTCAAGAATCCGCCTTGTGGATTTTGCTCGCTAGGTTTGATCGCTTTTTTAGCAACGCGAACACCCTTAACGATTACTTTGTTTTTCTTAGGCATAACTTGAAGCAATTCTGCTTTAGTCCCTTTATCGTCACCGGCGATCACTTCAACAATGTCGCCTTTTTTGAAATTAAATTTTGCCATCATACAACCTCTGGAGCAAGTGATACGATTTTCATGAAACCTGCGTAACGAACTTCACGGCTTACAGGTCCGAAAATACGTGTACCGATCGGCTCACGTTTTTTATCAAGGATTACGGCTGCATTTTCGTCGAAACGGATAAGTGAACCGTTTTCACGGTGAACCTCTTTTTTCGTACGTACAACAACTGCAGTAACAACTTGACCTTTTTTTACTTTACCGGTTGGAGCCGCTTTTTTAACAGAAGCGATGATAACATCACCTACTGTTGCATAACGACGTTTTGAACCGCCAAGAACCTTGATACACATGATCTCTTTAGCCCCTGTGTTATCGGCTACTGCTAGACGAGTAAAACTTTGAATCATGCATTCACTCCTTTAACCAGAGTTTTAAGACGGAACGATTTGCTTTTTGAAAGTGGACGACACTCGATCGCGATCACTTCATCACCAATGTTAAGTTGGTTGTTCTCATCATGAATCATGTATTTTTTGAAACGTTTTACCGTTTTGTGGTAACGTGGGTGCATTACACGGCGCTCAACAACGATAGTTGCTGTTTTTTCGCCGGCTTTTGTAACTACGATACCTTGAATTTCACGTTTATGTGTCATAGCTCTGCCCTTACTTCACTGCGTTCATAGCAGTGTTAATGCGTGCAATGTCTTTTTTCGCCGTGCGAAGTTCGCTCGTGTTAGTCAATTGCATCATTTTTTGCTTAATTTTCAAAGTGAAAAGCTCAATTTTTTTCTCTTTGAGCATACCTTGAAGTTCAGCAGCTGTTTTGTCGTTCAAATCAGTATATTTCATTGCTCATCTCCGCAGTTACAATTTTGGTTTTGAACGGAAGTTTTTGCATCGCAAGCGCTAATGCTTCACGTGCAAGAGTCTCTTCAACACCACCCATTTCAAAAATGATACGGCCTGGTTTGATGTTCATTACCCATTGGTCAACAGAACCTTTACCTTTACCCATACGCACTTCAAGTGGTTTGGCAGTCAATGGTTTAGCCGGGAACACACGGATCCAGATTTTACCTTGACGTTTGATATGACGGTTTGCTGCAATACGAGCCGCTTCGATTTGACGAGAGTTAATACGTCCCGCTTCCGTTGCTTTGAATCCGATAGAACCGAAATCAAGTTTGTTAGCATTTGTGGCGTAACCGCGGTTACGCCCTTTCATCATTTTACGATATTTCGTACGTTTAGGCATCAACATGATTAGTTAGCCTTTCGTCGTGGACGACGTTGTTGATCGTCCCCACGCTCTTCTTTAGATTCTTTAGCTTCTGGTTGAATTCCTTTAGTGAGAACCTCACCTTTGAAAATCCAAACTTTGATACCGATTACACCGTAAGTGGTGTGTGCTTCAGCAAAACCGTAATCGATTTTTGCACGAAGCGTATGCAACGGTACGCGACCTTCAAGGTACCACTCAGTACGAGCGATCTCAGCACCGCCAAGACGACCTGCAACTGAAACTTTAATACCTTTAGCTCCTGCACGTTGTGCATTTTGCATAACTTTTTTCATCGCGCGGCGGAAAGCAACACGTTTTTCAAGTTGAGTAGCAACGTTCTCTGCAACGAGTTGTGCAGATGCTTGTGCTTTTTTCTCTTCTTTAATGTTAACTGCTACCGGTTTACCGATAAGGGTTTGAAGAGATTCTTTGATTTTTTCAATGTCAGAACCTTTCTTACCGATGATGATACCAGGACGAGCCGCGATGATCGTAACGCGAAGACGTTTCGCAGTACGCTCGATCACGATGTTGCTCACACCAGCATAGTAGAGTTCTTTTTTCAAATAGGTACGGATTTTATGGTCTTCGCCCAAAGAAACCGCAGCTGTTTTAAAGTTAGGGAACCAACGAGATTCCCAGTTGCGGTTGATACCGAGACGAAGTCCGATAGGATTAACTTTATGACCCATAATTATTTACCCTCTACTTCTACCAAAATGTGTGCTGTCGGCTTACGGATACCAGAAGCGGTACCACGTGCACGTTGAGTGAAACGTTTAAGTACCGGACCGTTATCAACGCGGCATGATTTGATAACACAATCTTGCGCATCAATACCGCTGTTAGCTACTGCTGACGCAACCACTTTAGCGATGATTTTTGCAGCTTTGTTTGGAGTAAACTCCAATGCAGCCATTGCTTGCTCTGCATTCATTCCTTGAACTTCGCGAGCGATCAAACGAGATTTAGTCGGAGATACGCGAACGAATTTTAATAGTGCTCTTGCCATATCTCTTCCTTATTTCCCGATTTTCTTTTGTACAGAACCTTTATGGCCCTTAAACGTACGTGTTGGTGAAAATTCACCAAGTTTGTAACCAACGTGGTTTTCCGTTACGAAAACCGGTACAAACTGACGGCCATTGTGGACGGTAAACGTTAAACCGATCATATCTGGCAAGATCACACTACGGCGTGACCAAGTTTTGATAGGCTTGTTGCTTTTCGTCTCTTTGGCAGCAATCACTTTTTTCATTAGGTGTCCGTCAACAAACGGTCCTTTTTTTACTGATCTAGCCATTATCTACCTCTTCGGATTTGATTTACGGCGAGTAATAATAAGTCTATCACTTGCTTTCTTCTTACGTGTTTTAGCACCTTTAGTCGGTTTACCCCATGGAGTAACCGGGTGACGTCCTGAGTTTGTTTTACCTTCACCACCACCATGCGGGTGATCGATAGGATTCATAGCAGAACCACGTGTTTGAGGACGGATACCCATATGACGAGTACGACCTGCTTTACCAAGAACGATGTTGATGTACTCTTCGTTACCGACAGTACCGACAGTCGCCATACATTCACCCAATACATAACGCATTTCACTTGATGGAAGACGAAGAGAAACATATTTCCCCTCACGACCCATGATTTGCGCAGATGTTCCGGCTGAACGGACGATTTGCCCACCTTTGCCCGGTTTAAGTTCGATGTTATGAATCGTTGTCCCCACAGGGATATTCATCAATTTCATCGCGTTACCCGCTTTAATGTCCAAACCGCTCTCAGCAGCAGCAACAACATCACCAACTACCAAACCTTTAGGTTGGAGGATGTAACGTTTGTCACCGTCTACATAATTGATAAGAGCGATACGACAGTTACGGTACGGATCGTATTCGATTGCAGCAACAGTACCCGGAACACCGAATTTGTTACGTTTGAAATCGATAATACGGTAAAGCTTTTTAGCTCCCGCTTCTTTATGACGTGATGTGATACGACCGTTGTTGTTACGTCCCGCAGCTGCAGGAATTTTAATCAACAAAGAACGAACAGACGCTTTTGCCGTGATATCCGAGTTGTCAACGTTGGTATAGAAACGTCGGCTCGGGGTTGTTGGTTTATACGTTTTGATCGCCATATTACACCGCCAAACTATCGATTTGTGCGCCTTCTGGCAATTTCACATAAAACTTTTTAAAGTCATTTTGTTTGCCAGCAAGACCACGGAAACGTTTAACTTTTCCGCTTTGGTTTAGTGAGTTTACGCGAGCCGGAACGATTCCGAAATACTCTCTAAACACCTCTTTAAGAGCGTTCTTTGTCATACGTGGAGACGTTTGAACAACGATTACACCCTCTTCTTGAAGACCAAGGGTCTTCTCTGTATACAGGATTGATTTGATATCAGTAATATCTGCCATCTTAGCTCTCTTTAGTCAGATTTTCCCATACCGCTTTTTCGATAACCACCGAACGGTATGTCGCAGCCAAAAAGGCGTTGAGTTCATTCTCTTCTACAACGTACGTAGAAGCAATGTTACGGAATGCAAGATAGGTATTCTCATCGAGAATCTTTTTCACCAACAACGCATCACGAACATTCAATGCATTGAACAACGCCAATGCGTCTTTTGTTTTACCAGTCGGAACTTCAATCGAATCAACGATGAAAAGTTTCCCAGCTGTTGCCAAAGCATCCAACGCACATTTAAGCGCTAGTTTCTTTTGCTTTTTATTGATCTTCTGATCGTAGTTACGACCTGTGTTTGGACCATGTGCAACAGCACCGCCAACGAAGATCGGTGAACGACGTGAACCGGCACGTGCGCCACCTTTACCTTTTTGAGCCCATGGTTTTTTCCCACCACCGCGCATCTCAGAACGAGTTTTTGCAGATGCCGTATTAGAACGGATACTCGCTTGGTACGATTTAACGTACAAATAGAGGTTATGGGTATTGATACCGCTGAAGCTCTCAGGCAATGCCAATTCAGAGGCTTTTTCGAATTTTTCGTTCAGTACAATCGCGCTCATTGTTTCACTACCTTTACTCGACCTAATGCACCGTTTGCACCTGGGACAGCGCCCACTACAACTAATACACCGTTTTCTGCGTCGTATGACATTACTTCATTTTTTACAGTAACTAATTCGTTACCGTATTGACCTGACATTTTACGTCCTTTTTGGACTTTACCAGGCCATTCGCGGTTACCGATAGATCCACCAGTACGGTGAAAACGGTGACCGTGTGCGCCAGGTCCGCCGGCAAAATTCCAACGTTTCATAACGCCGGTAAAACCGCGACCTTTAGTATTGAATGCACTTTTAACTTTTTTAGCATCCGCTAAAGGTGTCATATCCAAATCACCGGCTTCGGTGTTAGCAACTTCCAATGTAGCGAATTTGTTGAATTCAGCAGAAAGGTTATATTTCTTTTGCTGACCCTCAATAGGCTTATTGCGTGCTTTTCCTTGGCTATATGCTACGAGAGCAGTGCCATCTACTACTTCGCAAACTTTCACTTCTTTTACTTTTAAAAGAGTTACCGCTTTACTTGGTACGCCAATTGTTCGGCTCATGCCGATCTTTTCTACAATGTATTCCACACCCTACTCCTTACTTGTCCATAGAGCGAACTTCTACGTCCACTTCCGGAGCCAAGTCAAGCTTCATCAACGAATCAACTGTATCTGGCGTAGCCGACACGATGTCGATCAAACGTGCGTGCATACGAATCTCAAATTGCTCGCGTGAGTCTTTATTGACGTGCGGAGATTTAAGAACCGTATATTTACGAATCTTGGTTGGCAAAGGGATTGGGCCGCGGATTTCCGCACCCGTTCGCTTTACAGCTTCAACGATAGAGGCAACTGAACGATCAAGTACACGATGATCGTACGCTCTAAGTTTTAAACGAATTTTTTCCATAATGTTTTCCTTAGATAAAAGAACTCGTCAGATCTAGTCTGAACTATATAAGGCGGCGAAATTATACTGACATATCCCCTTCGGGTCAAGGATTTTAGGGGTAAAAAATGCTAATAGTATTAAATTTGCTTCCTTTTAATAAGGATGTACTATTTTTTAGGGTATGATTTTAGGTATGAATGCTTTATTAGATGAATACTATCGGTACGATTTGCACAATGTTGGATTTATTGAACGCAAGCACTCAATCGGCGATGAAAATACCCTGATTTACGGAATTACCCAGTCAGGGAAGAGTGCGCTGATTAAAAATTATCTCCTCACCCATAAAAAATCAACCTATCTTTATATCGACTGCCGTGACATGCGGATCGACATCACTGAGTTAAACGACACGTTGAGCCAATTTTGCCGTGAACATAAAATATCGATACTTGCACTGGATAACTATTATGAAGAGATTACTCTAATAGAAATCGATCAAATCATCCTCTCAAGCGAAACCTCACTGGAACTCCCCTATCATACGATTCATCTTGAACTACTAGATTATGAAGAGTTTTTAGCGTTTGAGAGTAAATTTGATAGTACGGCACTGAACCATTTTTTCCAGCTCGGGGGATTCCCCGCAATGCACCGTATCCCCAGCGAAGATCGGGTTCTTTATCTTCAAAGCACCATGAGCCGTGCATTGGAGCCGATTGAGTTTTCAATCCTCTCCCAAGCCTCGAAAATGGTGACACAAAAAGTTTCTGCCTTTAATCTGTATGAGCGGCTTAAAGGGGAGAGAAAAATATCCAAAGATAAACTCTACCTCCATCTGCAATCACTGTTTGATCGCGGGTATCTTAAAAGCTTGAGTAAATTTAACCACCCCAGTGCCGTCAAAAAACTCTATTTGTGCGATATTGCTATCAAGCATGCCCTGACCCTCCAAAAACATTTCGGCCGTATTTTTGAAAACCTCGTATTTTTGGAACTCGATAAGCACCACATCGAATGTTATTATGATGAGGGGATTGATTTTTATCTCCCTGAACGTGGGCAAATTATTATTGCATCTGCGTTTGCGAATGAACATGCTCTCTTTAAGAAGGTAGAAGCGTTAGAGGGATTTATCGTATCCAATCGTGTCCGCGAAGTCATTGCGGTAACGATGAATTTAGAGAGTACCCTCTCACACCCCATCTCACGAATTGAGATGATTCCGTTTGAAAGATGGGCGTTATCAGATGAATAGGAGAATATATGAAACTCTGCGGAATCGATGAAGCGGGACGGGGACCATTGGCGGGGCCGCTTACTATCGCAGGGGTTATTTTACATGTGCCGATTAGCGGGTTAAATGACTCTAAAAAACTGACTGAGAAAAAGCGCGAAGAGCTCTTCGAACTCATTCGTGAGAACTCAACGTATCATATCGCACGATTTAGTGCCGCACAAATCGATGAACTGGGGCTATCTGCATGTTTGGCGACGGGGTTGCGTGAGATCATGGCTGCCATAGGGGAAGCCGATTATCTCTATGATGGTAATTCTAAATTCGGCGTGAGCGGTCTGCGAACCATGGTAAAAGCCGACGCGACCATTCCTGAAGTTAGTGCCGCATCGATATTGGCCAAAGTAACGCGAGATCGTGAGATGGTAGAACTTTCCCCCCTCTATCCTCAGTACGGCTTTGAAGGGCACAAGGGATATGGAAGTGCCTCCCATATCGAAGCAATCCGCCAATACGGGCATTGCGAGATCCACCGTAAAAGTTTTAAACTCAAAACCCTCCAGCCCAGTTTGTTTTAATCTCCTCTTACTCCCTCATAAACGTGTCAAGAAAGTGTCAAGAGAGTCACCGTGAGCTATTGACACCTTTATCCTAATATTTGAACATCAAAAGTTTAGGAGGCAGGTTATGAAATACCTAGCATTGGCATTACTCTTCTCAACGTCGCTTATGGCGGCTTCACCCGAAGTGGTTCAATATATGAAAGAACTGGAATCGGTGGCAAAAACTGAAAACCGCACTTTTAATGGATTTGACGCAGTGAGAGGTAAAGAGATTTTTACCTCTACCCATACCGGAAAACAAGGCAAACCGATGGCATGTACCAGTTGTCACTCCCTCAATCTCGCTAACCCCGGCAAAAACTCTCTTACCGGAAAAGTGATCGATCCCCTCTCCCCTCGTGCGAATCCGCAACGGCTCACCAGCGCAAAAGAGGTCAAAAAGTGGCTGAAACGCAATTTTATGGATGTCTATGCACGCGAAGGGACGGCTCAAGAAAAAGGGGACGTCCTTACCTATATCATGAAAAATTAATACAAAGGAAACACAATGAAAACACTGTTAAACCTATCAGTAGCAGCACTTATTTTGGCAGGCGGAGTCTATCTGTATGCGGATGATGATCATGAAGAAGGCGAACACCACCGCTCTTCCGTCGTTGCAAAGCCGTTGAGCAAGCAAGATCAAGTATCCGCAGCACTCTACAAAAAAGAGTGCTCTTCGTGTCATATGGCCTATCAGCCCTCATTGTTGCCAAAACGTTCATGGGATAAAACAATGAATACGTTGGATAACCATTTCGGCACTGATGCGACACTCGATCCGTCGGATCATAAAACAATTCAAAATTATTTAGCATCGTATGCATCGAAAAATGATCGCCTCGTCGATATGAAAGGAGCTGTTGCTCTGCGTATTTCAGAAACACCGTACTTCGTCCGCAAACATCGAGAGGTAACCAAAAAAATGGTGACTCAACCTCAGGTCAAAAGTTTTGCCAACTGTAACGCATGTCACACCAAAGCCGAAAGCGGAAGCTACCGTGAACGTGAAATCAGTATTCCCAATTACGGACGCTGGGAAGATTAATAGAGTATAGGAGCACATTATGAAACGAGTATATGTCTGGACACTTCCTACGCGGCTGTTTCACTGGCTGTTTGTCTTACTGATTATAGCTAGCTTGATCAGTACCGAAGAAGATCGATGGTTAAATATCCATGCTGCGATCGGGAGTGCCGTGGGCGCATTGGTTCTCTTTCGGATTGTGTGGGGAATCATAGGGCCAAGATATTCCCGTTTCGGTGATTTTCATCTCTCTATTGATGCATTAAAAGAGTACCTTTTATCCCTTTTAAACCCATCTCGCCGCACTATTGGGCACAATCCGGCGGCTAGCTATGTGATGGTTGCGATGCTCTCTACGGTAGTTCTTGCCGTATCCAGCGGTATGCTTGCCTATGGCATAGCGGAAAACAGAGGTCTACTCGCATCGTTGCATACAGGTTTTTTTCAAGACATGGAGATATTTGAAGAGATTCACGAGTTTTTTGTCAATCTCTTATGGGTTTTGATTGCGGCACATGTGGGGGGAGTGTTGGTTGATCGACTCCTGCACAAAGAGGATCGCACCCTCAACTCTATCATCGACGGACATAAAAATATGGAGGGGGAGAGTGCCACTTTATCATGGTACCAAAAAGTCGTAGCCCTTATCGGTATCGGCGGTACTATTGCACTTCTCGTCTATGCTCTCACAACTCCAAACAACCCTCTTATCGCAGGGTACAATAAAAAGGTTGATTACGCAAAAGTCAATCCCGTTTTCGTTAATGAATGCGGTTCATGCCATACCCTCTATCCCCCTTCCCTTCTGCCCAGGGAGTCGTGGGTGAAATTGATGGGGGATTTATCGAATCATTTTGGTGACGATGCTTCGCTAGATTCGGCCGATCAGCAATCAATACGTGAGTATCTCTTAGCACATTCGGCAGAAACTTCCACGCAGGAGATGTCGTTCAAAATGATGCAATCACTTGAAAAACGCGATATGATAGCAATTACCCAAACACCGTTTTGGAAAAAAAGACATAAGCATATATCGGAAGAGATTTTTAAAAGCGATAAGGTTAAAAGCCGCGCAAACTGCAAAGTGTGTCACTCCGATGTAGAGGAGGGACGTATTGAAGACAGTGCCATTAAAATCCTACCGATCGGAGGGAACGGATGAAATCCTATATTTTTTTAATACTAGCGATGATGTTAGCTCTCACCCATGCCTACGCCGATGATGACAATCACCGTTTTCCGATGGATCTGCATGATTTGAAGTTGTCCCCGCAGCAACACAAAGCGGTAGAATCGGCTATGAAAGAGTACCAACACGACTACCGCCGCTTTCACCGCCAAAATGAGCAAATAGAAAAAGAATCGAATCTCTTGCTTCTGGATCCAATATTCGATGAAAAAACATTTCGCACTAAAAACATGGAGATGGCACGTGGCTCAATAGAGATTCGAATACGATTGTTTTCCCGCCTCCATACGATTTTGACTCCTGAGCAGAAACGGCGTTTTATTCGACATATTGAGGAGTGGGACATTGAGTAAAAAAGTCCTTTTAATAGAAGATGACATCTCATTACAAGAGTTAATTATCTCTTTTTTGGATTCGTACGGATTTGAAACCCTCGGGTATGCCGATCCGAAAAAGGCTCTTGAAGCTTTGTTGGATCGCCGCGAGCCTTTTGACATCGTCGTTCTTGATCTGATGCTGCCGGGAATGGATGGATTTGATGTCGCCAAAAAGATTAAAAGCCAGCTCGATATACCTATCATAATCTCCTCTGCCCGTACCGATATTGGAAATAAAATCTACGGCTACGATTTGGGTGCCGATGATTATCTTGACAAACCGTATGAGCCCCGAGAACTAGTCCTCCGCTTAGAAGCTATACTCCGCCGATATGGACGTAAAAATGAACTTGTCGTCTCCGATTTCGCGATCAATGAAGCCAATCATTCGATACTTATGGAGGGGTATCCGATCGATTTAACACGGATTGAATTCGATATCTTTTTACTCTTGATCAAAAATCGGGGTAAAAATCTCTCCCGTGATCAGATCATCGGCTCTTTAGGACTCGGCGATGAAACCAAACACCGTACCATCGATATGCATATCAGCAATATCCGCCAAAAAATAGGGGATGATGCAAAAGAGCCCCGTTACATCAAATCGGTGTGGGGAATCGGCTACAAATTTACAGGATAATCTATGTCTATCTTTACGAAAATTACCCTTTTATTCAGTATCAGCTTCCTCCTTATGGTGGGAATCGGCTATCAAATAGACACGATCAATACCCAAAAATATGAATCGATTATTCTCCAAAAATACAAAACAGATGCTCGTAAAATATTTACGTGGATGGCAACATCCTCGACCGACCAACTTGATAATCAGCTTAAAACATTAAATCTACTAAAAACACCCCCCTCTTCCCCCAAACGGATCATTCTGCGCCAACCTCATACGTTCGGTATTCTTGAGGTATATGAATCGTTCAATGAAGAATACATCCTCCATGTCCGATATTTTGACGAAGATCTTTATTTATGTGATACAACATTAGAGGAGACACAAAAAGAGGGATGGGTGCTTAACGCTTTGGTTCTTGCCGATATGGTGGTATTGGCGATTATTTTTATCATTATTCTTAGGATGCTCTCCCCTCTTAATTCTATCGCGACAAGTATGCGCCGATTTGCGCGGGGAGAGTATGAAAGCCGTAGCACTATAAACACTCACGATGAGATAGGAGAAGTGGCACATACCTATAATGAAATGGCCCAAACGATCGAGAATCTGATCATTTCGCGCCAAGAGTTACTCCGTGATGTCGGACATGAACTGCGTACCCCCATTGCCAGAGGATTGTTTGCGCTTGAGGAGATCGACGATTCCAAAGGGCGAGATATCTTAAAACACTCTTTTAAAGAACTCGATCAATTGACTCGGGAACTTCTCGAGATCGAAAAACTACAGGCAACTGACATCATAAAATCTGAGAGCTTCAGTAGTGAAACACTCATTTTGGAAGCCCTCTCTAAGCTTTGCCTTAGCGACGAATCCTCTATCCACGTGACTATCAAAGAAAATTTTATCCTTAAAGGGGATCTGCAGTATCTTTCACTGGCATTGAAAAATCTGCTCGACAATGCCCTCAAATACACCGATCAGCTTCCCATAACGTTGGAAGTCGCCTCGAATCGTATCAGCGTTTTTAATCACGGAGGCCCGCTGGAGAGAGAGTTCGGCTATTTTCTGACCCCTTTTACCCGTCAAGAGAGTTCACGCACGACTCAAGGGTTCGGTTTGGGGCTTAATATCGTCAGTAAAATTGTGAGTAAACACGGTTTTTCACTTATCTACGATTACAAAAATGGATATCACTGTTTCTCAATCATTACCGATTCTGATGAATTATCTTAAATCATGTGAGCAAAGTTGGTTTTAGAACCTCGTCGCTATAATCTCTTGTCTATTAAAAAGAGGTTTTATGATTTCACTTACCCATATTGAAGCGGCACTGGCTGCCGTTGATGCCGAAGTCAAAGCTCTGCTTTACAATAACTCCCTCTCACTGAGTGAAAAAGATGAAAAGATGCTGCCGTTGTTGAGAGAGAGCAAGGTACTGAAACAAGCGCATGAGGATTTATGTTATTTACGAGACAATCCACCCAGCAGTCCAAGCGGCTGCAAGGCGGGAAGTTATAGAAAAGAAGACGAATAGAGCGCCTTCCCCTTAGTGGGTAAGCTCAACTTCGATACGACGGTTTTCAGCACGTCCTGATTTCGTTTTATTCGAGGCAACCGGCTGTGATTCACCTTTGCCTGCACTACTTAAACGAGAAGCATCAACACCGTTTTCTACAAGCATTGATTTTACTTTTTCCGCACGTTTTTCGGAGAGTTTTTGATTGTATACGTCTGATGCTGTGCTATCGGTATGTCCGATAATATTTGCACTGTACGCCGGACTCGCTTTTAAGAAATCAGCGAATGCCGCAACTTTTGCAGTCCCTTGCGCATCTACTTTATTGGAATTTGTACCAAAATTCAAATGCAATGTCGCTTTAAGAGGACACCCGTCCACATCCACTTTAAATCCTGCAGGCGTGCCTGGACATTTATCGCTATCATCCATTACACCGTCTTTGTCGCTGTCGATCGGTGCAGCAGCTTTTGCAGGTTGTACCACAGGGGCAGGGACAACTACCGGCTTCGGCTCAGGTTTCGGTTCAGGTGCAAGCGCTGTAGCGACAACCGGAGCGGCAACGGCAGCAACTACCGGAGCCGCCTTTTCGTCAAAACTAAATGTCAATCCTGCAAGTGCGGCAACATTATGAACTTCACCGTTGCTTCCGTCAACTCCGTTATTGTTCATTTTATACAGATAAAGTGCCTCAAGTTTGAGCGCAATTTGTTTGGTAATGTCCGCTTTTAATCCAAGACCCGCATCTAAAAGCATCCCATCATAATCGCTTGGATGTGTGTTCGTGTACCACTCGTACCCCAAACCTGCTTTCGCAAACGGAGTAATCATGCTATCGGTCGGCATTTCATAAACACCGTTGAGCATTGTTGTCAAAACTCCGGTTTTGCCTGCTTCACCTGTAACTTTGTCACGTCCGTATAGAACGGAAAGCTCTGGTTTAATAGTTTCACAGGCATTATTCATTTGTAGCTCCACGCCGTACACAGCGTGATTATCCACACCACCCATAGCGCTTGGGTTAGTTTCATCGGATGTGCTGTTCCAGAGATAGCCGACTACCGGCGTCACTTCATAATTATAATCGCTTGCGCCAAGCAGTGTTGCGGCAAGTAAGCTGGAAAATACTAATTTTTTCATGGTATAGTCTCCTTAAGACAGTAGTATAAAATAATTATAACAAAAACACATTCTGAATATCGCTAAAAAATATTTAATTGTTTTTCTTAATGGTTTCAAATTCAGTTTGCATCGTCGTGAGCATCGCAAAAACCTCTTGGTTAAGTTGCGCTTCAGCGGCATCTATCCGTTCAAGATGTGAACGCTTAAGACCTTCAAGTTTTTGAAGTGTCGTTTGAAAAAGCTGTTCGTCATCCGTCAGAAGAACAATCTCATCTTTAGGAGCCCATTTACGTTTTACCGTATCATTGTGGCGAAATTCAAAAATAATATTCTGAGAATTCTCAGAACTAATATATCGTGGTACGGTGTACGCAAGATAATGTTTTTTTGGATCGCCATGGTGTCGTTGGATTACATAGTACATCGGATAAGTATAACATAAATTGAATTTTATCGCTCTTTGTGATAAAGTATTGGAAGATTAAAAGGGAGTGTATATGGAACATCTGTATGAGTTAGCCATTATAGGAGCAGGTCCTGCAGGGATAGCGACAGCGATCGAAAGCTATGCGGTAGGAATGCGGGATATTATCTTGCTCGAAAAAGATGAAAACCATAACGCAACTATTCGAAAGTTTTATAAAGATAACAAACGGGTCGATAAAGATTGGAAAGGGCAAAAAGTAGAACTGGACGGCACTATCTATTTTATGGACGGAACCAAAGAGTCTACCCTCGATTTTTTCGATCAACTCCTCGATCATGAATCTTTAGAGCTTCGAACCCATACGGAAGTGCAAAAGATAGTAAAAACATCCGAAGGATTTGAGGTGTTTATTGCCGGAGGATCTATTCGGGCTAAATATGTCGTCGTCACCATCGGGCGTATGGGTAAACCGAATAAGCCCGATTACAAAATCCCCCCCTCTATCAAAAATCAAATCCATTTTACCCTTGATGGATGCGGAACCAATGAAAAGATCATGGTCGTCGGAGGTGGAGACTCTGCCATCGAATACGCTGTAGAGTTGTGTGATAAAAATGAGGTATCCATCTGTTATCGTCGAGGGACATTCCGTCGAGCCAATCCTACCAATCAGGCCGATATCGATAAAGCTGTTTCCAATGGATGTGTTAGAGCACTACTGAATACTGAAATTACAGAGCTTGATAGTGAATCCGGAAAAGTAAAAGTCCACTTTGGGGACGACTCATCCGAACTTTTTGATCGGATTGTCTATGCTATCGGAGGAACAACACCAAGCGGATTTTTATCGGGGAGCGGCATCCGTGAAGAAGACGGCAAACCGGTACATGATGAAAATTATCAAACCAATGTTGAGGGATTGTTTGTAGCAGGTGATATCACTCAAGAATCGGGCGGTTCGATTGCATTAGGGCTAAATCACGGTTTTGCGATTGCCCACTATATAAAATCTTTATAAATTAATCTTTCAGGATAGGTTCGCTTTGATGGCTTAATTCTCCATCAGGGCTAAAAACGGTGAGCTGTATTGTCGCATGAAGGTATTCAGAGGTGACGAGAGGATCAAAATCTTCATCCTGAAATGCGGCTGCTTTAGCATTATAGATGATATCTTCCAAAAGAGAACGCTCTACTGTTTGCGTCTTAGACATCCCTCGAATTTTAGTACCGAGATAAAGGGTAATTTGTGTCGCCATCGGCTCACGTAAAATCGGGTATTGTTCAAGTAGTTCACGTCGCTCTATAGAATTTTGTCCTTGTAAAACTTCTTCGATAGAGGTTCGTGCGATGGTTAATAATACGGATTGAGACATATCTATTAACCCCTTTTAACTATTTTTATGCTGTTATTATAGCTTACTTATCCTCAGGTGTTATCGCAATTTCGAATCCGAGGTCTTTAAGCATCATCAAATCGCTGTGAGCTTCTCGTCCAGCTGTCGTGAGATAATTTCCGATCACAATACTATTAGCGCCTGCTTTGAAAATTTCATGCTGACGCTCTTTAAAGGTGATCTCCCTCCCTCCGGCAATCATAATCCGATCCGCATTCTCCAAAATTTCCCGTGCAAGGGTAATCAAACCCAATGATTCATCGACGCTAAGCGGATTAGGATTAAGCGGCAATGCAGAATTATGATGATAAAAATTAAGGGGGACCGAAATTGGATTCAATTCTTTTAGAGAATAAAGCATACTAAGGCGATCGTCCTGTGTTTCACCCATTCCGAAAATCCCGCCACTGATTAGTTTTAAACCTGAGCGGTTAACGTTTTCACACGTCTCATACCGCTCATCCCATGGATGTGTCGTGCACACCTGAGGATAAAAATCGCGACTCGTTTCGAGATTGTGGTTGTAGGCACTTATCCCTGCCTGCTTAAGCTCGTTTAATTGCTCCAACGTTGCCGTACCGTTACAGGCGATCAGACGTAAACGGGGAACTTCGCGCTTCAGAGTAGAGGCAACATTACAGACAAAATCGAGCGTCTTATCATCCAACCCTTTTTGTGCGGTTACAAGACAAAATCCTAATGCCCCTAATGCCTCAAGTCGGTGTGCCTCTTCTAAAATTTCCGCAATCGGTTTTTGTTTATAACGCTCAATATCGGCTTTGTATTTGACGCTTTGGCTACAAAATTTGCAATCTTCGTTACAAGTTCCACTGTTAATATTACAAATTGAGCAGAGAAAAATCTTTTGAGCCATATTATGCCCTTTCAAATGAATAATGGCGCTCTTCAAAATGTTCACTCCCGACTTCGCGGAAATAATGGGTAACATTGAAGGCATTATCGGTAATCTCTAACATGGCGCAACCAGAGAACGGTTCATCACGTGCGCATGTCTCTCCCGGATTCAAAAAGAGCGTTCTATTTTTAAAATCGCATTCAAACACGTGCGTATGTCCGAAGACAATCACTTCGACATCACCGTTCATATAAAAAGGTAAATGCATCAGTTTGAAGCTCGCTCCGCCGAGTTTAAAATAATGGGGTTCCTGGACGAGATTATACCGGTCATGGTACTCAATCAATCCTGCATCGTTATTCCCATACACGGCAACATAACGCAATCCGCTACTTTTAAGCTGTTCTAGAATTTCGGGTTTGACAATATCCCCCGCATGAATTAAAAATTCAGCCCCTTCTTGAACCAAATGATCAATTACTTTTTGCGAACGCCCTTTTTTAGAATGGGTATCGGATAACAATCCGATTTTCATTCACCGGTTTCCTCTCGCGGAGTACGGTCTTTGCATTTGACACACTCGTATACCTCTTTGTTGCGGTAGGTTCGCGGTGCCAAAGCCCCACCGCACCCTTCGACTTCACATTTTTTATCGGATGGTTCAAATTTGGAGATGAATTTACATTTCGGATAGTGTTCACATCCCCAAAAAGCCCCTCTTCGTGATTGACGCCATAGCAGTTTACCGCCGCATTCAGGACACGGCACTTCGGAAAATTTACTCTCTTGGTTAAGTGTTTTCGTATTTTTACATTTCGGATAGCCGCTGCACGCCAAAAATTTCCCGTTACGACCGTTTTTTACCACCATCGCGCTACCGCATTTGTCACATACCTCTTCACTCACTTCATCGGGAGTTGCGGGATTTTCTTTTTGGTTTTCTTCGGTTTGCTCGGTGTATTTACACTTCGGAAAACCGCTACATGCTATAAACTCTCCGAAGCGTCCGGAGCGAAGTAATAGTTCACTGCCGCACTGCGGGCAGTTTCGTCCGAGAGGTTTTGCCATTTTAAGACTGACGATATTGCTTTTACCGGCGTCGATTTTTTCGATAAACGGGTAGTAAAAATCAAGTAAGATTTTATGCCATGATTTTCCGCTCTCACTGATCTCATCAAGCGTCTCTTCCATCGTTGCGGTAAAAGAGGCATCAACGATTTCATTAAAATGCGTTTCCAGCATTTCCGTTACCGTAAAAGCGATCTCAGTGGGGACTATGGCACGTTTCTCGATTTCGATGTAATTGCGCGCTTGAAGGGTACTGATCGTCGGTGCATACGTTGATGGGCGACCGATCCCTTCGGATTCGAGTTTTTTGATCAAACTCGCTTCAGAGTAACGTGATGGCGGCTCGGTGAAGTGTTGTTCCGTCGATATGCTTTGGATATCGATTGCATCACCCGTTGTAAGAGAGGGGAGCAACTTGTCTTTGTCGTCGCTTCCCGTTACACGGTAAAAGCCGTCAAACAAGAGTTTACGTCCGGTGGCACGGAACTCCGCTTTTTCCGATTCAAATGTGATACTTTGCTGCTCGAAGCGGGCATCGTTCATCTGACACGCTAAAAAGCGATTATAGATCAAACGGTAGAGTTTAATCTCATCGGGCTTGAGAAACGTTGCCGCTATTTCAGGGGTAAAGTCGAGCATCGTCGGACGAATCGCTTCATGCGCCTCTTGTGCCCCTTTGGATTTTTTCGTATAAACTTTTACCTCTTTAGGGAGGTACTCTTTGCCGTAACGACTCAAAATCACTTCACGCGCAGCTTCAACCGCTTCGGCTGCGAGGTTCAGTGAGTCGGTACGCATATAGGTGATAACCCCGCTTGTCCCCTCAGGAGTTTTAACCCCTTCGTATAATGATTGGGCGACCATCATCGTCTTTTTAGGAGAAAATCCAAGCTGTGAGCTGGCCGTTTGCTGGAGTGTCGAGGTCATAAACGGCGGAGGGGTAGAGCTTTTACGCTCTTTCGTCTCAATCTCACCGACTTTAAACGCCTCTTTTTTCAGAGTCTCTACGATCCGAGCAGCTTCAGCACCCGTTTTGACGGTGAGTTTATCAATTTTCTCATTTTCAAAATTGACGAGAGTTGCTTCAATATCTTTTTTGAAAAGGGTATCGATTGTCCAATACTCTTCGGGAACAAAGGCACGGATTTCACGTTCACGATCTATAACGATTTTAAGTGTTGAGGACTGTACCCGTCCTGCGGATAGCCCTTTTTGAATTTTACTGGCAAGAAGCGGAGAGAGCTTATACCCCACGATACGATCCAGCAATCGACGTGCCTGCTGTGCATTAACACGGTCCATATCGATGCTACGAGGAGTTTCCAACGCATGAATGATCGCATTTTTCGTAATCTCATGAAACACAATACGGGGAAGTGACTCGGGATCTTTGTCAATCGCATGGGCAATGTGCCATCCGATCGCTTCTCCCTCACGGTCTTCGTCGGTCGCGATATAGATAGTATCGCTTTTCTTCGCCAACTCTTGGATCTGTTTGACGGTAGCGGTACTGTCTTCACTGATACGATACTCAGCAACGATTTTTTCGTTATCGATTTTAATACCGAAACGGTTTTTAGGAAGATCTCGGATATGCCCTTTTGAAGCAATTACCTCGTAATCTTTGGAGAGAAAGTTTTTGATCGTCTTGGCTTTGGCCGGAGACTCGACAATGATGAGTTTCAAAAAATGAATCCTATATATATGGATGAGTTTCGAAAGTGTAACAAAAAAATGTCAAAATAAAGCCATATCTTATAAGTAAGAAACTAACCTCTCCACGCTCTCTCTCGCCAAGTGTCCACATGAACGAAGCTGGAATAGATTCCGATCCCCGATCCACCGCACATTCGAAGGAGTCGTGCCAGATAATCGCTGGGAATTCCCTCGATTTTAATATCGGCCGCTTTGCCGTACAAATGCATTGAGTTGAAGGCTGCCCCTTCGATCGAATTATTGGTATGTTCGGTTCGATAGCCTGAGGTCAATATAATGGGACGATTGATGTGATTACTCGATAACCACTGTTGCGCTTTTGATAAAACCATAAATAGGTTTGGATCCATTTGAACGGCTACACCAGCACGTACATCGGCAAAAATGCGGCACAAATCGCTATAACCTTCTTCTTCTATCTTACCGTTTCGAACAAAAGGAATTTTATAACTGGTGCCGTTTCGAATCACATTCAAAACTTCATCTTTCTCTTTCACGTTTGCATATAGAGGTGCCGATAGGCTCAGAGCAAGTGCACTTTTGATAAACACTCTCCGCGAAGGATCAAAAAGGGAAGGTTCACTCGTTTGTCTATTCATAATGTGAAATATTCTTTTTCTATTATTTACGTTCTTATCAAGAATAAGCAATTAATAGTCCATCTTATTCCTATAGCATCAAGGTCTTATAAAAAAACGAAATTTAAAATTGGCACACTTCTTGCTTTTTATCCTCAAATAATCTCAATGAAAGTGGTGGCATGAACTATTTTTGGTCATTTCTTTTCCTTACACTCTCGCTAAATGCGGCTTATAACCCGTTTTTTCGTGAACCTGTAAAACCGAAGAAAGCTCCCGTAGTAACGTCAGAACGTCCTATGCCTCTGCCGCCATTATTAGCTCCACCTTCATTGCCGGCCGTTAAACCGACTTTTGATCTATCTCAACTCGTCTATAACTGTTTTTTAGAAACAGATAAGGGGAAATTCATACTCCTTAAAATAGGAGAAAATACCGTTGTTCTAAAAGAGGGCGATCCTTTTTATGCGAATAACACTAAATATTTCATACGAAACATCACCAGCAACTATATTACCGTTGATGATGCCGGACGAACCCAAACCATCTATTTCACGACAGGAGGTCAATAATGCGTTCTCTTATACTTGCTGTCGTCCTTTTAGGATTGAGCGGATGTAGTGTCGCCAGTAAAAAAGAGACCCTGACTCCGGAAATGCAGCTTAAAGAACTGGACAATCCGATCACACAGATTCAGCGTACAGAACCGGCAATGCAAGTCGTTGAAGTGAATGCTGATAATTTTCATATTGAAACACAAACCATCCCCGATAAAGAGATCATCAAGCGGGCGAAAATTATGGGTGCGGAGCTCAGTGATGTCATCGCATTGCTGACCGAAGCGACCAACGAAAACATTGTCTTCCAACTTCAGGCTGAATCTGTCAATTCGAACAAATATAATACAACTTCATCCTCCTCTAGCGGAAACGCTGCCAATGCATACACAGGCAAAAATGATTATTTGCTTTCTGAAACAAATATCAACCTCTCGGCCTCCAATATCCCTTTTGGAAAAATGCTTCAAAAAACAGTAGGAGATAAACTCAGCATTCTCTATGATGACGATACCTTTTATCTAGGAAATTTGCGGACAGTGACCCTCAAAATCCCTTCGGTTAGCGGTCTTCCTGAAATCCTAAAAGCAAGTATCTCTTCTATGGGTGCAAGCAATGTAACGACAGATGCTATTACCTCTTCCGTCAGCTTTTCAGCACGCGAAAAAGAGTACGGGGATATTATGAAGTATCTTGAGATACTCCGAAACAATCTCTATGTCATTGAATATGAAATATCCATTTACGATGTCGAGCTCAAAGACAACTATGCCCTCGGTATTGACTGGAGCCTCGTTCCTACCCTCGCTCAAAACGGTATCGGCTTCGTCGCTTCTGCTGCAGCAGGACTGGGATCAGCCGGTGCATCAGCCGCTCCTCTCACCTTTGGGATGATCTTGAAAAATGATAACTACAACGGAAAAGCCCTCGTCAATGCCTTGGAGAATTTCGGAAAAGTTGAAAGCGTTCAACGACCAAAACTTTTAGGACTTGCAGGAACCAATGTCAAACTCACCGACGGCATCGAAGCCCCCTACATCAGCGGAATTCAAAACACCTCCGTTGGCGGCAGCGGGGCATCTCAGGTTTCTACTACCAGTGCAACCGCCCTCAGCGGTTTAGAGATCAATCTTAAATCCAATATGCTCGATGGTACGGTTATCACCGATATCGGTCTGAAAATAAATGATATCGTCGGTTATACCTCATTTGAAATCGATGGAAACAAATTTTCTCAACCGCAAACCGTCACGAAAGCTATCAACAATACGATGCGCGTTCAGCCGGGTGTTCCGATCGTTATCTCAGGCCTTTTCCGCAATAAAAGCGATAAAGGGTGGAGTGGGCTTCCGGGACTCGGTGATAGCGCAGCAGGAGTTGTAGGGGGAGCGCGCCATGTCTCCAGTACGAAAAGTGAAATGGTAATCGTTGTTACCCCTCGCGTAATTAAGTATGTGATGAGATAACCATGGCAATTTTTACGGCAGGATCTCTTGATTTTAGTAGTGATATTAGCAATATCCGCGCACAGATATACCGCTACGCACGTAGCGATCTTGATTCTACCGCGGTTAAAGTCTCTTTGAGAAAACATAGCAATGGGATTAACTATATTGCATTTCTCCCTAAAGAGAAACTCGTTTATGAAAACGTCCTCTCTTTGGCTTCCAAGAATCAAGGGAACAGTGTGATCATTTTTGAACTTGATTATAAAAATGTGGGTGTGGTTGTTGAAGATGACAAAATCATTGACTATATTCTTGATAAACCTGAAGAATTTGCAACGGAGCGCAGTTATGGAACCCTTTATGCTGATAACACTAAAGGGGACAAACTCGTCTCTCTCAATCTTGATAAGGAGCGACAAGATACATGGGTTGGAAGCTTTTTGTTAGCGTGTACCATCGTTATTACCTCAGGAATTCTGTATGCGGGGTATGGATATTTAAATGCTACGGAAATCAATCTTACAAACAGGGATGTACTGGTTAAAGAATACAAAGAACTGGTGACTAAAAATTGCCAAACCTCATTTGCAATGACCAAAAAAGTGGATATTGTCCATGAATTGGAGAAAGTAGAGCAAATGACTAAAGAAACGGAGTCCACCCTTCAGCAGATAAGCTATCAAAATGATAGCTTATGTGCTGAGGTGGTGACACCAAACCTCAACGCTTTTGTCAGGTTGTTACCACCGGAAGCGAAAATTATAAAGGAAGACGTTGCTCTAGGCATCGTGCAATATTGTAATGAAAAAATATAGTCTTGTTGGTCTTTTTATTGTTATTTTAATAACAATTTTAGTCTCAGCATACTTCTATTTTCTCGATATTGTATACGAAAATAAAACGGTAGCCGAAGAGGTGAAGACCTTTAGTGCTTTAAAAACTGCCGTTGAGCAACCAGTTGCTGTGTATGCGGAAGATGATGTTCTGCGTACTAAAAATGATCAATACAACGCTCTAATCCAAGAATTGGGTATGGAAGCGGAAGTAAAGATCGACCAAAAAAAATTAATTATCCAAGGAGGCATTCATGACACCTATTCATACTTACTATTGAAACGGCTCTTGGATGTTGTCAAGAATGATGACGTTGAATTAGTCAACAGCTGCATCGGACAAGGATGCACGGGGGATGAATTTGGATTTTCAATCACAATTCATCCGTATGTCTTAAAGATTCCATAATTAAAAAAACCGATCTTGCAGTAAAAAACTGTTGATCACAAAAAAAGGATACACAATGAAACAGTACACAGGAATGAGAAAAGGTATCTCTCTCGTAGAGATGATTGTTGCAGTTATTTTGTTTGCTACTTTATCAGCAATTGGTATTAAGTACTATAAAAACTTTTTTAACACCGAATTGACGGCTAAAAAAGCACGTGTTGCGGCATTGCTTGATCAAGGTGCACAAATGTCAAATGCGTATGATGCATACATCGTACAAGTAGGAACCATTGCAAATCTTGATGTCAACTTGACAGAACTTGATGATGCTAACGTATCAATCCTCTCTAGACTTCCTGTCGCAATCGCTGGAATGGCAACTGGACTTGCTGATGGCACCGGAGCTTGGGAATTGAATAAAAGTACCGGCATTAGCGGAACAAGCGGTATTGCACTCCAATACAAATTGGATATGAATGCAACAGGTCGATCAATTACATCGGATGATGAGCAATACTGCGCGATTATCAACCATGAGTTTAATGCAAGTGTTGAATTCAATGCTTCAAATGCTACAGTATTCCCTACAGTTGTAACAGATGCATACAATGCATATGGTCCAGTATTTTGCTGGGATAACGGTACACATTTGACTCTCTTTATCGTCAAACCATAAGTGTAAGGTCGGCACAAGCCGCCTCTTCACAATTTTCTACCCATCCCCCTTTATGGGGGATAAAACCACTCCCCCTTTTCCTCTCTTTTTTTTAACTTACACTTTTTTATTAAAGTTTTTTTATTCAGTACCGATATACTCAAAATCAATGATAAAAGGAGTTTGACATGACACAACCCTACAATGGAATGAGAAAGGGTATCTCTCTCGTTGAGATGATTATCGCCGTTATTTTATTTGCTACCTTGGCAGCGATCGGTATTAAGTACTATAAAAACTTTTTCAACACCGAATTGACGGCTAAAAAAGCACGTGTTGCGGCATTGCTCGATCAAGGTTCGCAAATGTCAAATGCGTATGATGCCTATATTGTACAAGTAGGGACAATTGCAAATCTTGATGTCAACTTGACAGAGCTTGACGATCACAACGTATCGATCCTTACTAGACTTCCGGTAGCAATCGATGGAATGGCAACGGGGCTTGCTGATGGTACCGGTGCATGGGAATTGAATAAAAGTACCGGTATTGTCGGAACAAGCGGTATTGCACTCCAATACAAATTGGACATGAATGCGACAGGTCGATCAGTTACATCGGATGATGAGCAATACTGCGCGATTATCAACCATGAGTTTAATGCAAGTGTTGAATTCAACGCTTCAAACGCTACACTCTTCCCTACAAATCCAACAACAGCATATACGAACCTTGGTCCGGTATTTTGCTGGAATAACGGTTCGCATTTGACTCTCTTTATCGTCAAACCGTAATTCTTTTCTACACATCCCCTCTTTTGCAGGGGATCACATATCATCCACTACGTCCTCAGTTTTTCTTCATTTTAAAACCTTCTTATTAAAGTTTTTTTCTTCCCTGCCGATATACCCGAATACTGTGTTATAAAAGGAGTTTTACATGACACAACCCTACAATGGAATGAGAAAGGGTATCTCTCTTGTCGAGATGACGATTGCCGTTATCTTATTCGCTCTCTTATCGACGGTTGCAATGCTCTATTACAAAAATCTTTTTAATATTGATTTAACATCAAAAAAAGCACGGATTGCTGCTTTGATGGATCAAGGTTATCAGCTCTCAGGAGCCTATGATGTATTTCAGGCTCAAATGGGTTATTCACCCTCTCTTACTGATTTAAGTGAATTTAATGCTACCAATGTATTGATTCTACGAAGACTTCCAAATGATATCCGTGAAATGACCTCCGTCGGATGGGAATTGAATACCACAACACCGGTAGGACGTCCTGCATTCTTATTTCCGATCGATCTTAACGGTACTACGTATAATTCGTTAGGGGATGATGATCTTTACTGTGCGATTTATAATCATGAAATCAATAAAACAGTAGAACTTAACACCTCCAACCATGCTGTGGACTATGGTGATATGGTTACAAACTATGCACGATACGGAGATAGTTTTTGCTTTTCCGAGAGTAATGGTACCACCGGTTACAAACATTGGATAGCGGTTGTAAAATAAAACGATGCAAAGAAGCGCTTTTACTCAAATTGAAATAGCCTTGAGTGTTTTCTTAGCGGGGCTTATGGGAGCATTGACATACTATTATATCAATCTCTCATCGCTCAATAAAAGTCAGTATAAAAGCGCGTTACAATCACATTTCAATTTAATTGAATCTATGGTTTTCCAGTGTAAAAGTTTATCCGAGCAGTTTCCTAAAGAGCTTGATAGCTCTACTAATGCGTCGAATACCCTTTTAACAGAGCTGGAGTGCAATACCTCAATTCCTTATTCTTTGAATGGAGGGAGAAATGGATTTATTCCCCTTCCCCCTACCGGTTTTACACCCTATAAAGCAACAGAATCAGGAAGTATATTTTTCATTGCAACGAGTGCAGACAATAATTCCACGCAAGACGATGCCCTTAAAAGTCTTATCCTTAACTACACCCCTCAACAAGCAAGTTTGGAGCACAATGCCACTTCGGCAATTTTCAAATTTTACCTATCACGCTGATTATCCCCTTTTTGTGTTATAATTAAACCAAAAAGTGCCAATGAATATTAAAAAGATATTAACGCCAAAGCAATTTGAAGTATGCCAAAAAGAGCAATACTATTATCAGCAAATCGGCATTAAAAAACATCTTCTCGATATTGCACTTTCTCATCACTTTGTCCAGAAAAAAGAGACTTCTAAAACCTACAATCTAGAACTCATGAAAGAGTATGAGATGGTCATCGCCGAAGAGAGCGATGATCTTCTCAAAATTCTCCGTAAAGAGCTTTTGGGCGAAAAACGCCTTGCTGAACTCAGTCAAAAAGTACATAAAAAAGTTGAACAAAAAAATATTCCCGTACGTGAATTTCAACAAAAATATACAGCTCTTCTTCGTGTTGACCCCGAAAGCATTGAACGCAAAATCAAACAATTTAATGCGATGGATTACGAAGAAAATGAAGTTATTGATATCTTTGAAATGCTCCTCGAATACGGCATTCAACGTTCTGCCAGTGATATTCATATCAATGCGTATGAGTCATTTTATTGGCTCCGATATCGAATCGACGGCAAAATCATAGCCCGCTACCTTCTAAACCATGAACTGGCCGGACGTTTTGCACTCATCATCAAAGAGCGTTGTAATATCGATATGATCAATGTTTTTGCCCCACAGGGGGGAAGCTTTTCACGCGAATACGAAAACCGTACGATCGATTTTCGTATTGAGATTGCTCCCTCACAATATGGCGAAAATGTTGTTTTACGTATTTTGGACAAAGCCAGTAATATCAAATCACTCAATACCCTTTTTCCTAAAAGCCATCCGATGTCGGAGCACGTTCACCATTTCGTCAACCAATCCAGCGGATTCTTCCTCGTCGTAGGACCGACCGGAAGCGGTAAAACAACGACGCTCAATGCTATTTTGAATCAACGCGACAGATTGCATGAAATTATTTATACGATTGAAGATCCGATCGAGTACAAAATCGACTTTGTAACCCAATACCAAATAAATGAATCCAGTGGTTTTACCTTTGCGGAGGGGATGAAATCAATCATGCGTCAAGACCCTGACGTCATCGTCATCGGGGAGATGCGTGATCGTGAATCGATCCTCACCGGACTTAAAGCGGCCCACAGCGGACACATGGTTTTCTCCACCCTCCATACCCCCAACAGTTTTATGGCGATGGAACGGATCCGAGATGAGGGGGGAGATTTATTTATCCTTGCCTATTCTCTCAGCGGTGTTGTCGCACAGCGCCTAGTCCCAAAACTTTGTACATGTAAACAACCGTGTAATGTTGAAGACGGAAAAGCATTTTTTACGACTGAGAGTTACGGTTTTGAGAAAAGTGGCTGTATCCGGTGTAATTTTACCGGGTACAGCGGACGGGCATTGCTCATGGATATGGTCTTTATACCCGGAGATATGAAGGTTCGTTATCAATTCTATCTTGCCCTCAAAAACAGTACGGTGTTTAAAGCATGGGAGCACTTTATTACCTTTAGCTATTTTCAATCTGCCGCCTATTTATTCGAAATGGGACTCTGCGATTACGAAACGCTCTCTCGTGAATTGTTGTCCTTAGGATACGTTCATGAAACCTGATATTCTCACTCTCTTAAAGACGCTTCAACTCTCATTGGAAAATGGCAAAAGTCTTACCAATGCCCTTAATTTATTGCAAAATACAACAAAAAACAAAGATGAGCGTATTGCTTACGGGAAAATCACACGCTCTATCCAAGAGGGCGCTTCGTTTTCAAAAGCGGTAGAAAAATATGTCTCTCCTTCTCCCGACATTATCCAATTTGTTGCCATGGCGGAAAAGGGGGGATCGTTTGTAAAAACCCTAAAATCTGTGGTGAGCTATCTTGAAATAAAAAATAAGTTTCACCAAGAGTCTAATGATAAAATTGCTCTTCCGATGATCTATTTTACGTTAACGGCTACGATTATTATTTTCGTCCGTTTCTTTGCGGTCCCCTTTCATATACAAGAAGCCAAAACGTATGACCCGAAAATTTTTGTCATTATTGCCGAGCATTTAGATATGGCTCTTGCTTTAAGCAATTTGCTCTTCGGGGGGCTACTTCTCTTTTCAGCCTATTTTTTTATTGTTATGATTGCCCTCTTTAACTACACGGGGATCGTGCAAGGAATTGCTAAACGATTTGCTTCACGGCTTCCTATGTCATCAAAAATCATTGAGTACTTCGAAAAATTTATCCTGTTGAGTTTACTCAGTGCCATGTTAAAAAATGGAGTCTCCTTGAAGACAGCTTTTAAAACAGCAGCAGCAGGCACGCTGGTTCCCAGTATTGCAAAACAATTTAACGGAATTCTTGCCCAAGTGAGTCGAGGTGAAAAAAACTTTTGGACTATCCCATTTTTCGAAGATATCGAACAGCATTTGCTAGCAGGCGCAGGAACCGTTACTCAACTGGGAGATATATTAGAACAATTTGCCGATCGTGCGAGACTTAATGCACTTGCTATGGCAGGGAAATTTTTTCGTATCATTACTATACTGGCTATCTTATTATTGGCATTTGCGGTATTTGTCGAATTTTTCACGATTGTCTTGACCCAAGTGTTGATTCAGCAAGAAATCGTTAATAGTGCGGGTCGGGCATAAGGGGGATCGGATGAGAAAAGGGTTTATGCTGATAGAAGTAATGGTTGCGATTATTATGGCCGGGCTTCTTGCTGCTGTCTTAGCTACGATCGGTTATTACACGGTTATCCAAGGCAATACCCTCAAGCAGCAAAATAGCAAAACAATACTGGAAGTTATCCGAAGCCGTTTGCTCAATTCGGCTTCAAACCCTGATAATGACTCCTATTTTGAGTTACTTAAAGAAGAAGCCGGTTCAACGGTTCCGGTTGTAGTGGGTCTTGGTAAAGATGCTTGGGGACGTAATATTTACTATTCTACCTACGATTTCGGTGCCCATAATTCTAATGCAACCTATGCCGATAACAATACAACCTCTATCTCTCCCAATGCCAATATACTTGGGCGTCTGATCAGCCGAGGAGAAGACGGTATTTTACAAACCAATGCAACCCATTCAAGTGCTCAAAGCGATGATATTATGGTCGAAATTGGAATTGGTGAAACGAATCACTTAAAACTCTATAACGGTTCAGAAGTCACCACTCAAACTCGTGGCTACAACAGTGCCATTGTATCCGCAACAGAGCCCGCATCGCCGATTCATGGAACACTCTGGTACAGCGAGAACAATTCCACTTTGTATATGTATAATACCACCGATGGCAACTGGACTCAAATTTCCCCCTAATCGTTAAAGTTTTTTGTTTATCCTCCGATATAGTCTGTAACAGCAAGGACGCTGAACTAACTTAAGAGCAAAACGCTCTTGCGATAAAAGGATTTATCATGGGTTTCAGAATTAACACTAACATTGCGGCAATGAACGCACACACAAATTCAACGGTTAATAATCGTAGTTTGGATGATTCTCTCTCTAAATTGAGTTCGGGTCTACGTATTAATAAAGCGGCGGATGATGCATCGGGGATGGTTATTGCCGATTCTCTACGAACACAAGCAAACTCACTAGGACAAGCTATTTCCAATGCAAATGACGGAATCGGAATTATCCAGGTTGCCGACAAAGCAATGGATGAGCAATTAAAAATTCTCGATACCATTAAAACCAAAGCGATTCAAGCAGGGTCTGATTCACAAAGTACTTCATCACGTACAGCGATTCAAAAAGACGTTAACCGTCTCTTGGAACAATTGGACAATATCGCAAAAACAACGGCGTTCAACGGAACACAGCTTTTGAGCGGAAACTTCTCGAATAAAGAGTTCCAAGTCGGTGCATACAGCAATCAAACCATTAAAGCTTCTATCGCTAATACTCAAAGTTTGGCTATCGGAAATACCTCTACGAAAGTGGACCAAGTTCAAGTAGGAAATTTTGCAACCAGCACTTTAGCGCATCCTCTTGATAAAAATGCAACGGTATTGACATTTACCGGAGCCGATGGTATCAATGCACAAGGTTTGGCGGCAGGTGATACAATCCGTATCGACGGTGTCGGCGATTTTACAATCCAACACATCAGCGGAACAATGACTACTGCGGGAACCATGTCAGGTATCGCGATCACACTCGATCGTGCACTCGGTAAAACAGTGAGCGTCGGTTCTTCTTTTGGTGTGTCATTAGTAAAAACAACCGCTGAAAACCTCAGTACGTTTTCTCCTGCAGCAGTCACGGGCGGTGTTACTATGACTACCAATAGCAGTAACATTAACGGGTTTGCGATCGGCGATAAAATGAACGTTACCATCAGTGACGGTTCATCTTTAGTCTATACTCTTGTCAGTGTCGCCGGAGCATCAACAGGGACAACTTCAGGTGTTCTTATCTGGTCTGCCGCTGCTGCAGGTACAGCCGGAGTTATTTCTCTTGCAACCGTCTCGGTAAATGACCGTGCGAGCATGGGTACCGATTTTACATCAGCTGATTACGCTCAATATACCATCGAAGGTGTTAAACTTGACGGTGTACAAATGACCGATTCAAGCGGTAACGGTGTAGCGCAAAGTGGTCTTGGCCGTATTGCCGATCTTATCAATGCTGCTTCCGGTCAAACCGGTGTTAAAGCGGTTGCGAATACTGAAATCAACAGTAATATCGCCGTACAAGGGGGAACATTACTCTCCAATATCACCATCAACGGAACAACAATCCTCAGTTCTGGAGCGTCGATCCTAAGTAGTGATACGGATAATACCTTGGTTACGGCTATCAACGATAAAACGTCATTGACCGGTGTTACCGCCAGTTTGGAAAGTGACGGTACGTTAACTCTTTCTTCTGATGGACGTGCGGTTAACTTGAGCGGTATGAGTGCTGCAGCAGGACTTAACGACGGTGTTTATGCCGGACGTTTGGAATTGGTCAAACAAGGCGGCGGTGATATCACGGTTAGTTCGTCTCACTTCAGCAATTCAGGGTTAACTGCCTCACTTACAACAGCGAAGGCTTTAACAGATACAACAAGTTCAAGCGTACTCAGCGATTTGATCTACGGTCAAGTAGATGATAACAATGACGGCTTGGTAAACACCAGTGACAAAGTAGGTCTTTTGTTAACTCGTGAGGGTGCAACAAAAGCTATGGATATCACAGAATCTGCGATTGCCCGTTTGGATGCGATCCGTGCAGACCTCGGGTCGGTACAAAACCAACTCGTTGTTACGGTGAATAACATCGCGGTAACACAAGTTAACGTTAGAGCGGCAGAATCACAAATCCGTGATGTCGACTTTGCAGCTGAGAGTGCAAACTTCTCTAAATTCAATATCCTTGCGCAATCTGGCTCATACGCTATGAGTCAAGCAAACGCTGTTCAACAAAACGTCCTAAGACTACTTCAGTAGTCTGACTGAGCTATCGTAAGATAGCGAGGACAATTTCTCGTGACAGCAGTCTTTTGACTGCGTCATCTCTCTAATCCCCTCTCTTCACAACCTAAAAAACATTACTTTCTTTATCGATTCTTCTTTTTCTCTATTTATTATTGTTATATCCAAATATTGGAACTCTTTTTGCTTTAATTCTGACTAGATAAGCGCATGGACGCAAAACCACATCAAGGATTTATCATGGGTTTCAGAATTAACACTAACATTGCGGCAATGAACGCACATACAAATTCAACGGTTAACAATCGTAGTTTGGATGATTCTCTCTCTAAATTGAGTTCGGGGCTACGTATTAATAAAGCGGCGGATGATGCATCTGGGATGTCTATTGCGGATTCCTTGCGTATGCAGTCAAACTCATTAGGACAAGCAATTGCCAATGCAAATGATGCGGTCGGAATTATCCAAGTTGCCGATAAAGCAATGGATGAGCAATTAAAAATTCTCGATACCATTAAAACCAAAGCAATTCAAGCAGCATCGGATTCACAAAGTGCTTCATCACGTACTGCGATTCAAAAAGACGTTAACCGTCTCTTGGAACAATTGGACAATATTGCAAAAACAACGGCGTTCAACGGAACACAGCTTTTGAGCGGAAACTTCTCGAATAAAGAGTTCCAAGTCGGGGCTTACAGCAATCAAACGATTAAAACGTCTATTTCCAATACCCAAAGTTTGGCTATCGGAAATACGACCAGTAAGGTCGACCAAGTTCAAGTAGGAAATTTTGCAACCAGCACATTGCTCCATCCTCTTGATAAAAATACAACGGTATTGACATTTACCGGAGCCGATGGTATCAATGCACAAGGTTTGGCGGCAGGTGATACAATCCGTATCGACGGTGTCGGCGATTTTACAATCCAACACATCAGCGGAACGATGACTACAGCTGGAACCATGTCAGGGATCGCAATTACACTCGATCGTGCACTCGGTAAAACATTGAGCGTCGGTTCTTCTTTCGGTGTCGGTTTGGTTAAAACCACATCTGAAAATCTGAGCTCTTTCTCAGCTACAGCGGTTACCGGCGGTGTTACCATGACACTAAATACTACCAATACAACAGGTTTTGCGATCGGCGATAAAATGAGCGTTACCATCAGTGACGGCTCATCCATGACCTATACACTTGTCAGTGTTGCCGGAGCATCAACAGGGACAACTTCAGGGGTTCTTATCTGGTCTGCCGCTGCTGCAGGTACAGCCGGAGTTATTTCAAATGCAACCGTATCGATGAATACCCGTGCCAGTATGGGAACGACCTTCGCATCGTCGGATTATGCTCAATACACGGTTGAAGGCGTTAAACTTGACGGTGTACAAATGACCGATTCAAGTGGTAACGGTGTAGCGCAAACCGGTATTGGCCGTATTGCCGATCTTATCAATGCTGCTTCCGGTCAAACCGGTGTTAAAGCGGTTGCGAATACCGATATCAACAGTACTATCGCCGTACAAGGGGGAACATTACTCTCCAATATCACCATCAACGGAACAACCATCCTTAGTGCCGGGGCATCGATTGAGAGCGGAGACACCAATAATATTCTTGTTGGAGCCATCAATTCCCAATCTTCTATTACAGGGGTCAAAGCGAATCTTGAGAATGACGGTACGATCACTATTTCATCCGATGGACGCGCTATTAATGTGAGCGGTTTGAGTGCGGCGGCAGGAATTAATGACGGTGTTTATGCCGGACGTTTAGAATTGGTCAAACAAGGTGGCGGTGATATCACGGCCAGTTCAGCCCACTACAGCAATGCAGGATTGACAACTGCCATTACTACAGCAAAAACAATGGGTGAAGTGGGAAGTACTCGCGTTCTCAGCGATTTGATCTACGGTCAAGTTGATGATAATAACGACGGATTAATCAACAGTACGGACGAAGTAGGTCTATTGTTAACCCGTCAAGGAGCAGCAAAAGCGATGGATATCACCGAAGCTGCAATTGCCCGTTTGGATGCGATCCGTGCAGACCTCGGGTCGGTACAAAACCAACTCGTTGTTACGGTCAATAATATCTCGGTAACACAAGTAAACGTTAGAGCGGCAGAATCACAAATCCGTGATGTCGACTTTGCAGCAGAGAGTGCTAACTTCTCTAAATACAATATCCTTGCGCAATCGGGCTCATACGCTATGAGTCAGGCAAATGCCGTTCAACAAAACGTACTTAAACTTCTCCAATAAAAATCATACTGCCATCAACGGCAGTATGAATCATCACATCTACTACTCGTCGCTATAGCTATTTACCAAGTCATTTAATACGGGAAAATCATGGAAAATCAATATTATAAAAATCTTGCTATCTTAAAAGAGATCGATTCTCCTCTCTATCCGCGATTAGAAATAATCGGCGAAAACAAACGGTATCGTCTCGATCAAACGGTAGAGGGAAAATACAAAATTTTCGATACCCAATTAAATGTTTTTATTTATAGTAATGATGAAAACAGAGCCTCCCTCGAACATTTCAAACAATATCGTGAATATTTATACCTCTATTTATTCGGTATAGCCGATGGTGAACTCATCTCGCGATTGCTTGAAAACGCAAAGCATCAGCAAATTATTGTCATTGAACCAGAAATAGAACTTATCTATATCGCTTTGCATCTTATCGATGTTAGTGATGTCATGCAAAGTAAACGACTCGTTATTTTGCAGCCCGAAGATTTGACTTTTCAAAGAGGTATAGAGATCGTCATTAATGAAAATGTCCGTTTTTATGCAAAAGTATTTTATCTGCACAGTGTTGCTGAGTATTATCTTGAACATTATCTCGAATCTTACCGAGGAGTGTTAGAGATTTATCTAAAATCTTTCGAGCATGTTATTACCGCTTTTGGTAACAACATACAAGACGCGATGCTCGGTCTTCGTCATCACGTAAAAAACTTATCCCGAATGGTTGAACATCCAAGATACCGTGATTTTATCAAACACCAAAACAGCAAACTTGCCGTAGTCGTCTCCACAGGACCGAGTCTTGCTAAACAACTTCCGCTGTTAAAAGAGGCCGCACCGTATATCACTATCATCAGTGTTGATGCTTCGTTTCCGATTCTTGTTCGTAGCGGTATTAAGCCGGATATCGTTGTCTCCATGGAAAGAGATGAACCGACCGCTAAATTCTTCCAAGAAACAACCCAAGAAGAACAAGAGGGGATCATTTTTTTATGTGCTTCATTACAGCATCAGGCAGTTTTTGATGCTATTAAAGGGGGAACCACTCTACTCGCAATGCGACCGCTTGGGGTAAGTCTCTATTTTGAATTACAAGATTACGGATATGTCGGCGGAGGGATGAGTGCTGCAAATATGGCTCATGAAGTCGCCTTTCATATGGGATATGAGAAATGTGCCTTTATCGGACAAGACTTGGCGTACGGAAAAGACGGAACAAGTCATAGTAAAGGACATGTTTATGGGGAAGAACAAATTAAAGACGGTATAGATACTGCTGATAATAATGCCCATTATGAAACGATTCTCATCCCGGCATACGGGGGAGACGGAATGGTAGAGAGTATGATATTCTGGGAAGTGTTTTTACGGTTTATCGAACAGACGATAGAGCAATCGGATGGGATAATGGAAACCATTAATGCAACAGAGGGCGGTGCTCGAATTCACGGTTCAACCGAAATGCCGTTTGCGGAAGTATTAAAATTATATGCATTAGAAGCACCGAAAAAAGAGATCCACGTTGATAGGATATCGGCAAAAGAACACAAAAAGAATCTCAAGAAGATTAAAGAGAAACTCACTATTTTATTGACAGAAGGGGTAGAGCTTCAAAATAAAATCGACACAAGTTTTCTTCTGATAACCGAAGCATGTAAAGTATTTGAGAATATCGGTATGGATGAAGCGATTGAAGCTATGGATACCAATACGACCATCCAAATACTGGATGAAATTTCTTCTATTCGTGAAACTATCATGACGAATAGAGTCTATCGTGATTTCTTTGCCAGCCTTGCACAATCAATGCTCTATCAGCAAGAACTCGATTTAGCTGAAATCAAAGTGCGTTATGTTGATAATCCTCGTGACAATCAAATCAAAGCAATCCAATGGATCTTAGCGCACCGCTATTGGTTATTTACCCTCAGTGGAATTATTCATAATTCACTGGAAATTATTGAAACTGAATCTCCTAAAGAGATCCTCGGAAAATAATAACAGTAGAGAGAGACTAAATATAGCCTTTTTCTAAAAGGGTATATCCCTCTTCTTTCACACTCGGTGATTTTGAAAGTGTTAAGGTAAATCGGCACTCCTTCGGCGGCTCCGCGGAATAATGAGCCGCCGGTACTTTCGGTACTACTTTTTGAAACGGTGCCAGTAGAGTCGATAGTTCCTCTTCACTCATCTCCAACCACTCAAGCAAATAGCGGGTATCCGAGGGGAGAATACCTTCATACGCATTGACTAATTCAAAGGCTTCATCACGGCTCAAACGTCCCCATCGTATTTCACGGCAGGCATGGTCGGTTGCTTTGGCATAACCGAATTTCATATATTTGATAAAATCATGCAATCCCGAGTAATGGACGCAATCGACATCATTGTAACTATCAAAGGTACGCTGCTGCGACAAGGTTTCATATCCGTACTTTTCGATCATTTCCTCATGCTGCTTTTTCGTATCCCAAGAGATATAATTACCCAGATAGATACCGCGAACCCCTACTTTTTCAATCTCTTTATCATGCGGATAGACATACTGTATAAGATCGTTTTGGGTGAGATCAGGATCAAGAGTGAGTAAATCCTCAGCCTCGTACCCCATCAAATCATGCTCTTTGCGATAGCGTCGTGTCATCTCAACTTCATCGGTATGCGAATACATACCGACTTGATCAACGCCCTGATGCACACCCCAGACAATCAGAGGTATTTTAAAACGAACCGCACACTGAACCGGAAAGACACTCTGCCCCGCCAGAACATGCCAGTAGATGCTTCCCAAGTGTTTGATCGTCGATTTGGTAATCTTTTTAACCTTTTGAGGTTGAACGACCATCTGCAACGTATCGCAATCAAAAATCGTCTTGAGATACTGAAAATTTCGGATTCCGACATGGGTGTTATAGTGTTTGTTGTAACTTACGAGTAACGGATTCATGCCGTAAACATTTTTGAGTAGATGAACAATGTAGTACGAATCACGTCCTCCGCTAACGGGGACGATACAGTCGTAATTCATCCCATCAGCGTTACGGTAACTCTCCAAGATGGCACGGAGTTTTTCTTCTCTCTCACTCCAATCAAGAGTAAATTTCTCTTCATGCACTCGGCACCCGCTGCATACACCCTCGTCGTCAAACGTGATATTGAGCGGATGGTTTTCCGTGTATAAACATCGTTTGCATTGCTTCATATCACTTCCTTCGGATGAAATTCAAACAACATATCCCGCAAGGATTTATCCTCTTTTTTTACGATTCGACCTCTTTCGTCAAAAGAAAAATCTCGATAATCGCTATAACCGTCCAGTCGAATCTGATCCGGAAAATAACGTGAAAGATAGGCTTTTGCTATCGTCGCACTGTGTTCGACAAAATGAAAATAATTGCCTGCGGCGATTGCCGATACGTCGCAACTTTCCAGCAAAATTTTCATACAAAGGGGATCTTTCGCCCCCCCAAGAGCGATAAGGGGAAGATTAGTAGCACTCAAGAGACTACGGATCAAATCGATATCGTATCCGTTTTTATATCCGTCACGATCAATCGAATTGATCAGAATTTCTCCTGCACCGCACTCTTGTATCTGTCGTGCGAGCTCTGCTGGTGACAAGGCAGTATCTGCTTTCCCGCCGTGCGTATACGCTCTGTAGCTTCCATCAGCATCCCCTTTAGCATCAATGGAGACAACCATACACTGGCTCCCGAAAAAACGTGCCCCCTCTTCTATCAAGGAAGGGTTTATAAATGCTTGGGTGTTGAGTGAAATTTTATCTGCCCCTGAATGGATCAGAGTATGAATCTGATCCACGCTCGTGATTCCTCCCCCGACACTCAAAGGGACGAAACATCGTTTCGCGACTCTTTTGACCAACTCGGGATCAATACATCGACCCTCACGCGCCGCATCAATATCCACCATAATGATCTCATCAATTCCCCACTGATTCAAATAATCAACCGTGATTTCGGGTTTTCCGATCGGGAGGTACCGTTCAAATCCGATACTTTGAACAACGATTCCGTTTTTAATCACCAATGAAGCAATCAGCCGTTTTTTCAGCATGGATATTCCTCGACAAAATTGAGAAAGTTGCGGAGAAGTTTAAGACCTTTGGTTTGACTCTTTTCAGGATGAAACTGAGTGGCAAACAGGTTTTTATACTGCAATGCGGCAGTCAGTTCATAAGAGCCGTACTGACATTTTGCACTGATATAACGCTCTTCACACACAACATGATACGAATGATCAAAATAAAAATGGGCGTCTTTATTTATCCCCATAAAAAGAGGAGAGTCCTCTTTCGCAATAATATCATTCCACCCGACATGGGGAACCCGCAAAGTGCTATCAGGCTTCATAGCTATCACTTTCCCCTCGATCCAGCCGAGCCCCTCATGCAATCCCATCTCTTCGGAGCTTTGTAAAAACAGTTGCATTCCCAAACAGATACCAAAAATCGGTTTGCCCGCTTCTATCACCTGCGTATGAAGCAAAGGGAGCAAATGACGCGCACGAAGATTGTTCATCGCTTCGGCAAATGCACCGACACCGGGAAGAATATAAGCATCAGCCGCTTTGAGTACCTCATGATCATCCGTAATCGTGGCGGTATATCCCAACAATTCAAGCGCATTGGCAACGCTTTGAACATTTCCCATCCCATAATCGATAATAGCGATTTTTTTCATCGGTAAAGCTCTTCTTTTAAATGCCACACTCCCGCATCATCGCGATCAAAAAACTCTACGCCGCGATAGTGCTCGGCAATTTCCCAAAATTCATCTTCACTCATTTCAAGATAATCGGTGAGAGCTTTAATATATTTAGGATGACATTTTCCATCATAGCGACGTATCAATTCAAGCCCTTCTTCTCGGCTCATCAGGTGATTTCGAACAGCAACGCCCACTTCCTGAGTACATTTTCCAAATCCGAATTTCATATATTTAAGCATCTGATTAACGATAACAAAATCATCATCCAGCGCTACTTCCGTCGCCAATCCCCCGATATTTTCGGGTTTAGCATCTTCTCCCATACGCACTTGTAATCCGTGTTCAATCGCGATACGGGCATTCGTATGATCGTTAAAATCGCTCATAAAATAACCCAGATAGACGATCCTCAGATCGGCTCGCTCCATCGCATCATCACTCGGATAACGGTACCAGTAGAGTTGGTTATCCTCCATCTCATCCGTAGCGAAACGTCTCGGATCACCGCCTTGGAGGGTGTTCATATTTTTCATTTTATTGCCGTTGTAGTCACGGCTTCCGACATCTGTTCCGAACGAGAGTCCCGGATTTTCTCCAAGTAAAATTAGGGGGATGTTATACGCAATCGCCGTAATCGGTAAGGAAGCGTATAGAGCAAGTTCCGATGCGTTAAAAAGGTTCCCTAAGCTCTTAAAACAGTTCCTCATCAGTTTTTTAGAGATCTGTGGAGCCGGCGCAACGACTATCGTATCAAATCCAAGTTCAATGAGATTGGCTAGATTCGCCGCTCCCCGCTTCGTTTGCTGTTCAGGGGGATAGACACACGAAACGAGCAAAGGGTTCAAACCTATTTCACGGGCATACAAGGCTTGGCGAGTACTGTCTTTTCCTCCGCTGACACCGATGATGCAATCGTATCCAGAGGGGCCGCTGTGCGCTTTTCCCCATACAATAATCTCTTTCAAAATCGCATTGCGTTCATCCCAATCGATCGCTTCGACACTGGTAAGCGAAACAGAACGGCACGGGAGACACACGCCATGCTCATCAAAATCCGTTGTAGGACGGGTATCGGTTTCGACACACGTTTTGCACCGTCTCATCTTAATCCCTCTGAATATTCATCCGCTAAAATTCCATATTCCACTATATCGGCAAAATAACCGTTTTTGAAAAGAGCGTCACGTCTACGCCCCTCTTCGCTCATCCCCAGTTTAAGGGCTAAGTTCTGCATTGCATTATTTTCCGCGTGCGTCCCGCAATAGAGACGATGCAGCTTTAAGGTGTTGAAAGCATACTCCAGCAACAGGGTTCCCGCTTCATACCCGATCCCTCTTCCGTATACGAAAGGATCTCCGATCAAAATCGCAAACTCGGCACTGCTGTTTTTAACTGAAATCTGCTGGAGGGATAAATTGCCGACATGACGATCATCCTCTTGTAAACAAATCGCAAAAACAACGCAAGAGGGGTTGTTGATTGTATTTTCAATATACGCCTGAGCCATTTCACGCGTATACAAAATCTCGCCGTGTGAGTTATAGCGGCATACTTCGGGATTATTGAGCCATGAGGGGTATGCTCCGGTTGCATCACTGAGTGCAATCGGCCGCAAATAAATTTGCTCTCCTTCTAATCTCATAAAAGCTCCGACCGGTTTTCCCATACTTTTTGAAATGCTCTCACCACATCATCCATATCACTTTTCATCATTCCCGGACGCATAAACTCATGCGTGACGAGGCGATTAAAATGCATCTCTTCCGTTATCGGGCAAAGTCCTTTTTCGTAGGTAACCTCACTAAGTGTAAACGGATATCCGTCCCGCCCGAATGCAATCCGCTCTTGATACAGAGGCTGAAGATAGAGCGGTTTCACATACCCATAACTAAGCAGTACTACCGACTCTTCGCGTAACAGCGTCGGAGGAAGTTCCGCTTTTACCGCATCGATAAAACGGTTGCGGTGCATGTGTGCAACCTCCGCGTCAAATTGCAATGGATGCACGTAAAAAGCGTGTTTTGCCCCCTTACGGATTTTGGTCGGCTTGATGCAGGGGATTTGTCCTAACTGCTCATTGAGATACTCGGTATTTTCAAGCCTTTGCGCCAATAATGCAGGGAGTTTTTTGAGCTGACATCGGGCAATAGCGGCTTCGATCTCCGTCATTCGGTAGTTGTAACCGACCATATTGACGAGTTCAGATTTATCCTTGATCCCCCGTGCGGAGAGAACCGCTTCGGCATGATTTCGGATCAAGCGGATTTTATCGGCTAAGGTATCATCATCGGTGACGATAATTCCCCCCTCACCGCTGTGAATGTGTTTGTGGTAGTTCAGCGAGTACACGCCGATATCCCCCAACGTCCCTGCGTATTTCCCATCCAACATCGCACCGGGCGCTTGTGCCGTATCTTCAATCACAAAGAGGTTGTGCTTTTTTGCAAGCGCATTGATCGCTTCCGCATCATAAGGCTGACCGAAAATATCAACAACAAGGATCGCTTTTGTTTTCGGAGTGATCTTGGCTTCGATACTTTTGACATCCAAACAATAAAAATCCTCTTCGATGTCGGCAAAGATCGGGATAGCACCGTAAACGAGAGCAGCCGTAGCCGATGCGCTCATCGTATAGGCACTGACGATAACCTCATCTCCCGGACTTATCCCGCATGCTCCAACGGCGGCATAAAGCCCCGATGTCGCGGAGTTGACACTGATCGCGTGTTTAACACCGAAATATGTCGCCCATTCGGACTCTAAAGCACGAACTTCAGGCCCTCCGAAAAAATCATCGTGCCATGTCCCTAAAAAGGTAGAGAGTTTACCGCTGCGCAATACCCGCAATACGGCCTCTTCCTCTTCAGTTCCGATCGTATTATACGCGGGAAACGGAGCCGTTCGGAGTTTCTCTCCTCCGTGAATTGCGAGCTTCATGAGGGATATACTTTTATGAAAGCTTGAAAAATCAATTCATGCAGGTGAAGATGCTCTTTAAAAATTTCATTGCAGGTTTGATCGTTTTCACGGATCAAAAATTCAACCGAATCTAGGGCATAACGAGAAAGATTGGTCGTAATACTCTCCTTCAGCGTAAGAGCAAAGTATCCTTCATAGGTACTGGAGGGGACACGTGAATAAATCTCTATTTTATCACCCCCCTCAAGAATCTTAACGACCCCTTTTTCAAACCATACCGTGAGTTCAAACAGCGAATAATCGGGAGATCTCAAAACAGAAATATTCCCGTCGCCATTTTTTAACGAAATGCCGAATTCACCGCATAAATCACCGTTACAATGTGATGCTTTAAACGGTTTTATTGCACTTAGATGACCTAAAAAATGGCTCAAAACACCTAACAGATGCGAGCCGTTATGAAGCAGCCCTTTTGTACATACCCCTTGGAAGCCCAAAGCTTTTCCAAACTCATCATTTTTTATTCGTGCTGAGAGGGAGATAAAAGCTTTATTGTATCGGCGCATCAAATGAATCAGAATCTTTTTATCGCTATTTTGGAGCGCGCTGATCAGTGAGTGGAACTCTTCTTTGGACGCGACAATCGGTTTTTCGCATAATATCATCGAGCAATCTATCCGTTTCAGCAATGTCGTAAGATCACGGAAATGGGATGCAGTAGAGGAAGAGATGGACGCGATATCGTAATGTTCATCTGCACTGACATCATCGATTGAAAAATAGCGATGTACTTCGCCCCACCGCTCCATAAATGCAAAAACGTTCAATTCAGAGGGTTCGCAAATAGCGCTCAATTGCGTCTCAGAACAAAGCGTGTAGGCATGGGCATGGCTGGCAACCGCATTCGATGCCGGAGAGTCGATAAGGCCGCCGATACTTCCGGCTCCGATAATAAGTGCGTTAAGTCGGGTCTCGCCCATTCAATCAGCCTTTGTAACAGTATTTACGAATGTAGCAAAATCTATACCGAATTTATCCATGTGTAAAACAGAACCATCAAGAAGCTCATGAGAGAGGTGATCCAAATGATTTAATTGACGGTTTTTTGGCAAAGGGAGAAGAAACTCACGCGCTTTGGTAGGGAGATACGAAATAACCGATTTACCTAAAAGTGCTGCGATATAGAGAGCCATAGTATCAAATCCGATAATCACTTTGGCACACAAAAGTTCATCCATCAGCTCTGCAGAATGGATGTCATGGATTTGCACCGATATAGTGGGATAACGGCGCAGTATCGCATTGTAGTTTGAAGATCTTTCACTCGGATGGAGGCGAATAATGAGATCTTCGCATTGAAAATCCTCAAAATGCTCTAATATATCTTCCAATGCCGTATATTGGGTAAATCCCCAGTAAAGTGGATTACCGTATGTTTTTTGTGCGACTGCATCGGTCGGTTCGCTTAAAAACAACAGCGTCTTACCTACCTCAGCTTTCTGTTTCACCGCTTGCTCAATAAGACGTATGAGATAATGATTAGAGAGTTTTAACGGGTTCGGAAGACCCATCGATACGGCAAGCGAATACGCCCTCTCATCATGTACCGCCGTAAAATCACCTAGATTTTCTTCCCATCCGTTCTTGGGATATCCGAAACGCTCCCGATAATTGCTCCAATGATCAAGAAATGCGACGGTGGGAATCCCATGCATTTTGCAATAATGGACATAAGGTTGCTCACATTTATCTTGCCATCCGGTGCCGAAAAGCAAAAGATCGGGATGAATGTCTTCCAACTGTTCCGCCGCATCCGCCATCGGAGCATAGGGTAAATTATGGCGTTTGCATATCTCAGCCATCGGGCTGGACATTTTTGCGAAAACATGCCAATCAGCCTTTGTTGTATACTCTTTCATAAAAGCGCAAATAAGCTCTGAACTCCCGGCATCGTGAGAAACAACGGCGATTTTCATCCGATATGTTCCCAACTCAGCGGTGTCCCTTTGGAAGCATTCGCAGCAAATGATTTACCTAGAATCTCCGAGAGATATTTTGGAGCAAGCCCGAAACCGGGACGGACGGAACGGACATTTGCGGCAGTAATCGTCTCTCCGGCTTTCACATCCTCCGCGATAAAGAGGCTGCGAGAGAACTCGCGTGATTTGAGACTTTTCTCAGAAAGCTCATACGTCACTTTGCCCAGAAGCTTTTCGGTATCACGCACCGCATCGACCATCGCTTTAAACTCATCCGGTTCCAGACTAAACGCGCTGTCGGCTCCCCCCATTCTCCGATCGAGAATGAAATGTTTTTCGATTACACGAGCACCTAACGCAACAGCGGCAACAGGAGCAGAGAGGCTCATCGTATGATCGCTCAAACCCACATTTTCCCCGAATCGTTTTTTCATATCGGCGATTGTGAGGAGATTCATCTCCTCCAACGCCGCAGGATAGGCAGAGGTACATTTAAGGAGGGTAATTTGATCATTTCCCATACGCTTACACGCCTCCAGAGCCGCTTCGATATCACTTAGCGTCGCGATACCGGTGGAGATGATGATCGGCTTTCCCTTAGAAGCCGTATACTCGATGAGAGGGATATCAGTGATCTCGAAACTGGCGATTTTATAGGCCGGAACCTCCAGCTCGGACAAGAAATCGACGGCACTGGTATCAAAAGGGGAAGAGAACGCTTCCATACCGAGACTTTTAGCATGATCAAAAAGGATTGGATGCCACTCCCACGGCGTCATCGCTTCGGCGTAGAGATCGTGAAATTTTCGCTTGTCCCACAACGTTCCCTGAGAAATAGTGAATAGTTCGCTGTCGCAATCAAGGGTGATCGTATCAGGAGTATAGGTTTGGAGCTTTATAGCATCGGCACCGGATTCTTTCATGGCGGTAATTGTTTTGAGTGCCGTATCGAGGGAACCGTTGTGGTTGGCGGAGAGCTCGGCGATGATAAATACTTTCTCATCCGTATTATGGTGTCCGATGTTCATTGATGCAGCTCCATTTTAATCATTTCTCTTTTTTCATACGCGGTTCGGTTTGTCTCTACAAAATCGAATTTTTCGTATAAATGTTTAGCCCTTTCGTTATCGGCAAAAACAGTGACGATCAGCGTTTTTACCTTGAGAGTTACAAATGCATAGTCGATCAGCGCTCTCATCAGCGTTTCCCCGACACCTTTCATCTTGGGATTTGCATAAAGCCCTAGTTCGGCAGATTTTTCCGTTATATCCATAAAATCAATTACGCCGATATTTTTACCCTCTCGTTGAACCAAAAAATAGCGTCTATCCTCTCTACGTTTTAGTGATTCGACAAAATGTAGATGCTCCTCCATAGAAATTTCATTCGGATGGAGCATCCATTCACGAATTTTCGGATGATTACGCCACGATAACACTAATGTTAGCTGGTTTGTATCAAGCGTTGTAAAATCGAGTAATCGCATCGACATTCCACTCCTTAAAAACGACATAGTTCTCTCTTTCTAAATATTCAACCATATCTTCTTGATTAGTAGCGCTCTGGAGCGCAATAAAGGGAATTTCCATATAAAGAACTTCATGCACCATAACACTGGGGGTGATAATCGCTAAGCGACTTTGATGGAGAAGCTGTGCCACACGCGTTGAATTGATCTCTAACGTGATATTTTTTTTCTCTTTAACAAAGATTTCCAGTTCATTCAGGTGGGGATTTCCGGATGTCGTCACGACACAGACACTCATATCATCACGCAGTGTTTTGAGAATATCCGGCGTCATATTGATCGGATCAGTGCCCCCCATAGCGATAAAAATATCGTACAATTTTTCCCGTTTTATCTGTTTCTCTACCTTGAATTCATCCCGTATAAGGGTATAAAGACTTCCACATCGAACTTCACACTGTTCAGGAACCAACCCTCTGTATCGCTCTTTATCGGCTGAGATATTATGATTGAGGAGAATATCACAATGGTGTTTTTGATAGGTATCGTCAAAGCAGAGGACAATAATCCCGCTCACCTCTTTAACTTTTTTCTCGAAAACAACATCGATACCATAGTGATCGAACACCACCATGTCGATATTTTGTTCCCTAATAAGGTCTATGAATTCTTCAGGGGTATCAGATAACAAAATATGAACGGTATAGGGAATACGATCGATCATATTTCCTACTAAATCCCGACATGCAAACGACACCCTGTCCCCAGAATAGTTCTTAGCGAGAACTAAATCCCGCATAATATGTCCCATGCCGATTTCACTTGAGGAATCGGCACGTATTAGAATATTCATAGCTCTTGAAGTACTTTGTGCATCAACTCGGCGCGCATCCAATCTTCTAGCGTATCGATATCCTGCACCAAATGACGCGGCAATACAATTGTCGTCGCTGCATCGGAGAAAATAGGTTTCCCCTCCAACCATGCTTCACGAGTTCCCCAATAAAATTGCCCCACATCGTGATACGCTTCTTCGAGATCTTGAGAACGTGTTGCGAAATGTTCAGGGTAAAACATTTCGATATTTCCTTGCTCGTCACGCATCACTGCGCGCTGAATCGGAAACGGGAACGTCGTAACAGGAAAAGCGTACTGTTTGGTATGTGTGATAAGGGCGTTATAGGTATTTCGAATATCTTCTGCGCGGATAAACGGTGCTGTTGCATAGATACAACAAGCGTAATCGATAACCGAATCGTTTTGAAGTGTTTGGATGGCGTGCGCGATAACGGGGATGGTAGCGGTGTGATCGTCGCTCAACTCTTTGGGACGGATAAAAGGGACTTCCGCACCAAATGCTCTTGCGACATCGGCGATCTCTTCATTATCCGTCGTCACAACGATACGATCAAAAAGACCAGACTCCTGAGCTGCTTTGATACTGTATGCAATGATAGGAAGCCCGGCGAAGAGTTTGATATTTTTACGAGGTATCCGTTTGCTCCCGCCTCGAGCAGGGATAATCGCGACACGCATTGAGTCTCCTTTAAAAACTGCATCCGCGATGGGAATATTTTCCCATCACGTCAAGAACCGTATCGGCAACCATCACGGCATCTTCTAACGTCATTTTCTGATGACAGGGAATGGAAATTTCGGAGCGGTAAAAATGTTCGGTAGTACTCAGACGTTGCTCACCATAACGCTCTTTGTAAAAACTGTTTTGATAGATCGGTTTATAGTGAACCTGTACCCCTATCCCACGAGATTGCAATTCGCTAAAAATTTCCTCTTTAACACAATGAAGTTCAGGATTCAGTAAAAGGGGATAAAGATGGCGTGCACTTTGTTCATTCGAATCGATAGAAATTGTAGTGAAAAGTTTATATCCTGAAAAACGCTCATCATAATAGCGGCCGATCTGTTCACGTACTTGTAGAAAACGATCCAGTTTGTTCAGCTGAGAGAGTCCCAATGCGGCGGCAAATTCAGTTAAGCGAAAATTGTATCCTAAACTCACCATATCCGAATTCCACAACTCTTTTTTCATAATTCCGTGAGAGCGGAAAAGGCGAAGGGCGTTTGCATACGCTTCGTTATCCGTTACAACGGCACCACCCTCACCGGTCGTGATCGGTTTGATAGCATGAAAACTAAAGATCGTCATATCGGAAAAGGATCCGATTCTTTTTTCATCAACAGCACTTCCCAACGCGTGAGAAGAATCTTCGATAACGAGCAAATTGTGCTTTTGAGCTATCTCTTTTATTTTCTCTATCGCAACCGGTTTTCCGGCAAAATCGACGGGGACGATTGCTTTTGTTTTTGGTGTAATCAATTCTTCGATAAGAGTTTCATCGATATTTCCATCTCGTTTTACATCGCAGAAAATCGGTTTTGCCCCAAGAGCCATCGCCATATTTGAGGTTGCTACAAAGCTAATAGGGGTCGTAATGATCTCATCATCTTCACCGATTCCGGCACTTGCATACGCCGCGTGCAATGCTGACGTAGCCGAATTAAAACTAACACAATATCGAGCCCCGACATACCGAGCAATCGCTTCCTCAAATTCCTCGACTTTGGCTCCTTGAGTCAGATGGGAACCTTTTAGGATCTCAACCACCGCAGCGATATCATCCTCTTCGATAAACTGAGCCGAATACGGAATCATATTACCTCATTCTGTGTCAAAGTAATCTTTTTAATCAACGCTTCATAAGTACGCCAAAAGTGTGTCATCCGCTCATCTTGGATGAGAATATTTTTTCCGTTGAGCATGACATTAACCCTTCTACACAGTTAATACTGTAAAGCAATTTTAATGCCAGAAAAATAATACAGAATTAGCGTTAGTTACTATTCGCCATTGCATCAATTTGCATTTGAACGGCAGAAAACTGACTATTGAGTTTACTGATTATTGAGTCATACATGGCAAAGCGAGCCGTCATCGTATCATAGCGTGCCGTCAAAAGGCTAGCTGCACGCGTTCTCTCATCTTTTAATGCTTTCGTCTCCGTTTTCGATCCGTCCAAAAGGTTACTCATCAAACCGCTTGAACTTGTATAGGAGTCAAGCAACGTATCGATATTTCCGAAAATGCCTTCGGTATATTCACCCGACTCACTTGTTGATCCGCTGAAAAAAGCCTCTAAGCCCGTAGCATCGCTACTCATTTTGGTATCGAATTCACTTTTGGTAAACGTCATCGTCCCATTTTCACTCAGTCCAATCCCATATTGTGCGAGTGAGTTTCCATCAGAACTCATTGAAGTTAACATTTTCGTTATTTCACGTTTAATGGACTTAATTGTATTATCACCGTTAAAAATCCCCACTTTTCCATTGTCGAGATCCGCCAACGTCATCTCATCCAGTTGTTTCGTGAGGGTATTGTAACTCGTCACTAAATTGCTCATTTCATCACTGATAGCCGTAGTATTTTGAGAAATACTAATGTTGGTGCTTCCTGCATCTTGAAGTAAATTAATACTCACACCTATAATCAAATCACTAACACTATTCGATGCTCTGGTAATGCTGATTCCATTGTATTTAAAGGAGGCATCACTGGCAGTTTGAATGCTTTGAACGCCTGTCGGGTTGGTTGATACGTCATACGTTTTCAACTCATTTTTCAATGTTCCGCCAACCGAATCTGAAAGAGTAATAGCCTGATTAGCACCTGTCGCTTTGGATGTCAATACGAGATGGTACTCATTCGCCCCTGTTTGCAAAATAGACGCTGTTACTTTCGCTCCGGCCTTTGTATTGATTGCCTCTTTGAGATCGGTTAACGTGGTACTGCCGGTGTAATCGATATTAAAGGTCTCACCGTCAATCCCCAAAGACATAGTCCCTGCTCCGCTTGATACCGTCGCTGTTGTAGATGAAAATGATCCTGATTCGAGGATGCTTTTTTTAGCCATTACCGTATCGGTGATCGAAAATGACTGAATAGCACTTCCGGATAAGGCACTCACGCTCACCGCATCCGTATTCCCCGAAACGGTTCTTTTTTGATACAGCGTATCATCAGACAAACTGCTGACACTTGATTTGAAAGAGCCCAAAAGGCTACTTAATAAATCTAACGCACTCCCTTTTTGGGATTGAAGTGTAATTTTATTATCAATCGGAGTAACGATATTGGCAGTATCTGCGGCTTTTAGCTTATCAATAACATCCGCCGTCAAAACATTTGAACCGATACCGAGTGAGCTTACAGTCCCTGCCATTACAAATCCTTTTGTATATTAGTATAATCTATATCGACCGAAACGGTCAAATCTTTAGCTCATACCCCTAAGCAAAAAAGGTTCCTCTACTATTTTTTTGTTATTCCGAATCGCTGAGAACGAATCGTGATTTCGGTCACACATATCCCCTCTCGCATATCAAGAAGATATTGTACCGCTTGAGAAATATCGGAGGTGAGAAGTTTGGTGTCATCTTCTTTTCCCACACCGAATCTAAACCCGTCAAAAAACGGTGTTTCGGTCATATCAGGATTAATCGTAACCACTTTAACCCCGCTGTTACGGGTCTCTTCAAAAAGGGTCAAACCGAATGCACGCAGACCCGCCTTGGTTGCGCTGTAGAGGGCGGAAAATTTGGAGTGGCGGGTCGCTTCGATACTGGTGATGTTAAGGATCATCCCTTTGGACTTTTTCAGAGGACGCATCAATGCATTGGCGAGTAAAATCGGGGTGGTGAGATTAAGGGCAATCATATCGGTTATGGTTTTAGAACTGAGTTCTTCATGCGGTTCAAACCGTCCGAATCCGGCAGCATTGACCAAAATTTCCAGATCTTCAATCTCTACTAATTTTTTTTGGAGAATATCGACCACCGCCAGATCACTCAGATCACACGGTAAATGCTCGAAAAGAGGATGATGGATATCTCCTCTGCGACGGCTTAGTCCGATAACGTTATATCCGTTTAGTAGCAATACCTGCGCTATCGCTTCACCGATCCCTGAACTCGTTCCCGTTACGATTGCCGTTGCCATGTTCGGATCCTCTCTTTCGGTAGATACTGCGTTGCTTTTGCCAATAATGTCTCTAAAATATGGGTTTCAATTGCTTCCGGGTAGGTTGCCATCTCATCACGTACAATATAGGGGTAAAAGGCGACATCACTGCGGCGAAGTTTTTTAAGGGAACGAAGATGGCTTTGTGACATACGAAAACTCCCCAATGTGAGATGTTCGATTGCTTCGGGATCGATGGTTCTAAATATCTGTTCAATCAGTTCAGGGTAGAGTATAGCAAACTTCTCTGTATAGATAACAGGGTCGATGCAAAGTCGTACTTTCCAGCCTAATGTGATCGCTTCTGCCACCGCTCCCAGCCGTTTTTCGAGACTTGGGGTAGCGTGTTCGTAACGATCAACAATCTCTTGCGGAGAGAGAGTCCATGCCAGTGTTACCCTCGGATTTGGGAAAATCGATCTAAGGGACTTGATATTAGCACTTTTAGTACGGATTTCAAGATAAAGATTTTCATACTGATCTGCAAAATCTAACCACATTGAAGTTTGGTGTGTTAGCGATTCGATGGCAAGGGTATCGGTATCATAAGAGGTCGCTACAAGAGTAACTTTCCCTAAATAGGGGCGTAGTTGTTCAAACACATCTTCGAGGTTGACGAATAACACCGTGTTAGCCGAGGGGTAAAGCCCCTGCAAATAGCAGTAATCACAGTCATACAAACACCCCTTAACGCTGGAGGCATAAAAAAACTGTTCATGTCCGAAGCCGTCGCTGTATTGGCTCCCTTCATGCAAAAACTTCCCCTCTTTTCGGGCGAGAATTAGTTTTTTAGAATGGCTTTGCGCCGCAAAACTTTGTGAGGGTCGGTTAAACACCTCTTTGTAATGATCAATTAGTATAACCTGCGAGTCGGCAAATTTTCTCCGAATCATTTGGCTCTGCGGGTGATCCAGCACATCTCGTTCGATGTAGAGATGAGAAAAAAGCTTAGGCGGTGAGGGTTGCGATGAGTTCTTCAAGCAATAAGCTCCTTTCACGTTTGGAGTTAGGAATCAGAAGATTTAGGGGGGGAAATTTCCCTTTGTTTCTGAATCGAAAATACGTGAGCGCATCTTCGAGAGCGTCTCCTTGGCTTTTCGTAAAACGAGTCTTAAAAACATCGATTGTATCCCGTTCATCTGCGGAAAAGAAAGACGACTCTTTCTGTATAGCGCGCAATCTTGAGATAAGGGTATCCAAGGTATCCACGTGAGAACGGAGAAGTTCCATAACCCCCTCTTTCGTCACGAGTTCGGGAGTACAGTGATCGGAGACAATTTTAAGAAATGCCATTTGATGAAGCTTGAAAAAACGGGATGCGGCTTGAAAAATCGCACTGCTCTCCATATCAACCGGATAGTCGCCGCATAGTGATTGGGGGGTATCGACACACCTCATCGACGTTTCACGGAGAAGATGGGAGTAAAGAATATCGGGATAATAGCGTCGATCTCCATCCAAAATTTGATGGATCAGCAACGCTTCGCCGATTCTGTATTCTAAAGGTGCTCCGCAGATTCCGATATTGATCAAAATATCCTTATCTTCGGGAATCCGCCATCCCAACAACGCGCTCAATGCCATCAGTGCATTCGTTCTCCCCATTCCGCTCACCAACAACACCATCTCTTCGCTTCGATAGAGGGTGTAGGGGAGCGACGTATCGCGTTTAAGACGATAATATTCACACAAAGGTCTCGCTTCGGCATCGAGTGCAGTGATAAGGTAAATCATAGGTTTATTATATCACCATCTTGCATTTGCAGGTTTAAACGGCTATAATTCGCCAACTCTTCTAGACCTGTGCAAGGGCATGGATGGACATCGTGTCAGGGTAGGAATACAGCAGCACACCCGTCCATGTTTTGTGCCGCAGGTATCTGGGAGAGCCACTTCATTTAACTTCTTTTTACTTTATCCCCAAAATTCTTCATAAATTTTTCAATCTTTGGTGCAATCACGACATGACAGTATCCTTGCGTCGGATGTTCACTGTAATAATTTTGATGATACCCCTCTGCCTCATAAAATTCAGGAGCAGGCGATAGCTCGGTCACGATAGGAGTACTGAGCGATTTTTGCGCCTTTGCCATAGAGTATTCTGCTTTTTCTTTTTGCTCTGCATTGTAGTAATAAATGACGGAACGATATTGTGTCCCACGGTCAGCTCCTTGGGCATTAAGGGTGGTCGGATCATGAATCGCCCAAAAAATATCTAAAATTGCTTCATACGAAATAATCTTGGGGTCATACGTAATCTCAACGACCTCCGCATGCCCCGTAGCTCCACTGCACACTTGCTCATAACTAGGGTTCTTACGCGAGCCTCCGGCATAACCGCTGAGTGCGTGCTGAACCCCCTCAAGACGATTATAGACCGCTTCGATACACCAAAAACATCCGCCGCCCACTAAAGCTTTTTCCATGGTTCCCGCTCTTTCTCTTTTTTGGAGTGATTATCTACCCATTCCACTGTAAGGGTGTTGAATAAAGAGGATTGCTTTGAGCCTTTAAGTTACCGTTCCGTAACGATTCACCGATAAACTGCCGTTTGTAAATCTAAAGAAGGAGAACCCAATGGAAAAAATGACACCGTTAGAAAAAACCCTTGTCAAAAAATTACGCCGATCCAAACGCGCCAGCTGGATGGTTGACTAAAACTCTTTTTTGCTCACAGTGAGCAATAACCCCTCCCAAATGCCACCCTTTCCCTTCCGTTAACATTCATTACGTCATACTTTCAGGATAATACCTTTATAGGACTACCAATGCTTCAAGCCCTCATGGTCGAAGATGATCCGGATATCACAACTTTATTAGTTAACTACCTCAAAAATTACGGAATTGCACTCAATGCCGTTTCCACTCCATCGGAGGGTTTACGTCTATTAGATAGCGATCATTTTGATCTCATTATTTTGGATTTGACGCTGCCCCAGATGGATGGATTGGAGCTGTGCAAAATGATCCGTCAAAAAACCGATATCCCTATCCTCATTTCAAGTGCGCGAAGCGATATCAATGATAAAGTGATCGGACTGGAGTACGGAGCGGACGACTATCTCCCCAAACCGTATGAGCCGCGTGAGCTGATTGCACGGATCAAAAGTGTTCTACGCCGTTATCGTCCTACAATGGAGAAAAAAAATAAACTCTTTATTCTTAACGAAAAAGAGCAGAGCATTCTCTATAACGGCTCGTCCCTTTCCCTCACACGTGCTGAATACGAGCTATTATCCCTCTTTATCCTCCGTCCCAATCAGACACTAAGTCGTGACTTTCTCTCTAATAATTCTGAAGCAATTTCCTATGAAAGTTCAGCACGAACGATCGATGTCATTATTAGCCGTTTACGACAAAAAATCGAAAAAGATCCAAAAAATCCCCGCTTCATTCACTCTATTCGGGGAAGCGGCTATCGGTTTTCAGGATAAGTAATGACGCATAGTATTTTTCTCCGTATTACCCTCTTTTTTCTCGTCACCTTTATCGCGATGGGATTAGGTTTTGTTCTCTTGCAACAAAAACTGGCCCAAGAGTATACCCATAGATTAGAAAGTGAAGCGGGTAATATCCTTTTGGTTTTACGCAAAAGTGTCCCGCTCGCTCCCCCTATGCGCAGATCCTATTTGCAAGAGCACGGTTACAGCGTTGCCGAACCTCACCCTGATTTAATCAAAACACTCAAAAATGCCCTTACCGTTATCCCCAAAAACTATCCTGAGGAGATTAAATCCTCACTCCATGAGGGACGAATACAAATTTTGAGAGATGAGAATCATCTCTACATTTACTTAACAAAAGCCTCACCGCCTCTGTTGGTCATCAAAACTGATGCGGCAAAACAATCCCATTGGAGTGAAGCACTTTTGATCTCCTTGATAGTGGCGCTACTGCTTCTGTATTGGTTCATCATTAAAACTCTTTTTCCTCTAAAAACCATCACCCAAGGAATAGCACAGTATGGTGCATCGGGGATTTATACCCCTATGCATAGCAAAAAGAAGGATGAAATCTCTCTCGTTTCCCGCGCACTGGACAGTGCCATGGAGAAGAATCAAGCCCTGCTCGAAGCACGCAAGCTCTTTTTACGTAACATCATGCATGAGTTAAAAACTCCGATCACCGTCGGTAAACTTTCTCTTCCGTTTATAAAAAAGTCTGAAGAGAAATCGATTTTGGAGCGGGCATTTTTTCGGATGGAACACCTAATCGCAGAGCTGGTTCGCTTAGAGCAGATCACATCGGGCGCACTCGCTCCCCATCTACAAACATGCGATCCTAAAGTTCTTCTTGAGAGGGCAAAAGCGTTGCTTTTTCTACACGATGACCCCATCGATCTCTCATTAGACGGAACACTTATTGTCGCCGATTGCGAGGTCATGGTTACCGTCTTTAAAAACCTCATCGATAATGCCATTAAATACAGCTCTGAGGGGAAAGTGAGTGTTCTCCAAAAAGGAGAGAGGTTTCTTTTCTCTAATTTGGGAGAACCTTGGGGAGAGGAGTGTACGCTGGAGACATTGAGCGAACCGTTTTTGCATCATCATGAAAATACGAACAGTTTCGGATTAGGACTCTATATTATTAAATCTATCATCGATGCCCACAACTTCACCCTCAACTATCGGTATGAGAACGGGAGTCATTGCTTTGAGGTGGTATGCTTGAACCCCCTTTTATCTCTCGATTAAGACGGATTTCAAAACAAGCTCCCTTGAGAGTATTATAGACACTCAGTTTTCCTAAAAAGTGTTTTTCAATGATCGTTTTGGCCATATACAAACCGATACCCGTCCCTTGAGATTCAAATTTCGTCGTAAAATAGGGGTCAAAAATTTTATCGATAATCGATGCATCAATGCCCCCTCCCGTATCTTCGATGGCAATCGTACAGTAACGCTCATCCGTAGTACATCGGATACGGATAAGACGCTCTTCTCCACGATGGTGTTCTATCGCTTCACGCGCATTATTGACCAGATTAATCAAAACTTGCTTGAGCTCGTTAGGGTAAACCAAAACTTCTATTTCGGGATCAATTTCTCTCTCTATTGTGATCTTTTTACGAATTAACAAAGGGCCTAGCAATGCTTCGACATCATTAACCATACCATTAATGTTGACCGGAATTTGGCTGCGATCTTGTTTGAAAAAATTACGGAAATCATCGATAGTCTGTGACATATATTCAATTTGTGCTTCAGCAATCTCGATCACTTTTGTCGATTCACCCTTCCCCCCCATGGCACAGCTTAGATTGAGCCGTGTCATTGAAAGTCCTAAAATATTCAGCGGTTGACGCCACTGATGGGCAATGGATTCGAGCATAGAACCGATCTCCGCCATTTTAGCCTGTTGCATAAGAAGTTTTTCCTGCTTCCGATTTTTCTCAACCGCTTTTTCAATCTCTTCTTGGAGGCGCTGGTTAAACGTTTCAAGTTCTGTAGTACGTTGACGTACGAGCACATCCAATCGGCGATTTTTATACGCAACCAACAGAAATAATATCGCCATAAATCCGGCAATGCCCCAGACCAAATGATAATTGATCGGATCATGCTGTTCCATCGCAAGCCAACGCCCGTGTATCTCTTCATATTCTTCAGAAGTAATTGAGGCGAGAACCTTATCAGAGATGGAGGCCAACATGCCCCAGTCATTACGAAAGGCAAATGCGAGTTCATATCGAAACGGCGTCTCTCCTACCACTTTGATATTGTTAAGATTGTGTCGCTCAATCAAATAACTCGCAACACTTAATCCCTCAACGCACGCATACACATCACCGGAAGCCACTTTTTGAAGTGCTTCAAGCGACGTATCGGCCAAAACCGGAATAATGTTTGGGTAATGGGTGCGTAAAAACTCCTCACTCGCATAAGAGCGGACGACGGCCACTTTTTTTCCGCTGAGATCATTTAAATCATTGATATATCCGACCCTTGAGTTGGTAATGATGACCATTGACTGCTTTAAAAAAGGACGGCTGAATACTAAACTCTCACGTCTTTTATCCGTAACCGCTGCGCCGGAAAGCATATCAAGCTCTTTGTTTTTAACGGAGAGGAGTGAATCGCTCCAGAGCTTCCGACTGTAATCAACCTCGAAACGGACTCCCAACCGTTTTTCAAGAAGGCTCAAATACGAAGCACTAATCCCTGTATGTCTCCCTTTTTCATCTACCGATTCAATGGGAGGCCAGTTATGATCTATTCCTACACGGATCACAGGATGTGCTTTTAACCAGGCTCTCTCCTGGATACTTAGCCGTAACCCGTTATGCTTATACAGTAACGGTTCAAACGAGGGGATTGCTCTAATTACCCCCATCAGTCGATACCCCTGCGCAATCATCTCCAAACGTTCCGGATCAATCGAACCGAAAGTCGTATTGGGAAGCAATGCGAGTTCTTTAAGCACGTTCCCCTCATAAATCAAGGCATCCAGTGACTTATGCTGCGGATTATAGTTACGATAAATGATCTCCGCCGTCTCTTCGATATGATCAAATGCCCACAACCATCCGCGAATCGATGCATCATAAAATGCTTCCGCTCGTTCAGGATGCAGCGCCGTCTCTGCTTTCGTAGTAAATAGGATATCACTGTAATAATCAAACCCATGCTCTTTCGGATGGATTGCATGAGTCTCTATGCCTGCTTTTTTAAGTACATAAGGCTCATTGGATACATAGGCGAGCATCGCATCGGTTTCGCCGCGAGCTAAAGACATCGGATCAAAACTATGCGCCTGTACCTTAAAATCATGGGTACTCAATCCGACACTTCGAAACATCGTCTGCAGCTCTGCACCTTCAACAGTGTCATCTGTCAACATAATCCGCTTATTTTTTAATTCAGAAACAGTATTGATATTGGCATCTTTACGGGTAAGCAACATCATCGGCGAAGATTGGAAAACCGCCGCCATAAGAACGATCGGCGTCCCGTTAATATAATCGACAATCAACGAAGAGCGTCCGACGCCATATTGCGCCTTATTTTTTAACACCGCATTTAATGGGGGTTGCTTATTGTGCGCATCTAAAATCGTAACATCTAACCCCGCATCAGAGTAATACCCTTTGTGTTTAGCCACATAATATCCGGCAAATTGAAACTGATGTAGCCACGGGAGCTGTAGGGTCACAGACTCTTTCGACCATACCAATGTTAGAAAGAAAAGAGATAATAAGAGCAGTTTTTTCATGTTTATGAGTGTATCCAAAGAATTATATTTTCATACTTAGAACCCTTTAGGCTACACTTCGATAAAATCGCATATTATTTTTATTGCATAAGGTCTCTACGATGTCGCTCAAGCACACACTTCTTGAAATTATTTCCAAACGCCCGCTTATCATTGACGGTGCTATGGGGACTCAGCTTCAGGAGCGTGCCGACAAAATTCCTGATATCGCGTGGGAGGGGTTAGAGGGGTGTAACGAACTCCTTAATGTCACCTGCCCTGAAGTGATGAGCGATATTTTTCACGCCTACCTCACGGCAGGAGCCGATCTTATCACCACCAATACTTTCGGTTCTTTTAGCTGGGTTTTGGACGAATACGGGATCGGACACCGCTCGTACGAGCTCTCCCGTGCAGGTGCGGCGGTATGTAAAACGGAGTGTGACAAATTCTCCACACCCGAACATCCCCGATTCGTCCTCGGTTCCATCGGACCGGGAACGAAACTCCCCTCTCTAGGACACATTCACTACGATGAAATGTTTACGGGATATTTGGAGTGTTGTTTAGGACTCATCGACGGCGGATGTGATATTTTTCTTTTAGAAACCTGCCAAGACCCGCTCCAAATCAAAGCGGCACTCCATGCCTGCGAAGCGGCAAACCGTGAGCGAGGAACTGAGCTTCCTATTATGGTCTCTGTTACCATCGAGCTTGCGGGAAGTATGCTCATCGGAACCGATGCACAAACGATTGCTACCATCTTGGAGCCCTTTGACATCATCAGCCTCGGATTTAACTGCGGGACGGGACCGGAGCAATACGGCAAACATGTTCGTACCCTCTCAGAAGTGTGGGCTAAACCGATCTCCGTCCACGCCAATGCGGGGCTCCCTCAAAATCGCGGCGGTTACTCGTACTACCCGATGGGACCCGATGAGTTCGCACAACTCCAATGCGACTTTTTAAACTACGATGGAGTAAGTTTTCTCGGCGGATGTTGCGGAACGACCCCTCAACATATCCGCGCATTAGTCGACAAAGTCTCTTCTATCGCCCCGAAAAAACCAAGCGGAGCAATGAAACCCTCTATCGCATCACTCTTTAATAGTGTCGAGCTGATCCAACAACCCGCACCCCTCTTGATCGGAGAGCGCTCTAACTCAACGGGATCAAAAGCGTTTCGCGAACTCATCATCGCGAGTGATTACGAGGGGACACTCAGCGTAGGTCAGGCACAAGTGCGTGATGGCGCGCACTGCCTCGATGTCAACGTCGAGTTTGCGGGGCGTGATGGTGCCGTCGATATGGCGCATGTAATGAGACTCTACAACCAAAAAATCCCCCTCCCCCTCATGCCTGACGCGACGCGGGTCAACACGATGGAAGAGGCACTCAAATGTATCGGCGGAAAACCGATCATCAACTCGGTCAACCTCGAAGACGGTGAAGAGCGGCTCGATGCGATCTGCTCCCTCGCCAAAAAATTCGGAACGGCACTTGTTTGTCTCGTCATCGACGAAAAAGGGATGGCAAAAACGACGGCAGATAAAATGCGCATCGCCGATCGGATCTATGATCTGTGTGTCAACCGCCACGGCATCAATCCTAGAAACTTGATGTTTGATATGCTCACCTTTACGGTCGGAAGCGGTGATGTGGAGTATCGAGATGCCGCGATCCAAACCCTCGAAGCGATACGTCAACTTCACGCCAAATATCCGAACGTCGGCTCGACACTGGGGCTTTCGAACATCTCGTTCGGTCTTAGCATGAATGCCCGTGTCTTTTTGAACAGCGTCTTTTTACACCATTGTATCGAAGCGGGAATGACCTCGGTCATCATCAATGTCAAACACATCGTACCGCTTGCCAAAATGTCAGAGGAAGATCGCTCTATCTGTGAAGAGCTACTGTTCCATCCCGATGATCAGTCCCTCTTTAAATTTATCGGTCATTTCAGTGACAAAACTATTGATAACGGCAAAAACGACGAAGCCTATGAGGCGATGAGTGATGAGGAAAAAATTGCCCAACTCCTCCTCGATGGAGATAAAGAGCGGATGATTCCTTTGGTAGAAAAAGCGCGTCATACCATCAATCCCGACCGCATCGTTAATGAGATCCTCATCGATGCGATGAAAGTGGTCGGTGAGCTTTTCGGATCGGGAAAAATGCAACTGCCTTTTGTTCTGCAAAGTGCCGAGACGATGAAAACAACCGTCGATTATCTCAACCCTTATCTCTCGAAACAGGAAAAAGATACCGATACTACCCTCGTGATCGGCACCGTCAAAGGTGATGTCCACGACGTAGGAAAAAATCTTGTCGATATTATCCTCTCCAATAATGGCTTCAAGGTAATCAATATCGGGATCAAAACGGAGCTTGAAGAATATCTCGACGTTATGAAAGAGAACGATATCCACGCCATCGGTATGTCGGGATTACTTGTGAAATCGACCCAAGTAATGAAAGACAATCTCGAAATCATGGCTTCCCGTGGGATTACGACACCGGTATTGCTGGGCGGTGCGGCGCTCACCCGAAGTTTCGTCGATGACTTCTGCCGACCGATCTACGGTGGAGCAATCTTTTACTGTCGCGACGCGTTTGACGGCGTTATCGCAATGAGCCGCATCGAAAAATACAACGCCGATCCGAGCGTAGGACTTGATACCCGCCTCGGCGGCGATATGATTGAAAAACCTGCCAAAGAGGTGATCGATATTGTGATCCCTCCATATCATGAGCTAAAAATGCCAAGCGAAGTAAAAATTCCGACCCCTCCGTTTTGGGGACGGCGCGTATTGCGCAAAGAGCAGCTCGATTTTGATATGGTATGCGAATGGATCAATAAACGGAGCCTCTTTAAACTGCACTGGGGATACAAACGAGCCGGTATGCCGGTAGAAGAGTATAAAAAACTTCTAGAGACAAAAGTCTATCCGGCGTATGAGCGGATCAAACGTGAAATTGTAAAACGAGGATTGTTTGATCCTACGGTGATCTACGGATACTATCCGGTACGAAGTAGCGACCGCGAACTATTGATTTTCGATGAGAGCTGTGGATGGAATATCGATGCAAACGCTAACCGCCAAAATCTCGAAGAGGTGATCGGGAATGCCAAATATGTGTTTGAATTTCCGCGCCAGCGCAAAGCACCGCACCGCGCCCTAAGTGACTTCTTCACCCACACCCGTGATGATGTGTTGCCGCTAACGTGTGTTAGCGTAGGAGACAAATTTAGCGAGTATGAACAAGAGCTTTACGCCAATAATGAATATCTAGAATACAATCTGGTTCACGGGTTCGGGGTAGAACTTGCCGAAGCTTTAGCCGAAGTGGCACACAAACAAATCCGCCTCGATCTTAACATCGCACACAATGACGAGGGCTTTAGCTTACGTGATGTCCGTCTGAACCGTTATGCAGGGGCACGATACAGTTTTGGCTATCCCGCTTGTCCTGATTTGGAACCGAGTCGAATTATTTTTGATTTGCTCAAACCCGAAGAGTTTGGAATCACCCTCTCTGAGACATTCCAAATCCATCCTGAACAAAGTACGACGGCACTTGTCGTGCATCATAAAGAGGCGACGTATTACAATATCTAACTGGAAGAAGATTAACTTTCTCTTCCCCCCCACACCTTCTCTATCCACTCGCCCATCTTTGCTTCATACCCACTGTTTTTAAACTCGACAAACTTGAGCGGTTTTGAGAGATACTTTTGCTCTACCCATCCTCCGAAGTCATGCGGATACAAATACCCTTTATGCTGTTGACGTAATGACTCGGGAATATCGAGGATCACTCCATTTTTCACCGCACTTTGCGCCGCATTGATCGCATTGTACGCCGTATTCGATTTTGGCGAAGCGCATAGATAGATCACCGCTTGAGCGAGGATAATTCGCGATTCAGGATAGCCGATCATTTTGACACTTGTCATCGCAGAGGTGCAGAGTGTCAATGCTTGAGGATTCGCATTTCCCACATCTTCGGAAGAGAGGATCACTAGCCGTCGTGCAATAAATTCGGGCGGTTCTCCCCCCTCGATAAGGCGTGCAAGGTAATAGATCGCCGCATCGGGATCGGAGCCTCGGATACTTTTGATAAGGGCGGAAGCGAGATCGTAATGGACTCCCGCCTCAGAACTCCCCAAACTCTGTGCTGCAGGGCGAAGCGATTTGAGCAATGCGAGGGTTATCGGTTTATTCAGCGCGGTGGAAACTTCGAGAAGTTTGAGCATAGCACGTGCATCACCACCCGAGCTGGCGATCAAATACTCTCGTGCTTCCTCATCCATTTCAACCGAGGTACGGACTAACAAATCTTCTAACGCGTCAAAACCGATGGAATGGAGTTCAAACAGCAATGAGCGTGAACGCATCGCCGCAGTAAGGCTGAAATAGGGATTTTCTGTCGATGCCCCGATCACTAACACACTGTTTTTTTCCATAACGGGGAGTAACACCTCTTGCTGGTTCTTCGCGAGACGGTGCACCTCATCGATAAAAATGAGCGGTTTTGTCAAAGAGCCTTCGTATTGATCGAAAATCTTTCGCAAATTTTCGATTTTTAAAGAAGTTGCATTAAATTCATAAAAGGGGAGTCCCATTACCTCAGCGATAATCCGAGCCAGTGTCGTCTTGCCGCATCCGGGAGGGCCGTAGAAAAAAGAGTGGGTAAGATTGCCCCCCTCGCAAAGAGATCGCAAAGGTGCATCAGGTGAGCAAAGGTGATTTTGACCTACTACATCGTCAAATTTTTTCGGACGAAGCAGATAGGTAAAATCAGCCATTATTAGCCTGCAATAACTTTGATAATTACTTCACGCTCTTGACGCGGGCCGTCAAATTCACCGAAGAAAACGCCCTGCCATTTTCCGAACATCGGGCGGCCGTCATGAACGGGAATAGAGACCGAAGCCCCCATACGGGATGATTTGAGATGAGCTGCCGCATTACTGCCGACGTGCGCATAGGGAGCATCACTCGGAATGACTTTCGAGAGGGCGGAGAGAAGATCACGGCGGAGATTTTGGTCTGCATTTTCAAACAAAAAGACACTTCCTGTCGTATGGGGAGTGAAAACGACACAAATCCCCTCTTTAATGCCCGAAGTAATAACGGCCTCTTTCACTTCAGAACTGATATCCATCAGTTGTGTTTTATGACTGGTTGGGAATTTGAGTGTTTTCATTTTTTACCACCTTTTGAAAATTTAGAATCAGGCTTATATTTGTTGGTACTAAAAGGCTCATTGCTAGGCTTCGCTTTAGCTTTTGCCTTATCTTTAGTAAATGTTTTTGCCGGTTTATGTTCCGGTTTCCCCTCTGCTCTTGGGGGTTTTTTCTCATTTTTTAATTTCTGTTTTTCCGCTTTTTCAACCGCATCTAAAAACTCACGTAAATTGGAATACTCACTTCGCTCCAAAAAGCGTACTTTTCCGGTCGGGAGGTTGTTAAGCTCTATCCCGCCGAAACTAAGCCGTTTCAAATCCACGATTTCAGCACCAAAATGGGCAAAGAAACGGCGTAATTCACGGTTCTGCCCCTCTCCGATGGCGACTTTTAGGATCGAATAATCCCCTTGGTCTTTCTGCACCTGATAGGCGTAAAAAGGGGCAAAGCTCATAGGACCCGCATCTGCGTGTTCATGGGCTCCGGCACTCGCATCTTCGAGTTCCAATCCCTCTCCCATAGCGATTTTCATCCCCTCGGTTACAGGACCCTTGATCTTAATCTTATAGACCCGCTCCATCTTAGAGGTCATCAGTGCCGTTGCAACACGAGACGCATCTGTGAGAAGCAATAACCCCTCAGATGCAAAGTCGAGCCGCCCGACCGGGATATAATGGCGATACTGTTTTGCAAGAGAATCGTAAATAGTTTTACGCCCTTGAGGATCTTTTTTCGTCACCAGTTCACCGCGCGGTTTGTTATAGACAATAACGGTAAATTGGTCACTCGGAACAATCTTGTTTCCGCTAATCATGACATTGGCATTACGCTCGTCTACCTGTATCGCAGGATTGGTTTCAACTTCACCGTCAATTCGGACATAGCCATCCAAAATAGCCTGATCGGCTTCACGGCGTGAATAAGTCGAGTAGTGGGCAATATATTTATTAAGTCGCATCATGAGATACCTGCTTCCACGAGTGTATGAAGATGCAATGCACCTCTAATGAGGCCGGAGGAATCGGTCACCACCAGCAACTGAATTTTTTTGGTCTCGATCAACACCAACGCATCACTGGCCAACATCGTCGCATCGTCAATGACGAGTGGATTTTTCGTCGCGTACTCATACGCCGAAGTATCTAAAGAAAAGGTCTCACTCAAAAGAGCACGACGAATATCACCGTCACTCAAAAGACCGGATAGTCTCCCCGATCCATCGGTGAGCATAACCGTCCCCAGTCGCCCCTCGCTGAGAGTCAAAAGTGCCTCTTTAAGGGGAGTGTTTTCATTGACGATCGGTAAGTTCTCCGTGCGCATCAAATCGGACACTTTCACAAATAACCGTTTACCGAGTGCTCCGCCGGGATGAAAGGAGGCAAAATCCTCTTTTTGAAAATTCCGCGCCTTCATCAAACACACTGCCAAAGCATCTCCCAAAGCAAGGGTCACCGTCGTCGAACTGGTAGGGGCGATATCAAGCGGACATGCTTCGAGCGTGACATTAATATTGATCACCTCATCGCTGTAGCGTCCAAGTGTCGAGGCAGCGTTTCGTGTCATCCCGATCAAAGGGATATCAAAACGTTTGATATGAGGGAGGATGGAGCTGAGTTCCGGACTCTCTCCGCTGTAGCTGATGGCGAGAACCGCGTCCTCACGACCTATCATCCCCAAATCGCCGTGCAACGCTTCGGTAGGGTGGAGAAAAAAACTCGGAGTTCCAGTGGAAGCAAGCGTTGCGGCGATTTTGGCACCGATAAGCCCCGATTTTCCTACTCCGGTAATAACAAGTTTTCCTTTACACGCAAGAATGATCTCTACGGCACGAACGATCTCTTCCCCAAGTCGCTCTGAGGCCTCGCGAAGTGCGTCCGCTTCAATTTCAAGTGTGTTTTTGGCTATTGCGATATAATCGTTGTTCATAAAAGTTATTATAGCTCAATAACCCTTTAAAACTGGTGCCTGTTTATGCAAAACCTTTATCTTGACGTATCTCATCTCGATCAACGCAGTGTCACAAAATTCGCTCTCAGCGAAGAGGTGATGATGGAACATGCCGCAATGGCTATGGCACATTTAATCCGTTCACGTTTTGCTCTCGATTCCTCCGTTCTTATTGTCTGCGGCAGCGGTAATAACGGGGCTGATGGCTTAGCGCTTGCACGATTGCTCAGGGGAGAGTATCATGTAAGTATCCATATCCCTTTCGGCGCAAGTTCACCGCTGGCGCATTTACAGCGAGAACGTGTTGAAACTTTAGGATTGAAACACTCATCCCTAGAAGGGAAATATGACGTTATTGTCGACGCACTGTTCGGATCGGGTTTAAATCGCCCCCTCGGCCCTACCGCAATAGAGGTATTGGTATCGATGAACCGAATGAGCGGATTTAAAATCGCGTGCGATGTTCCCAGCGGCCTTTATGCCGACGGCACCTTTGATGAGCCTATTTTCCAAGCCGATATCACCCTCACGATGGGCTCACTGAAACGAGGTTTATTCAGTGATGCGGCCAAAGAGATCGTAGGTGAAATCATTGTGAGCGAGTTGGGAATCAATCGTAGTTACTATGAAATACCCTCATCGTGGCAGTTATTAGAACAAACCGATTTGTCTCTCCCCTACCGCGTCCACACCTCAACCAACAAAGGAAGTTACGGTCATTTAGCGGTTCTTTGCGGTGAAAAAATCGGCGCATCGGTCATCGCCGGCTCAGCAGCACTTCGCTTCGGAACGGGATTGGTCAGCCTTATCAGCAATGAAAACGTAACGATCCCCTACGAGCTGATGCAAAGCCATTCCCTCCCCTTGAGTGCTACTGCTATCGCATTGGGCATGGGGCTAGGGGTAGAGTTTTGCGATGATGAACTCTCCTCCTTGCTCGACAATACACTTCCTCTTGTTTTAGATGCCGATATTTTTTACCATCCGATGTTTGGCAAACTCTTAAAGCGTGAGAGCATTGTTCTCACCCCGCACCCAAAAGAGTTCACCCAAATATTACGTGTCTGCGGTATTGCCGATATCGATGTCACCACATTGCAAAATAGCCGATTTGCCTATGTAGAGCAATTTTGCGCGGCCTATCCTAACGCGGTGTTAGTGCTAAAAGGCGCTAACGTCATCATCGCGCAAGGAGAACAATTTTTTATCAATCCACTCGGAACCGTTGCATTGGCAAAAGGGGGCAGCGGTGATGTTCTCAGCGGCCTTATCGGGGCACTGCTGACGCAAGGATATACACCGCTCATCGCTGCACTCCAAGGCTCACTAACCCATACCCTTGCAGCACGAAAGTTTGATAAAAATAACTATGCGCTCACCCCATTTGATTTAATCGAAAGACTCACCTGTTTATGAAAAAAATTGTAGCTCTTTTCAGCGGGGAGGGAACAAACCTCGCCAACTTGATCGAAAAAATCCATCTCAAACATGCCGCTATCGTCTGTGCTATTACCAACAATCCCGACGCGGGAGGAATACTCAAAGCCAGAAATGCGGGAATTCCGGTTGAAATACTCGATCATCGCGACTATGAGAGTCGTGAAGCGTATGATGGCGCGCTGGTTGAAATGATTCAAGAATACAATCCCGATCTTGTCGTCCTCTGCGGATTTATGCGGATTCTAACCCCCGTCTTTACTTCACATATCCGCTCCATCAACCTCCATCCCGCACTCCTCCCCGCATTCAAAGGGGCACGTGCGATTGAGCGAAGCTTTGAAAGTGACGAAAAAATCTGCGGAGTCAGCGTTCATTGGGTCACAGACGAACTCGACGGCGGTGAGATAATCTTGCAAAAAAGTTTTACCAAAAATTCCTCCGATACTTTAGAAGAATTTTCGGCTAAAATTCGCGAAATTGAGCATGAAATTTTGCCTCTAAGCGTGATTAAAATTCTAAAGGATTAACCAAAATGCATACTTTACAAATCGGAAAATATACCCTAGGAAGCCGTCTTATCGTCGGAAGCGGCAAATACGACTCGTTTGAAACGACCAAAGCGGCAACACTGGCAAGCGGGTCTGAATTGATAACCGTTGCGGTGCGCCGCCTCAATATCACCAATCCCAATGAACCGAATCTTCGCGATACGTTTGCGGGGACGAACGTGAAATTTTTGCCAAATTCAGCAGGGTGTACAACAGCGGAAGAGGCGATCACCCTTTTTCGCCTCACCCGTGAAGCGACGGGAATCGACTTAATCAAACTCGAAGTGATCGGCGATACCCAAAAGACTCTCTATCCTGACGTATTAGAGACGATCAAAGCATGTGAAGTGTTAGCCAAAGACGGATTTACGATTATGGCCTATACCTCGGATGATCCGATTATGGCACGCCGTCTCGAAGATGCGGGAGCTCACGCGATTATGCCTCTTGCCGCCCCGATCGGAAGCGGTCTTGGGGTACAAAATCGTTATAACATCGTGTTTGTCCGTGAAGCGGTCAAAGTGCCGATTATTGTCGATGCAGGGATAGGATGTGCTAGTGATGCGGCGTTAGCAATGGAGTTAGGTGCGGATGGAGTTCTCACTAACACCGCGATTGCGCAAGCGCAAAATCCGATGCTGATGGCGGAAGCCATGAAGAATGCGGTAATCGCAGGAAGACTCAGTTATTTAGCAGGACGTATACCGAAACGTCCGTATGCTACGGCTTCATCTCCAGTTGATGGGATGATCCAGTTTTAGTAAAATCCCCGTGATCTTTTGGTGCTTTTCTGACTAAACAGAAAAGTACCTCAAGCCTCGATATAGTCCAAATCCTCATGAAACGTCTCACGGGTATAATAGAGTGCAATCAATGCAATCGAAAATGTTACGCCACCGACGATTGCGGCAGAGCCCAAAACTCCCATACTCTCTTTTAAAAGCATAAAACTCGACGTAATCGGAACGACCGAACCGCGAACGAAATTGGGAACCGTCGTTGCGACAGTCGCACGGATGTTGGTTCCGAACTGCTCTGCCGCCATCGTGATAAAGAGGGCCCAGTAACCACAGAACACACCCAGTAAAAAGACCGCGACATAAAACGATTGTGCCGTTGCACCTGATAGGGTGAAATAGTATAGGACACTCACGACGGAGAGTCCCATAAAAATGGTATACGCCCGTTTACGGCTTTGCATCTGTTGTGACAAATATCCGCTCGCTAAATCACCAACCGATAACCCGATATAGGTATACATCAGTGCCTGACCCGCTGTTACTTCCCCTATGATATCGAGTGCTTTGGCAAACTCAGGGGAGAACATCACCAAAACGCCGACAACATACCACAGCGGCATCCCGATCACGATCGCTTTAATGTATTTACTGAAAAGCTTCCTGTGGGTAAAGAGGGCAAAGAAGTGTCCCCTTTTAATATCATCGCTGACATGGTGCTGAAACATTTCCGATTCTCGAACACGGAAGCGTAAAATCAACAGTAAAAAGCCCAACACTCCTCCGATAATATAGGCGTTCCGCCATGCAAAATTTTCAGCGACGATATTTGCGGCAACGACTCCGAGAACACCGAATGCCGCAATACTCATGACCCCGTATCCTCGCAGCTCTTTAGGGAGGATTTCAGCCACTAGCGTCACTCCGGCGCCTAATTCACCCGCCAATCCAATGCCGGCAATAAATCGTAACAGTGCGTACTGCTCGACATTGGTCACAAAGGCATTCAACAAATTCGCCACCGAATACAGGATAATCGAGGCGAACAACACAGAGAGCCGCCCTTTTTTATCCCCGAGAATCCCCCAAAGAATTCCGCCGATCAGCATCCCTCCCATTTGGGCATTAAGGATAATCGATCCCCACAGAGTAACGCCATCTTTATCCAGCCCCAGTTCGGTCAAACTCTCAACCCGCACGACTCCGAATAAAATCAGATCGTAAATATCGACAAAATACCCCATCGCAATAACAATAACAGGGAGAGTTAAAACTTGACGCCATACCGATACTGCCATCACTCAGCCTTCGATCGTTTAGCACCGTAAAAGGCATAAATCAACATCCCGATTATAGACCAGCCGATAAATCGCAGCCACGTATCAAACGGTAATCCTGCCATCATAAAAATGATCAAGATAAAATTAAGCGGCATAAGAATCTTAAACGCAGGGACTTTAAATACCGGCTGAATAATATTTTGTCGTCGCAATACGATAATCGCTACCGCGACCATTAAATAGGCGAACAGTGTTCCGATATTAACCAATTCTGCCAACGTTTTCAGAGGAATAAGTCCCGCCATAATACTCAAAATGGCACCGCCGATAAGGGTCGCTTTGAAAGGGGTATTATATTTTGGATGAATTTCACTCAATGTTCTAGGGAGCAGCCCATCACGTGCAAGAGCGAAAAAAATACGGGTAAATCCTAGTCCCATAACTATCATAACCGTTGTAATCGTAATAACGGCTCCCAACGCAATAACATTTGCGGCAAAAGGTTCATTCACTCTATACAGAGCAAATGCAAGAGCATCTGGGACATTCAGTTCTTGATAGGGGACGATTGCGGTAAGGGTAAAACTTACGAGGATAAAAAAGACAACGCTCAAAGCCAATGAGAGCATCAATCCCAACGGGATGTTACGGGTAGGATTTTTAGTCTCTTCAGCCACTGTACTGATCGCATCAAATCCGAGATAGGCAAAAATGATCAGCGCAGCTCCATGCCAAACCCCTTCCCATCCAAAAGGTAAAAAATTCGATAGATTATTAAAATCAACATGAGGCAATCCGACAACAACAAAAACGATCAGAACCGCCAGCTTAATAAATACAATGGCCGTATTAACCTTTGCGCTCTCTTTAATTCCTATCGCGAGAAGGAGAAAGATCGCTAAAATAATCCCAAATGCACTGATATCGATATAAGTTCCCGCACTCGGATTATATGCACCGCTCAGAGCCAGTGGAATTTCGACCCCAATGCTGTTTTCTAAAAAACGGCGTAAATACCCTGACCATCCAGTTGCAACCGCAGCTGTTGCAACCCCATATTCAAGAAGCAGGTTCCATCCTACAAACCAAGCAAACACTTCCCCCAAAGAAGCAAATGTAAAACTATAGGCACTTCCGGCTACCGGGTAAGCAGAGCTAAGTTCCGCATAAATCAAAGCTGTAATACCGATCATAACCGCACCCAGCAAAAATGACAATACGATCGCAGGTCCAGCCATCGTTGCCGCTGCTTGACCCGTAATTACAAAGATCCCCGCTCCGATGACTGCACCGACACCGATAAACGTCACATCCATAAGCCCCAATTTCCGTTGAAACTCTCCGGTTGCACCGGACATATCTTTTTTACGAAAAATACCTTTCATTTCCCCTCCTCGCCTTACAACTGCAGTACACAGTACACTGCTTCTAATAAGTCTCTATTATACATTAATTTATCACGCTCTTTGTAGTTTTTAGTCTCGTCACAGACAAAAGATACCCCGATCGTTTAACATTGTTACTCTGTGCCTTGACAAAACTCATATTTTCGACTATAATTTCGCCTCACTAATTAGCTCACTTGAGTTAACTTAGATGAAGGTCGGGGCGTAGCTCAGTCTGGTTAGAGTACTTGGTTTGGGACCAAGGGGCCGGAGGTTCGAGTCCTCTCGCCCCGACCATGTTTTTTTCTTTTTTTGTATTATTTCAAACAGATTCTTTATAATAGATGGTGGGTGTAGCTCAGTCGGTTAGAGCATCAGGTTGTGGTTCTGAGGGTCGTGGGTTCGATCCCCATCACCCACCCCATTTGTTTCTGGTTTGAAACACCTTTGATACACGATGTTTTAGAAGGCGATTGTGCGTTCGTAGCTCAACTGGATAGAGTAACGGACTTCGGATCCGTAGGTTATAGGTTCGAACCCTATCGGGCGCACCATATACACTCATGCGTCCTTAGCTCAGCTGGATAGAGCAATGCCCTTCTAAGGCATCGGTCAGAGGTTCGAATCCTCTAGGGCGTACCACCTTAGACTTTTAGTGCGCGGATGTGGTGAAATTGGTAGACACGCCAGACTTAGGATCTGGTGCCGCAAGGTGTGAAGGTTCAAGTCCTTTCATCCGCACCATCGAAAAACCCCTATTATATGGGCTTCGGTATACTTCTCTTCTTCAATAAATTCATGTAATCATATCAAAATCATTGAATCACTCTATCTGTAACAATTTTAAGTATGTATTTCTTATTTTTTCATTGTTAGGAAGTATTTTTACGCTCCAAGAGGAGCATAGATTTAATTTTTAACCAACGCTTTAAAGCGAGGATCAGTAATTATTTTATTGACCAATGCTTGAACAGCTGGTAAATATGAGCGCTGCATTTCACTGCAAGCGGAGTATGCAGAAAAACTTGATTCATAATCATATCGTGACATAATTTCCATACTTTGTCCGTTTGTCGAAGTCAATTTTAATGTATGTTCCCAATACGCATTTCCTAAAACTGTACTCCCATAAACATTTTCTAGACTACCGGAAATAATAGTTTTTGCTTTAGGGTCAATCATATCCCCCATTTCAAGTTCAACAGCCAAAGCATCTTCTACATATTTAGCGAATGTCATGCCATCAGGGGTGCCTACCGGAGTTGCTAATCGACACATAACTTTCGATTCACCTTCATTTTTAGCCTTAAAGGTGGCTATATTTACGGTCGCTTTTTCTTCTTTTTGTAGATTTTTGACTGCACGTATATTTTGGGGAGAATTCGAGTAATTCGGAACTTTATTGGCACATCCTGAAAACAAAAGTAAACTGGAGATTGCCAACGACGATAAAATGAAACTTCGCATATAAACCCTTCAAATTTAATTTGAAATATTAAAATATTTCTTATATTAATTTTATCTGGATTCACTTTAACCAAAGTTTAAAAGTATTTATACACATAATTTAATTTTAAAAATTACTAGACTAAATTTTGACTACCCTCTGATATCCAGAGTCAGCCCTTTTCCACTCGTTTGCGCCGAAATCACCGCAGCATTTTCTTGAAAGCTGCTGTTGTTTTTTTGTATTTCTTTTGCATTAAAGTCTAAAACCGCATCATTGACAGAACGATTAGTCTGAAGAGCAGATTGTGCAATTTGGGTTGACTCCATTGGAGATGGAGACTGTAGGGAACTATTCACTATAACCATCTTTTTCCTTTTATAAGTTTTATAAGTACGTTGTTCCAAAAGCATTACTTGTTCCAGCCAGGTGGCAAAAGCATCCGATTTTTAAGAGAACTACATTCATCTTCGTATCGTAATTTAAAAGTGTTGCAAATCCGTTGCATGTCTGAAGAAAAGTCTATTAATTCTTCAGGTTACTCCATCGCTTCATCAAACTGATTCACTTTTTCCATAGCTGATGCGATTAACGGTTCCAATACCTCATGTTTCAAAGAGTGCTTCTGTAAAAATCTCTCGATACCTTCCGTATCAAGCATCTCAATAGCACGCACCATCCCTAGTAACTCCCCGTAAAATCCGTCTCCCTCGAAGAGTGCCCGCTCGATTTCAGGTGCAACATTCAGCCGTTTTAGTACTTCCCGATGCGGAATGTGAAATAGGAGATGAATCAACGATAACATCCCTACAAAATAAGCCGTTGCCTTTTGGGATTTTGTCGCGTTCGGGTTAATGAGGTCTAACAGCTGTGTCATCAATTCCGTTCGATTCACAACCATTAGCATTAAGGGGATCGTATTTTGACTCGAGCCTTGAGACTCCGAAAACATCAAGAGCATAATCCAATGCGCAAGAGGCTCACGACCTACCAAGGTTAAAACGTGGCGAACAGAAGAGACCGGATTTGGGAGCGAAAAAACGGCGGAATTGATAAATCGGATCAATTTTAAACTCACCATATGATTTAGCTCAAACGCTTTTACCAATTGATCGATATCTGCCTCACATTGAAGCATATTCCACAACTGAATAACAGCTTCTTGATCAATGGAAAACGAGGGGTTTTCAAGAATCTTCGGCTTAGAGATAAAATACCCTTGAAAATAGGTGAACCCTTTTGCAACACACTCGGCATGAATATCATGGGATTCTATTTTTGCCCCGATAACAATCAACCCTTGTTTTTTAAGTTCCTCAACATCTTCCTGTTTAATCCGTCTACTTCGGGTTATATCTACTTTAACAAACTCTAAATAGGGGAAAATAGGGGAAAATTTTTCTATGTTTTCAGGGGTATAGGCAAAATCGTTAAGGGCGAAACGGTACCCTTGCTCTTTGAGTTTTTTTAAATGTTCACTCAGCGCATTATCAACTACATTCTCCTCGAGTAATGCGTAAATAACTCTCTCTTTCGGAAACAATCCGAGTAGATCATGAAAAATAAACTGATCATCAATACGGATAAATCCGACCCGTTTCCCGAGAATCTGATCGATTCCGAAAGCACTTTGCAGATCGTTAATGAGGGTAGCCGTTGCATGCTCCCCATCCTTTTGCGCAGAGGAAAAAAGATCATACGCGAAAAGTGCGCCCCGTTCATTGACAATAGGTTGACGACCGATATAACTGCTTCCCATTATTCTCTTTCTTTAATTCTTCTCACTGTCAATATAAGTTTTTATAGTAACATATAATGGATAAGAAAACCGCTAAAACAAGTTTCAAACCCCTTAATGTTACAATGCTGTTTACACTAAAAAGAGAGGGAGAAGTATGCGTCTACTGATTGGTTTGTGGTTTGGATTTTTAATGCTCTGGGGAGCGGAGGGGTACAACGGTAAAAGCCTCATTATTACTCTCCCCTCACCCTCAGGAATAATCGTGACCAAAGAGAGCAATATCAGTGTTCTCTCTCACCCCGCCAATCCTCAGCAAGGCTACGCGATTCTCCCTATCGACTATTATTCCCCAATGGGGGAGAGCAACCTGACATGGAGTGCGCCGGGAAAAATACTCTCCTTTCCTATCACGATTCAAAGTGCATCGTACCCCACCGAAACACTGAGCGTTGACCCCTCTAAAGTTACTCCCCCTCCCGAAGCCCTTGAGCGGATAGAGCGCGAGCGGGCAAATGCCGAAAGAATCTATACCCATTTTACCCCCATACGCTACTGGAACAAACCGTTTATTCAGCCGCTGGATACATTTATCACCAGCGAATACGGTTCGGCACGTACCTACAACGGAAGCTTGAAAAGTTATCACGGCGGAGTCGATTTTAGAGCTCGCACCCCAATCTCCATTCAAGCTGCGAATGACGGTATCGTCGTTCTAGCCGAAGATCGCTATTATGCGGGAGGGACAATCATCATCGATCACGGTGAGGGAATGTACAGCTGTTACTTTCACCTCAGCCGATTCGACGCAAAAGTCGGTGATTATGTCAAACAAGGGGATAGTATTGCCCTCAGCGGTGCGACAGGACGTATCACCGGCCCCCATTTGCATTTTGGGATGATGGTACACGGGGTCCAGAGCGATCCGCTCGATCTTATCGCCAAAATAAATGCTTTATTTGAAACACCTAAGGAAACTTATGCCTCGATTTCTGTTTATTAGTACCCTCTTAGCAGCTACATTATCCGCTTTTTCAACGACAAACATCCAATATCTCTACGGAGAGTTTGAAGGGGAGACATTTATGGATACCCAAAGCGGCGCCAAACATACCCTAACCGCAGAGCATTATCGGACTTTGGAATACGGTGATCTTTTTATGTTTGCCGATTACGCCTACACCCACGAAGGGCTGCAATTCACCGATAAAAAAAATGACCTCTACGGTGAAATTTCTCCCCGCCTGAGCTTAGATAAAATCAGCGGCTTTTCTACTTCGTGCGGAATACTCAAAGAGAGTTACCTCTCATTTCAATACAACCGATCCGATACCTATCATGCATGGCTCTATGGTGTAGGGGCTGATTTAAATATACCGGGATTCAGTGTTTTTGGACTTAATATCTATAGAAAACATCAAAACGTCGGCGATCATACCTATCAGCTCTCATTAAACTATTATGCTCCGCTGAGTGATCGATGGCATTTCGAAGGGTTTACCGACTGGAGTGGACGTGATATTTTGAGTCAAAATCAACTGCTTTTCGATCTCTCGCAAATGATAGGAATTAAAGAGGGGAAACTCGAAGTGGGAACCGAATGGCACTATTACCATGAAAACAGTTATCACACTGATAACGATGTTTTTCAGGCAATGCTAAAATATACGTTCTAATCCTTTTTGAGGGCGGCCCAAATAAAGCCGCCGAGACCGATACCGACTACGATCACTAAAAACCCGACTTGAAACCAATCCATCCCCGACATTACACACCCTCGCTTAATTCTTTTTCTTTTAACTGACCGCACGCCGCACTGATATCGAGCCCTTTGGAATCACGGATAGTACACAATACTCCGTGTTTGATCAGATACTCCTGAAATGCCACCATATCCGCGCGCGTCGGACGCTGATAATCAGACCCCTCATACGGGTTAAAAAAGATCAGATTCACTTTTGCCTTGATCCCGTGAAGAAGTTTGACCAATTTTTTTGCCGAAATCAAATCGTCATTTTTATTTTTGATGACGAGATATTCAAACATCACCCGTTTACGGGTGTCAATCGGAAACCGTTTTACCGCATCAATAATCGAAGCGATGTTATAGGCTTTATTCATAGGAATGAGTTCAGACCGTAGTTCATCATCGACAGCGTGGAGCGAGATGGCGATATGAACCCCTAAATCCATCTGCCCCAGTTTGTCGATCTTCGAACTCAATCCGCTGGTAGAGACGGTTTGGCGTTTTCCTGAAATCGACAGCCCCTCTTCATCTTTAAGAATCGTGATCGCTTTCGCGAGATTCTCAAGATTATCAAGCGGCTCCCCCATCCCCATATAGACGATATTAAGACGGCGATGAGCGGCAAGGCCGTTATCCATCTTCACCGCTAATACTTGCGCCACGATCTCTCCCGCACTCAGGTCACGGGTAAAGCCCCCTTTAGCTGTTAAACAGAATGAGCACCCCACTTTACACCCCACCTGCGTCGAGACACAAACGGTAAAACGGGCCTCGTGCTCGATGTTCCCCTCTTCATCGATGGACTCATCTTTCATCTTGAGCCACACGGTTTCAACCGTTTTGCCGTCACTCAGTTCGAAGAGATATTTGATCGTTCCATCGTTGGAGCACTCTTTTCGAGCGATTTTCAGGGGCATAATTTCATAGGTTTGATCTAATTCTTCGCGCATCGCTTTAGGGAGATTCGCCATTGTTTCAAAACTCGTCGCATATTGGTGGTAAATCCACCCCCAAATCTGTTTGGCACGAAACGAGGGTTTCACCATGGAAGCGAGTTCCGCTTTGGTGTAATCCAAAATAGATTTTTTAGCCATGGATCAACCCTTTTTCTTTCAAATGTTCACGCAACAGCACTTTAGCAAACCCGTGATTAGCGATAAAATCTCGGTGGGCATTCGTATCGCAGTAATTGGTGATGCAAAAGACCCCGCCTGCAGGGATGCCGAAAACCTGCGCCACTCGCATTACCGTGAAAAATTCCATATTTTCAATCCCCATCCCCAAAACTCTCATTTGCTCCATCGCCCGCTCACTCGTCGTGATGTAGTTCGAGGAGTTAACGATAACATCTTTGACATTTTCCGTTTGTGCAGAGACGACGTTGTCAATCGGCGTATAGGCACTTTTATCCAAAAAGCCTAACTCGATGTTAGCCGCTGTTTTAGACTCGATGATCTCGTTTATTTTGTGTTCACCGTAACTTCCAGCACTCCCGACGAAGAGGAGAAATTCGGGCTTGTGAACCAAACAATGGCGGGTGAGATTGATTGCACTGTCGATCAGCCCCACCCCTATCGGTGTCGCAAAATCAAACGTTTCATTGTTACCGGCGCAAAGAATCATAATCGTACCGGAATCCCGTTAGCCGATAGATAGCGTTTGAGATCCAAAATATCGATCTCTTTGTAATGGAAAATACTCGCCGCCAATGCCGCATCGGCACCGTGCTCAAATGCTTCGCGGATATGTTCCATCGTCCCCGCACCGCCGCTGGCGATCACGGGGACGTTGACGGCGCGGCTGATCTGCTCGGTAATAGAGAGATCAAATCCTGCTTTGGTACCGTCGGCATCCATCGAAGTGAGGAGAATTTCCCCCGCACCACGATCCACAACCTCTTTTGCCCACTCAAAGGCATTAATCCCCGTATCGACCCGACCGCCGTTGAGATAGACGTTGTATTGATCCCCTGTTTTTTTCACATCGATGGCGACAACAATACACTGAGAACCGAACCGCTTTGCCCCCTCGTTGATAAACTCAGGACGTTTGATCGCTGCAGAGTTGATACTCACTTTGTCACACCCGACGGCAAGAAGTTTGTAAATATCATCAAGGACTCGTATTCCTCCCCCGACCGTAAGAGGGATAAAAACCTCTCTCGCCACCTGTTCGACGATATGAACAATCGTGTCACGCTCTTCATGGGATGCGGTAATATCGAGGAACGTCAGTTCATCCGCCCCCTCTTCGTTGTACCGTTTTGCCACTTCGACGGGGTCTCCGGCATCTTTTAGACCGACGAAATTAACACCCTTTACGACACGGCCGTCTTTCACATCCAAACAAGGAATGATCCGTTTTGCAAAAAAATTATCCATTATTTACCTTGAATACTATCATTATGTAAGTATAACTTCGATTACCAAAAGTAACGATAAAGGGGGGCAATTTATTTTTTAATAGATGATTTACTCTTTATTGGGTACAATAGTTGTAATGCAACAAGATCGTGCCAAAATTGCCAAGAAGAAATTTGGCCAAAATTTTCTAAAAGATGAAGCTGTTTTAGCTCAAATCATCCAATCGATGCCCGATACCCCTCATCGTATCGCTGAAATCGGGCCTGGATTAGGTGATTTAACTAAGTATTTAGTTGATGTCAAAAGTGTTACCGCTTTTGAGGTCGATACCGACTTGTGCAAGCATTTGAAGCACCAATTTGCCGATGCTATCAGTACCAATACTCTTGAGCTCCGTTGCGGAGATGTGTTAGAGCATTGGAAGAGTGAGCTTTTGGATGAACCGTACGATTTAGTGGCAAATTTGCCCTATTATATCGCGACCAATATCATCCTAAAAGCCCTCGCCGATCCGGCGTGCCGAAACTTGCTTGTCATGATACAGCGTGAAGTGGCAGAGAAATTCTCTGCCGCACCTGGAGAGAGAGCTTTTGGAGCGCTCAGCGTAATTACGCAGAGTGTAGGTGAAGCGGAGATCGTGTTACACGTTCCCCCCACCGCATTCGAGCCAGCTCCCAAAGTCGATTCGTGCGTACTGCTCATTTCTAAACGCACAAATCGTAATGATGAAGGGTTTGAAGACTTTTTACGAACGGCCTTTACACAGCCCCGTAAAACCCTCCACAAAAATCTCTCCTCACGCTATGATGGAACTTCTCTGATTGAAGCGTTTGAAACGCTTGAGTTGGAGCGATCCATCCGACCTCATCAGCTTGACACCTCTGACTTTCACCGGCTCTACACCCTTATAAAATAATTTTTTTTAGGGTATTTTAGAGCATCCAAACATAACAATACATACATTTAACGCCCTCGTGCGTACAGAAGGAAACACTATGTCCGATGAACAAACAGAAGCCCCAGCACAGCCCCAAGGTGAGAATCGTCAACGCCGAAATAACCGCCGTCCTTTCCGCAGTCGCAATGCAAATGCTCCAGTAGGTACAGATGCAGCAACTGCGGAGCGTCCTAATACTGAAGCTCGCGAAGATAACAGACCTCCGCGTCAAGACAACCGTCCTCCACGCACCGATAACAGACCTCCGCGTACTGACAATCGCCCACCGCGTACTGATAACCGTCCTCCGCGCCAAGACAATCGTCCACCGCGTACCGATCGTCCTGAGGGGGCAGAAAATACTGCAACGGATGCTGAACCTAATCGCGGCGGTCGTGATCGCGGTCGCGGCGGTCGCCGTGGAAGCCCAAGTACACCGATTGACAACAATTTGCGTGACTTTGTCCTCAAAAATCAAGACGCACATAAAAATCGTCTTAACCCACACTTTAAACTTAATCTCGATAATAATGAAAAAGTCCGCATTACTCCACTAGGAGGACTCGGAGAGATCGGTGGGAATATCACCGTTATTGAAACCGAAAATGAAGCGATTATTATCGATATCGGGATGAGTTTTCCGGATGAAGAGATGCATGGTGTTGATATCCTTGTTCCTGATTTCACCTACTTGCGCGAAATTCGTAAAAAGATCGTAGCTGTTATTATCACTCACGCCCATGAAGACCACATCGGCGGCGTACCGTACCTTTTCAAAGAGATGCAATTTCCGATTTACGGAACACCATTGCCGCTTGCCATGATCGGTAACAAATTCGACGAGCACCATATGCGTGATTTCCGCCGCTATTTCAATCCGATCGTTAAGCGTCAAGTCTACCGTATCGGAAACGATTTTGATATCGAATGGATGCATATGACCCACTCGATCATCGATTCATCCTCTTTGGCGATTACTACCAAAGCGGGTACGATTATCCATACGGGTGACTTTAAAATCGACTTTACTCCGGTAGATGGCTATACGGCCGATATCCACCGCCTTGCCCATTACGGTGAAAAAGGGGTTTTATGTCTCCTTTCCGATTCAACCAACTCCTACAATAAAGAGTGGACACCGAGTGAGCTTACCGTTGCTCCGGGGTTTGACCGTATCTTCTCAAAATCAGAAGGTCGTATCATCATGTCGACATTCAGCTCAAATATCCACCGTGTCTATCAAGCGATTTTAGCTGGTGTCAAATACAACCGTAAGGTATGTGTTATCGGCCGTTCTATGGAACGTAACCTCGAAGTGTGTATGCAATACGATTACATTAAACTTCCGAAAAATATCTTCATCGATGCCGAAGAGGCAAACCGTATGAGTGATAAAGATGTATTGATCGTCACCACGGGAAGTCAGGGAGAACCGAGTTCAGCCCTTTTCCGTATGGCAATCGGTGAACATCGCCATATCAAAATCAAACCGACCGATTTGATCGTCCTCTCTGCCCGTGCAATTCCTGGGAATGAGGGTTCAATTTCGGGGATGCTCAATTATCTCCAACGTGCGGGTGCACGCGTTGCTAATGATCGTGATATCCATGTATCGGGACATGCGAGCTTGGAAGAGCAAAAATTAATGCTTCGCCTCACTAATCCTAAATTCTTTCTTCCGGTTCACGGTGAATACAACCACATCATGAAGCACAAAGATACCGCAATTGCTTGTGGCGTTCCTGAACGTAACATCCTCCTTATGAGTGATGGCGACTCTATCGAAGTCAACAGTAAAATGATGCGTAAAGTTAAAACCGTTAAAACTGGTAAAACCTATATCGATAACCAAAACAATCATCAGATTGAAGACGATATCGTTATCGATCGCCAGAAAATGGCATCAGAGGGAATGGTTATGTTGGTGGCTCAAGTGAGTGCCGCAGAATCACGTCTCCTCTCCAAACCTCTCGTAACGAGCTTCGGACTCGTAGCCGATCGCAACGACAAAGCGTTTGCCCAAGAGATGGAAGATGTACTAGAGCACTTCTTGATCAACCTCAAACCGGGGCTTATCGAGAATCCTAAAGCGATAGAGAATGATTTGCGTCAAGTGGTACGTAAACATATCTACCGCAAAATGAAAAAATATCCTCTTATCGTTCCTCACGTATTTGTTATGTAAGGTGTGCTTCCGCACACCTTACTCTCCGTTTTTAAACTCTTCTTCGCTATACTCTCTCAAACTCTAACAAAGATACTGCCATGAAAGTAACCCTACATCACTATACACCACTTGTAATTTGTTCCGATGCTATCCGAACGTGTTGGCAAAGTTTTGATAAAAGCGATAACGGCGGCGAAGTAGACCGCGCCCTTATCGATCGTGTCGGCAATAAATTCAAGCATGCCTCCACGCTGGAACATATCGTCTATAACTTCTACGTAGAGGGGGTCAGCCGTGCATTGCTCCAAGAACTCGCACGACACCGAATGGCCTCATTAAGCGTCAAAAGTACCCGGTATACCCTCAAAGAGCTCAAAGACGAAGAACCTTTTAGTATCGATCATCAAGAGCGTGCGGAAAAATATCTCGTTATGAGCGGCGTAGAGATGGTGGATGAAATGAGCATCAGAGCCCTTGAAAACCTTCGTGCCGTATTAGTTGCAGGGATCAGTAACGATCGTGCAAAATACTGTCTTCCTGAGAGCTATAAGACGGAGCTTACGTGGTCGATTAACGCCCGAAGCTTACAGAACTTTATTTCGTTGCGCAGCGATAAAGCAGCTCTGTGGGAAATTCGTGATTTGGCTAAAATAATCTATGAATCACTTCCGCAAGATCATCGTTACCTATTCGAAAATTCACTCAAAGAGGATCATCACTCATGAAAAAAATTCTATTTCTTACCCTTACTGCCGCAACACTCCTTATCAGCGGATGCGCTCAAAAACAAATGTCATTCAATGGAATGATCTGCCCTGCAGGAAAAACTGAAGATCTCATCAAAGCCGATTTTCAAGAGTGCCGCTATTATGATCTAAAAGCCGCAACAGAAGCATCAAAAGCTCCGATTACCGTAGAATGCCAACAATGTTTGGAAAACAAAGGGTATAAAATCGAGCAATAAATTAGTATTCCTTCGGGAATAGTAGAGAGTTATTTACGGTTTTAAAAATGGTTGAGAAGAAATATGTGAGGATAAGACCCTTTCGGGCCCTATTATTTAGAGTGCTGCTTTAGCTAGAGCGGTGAGGGCAGTAAATGCCGCTGCGTCGTTCATTGCCATATCAGCAAGGATTTTGCGATCAAGTTCGATGTTGGCACGTTTAAGGCCGTTCATGAATACTGAGTAGCTCATTCCGTTTAAGCGACAAGCCGCATTAATACGGATAATCCACAATTTACGGAATTCACGTTTTTTCTGTTTACGGTCACGGAACGCGTATACGAGTGAGCGCTCGAGTTGCTCTTTCGCTTTACGGAAATGTTTGTGGCGTGCACTGTAGAAACCACGTGCGAGTTTCAATACTTTTTTATGACGTCTGCGTCTTACGACACCAGTTTTTACTCTTGGCATTTTTTTCCTTTCTTGACCCGGTTCACTTCAAATATAAATGACGGGGTGCCGCTATGCGGACTTGCCCAGCAATAGCGCTGGAGGGTTAATAGGTTTTAGCCTACGATCATCTTTTTGATGTTTTTAACATCAACAGCTGCAACCACTTTTGGTGCATTTTGCCCGCGACGAGTTCCTGCATCTTGTTTAGTCAAAATATGACTACGGAATGCAGAACCACGTTTAACAGTGCCGTTTTTCTTTACTTTGAAGCGTTTAACCGCCCCTTTTACTGATTTCATTTTTGGCATCGGCTTGATCCTTTCGCAAAAATTCTCTAAACGAGACGCGGATTATACCATAAAAAAGCTTATTACTGATTGATACTAGATAAAGATACCCATGCAAATGCATGAGCATAAAGAGGAAAAGCGAGAGTTACTTTTTATCGTCTTTTTTCGGATGGACCATCATATTACAATAGCGCCCTTCCATGGCAGGTGTTTTATACATCATACCGATATCTTCAACCATTGGCCAAACACGCTGGAGAACAGCAACTGCGGCTTCAGGATGTGCCATCTCACGTCCGCGTAAGAATACGCGAAAATGGACATGTTTCCCCTCTTCGAGGAACTCACGGGCATGTTTTACTTTATAGCTAACATCGTTTTCAGCAATTTTTACCGAAAGCTTGATCTCTTTGACCTCAACTTTGGTTTGCTTTTTACGTGCCTCTTTTTTCTTTTTCTCTTCTTGATAATGAAACTTACCGTAGTCCATGATCTTCGCGACCGGAGGTTTTGCATCCGGAGAGATCAATACGAGGTCAAGCCCCAGTTCGTTGGCTTTAGCCATAGCCTCTTGAATCGTAATGATCCCTAATGCTTCACCACCATCTACTACACAACGTACCTCAGGAACGCGGATATCCTCGTTCATTTGGACTCGGTCTTGTTTCTTAATCAAAAATGTACCTCATTAATTTTTTGTTTTACCATTGCGAGGAAATCCTCTTCGCTCAGGTTGTATTGCTCGCGTGATCTGCGATCACGTACGGCAATACTTTTGTTGTTTACCTCTTCATCGCCCAAGACGATGATCATCGGCACACGTCCTTTTTCCGCTGTACGAATCCGTTTATTGAGACTTTCATTTTTATCGAAAATTTCAAAATCGGCACCCAAATCGATCAGTTTATCGGCCAATTCACGTGCGTACGCTTCGTGTGTAGGGGCAATCGGAACGATCGCGACCTGCGTCGGAGCGATAAACATTGGGAACTCCCCAGCGTAATGCTCCGTCAATATACCAACAAATCGCTCAAAAGAACCTAAAATTGCACGATGAATCATTACCGGCTGTATTTTAACGTTCTCTTCGCCGTTGTATTCGAGTTCAAAACGCATCGGAAGGTTGAAGTCGAGTTGGATCGTACCGCACTGCCATTCACGTCCGATAGCATCGGTGATCTTGATATCGATTTTAGGACCGTAAAACGCTCCGCCCCCCTCATCGATCTCATACGCTAGGTTATTTTTGTCCATCGCCGTCTTAAGTGCGTTGGTTGAAATCTCCCATACCGCGTCATCCCCGACCGCTTTTTCAGGCTTGGTCGAGATCATCATTTTGTAGTTAAACTCAAATGTTTTCATGATTTTATCAACGAAGTCAACCACTTCGATAATCTGTTGCTCAATCTGATCGGCCGTACAGAAGATATGAGCATCGTCTTGAGTAAATTCACGTACACGGAACAATCCGTGAAGTGCACCCGTCATCTCATGACGATGAACGACCCCGTATTCGAAATATTTGAGAGGAAGGTCACGGTAAGAGTGCAAATCATGCTCGTACACTTTGATATGACCGACACAGTTCATCGGTTTAACCCCGAATTCGAGTTCATCAATGTTGGTGAAATACATATTTTCACCGTAGTTTTGATAATGCCCCGACACTTTCCATAAATCGCTTCTGAGCATCTCAGGGCCGCGTACCGGCTCATACCCACGTTTGCGGTGTGCTTTGAAAAGCAATTGCTCCAAACGTGAGCGCATACGTGCACCCGCAGGGAGCCAAATAGGGAATCCCGCACCGACCTCTTCACGGAACGTAAAGAGTTTCATCTCGGCACCGATTTTACGGTGGTCACGTTTTTCCGCTTCCGCCATTTGATCAAGATACGCTTTGAGGGATTCTTTATCGGCAAATGCGATACCGTAAATACGGGTAAGCATCTCGTTTTTACTATCACCACCGAGATACGCACCGGAGATTTTGGTCAATTTGAAATAACGGATCAAACCAACACTCGGTAAATGAGGCCCTCGGCAAAGATCTTCAAACTCGCCTTGTTTATAGATCGTTACGGTTTCGGATGGAATACGATCCATAACCGCTTGTTTCAAATGATCATTTGCAAATTTTGCGCGAGCTTCCTCTTTCGTGATTTCGTATCGGGTAATCTTCTCTTTGCCTTTGGCAATATCGAGCATCTTTTTCTCGATCGTTTTAAGATCTTCTTCATTTAACGTCTCATTGACTTTAAAATCGTAATAGAAGCCCTCTTTAACCGTCGGACCGACGAAAAATTTAGCATCGGTATAGAGTGCTTTGATCGCTTCTGCCATCAAGTGCGCACAAGAGTGGCGAAGAACTTCGAGAGAATCGGGAGAATTATCGTAAACGATCTCTTCACCCGTAATTCCAAGTGCTTCTGCCGTTTGTAAATCGATTATTTGATCATCATGCTTAAGTGCAATAATATCCATAAGGGTGTCCCTCGTTGAGAAAATATCGCGGATTATACGGGATTGTTGATTGGTTTACGATTAAATAAATAAATTTTGAGGAAAATTAAGGAGAAATGGTGGTCCCAACAGGACTCGAACCTGTGACCACTACCTTGTCGAGGTAGTGCTCTACCAACTGAGCTATAAGACCATCACGATTAATGCAAGAGCGAAATTATATCCGCGTGGAAGTTAAAAGACACTTAACTCTTACACGACTGCGGACGAAAGTTTAAAATCAATAACCATACTACGGCGACATCGATCATCACATCGGCTGCGTTAAAGACAGCGAAGTTAAATCCGCAATGCCAATAGACGTAATCGACAACCCCTCCGTGGATAAAGCGATCATACACATTTGAAAAGCCCGCACCTACCATGATACCGACCGGAAGGATAAAACAGTTCTTTCTGAGCCAAAGGGTATACCCGATCACTCCCGCTAAAAGGACAATCTGAATCCATTTAAGCGCCTCTTCCAAAAAGGCGAACATGGAAAAGGCTACGCCGCGATTGTACACGAGGATAAGATCGATACACTCGGTGTAATAGCGAAATCCCTCAACAAAAATCCATTTGATGTTTTGATCGACGATGAAAACGCCCAGCGCCGCTAAAATGAGAATAATAGAGGATTTAAGCATTCAACGCTTTCTCGAAAAAGCTGACCAGTTTTTCCATAGCTCGCTCCATCACTTTGCCATCTTTCCCCTCTAAGAGAATACGGAGTTTATTCTCCGTACCCGAATATCGGATCAGATGACGCATGTGCTGGGATTCTACCGCTTCAAGTTCGGTTGAGAGACCCTCGATTTGATCGAGCGGTTTTTTCACTTTTACTTTAATATTGACCAGTTTTTGAGGATAGAGGCTAAAGGGACGGAGCACTTTGCTCGCTTTCTCTCCCGTAGTAAGAAGGAGTGCCAAGATTTGAAGAGCGCTCACCAATCCATCACCTGTTTTGGCGTAATCGTGCATAATAATATGACCGCTTTGCTCTCCCCCGAAGTTAATACCGTTTTCACGCATCACTTCCAATACGTATTTATCGCCGACATTTGAGCGAAAGAGTTTAAGACCATTCTCACTCATCGTATCCTCGAGTGCTTGATTGCTCATAACGGTAGCGACGATTCCGTCCCCTTTGAGCTGTCCGCTTTGGTGTAAAAAGAGCCCTAATGCCCCTAAAATCTGATCACCGTCTACTTCATCTCCGTTTTCATCAACAACGATAAGGCGGTCGGCGTCTCCATCAAGGGCAAGCCCTATATCGGCGCGATACTGTTTCACCGCTTCACGCAGATCTTTGGTATGAAGCGCTCCGCACCCCTCATTGATGTTAAATCCGTTGGGCTTGTCGTGCAATACGATTACTTCAGCCCCAAGCTCTTCAAGTACGGTCGGCCCTACTTTATACCCCGCACCGTTGGCGGTATCTAAAACGATACGAAGCCCTTGAAGGGTAAAATCACGGCAGAACGAATTTTTGAGCTGAACGATATAGCGACCGATTACGTCATCGATCCGTTTTGCGCTACCGATCTTTTTCCCTGTCACTTGCCCCTCTTCAAGACGGGCCTTATTATGGGCTATCGCTTCGATTTGTGCTTCGATATCTTCGGAAAGCTTATTTCCGTGGGCATCAAAAAATTTAATTCCGTTGTCTTCATACGGATTATGGCTTGCAGAGATCATAATCCCCGCATCACAACGCATATTTTCCGTCAAAAATGCGATGGCAGGGGTAGGCATCGGACCAATTTGCACCACATCGTATCCCACTGCGGTGAGTCCGGTGACAATTGCATTTTCGATCATATAACCGCTTCGTCGAGTATCTTTTCCCACTAAAATCTTTTTGGTTCGTGAGTGGGCACTAAAATAAATACCTGCCGCCATCGCTACCCGCATCGCCAATTCTGCCGTTAAAAATGAGCCCGCTTCTCCGCGTACTCCGTCGGTTCCAAAAAGTTTCATAAAATTTTCTTCCTTTTAGAAATTAGTTTTTCTTTTTTATTTCAGATTCTATAAATTTTAACTTAAATTTAATTCTCTTTAAGGTAGTATTCTACCCTAAAAAAAATTCGACAAGGATAAATGCCATGGCAAACCATAAGTCAGCATTAAAACGTATCCGTCAGACGGAAAAGCGCACTGAGCGTAACCGATTCTATCGTACACGTATTAAAAACATTGTTAAAGCAGTTCGTACTGCCGTTGAAGCCGGAAACAAAGATGAAGCGAAAGCTGCTCTTGTTATCGCTAACGCTAACCTTCATAAATATGTCAGCAAAGGTGTCTTGAAAAAAGAGACTGCTGCACGTAAAGTTAGCCGTCTTCACCTCGCTGTTAACGCTATAGCAGCTTAAGCCTAACCCTTCGGGGTAGCTTTCCTTCTTTTATTTTCTCAAAACGCCTCTTTTAGGACACACCCATGTTATCCGACAAACTTACCCCTTTTATCAACCGTTACAACGAATTGACCGAACTTCTCAGTTCTCCCGATATCGGCAATGACATCAAACGGATGACCGATCTCTCAAAAGAACAATCAGCAATCCAAGCTATTGTCACCAAAGCAACCGAATACAAAAAACTCCTTGACGATATCGAAGAGAATAAATCACTCGCGTTTGACGCGGAGCTCGGGGAGCTTGCCAAAGAGGAGATTAGGACACTTGAACCGCTCGTTGCACCGCTCGAAGAGGAGATCAAAAAGCTCCTTATCCCTTCTGATCCGAACGATAAGCGAAATATTTATATCGAACTACGTGCCGGTACGGGTGGAGATGAAGCGGCAATTTTTGTCGGCGATTTGTTTAATGCCTATGTCCGTTATGCGGATGTTAAGGGGTGGAAAATCGAGCTTATGAGTACCAGTCCCTCTGATGCAGGGGGCTTTAAAGAGATTATCGCCCTTATCAAAGGGGAACAGGTTTATTCACGGCTCAAATACGAAGCGGGAACCCACCGTGTTCAGCGTGTCCCTGCAACGGAATCCCAAGGACGGGTTCACACCTCCGCCATTACCGTCGCCGTGATGCCCGAAGTGGATGATGTTGAGATCAATATCAATGAAAGCGATCTTAAAATTGACGTAATGCGCTCAAGCGGATGCGGCGGGCAAAGTGTCAATACGACCGACTCCGCCGTACGGATTACCCATATCCCAAGCGGTATCGTCGTCAACAACCAAGACGAAAAATCGCAGCATAAAAATAAAGATAAAGCGATGAAGATCCTCAAAGCCCGTTTGTATGAGATGCAGATGCAAGAGGCAAAAGAGAAAGAGATGAATGAGCGTAAAGAGCAAGTGGGAACGGGGGATCGTTCAGGGCGTATCCGAACGTACAACTACCCTCAAAACCGTATCTCCGATCACCGCATCACCCTCACCCTCTATCGTCTTGAAGAGATTATGCAGGGGGGATTGATGGATGATATTATCGATCCCCTTATCGCGGATGCTCAGGCACAGATTATGGAGAGAGCCGGACTATAAAAAAATCGCAAGCGATTTTGGGCTTCCTGCCGAAGGAAACCCAGTGTTAACGTAGCCAATCGGGACGCGTTCCGATGGCGTTTAAAATCTCCAGTACGTCTCGAAAACCCCTTTGACTTCCCCTTTGAACGTAATCGTCCCCTCTTCTAACCCAAGATAGAGAGTCTCTCCGCTTTTCGGATAGACACGAGCATTCTCGGTAACCAAATTCTCAATCGATGCACGATAAAAACATGCCGCCATTCCCGTTCCGCACGCTAACGTCTCATCTTCAACACCGCGTTCATAGGTTCGTACCCGCATACTTCCATCCGCATTCACCGTTGCGATGTTCACATTGGCATTGTACTTGTGACGAAGCTCGCGCGCCATCGCAATATCAAAATGTTCCATACCGGCATCAAAAGTGACCAAATGAGGAACCCCCGTATCGATCAGCCACCATCGCATCTCATGCTCTAAAATGGCATCATTAATAACAAGCGGAGGGGTCAAATCGCTTTGAACCATATCTCCCTCGATGGAAGCTTTTATCAGCCCCGCACCCGTTAAGAACTCCATCTTCTCCTCTGCTAATCCAAAACGATGTGCATAATGGGCGCACGCTCGGCTTCCGTTTCCGCACATCGACGCGGTAGAGCCGTCGGCATTATAGAATTCCCATTCAAAATCGTGGCTCTCATGAGGGATCAGCACAATCAGACCATCGGCTCCGATACCGTTTTGACGATCGCAGAGAGTTCGGGCAAGGCCTGAACGATCCGCTCCATGAAATGTATGAAAGATAACGAAATCGTTGCCGCTGGCACAGTATTTAGCGATTTGAAGCATGGGGTAACCCTTTGGATTGATAATAGCGGTAATTATACCTTAGGAGCGGGATAGAGTAATTTAATAGTATCGACAAACTCTTCACACTCTTGTTGCAAATGTTTGAGGTTTAAAGAGTTGTCAATGACCCAAGTAGCACGAGATTTTTTTTCATCTATATCCATCTGACTCTCGATACGTCGCAAGGACTCTTCTTCGGAAAAACCGTTGCGCTTCATAAACCGCTCCAACTGTAGTGCTTTGGGTGTATAAACAACGACGGAATTTTTGATCGGATAGGATGATGTCTCAAAAAAGAGGGGAATATCGATCAGATAGGGATATTTGAGGCGATCTTGTTTTTCACTTTGCTCTTCGATGGCGGCACGGATTTTCGGATGGAGAAAACTTTCCAACTCTTTTTTCGCTTCCGGATCGGCAAAAATCTTTTTTCCCAAAAGGGGACGATTGACTTTCGAACCGCTAAGGAATTCTGCACCGAAATGTTCGACTACCCAAGCGCTATTTTCATCCAAAATACGGTGCGCTATCGTATCGGCATCGATAATACGAAGACCGTTTAAGCCCAATAAAGAGGCGACAGTACTTTTCCCGGTCGCGATCCCCCCCGTGAGTGCTATAGCGTATTCGAACGCCATTAGTTGCGGATGATGCCCAAATAATTTTTGCGAATATATTGCGGCATGGCAAATGCGGCGATATGGACGTCGCAGTTATAATAGTGATGCCCTTCCAATAAATCACTACGCTGCAAAATTAGATCGGCAGTCGGATGGTACTCTTTGGAACATAGAAGCAATGTTGAACCGTCTTCCAAATGGTATGGCATAATAATTTTGAAATAGTTCCCCAAAATCTGCATTAAATTTGTATTCGCGGTGACATCATTCAAATCAGGGTGGTTGCACACCATCAGAGCATCTTCTTTCAAAAGTCGATTGATATGAGCGAATACCGCACCATCATCACTTAACGTATCCAAAAGTAACACGTCCACACTCTTGTCACTGCCTCCGCGCAATGCTCCAAGAAGATCATCGGCTCCCGCATACTCTGCATCTGTTTCACGATAACGTCCCATTTCTATTTTAAGGGGATCGGGCTGATGGGTGAGAACCATAACGGAACGGGGACTTTTATGGGTACACATCGCAACGTGTACCATCATTTCAGGTGTGATAAATGTTTTCATTAAGTGTTTCTCTTCTCATTTGTTTGGGGAATTTTTCAGCGATTGTAACACGCAGAGATTAAAACGCATTGAATATTCCATTTCGTATACAAAGATTAAAGAAAAGGAGAAAAATATTCGTTATAATTTAGTCAAATTTATATCACAAACTGGAGTTGTCAAATGTGTGCTGAAAAAATCCAACGTTTTTTGATGGCAATGGTATTGACCGTTGCTCTGTTTTTATTTGCCGATGGACAAATGCTCTACGCCATGATCCTTCAAACCCTTGTGATCGTTATGGTGATCGTATGGGCTTTATTTGATTTCTGCCCTTCATTATGGGTTTTCAAAAAAGTTTTCGGATCTTGTTACGAAAAATAAACTTCCCCTAACTCTCCCTTCGTTATAATTCCCTCATTACAACAGATGAGGGACTTCATGAGTCAAATCAGCTATAAAGATGCCGGTGTCGATATCGATGCGGGTAACAGTTTTGTCGAAAACATCAAACCACTTGTTAAGTCAACAGCTATTCCCGGTGTACTCGGCGGAATCGGTTCATTCGCAGGGGCATTTGAGCTTCCGAGCGGGTACCGTGAACCGGTCATGCTCGCGGCAACAGACGGGGTCGGTACAAAACTCAAACTCGCTATCGATTCGGGTATTCACAACACGGTCGGGATCGATTTGGTCGCGATGTGTGTCAATGATTTGATCTGTAATTTCGGAACACCCTCATTTTTCCTCGATTATTATGCGACCGGAAAACTCGATGTCACTGCCGCAACGGCAGTTGTCAGCGGTATTGCGGAGGGGTGCCGTCAAGCTGAATGTGCCCTTATCGGCGGTGAAACGGCTGAGATGCCGGGAATGTATCACAGCGATGATTACGATCTGGCGGGATTTGCCGTCGGTATCGGCGAAAAAAGTGAACTTGACCGCTCTGATAAAGTAGAAGCGGGTGATATCCTCATCGCATTACCGAGTTCAGGACTCCACTCTAACGGATTCTCATTGGCACGTAAAGTGTTGTTTGAAAAAATGGGGATGAAGTTCGAAGACGAATTCGAAGGAAAACCTTTGATCGAAACTCTTTTGACTCCGACACGCATCTACGTCAAAACATTTAAAGCGCTCAAAGATAAAATCCAGGCTCTCGCCCACATCACGGGTGGCGGAATCGTCGAAAACTTCCCACGTGTCCTCCCTGAGGGGTTACGTGCGGTTATCACCGAATCCTCTATCCGTGTTCTTCCTATCTTCGAATTGATCGGTCAGCACGTTGAGCGTCACGAGATGTTCCGTGCGTTCAATATGGGGGTCGGAATGATCCTTGTCGTCAAAGAAGCGGACGTTGCCGATGTATTAGCGTCAACGGACGGATACGTTATCGGTCATCTCGAAGCAGGCAAACGCGAAGCGGTACTCGTTTAATCTGATGTTACACACTAAAACGGATACATCCGTTTTAGTGGCAGGGACAAATGTCCCTACAACCCCCTACAGTTTATTTTTCTAACCCTCTCTCCCGTATAACTCATTATATAACTCCATCGCATACCGATCCGACATACTCGCGATATAGTCACTGATAACACGATGGGTATTGCGTCGATCACACTGCTCCAAATAATAACGCGGCAACATCTTCGGCTCTTCCATCAGAGCATTAAACAATCCGATAATCGCCTGTTTTCCCGCAAACATTTTACGCATAATGTGTTTGTGCTGATAGAGTTCCTGATAGAGAAGCTTTTTGAGTTTTTTGATCTGCGTTTCTAATGCAGGTTCAAACCCGATAACGATAGGTTCCGATGCAGGTATAACCGAAGCTAACACACGGCTGTTATCGATTTTATCACGGGAGTGTTCAAGGAGCGAGTAGACGAGATGGTTGATAAGGTGGGAGCTAAAACGGTAACGAAACATCTCGTCTTCATCTTCATGAATCCCCTCATCGTACACTTTTTGCAAAATGGTCTGAATCAGTTCGGAGGATTGGAGAGTTTCAAAGCTAATCAATCCCGAAGCAACCCCGTCATCAATATCGTGGCTGATATAAGCGATCTCATCGGCACGATCCACGATCATCGCTTCGATGCTGGGATGGGTATCGAGAGCAAATGCGTCTCGTATCTCTTGGGGTAAAAATGATTTGTTATACGGATAGGAATGCTTTAGTATCCCCTCCAATGTCGCATAGGTGAGGTTAAGTCCTAAAAATGCCTTATAGCGCTGTTCCAGTTTAGTCACCACCCGAAAGCTTTGGAAATTATGCTCAAATCCGCTCTCAAATCCGCGTTCCTTCAAACAAACATCAAGAGTATCGCCACCGATATGGCCAAAAGGGGTATGCCCCAAATCATGGGAAAGGGCGATGCTCTCGGCTAGTGATTCTTCGAGTCCCAAATGAGAGGCAATGGAGCGGGCGATTTGGCTCACCTCGATGCTATGGGTAAGACGGGTACGAAAAAAATCCCCCTGAGAATTCAAAAACACCTGCGTTTTATACTCAAGACGGCGAAAACTCCCCGAGTGGATAATACGGTCACGGTCACGGGCATACGGAGAGCGAAAATCATCACTGATCGGATAAAAACGTTGATGTGAGAGCACGAAAACCCTTTTTAAAATTATGATATGCCATTATATCGTGACTCTTTACACAAAATTAACACTTCTTTTCTACAATGGTGTTTCGATTCTCCTTCGATAGTTTGACCGAAACGCTCCTCCTTCGTGTTTCGGTTTTCTATACTCCCGTCTCTTGAATAATCATCCTCTTAGACCCGATGATACTAATACTTAAGCTATCTTTGGTACAATTTCACTCTCTCAAAAAATGGACAGCTGGCCGAGTGGTCGATGGCGCACGCCTGGAACGCGTGTGTAGGGCAACCTACCTAGAGTTCGAATCTCTAGCTGTCCGCCATTACATCTTGAATTTCCCCTATTTATACATCAACAAAAATACACTTTTTCTATACCATCATCAGTGCCGTAGCAGCAAATGCACCTATCGAAATCAGGTAATACATTACAACCAGTCGGAAAAGTCCCATTTTTCCAAAAAAGAGAACCAATGCCGCTTTCGTAAAGCTATTACTAACAATAGCAATCAAAATAGCGTATTGTGCCGTCGTGGGATTAAGCGAGTTACGTGCCAATGAAGAGAGGGAGAGGATAATCGCATCAACATCGGCGATTCCTGAAACGAAAGCGACTGTGTATACCCCCATATCACCGATATAGCGATTGGAAAGGGAGATAAGTGCGAGGGTAACCCCAAACACAATTCCCATTATGAGCGCTTCTTTAAGATCAAACGGATTTTTAAATTCGATGTTTTGGGGGATATTTTCTTTTTTTGAGGTGAAATAGAGCATGGCAATGTACCCATACCCTGCGAGCGATCCTACAGCAATCGGAATAAGAAAGGGGCGCGTCAAGGAAGGATTGATAACCCACATCTCGATTCCCGCACGGATAAGCATCATCGACGAGGCCAGAGCAATCCCCAGCGCAAGATTTTTCACTAAAAGCCCATTTTCATGTACTTTGCGCGCCATACTCATCGCCACCGCCGTCGAAGAGACCAAACCGCCGAAGAGTCCGGCAACCCCTATTCCATGGGTAGCACCTAAAATACGGATGGCGATGTACCCAAAAAAAGAGATCCCCGCGACTAAGACCACCATAATCCAAATCCGATACAAATTGACAAGCCCCATAGAGTCGATCGCTCTATCAGGGAGAATCGGAAGAATGACGAAAGTCATGATCAAAAACAAAATCGCAGCACTGAGATCTTTTTTGGTAATGGTTTGTTCATACTCTTTGACGGTATCTTTTATGTTAAGGACGAAAAGGACAATTATCGTGATAAATACCGCAAATATGGGAAGAGAAAAACTGAGAATCCCCCCAATGACAAATGTCACGAGTGCGGCAAATTCGGTTGTTGCCCCTTTTTCAGCGATCGAAACACTGTTGACGATATAGGCGGCAATGAGCAATAACCCGATAACGACAGCGGAAATGAGGAAAAAGTAGGGGAAAAACGTACTGCTCCATGCGGATAAGTATCCAAAGAGGGCGATCATCGAAAAGGTTCTAGCCCCTCCGAAATCTTGAACTTTGTGCGAATAGATAGTGTGCATTTCCCTCTGCAAACCGATCAAAAATCCTAAAACCAAAGAGAGAATACTATTTTGGATAAATAACGGGTCCATGCCACCATCCCATCGCACAATTTTAATCCATTATAGCGTTAGAGTGGTAAAAAAAATCCTTTAGATTTGTTCGAACCGCTTCCCATGAGAGAGGGTATATCGGTAGAGTTTATAGGCTTTTATCAGGTTAATGAGCAAAAGAGTGAACATTGCCGCACCAATGAGAGCAGAAAGTGCAAAAAATTCTATATAAAATACTCCGACAATAGACGTAAATGAGGTAAGTATGAAAAGGGTAAACACCCCTTTCGCCCGAGATTGCGGAATGATATTGGACATAAGGGGAGTATCCATATACCCTGCTGAATTCAGGTGAAACCACACTAAAAAAGGGACTATTTTCCCCATCATCCCTAAAATAACAGCTAACGCAAAGAGGCCGAAGGCGATGAGTGAAATACTTTGAGATTGGGGATACCCATTCGACAAAGAGACCATATGTGCCACAACGGCCAATGAAAGCAAAATTATCCCCGAACTCCAAAACCAAATACTCACATCACTAACACGCCGTTTTCGCATCTTTAATCGCTTTGCCGTGGTGGTGACAAAACCGATCAATAACGCCCCTATGACAAGATCAAACACCCAAACATAAGGGAGGGTAGTGAAAAGCCAAATGATTTTGAGAAACAGTGAAACGGCAATAACCTTGAAAGCGTTGCGTTTGCACCAAGGGCTGTAGGGTGTTGAAACATAGAACATCTCGACCACTTGAAACGCTACCGCAATGATAAGTATGGCAATCCATCCGACAAGCCCCAGCGAATAGTGTACGGATCGGATGACAGCATGGAATGCACTAAAAGAGAGGTTGGCATATTCGCTCGCCATAACAATTCCCAAAATAGCGGTGAGGGAGAGGGCGATAAGAGCAAGCCGCATTCCTCGAAGCGTATCGTGGGGTGTACCGACGAAGAGCAAAGGGAGGATGAGCGTGGCAACATAGAGAATCGATCCGCCTAAAAATACCGATGCAATAATAAAAAGTTCAGGGGTTCCCAATACAAATGCGCCAGAGAGGGAAAGTACCCCGATCACCAAGAACAGATGGATTAAAAATGCGTTACCCAAAACAGAAGGGATAGGACGTCCGCCTAAAACACTTTGCATCTGAAACAATGCTCCGAACATACTCATGGTGATGATTCCTAAAAACATCACATGGATAGCTGCGAGGGAAATTGGATGGGTTGGCGTCAACACGTCGTGAGGATAAAAAAATACAATCAAAGCGAGCAGTATCCCGAATACGGGAACCGTAAAAAAGAAACGCAAGACTACCGAAATAGGGGGAGCCTGATCGAGTGAAAGTCCGTTATACATGGGTGTGCTCCAACTCTAGGGTTGAACTGCGGGTGATATAGATATGCCAAAGGTTTTCCCCTTCCATGACACTTAGATATCGACCGCCGTTTTTCGTAATAATCTCAAAAAGGGGGATCGGTTCACGTCGGTGAATCATATGGATCACCTCATCACCCGTAAGTTTTTTAAATGCCGCCACCGCCATCTCCAAGGGAACGGGGTGATCGAGTTCACGGGTGTCAAGGAGGATCATTTCTCCATGTCCTTTAGGGTTTGAATCATCAATGCACCGTCATCACCTAATGTACGGTCAATCATAGGATAGAGCATCTGTTCCTCTTTCATATTGTGCTGCTGGAGCATAATCATCATAGATTCACCGATTCCAAAGAAATCATCAGTGCGATTTTCTAACAACGCCAAACGCATTGATTCAAGCTGACTGCGAAGCTGTTGGTGTTCATAGCGCATCATTTGAGTCGGCCCCCCCATCATCCCTGTCCGTTTTTCAAAGGTAAGAAAGAGCTCGCGCTCCTCCATATCAAAATGGTGATTGGTAGCGCGATAAAACAACTCAAATAGTTCTTTAGCTTCCTCTGTTTTTTTTGCCGCTAGCGCATTTTCAGCTTCGCTGTAAAAATGGTCGCACGCTCGATGATCATCTCGCATAAATTCTAAAATCATAGCTCTTCCTTTAAGGGGTTTGTTTCATGACAGTATAAAAGGCTCAAGAAGACTCCCTCTTGACCAAAATCAAGAATTATCTCTTTTTCGGTAGGTTATGCGGAAGAAAATCATGAAAATCTTTGATATAGACAGCATTGATCCCCTGCCCCAGTTCATGAATATCCGCATCCAAGCGAAGCCAACGGTTGAGAGAGTATTGGACGAGGACACTCGAGACGGTATCGTTTTTATACAAAATTCTCAAATCTTTGTTAAGGCGGGTTCCCACCTCAAACCCCATCCCCCCCTCAGCGGTAGTAAGAATATTCATCGTGTCTATCTGGAGCTTCGTCACACCGTTTATGAGCCCTTTTAGCCCGGCACCCAGCATAAAGTTAGTAGCATCCGCGCGGACGGTCGAGGTAGAGCTATCACCTCCTGAGGGTGTATTAGCCGGGCCTCCGAAGAGGATATAGCTCATAATATCGTTTTGACTCATCACCGGATCGGAGCTGAAGAGGAAAATCGGCGAATCGAGGGTGTGCGTCACATAAATAAGGATTTTTTTGTAATCGACCTCATGCCCTATCGTTAGATTGAGATAGGGGTTAAGGGGGACATCTCCGCCAAAATAGATTTCACTGGGTTTAATCGAAAATAGTTTTCCTGATGTGGTTGCACTTCCCGAGGGGATACTCACCATCCCTAAAATTTGCATCGCATCAGTCGGGTCTTTCCAGAGGGTTATGTCGGGATCGATCCCCAAATCAAGCTCTTTCGTTTTAAAGCGAATCGGCTGTGCGGCAGTAATATGGAGGTTCATAGAGAGTTTTGCACTGCTCGGAGGGCGTACGTCTTGGACAATGATAATGTCATCGTCCATTACTTTAAATTCCTGAAGCGGCAAGTAGGTGACAGTCGCATCAAGAATATTCAACACCCCTGAAAGGTTTTGGTTCGCATCACGATCTCGCTCGTAAACTATATCGGCAGAGGCATGTGCGCTCCCTTCCGGCCCTTGATAACTGAAGCGATTTGAACGCAACCGAAGCGTAGCACTAAGATCCGACTCGATGATTCCTGTGAGTAAAAGGGTATCAAATATCCACACCTCATCAATGACAACATCTCCCTTGGCATTGAGATGCAAATAGGATGTTTTATCTGTCGTTATAGCGTGGTTGGCAATTTCAAAACGGTAGTTATCCACCGTAATGTTCCCGTCACGGTACGCAATACTAACACTTCCATCCGTCCCCCCATACGCCCGTTTAGAGTCAAGGACGGCAGCATACCACGGTATCTTTATATCACTTTTAATAGTAAGGGTGTCGCTGAGTGTGATCCGACTTTTGGTACGAATTTCAGCATCGTAGTATTCCCCTTTGTGCAATTCTATAGGACGCAGTTTCGATAGCGTAGCGAATACCGAGGGGGTCAGGGTATCAATATCGATACGGCTTAAATTCGAGGTAAGCGATCCGCTCATTTCAAAAAAGGTACCCAGATAGTTGCCGCTACCTTGGAGTTTTTCACCCGACACGGCCGCCCAGAGTGCCAACGAATCGCCGGAAAGATTGAGCCGTGTCGCATTCATCTCATCACGTAACGAGAGAACAAGATGTTCCGGCGGTTTATGTTCCCAGCTTTTCCACATCGGGGCATCGCTCGGAAGGGTAAGATTCCCATCCAATGCGTGATGGCCGTTTTGGGTTGAAAAGGACCCCTTAAAAAGGGCATGGTCGTTCAAAGCATCGATGCTCCCTTTTAGCGAATCGGTACCAAGGGTGTACATTCCCTCACCCTCAACCCGAAGTGCTCCGCTTCGGATAGCCTCAGGTAGAGAGGGGATAAAGGAGAGATTTTTATGAGCGCTCAGGAGTTTCCAACCAAAACGATCGTAATCTTTACTGGCAAGATGTAGGATACTCCCATCGAGGGTGAGCTTTCCGATCAACCCCTCAGCATCATCACTAAACTCTCCGCGCAGCAGATTGGAAGGGAGGGGATGAATCGAGGAGATTTTCCCCTCAAACTCCGTAGTGGTTCGTCCCTCTAATGCGTAACGAAGATGGTGCTTGGTTTGCATCGTATCTGCGCGATGGATGAGAGTATAAAGGGCGTTGATATCAAAATAGCCGTTTTCATAGAGGTAATTAAAATCAAGGGTAATCGCTTTAGCCTGAATCTCAGAGTTTTGTTTGGAGTGCAACGCAGCAATATTCGTCCGTAAAATCGCTTTTTCATCGGAGAGCTCCGCAATGTTCACACGAAGGACTCTCGGAAGTGTCGTAAATCGTCCGCTATAAGGAGCCAGTTCAGCAACATTGGGATAAATGTCACTCACTCCCGTGAGGGCATTGTTACGGACAACACCGTGAATCGCTCCGCTCGCATAACGGGATTTCAAAGTTGCGTCCAACGAAGCGAAGCTCAGGTTGTCCCCGTCGTACGTCCCGTTTTTCCCATAGATGTCGAGTTCAATCGGGTACGAACTGATAAGCTGGAGATTCGTGATCGATACCTCACGGAGCTTAAAGGTCGGAAACGGCCAGAGGGATTCCTCATCGCTGATAAAGTCGTCCAAATGGAGGCGCAATCCGTCGATTTTCACCGAATCGATCGTGTGTTCCCCCTTCAGCATTTTGACGAGGTTGTATTTGAGAAGAAATGTTTTGGCTTCACTTTTATCGCTTCGGACGTTATGAAGAGTGAACCCCTCTAGCAACGACCCCTCCGCGTGGGAGTAGTGAATATCCAGCGGTTTGAGAAAATAGGTATTGACTATATCAAGACTGTCGGGACGAAAAGCGATATACAGCGCCCCCGAAAGAAGCAGGATAATAGTGTAGAGGAGAAAATGAAACGCTACAAAAAAGTGTTTAAACCATTTCCACCATGGAAGGGATCGTAAACGTTTCAAAACAATTCTCCGATTCGAAAATGGATTGCATATTGACCCATATCATCGGGATCAAATCCCACATCTATCGCAACCGGACCGACAGGGGTAACGTAACGCAGTCCTGTCCCGACTCCCAAATACCCCTCATTGGCGTAATCAGGGATAGTTTTTTCAGAGGCAAATGTGAGATCACTGAATATTACCCCTCGGAACTCTCCTACTATCGGAAAACGGTATTCTAGTGTCCCTTCGATGAGCGATGAAAATCCGATAGGATCGCCACTGCTGTTTTTAGGCCCCAAATCGCGATAGGTATAGGCACGGTTGGAGTTCATCCCCCCTGCGTAAAAACGGTACGAAGAGGGGAGCTCTCCGTCGTATAACCGCAGGGTTCCCCATTTGAGCTTCGCGCCGAAGACATGCTCGCCGATACTGGTGATATAAGCACTCGAGAGGAGACTTTTAAAATAGGTGGCATCTGAAACAACAACCGATTGGAGCGATCCGCTTAGGCGGGCATTGAGCCAATACCCTTTTGTCGGTTCCAGCGGTTTGTCGCGGGTATCGAGGTTGATCTCCCCTAAAGGTGAAGTGATAAAGAGTACAGAATCGGGAAATGTGTTCTGATCGTGTGAATCATACGTTTCAACCTCATCAAATAACACCCCAACCATGGCAGAAGCAGGGGAATCTTGGTATTTTGCCGTGAGCTTTTCATAGGTGCTTTTCGTTTTATAGCCGTCAAATAGTTCATTGGAATACCCGATTTCTCCCCCCAATAATCCTCGGTTACGGAGCGGATACGCAATACTCCCTGACGCCTCTTGTTTGATCTGCGAATAGCGGGCATCGAGAGAGAGCGTTTTGAGATCGCCGAAAAAGTTGCGGTGTTTAAGTCCTGTTTGTGCCGCAAGCCCCTGATCACTGCTGTATCCCACACCGGCGGTAAATCGGATTGGACGTTCCGCCTCTTCGATACTGAGATTGATCGGAACCACACTGCCGTTTCGCTCATTGTCGTTGATAACCACACGGGCAATCCCCTCTTGGCCATAAAGGGCTTCGTAACTGAGCCGAATCGCTTCGACACTGTAGGGATCTCCCTCCTCAAACCGAAGCATCGAAGCGGTGAGATTCCCGTCGATATTGGGGGTCGAGGCAACACTGATGGCTCCGAAAGTACACGGCTCTCCCGGTGTCGCCTCGAAGAGGAGATAGGCACGGTCGGTTTCGATATCGACCCATGCTTTGGTGTTGAACTGCGCATTACAATATCCCGATTCACCGTAGCGTTTTTTAATCGCCGATTTGGACTCGGAAAAAGCCTCCTGATCAAACAACCCCTCCGTGCGAAGCGAAATAGCCGATTTAATATCCAAAAGGCTGTTAATCTGAATATCTCCGATAAGGATGGGATCGTTCTCCTGAATCTTGAAAACAACCTCTTTTTCATTTGTCTCGGAGGTAATACGGGCGTGATAGTATCCTTTGGATTTATAGAAACTGGTGAGAGCCGAAACACTTTGTGTAATCGCGATAGAGTCAATAACAGGCTGATCTTCCCATACTTCGATTGCATAAGGTTTGCGAAGTCCCAAGGTCGCATACAGCTGATTGGAGGCTATTTTTTCATTCCCGACAAAAGTGATCGGAAGGGGAGCACTCATCAGTGCCGTACAAAGCAACACTATTATGAGAGTATATCGCATTGGCACCCCTTCAAATATTTGACTCTATTTTACCGTAACAATCGTATACTCTAGGTAACCGAGCCTTTTAGGTTCACTTTTTAAGAGGGAAAGAATTTCCCGAATTGTCCCCGCATGAGAACAGACTAAAATATTTTTATCGAGAGGAAGTTCTTCTAAAAATATTTCGATCCGTCGGCGAAAATGTTCAATACTCTCTTCGCAAATAAAGGTATGCCAGCACTCTTGGGATTCCAAAAAAGAGGGGTGATACTCTTCCATCTTCTCGATCTCCTCAAAGCTTTTACCCTCAAAGTGCTCTTTAAAACGGACTTCCCGCAAACGTTCGTCTGTTCTAAAATCAGAATACCCGAGGGCTTCGAGGCTCTGGGTGCATCGGCGCAAATCCGAAGAGTAGATAGCATCATAAGAACGAGAAAGCGCTGCAGAGCCAAACAGCCGAGGATCGATCGGGATATCGGTATGACCGATAGTGCGTCCGTGATACTCCGCAGAGGGAGCCGCATGGCGCAGGAGTGTCAGTACCATACTAACAGCACCGTTAGTATCAGTATCAGTTCAGAACCCTCCAGCGACATCCCCAGAACGTCACCGTTGATAAAGCCGAGTCCTTTTTTCGCGAGGGAGAAGAGGAGAAACGCGGTGAGAACCCCCACGACAAAGAGGAGAAAAACGTTCCACGAGAGGAGATAAAATCCTAACGCACCGAACAAACCGATCACTAACACGAGGGGAAATATACGGAGATTCGCATGAAGCTGTGAGACAAACGACGAGCGAAAATCGTAGGTACGGATCAAGATGAGAAGCCCCAGACGGCTGATAACGGCAATAACAACAAAAGGGAGAAACAGATGGTGCATCAGCAGTGTCGAGAGGGCGGCGATTTTGAGGAGGGTAAAACTCACTCCATACAGCACCCCCATCGCCCCGACGGTGGGATCTTTGATAATGACATAGGGATCTTTGCCGCTGTGGGCGGCGTATAGCGCATCGGCAACATCGATCACCGCTTCGGTGTGGATAAATCCATACAGCACCATATACGCCACGGCGGCGATCAATGCCCCCAACCACCCCAGCGACTCCAACCCCATAAACAGAGCAATAGAGAGCCCAGAGAGCAGTGCCCCGACAAACGGGAGGCTTAAGAGCATCGATTTGAGTACACGAGGATGGGAAAGATCATCCTCGGCGTCAAAGCGGATAGGGAGGATTGTAAAATAGCTCAGGGCAAATTTGATCCCCAAATAGATTTTATTCACAGGGTACCTCTTTCATGATGGTGAGCCAGTTTCGATCAAACACTTTGCGGATATAGCTCTCACGGTGGGGAACGATGCACCCTGCGCAGTTTTGGTGGATCGCCTTTTCACTCACATAGCGATCTCCGTCGGGACTTTCGATAGAGCAGGTACTAAAGAGGGTTCGTTCCCCCTCCTGCGCGAATCCCCCTTCGTTAAAACGAAAATTAGGGCAGGCGCAGAGGTAGCAGTTGAGCTCTTCGGTGTCGTGGCACTTTTTATTCTCTGCAAAAAGGGGGCAAAAATCGCTCTCGTGTTGAACCATGTTTTCAAACCGAAAATACGTAATCACCTCCTCATCGCTTAGGTGGGTGAGGCGGTTCATAATCGCTTTGTGTTTTTGGGCATGGGCGTCGAACCATTTTTTATACGACATGTTTCAAAATCCTCTCCATATCAATCTCGTCTCTCATCGTAGCGATAAAATCATCGATCGTTTTTTTCTTATAGGCTTCAAACGCCTCATCCTCAAAAATCCCGTGGACAAACGTCCCTTTGATATGAGCTTTTTCATAGGAGAGCGGATATTTACCACTCACCCCGTGATGGATTTCAAAACCGTTTATCGTTTTCCCGAAGATCGAATATTCACCTTTTGTAAGCACTTTCTCTTTTTGAAAGAGAATCACATCGTCGATAAATCCGAGCGCTTCTTCCCGACTCGGTTCTGAGGTTTCGACACACTCTTCATCTATGATCGATTCAAACATCATCTGATACCCGCCGCAAATCCCCAGTATCTCTTTGTGTCGCGCTTTGAGTGCGTCGAATAGCCCCGTTTTTTTGAGCCACCGCAAATCCTCGATCGAGCGTTTGCTCCCGGGGAGGATGATGAGATCATAGTTTTCCAACGAAACATTGGAAGTGATAAACTCGACAAAGATGGTCTCATCGGCGATGAGGGGTTCGAAATCGTTGTAGTTGCTCATCGTGGGGTAGTTGATAATCCCGATTTTTTTCGCGGGGTGAGGTTTGTTTTGGACGAAGTTTTTCAGGCTTTGAGAATCTTCGAATCCGAGGTTGAGGCTAAGATAGGGGAGAATACCGAGGACGGGGATACCAAAACGCTCTTCGATAATCTTCACCCCCTCATCAAAGAGACTCCGATCACCCCGAAATTTGTTGACGATCACCCCGATGACATTGGCGCGCAAGGCTTCGGGAAGGAGATTATAAATCCCCCAGATCGAGGCGAACACACCCCCTTTTTCGATATCGGCGACGAGGATGATCTTCGTGTTGTATTTTTCGGCGATATAGATATTGGAGAGGTCTTTGTCCATCAGGTTCAGCTCCACGGGACTCCCCGCCCCCTCACAAACGACACACTCGTACCGCTCACTCAGGTATTCAAAGCACTCGTCCACGGCGGGTTTTAGAGAATCGAGGTCGCGGTAGTAGTCGCGAACCTCTTTGTCTGTGACCACTTGCCCTTTAACGATCAGTGAGGCGCTGTTGCCGTGCCCCGATTTAAGGAGGATCGGATTGAGGTGATAGCTCGTCGGAAGTCCCAGCACCTCCGCCTGAAAATACTGGGCGATAGCGATTTCGGACCCGTCGTCGCAGACGCGGGAGTTGTTAGAGACGTTTTGGGCTTTGAACACCCCGACATTGATCCCTCTCTCTTGCAAAAGCCGTCCGATCACAAACGTGAGGGTCGATTTCCCCGCATCCGATGACGTGCCAAAAATTGAGATCGATCTCATACTATAACTCCCGCCGCTAATACGATAATCACAAGGGTATCGAGTTTCCACTGAAGAGCCAATGCGCGCTGAACATCCGCCGCCGTAATCTCCCGCTTCCCCTCCCCGAAATAGGGTTTCTCTTTCATCTTGCCGAAATACGACGTCGCCCCTCCGAGTGATACATCGAGTGAGAGAGCCATCGCCGCAATCGGGTATCCCGCGTTGGGACTCTCGTGCAATGCGCCGTAATGCCATGTTTGTCTGAGCTTTCCAAGTTTTCCGAAAAGGGTCACTATCAGCACCGCCGTGATACGGGAGGGGATGTAATTGGCGATATCGTCCAACCGTGCGGCTACTTTGCCGAACTTCTCGTATTTTTCACTCCGATACCCCACCATCGAATCGAGGGTGTTAACCGCTTTATAGAGAAACAGCCCTACTAAACCAAACACTAACAGATAAAACAGCGGGGCGATTACCCCATCACTCAGATTTTCGGCATAGGTCTCGATCGCGGCTTTGTTGATATCGCTCTCGCTGAGGTTTTCGGTGTCGCGGCTGACGAGGTAGCGGATCGATGAGGGGTCGCTTAGCACCCCTTGCACGCTCGTGTAGAGCATTTTACCCGCGATCCCCATCGAGGCGATGATTCCTAAAATCCATGGATTGTCGATCAAGGTGATCGGAGTGACGAGGGCTAACACGGTGGCTAACAACCAAAACACAAGCCAGAATCCGCGCACGATGCTGTCACGATAAAACCGCTTTTCAAAAGCGCTGATAAAATCGCCCATCAGCACTACGGGGTGACGAATGAATTTGAACTCGCCGAAGATGCGGTCGGTGATGTAGGCGATGAGGGCTATCTCAGCGAACACAACGCCTCCTCAAATCGCATTAATACTTTGATATCTTTCACCGCGATCCGCACAGTCCGCTCATTCAAAAAATCAAAGTTAGAACAATCTCTCACCATAATGCGGTACGGAATAAGCTTCTCCTGCAACTTCCGTGCGTTCATCGACGCGAGACGAACAAGGAAAAAGTTCGCATCGCTCTCAAATACTTTTTCAAAAAGGGGAGAATGATCAAGGAGAGTTTTCAGATAGGTTTTTGCCTCTGCGTTCAACAAATGCGATTGTGTACGAAACGGCTCATCTTTGAGTGCGGTGATGAGAAAATGGCAATCAAGTGCTGAGATTTTCCATAGCGGCTCTTTGGCTCTGAGAGCGCAGATATTCTCACCCGAAGAGAGAACGATCCCGACCCTCACCCCTGCACAGCCGTAAAATTTCGTTTGCGATTTTAAAACATAGAGTTTGTCATAGGTTAGGAGGTAGCGGGTTGCCGATTCACCCCCGCAAAACTCTAAAAATGACTCGTCGATAAGGATCGTGCAGTTTTTGCCTTTCCACATCTCCATCAGCGTCTCGATCTCGTAATAACGCCCATCAGGGGTGGAGGGGTTGACGAAGATGACGAGGGAGCTCTCCTCGACCTCCGTATCCATCGCCTCAAAGCGGTTGATGAGACACACTTTTTTACCGTGAAGGTGTGCGGCTTTTTTGTATTCTAAATAGGCTGGGGAGTAGATCGTACAAGTCGCGTTATCGAAAAATCGGAGCAATGCAAAAATCGCCGCCGAACCGCCGTTGAAAAGCTCTAACTCCTCCGACGTGACACCGTAGTGCTCAGCTAACGTCTCCGTTAGTCTCTCATAGCTCGGATAGGCGTTGAGGGTCACACTGCTAAAATCGACCGAGGGGGAAATGAAGTTGATGTTAGAGGAGAGATCAATCACCTCTTCATGTGCGCAGCCGCAGTGCGCGGCAAAGCTGTTCACATCTCCTCCATGGGCGTAGTCCGTCATTTGAGTCGCTTCTCCAAACCCAGTTTCACTTCGTAGACCTCATCACAGAGACGTGCCAATGTCTGACCGATGATACCGCTGAGATCGACGTAACGGCGGCTGATAGGATCATTTGGGATCACTCCACTGCCGACGTCGTTGAGAACAAACACGATGTTAGCGTCGATCTCTCCCAAAGCCTCTATTTCAGCAACCAGCGCCTCTTCGCTCTCATCGAGACGGTTAAGTATCCACATCGAGATGCAATCAACGAGGTAGGTTTGGTGTGGTTCGATCACACGTGAGAGATTTCGGGTCTCTTCGAGAGTGATAAACTCTTCTCCGCGAGAAGAGCGGTGTTTGCCGATCCGTTCCCCCATCTCGCTGTCGCCGAAAGAGTGGTCGTAGGTGGCGAGGTAGGTGGGTTTAGCGGTTGCTATGGCGAGTGCCTTTGCCTCCGCAAGAGAGCTTTTCCCCGATTTCTGTCCGCCGAAGTAAAGTATTTTCATCCTAAAAAACTCTCCACTTTGCGGGTGATCTGCTCTTTCGTGATGCCGTTTAAAAGGGCATAGACCAGTGCACCCCCCGCGCCGACTCCCTCTTTTGCTTCCCCCTCATCGTAGAGTTTGAGGGCGGTATGATCGGTGAGGGAGAAATCGAAATCGGCGTAATAGGCGTTGATACTGAAATCGTTCATCTCCAAGAGAGCTTTGATATCGCTCTGCGCATCTTCGGCAACCCATTTGGTCGTACAGAGGGCAATCTTGGAACTCTCCAGTTCCCCCTCCATCATCTGCAAAATACGATTAATCACGAGGAGAACACACGCCATCTGCGTCCCCCCTGCCAAAATAATCGGAATGTCGCGGTTTTGCAGACCCAACAGCAATCCGGCATTAAAAATCAGCATATTATCCCCCACGTTTGAGAGGATGTCGAAAAGATCATCGCTCTCATTCACATGGGAGAGGGCTTGATCGATAACACGCGCTCTGATCCCCTCAGGGGCATTTTTAAAACTGCTGCTGAACTTCTCTCGTGCATCGTACCCCAACGCCAACGCCGTGGCAAGTGCCGTTGTCGTCCCTGCGGGAACCGATTCGCCTAGGATGATGTAATCCCCTGCTATGGATAGCTCCTGCGCAAACTGTACCCCTTTTTCAAATATCTCTTCGGCGGGGATACAAGCCCCCTGCTCAATCGAGTTGCTAGGAGTAATCCCGAAATCGTGGAGGGTAAAATACTCCATCGACGGGGCAATCTCCAACCCGAGGTTCAGAAGCTCAATCTCTCGAAACGGGTGGAGCAGATGGACGGCACGGGTGAGGAGGGCGGGGGTGGGAACCCCTTTGGGTGTTTCGGCGATGGAACCCAGACTTCGCACCTCTCCGATGGTTATAAACTCCGCATCGAGCGTCGGGGTGAGATGGAGGAGCCCCGGAATCCCTGCTTGGGTAATCCCCTCGATATTTGCCGTTGCCGTGTTGCTCATACACAGGAGAAAGCTAGCCCGCTTCCCCCGTAGACTCTCGATAAAATCCCGCTTTCCCGTAATCGTTTTGATCATACTAACTTCTCCAATAGTTCTTGATAATTTCCGCCGTTAAGGTAGCGGTTGACGCTGTAAAAGAGGGTCGCATATTCACGGTAAGGGCGAAACGCCTCTAACGTGATCGTTGCACCGTAGCTCTCCAACAGAGCCTCTGTTTTTTCGTCGCTGTCGCACCACGAGAGACCCGCGACGGCAAGATCGAAGAGAAAATCGCCGTTACACGCCTGAGTGAAATCGATGACGCACGAGAGTCTTCCCCCCTCAAAAAGGGCGTTATCCAAAAAGAGATCGCCGTGAATGATCCCGTCGTTGCGCAATGTCAGATCGATTTTTTTGAATAGCGTATCGAAAATTTCAACGTTGCTCTCTTCGATCAACCGCTTCAGCCTCGATCTCTCAAATAACGGCTCGTTCGTGCTCTGCCGTGCCGCTGTTAGGGTATGAAAAGCCTGTAAAAATGTCCCGATTTGTCGTATCTGACCCACTTCGGCACTCTTCAGACTTTTCCCCTGACATCGATGATAGATAAGGGCGGGTTTGTTACGGATGTGCAACACTTTACCCAGAGGCTTGGCGATAGGGAGCATTCTGCAATAGGCGAGAAGATTTAACTCCTCGGTTACGGTATCCTCGTTTGCGTTTTCAAATAGTTTCAACACACGATCATCATCCAGAAAATAGACGCTGTCCATCACTCCGTCCATACTCGCTTCAAGGGAGGTGATTTCTAATGATTGCGGTAAATCTGCCAGCGTAATAACGGTTTTCACACCCATTCGACCACCTCATTCAGTGTCTTTTTCTCTTCCCATCCCAGTTTCAGCAGTTCGGGTTCATTGAGAAATTCGCTCACATACCCCATCGTCAAATAACCGATGAGTTTGTACTCACTGGAAATTCCCAAAATCTTTTTCACTTTTTTAGGACGTAAAATACTCACCCACCCTACCCCGATGTTATAAGCCCGTGCCATCAGCCAGAGGTTTTGGATCGCGCAGACGACACTGTACTCTCCCATCTTTTTCTGGGTCGTTTGACCGAGAACGGCTTTGGTCGGTTTTTGGTACAGCACGGCGATATTGAGGGGGGACTCTTTGATCCCTTCGAGTTTAAGGGTCGGATAAAGGGAGTTATCTCCGAACTTTTTGGACGCTTTGGCATTTTCAGACACAAACTCGTTATAAATTGCTTCCCGCTTTGCGTCGTTTTGGACGATGAGAAACTTCCACGGCTGCGAAAAACCGACCGAGGGGGCGGAGATCGCCGCTTCCAGAATCTTCCTCAACACCTCACCCTCAATCGGGGTATCAACAAAACGGTTCCCCCTCACGTCACGACGCGACGAGAAGATCGATTGCAACATCTCGGCATCGCGGAGGGTAAATTTCATCGTGAACCTTTATGGCGGTGGAGTATCAGATAGATAAAGAACGGCCCGCCTAAAAATGAGGTAACGACTCCGATGGGGATGTCCGAAGCGGCTCCCAGATTGCGGGCGACCAGATCACACGCCACCAAAAAAATTCCGCCGTAAAAAAAGGTCGGGAGGATCAGCATGTCGCTGCTGCGTCGATAGAGCAGTTTGATGATATGGGGGACGATCAGCCCCACAAACCCGATAGGCCCCACGACACTGACGCATAACGCCACCGCCAACGAGGTGAGGAGCAGCAGACTCATAACAAGCCGTGTGACATGAACCCCTTTGAGAAACGCGAAATCAAGCGACGTCAACAGAAGTCTCAGCGGTTTACGCAATAAATGGATCGAAGCCAAAAATAGAAGCGATACGATGATAATCGGATAGGCGGTATCGAACCCGACGATATTGAGACTCCCCATCGTAAAACGGACAATCGAATAACTCTGTTCAAAATCGCTCAAATAATAAAGAACCATAAGGGCAGCCGAATAGAAAAAAGACAATGCGATTCCCACAAGCAGAAGCGAACTGGTCTGCGCCGATTTGAGGGAACGCGAAAGCAAAAAGAGGACGGCAACCGTCAATAATGCTCCGAAAAAACTCAATGCGTACTGCCAAAAGAGAATACCGCCGAAAAAAACGATCGCCAATGCCGTCCCCAATGTCGCACCGCTGGCAACGCCGAGGGTAAAGGGGGTAGTGAGAGGATTGCGAAAGACACTCTGAAAGACAAGCCCCGCAAGAGCGAGAATCGCACCACTGCAAAATGCGACAATCACCCGGGGAAAGCGAATCTCCCAAAAAAGCATCGACGATGAGGATGCCGGGTTAAAAATCTGCTGGATATTTACTGCGATCTCCCCAAAAAATGGGGCAATGACAAGAACCGCTATGGATAAAAGCAGGCTAACGTATTTCATCGTAATTCACCACAAAGTTTCCGCCGATATTTTGAACCGCGTTGCCGAAACAGCCCTCAAGACGGGAGGGATCGAAAAAATCACCGCACGATCCGAAGAATCGGGCACTCCCCTCTTCCAGATAAAGAACATCATATCCGAGCTTGTAAGCCAAATTTAGATCATGGGTAATGATGATCGTGTTTTGAAAATAGGAGCCGCTTTTGAGAAGGCGGTAAATTTTGACTTTTTTAGCCTGATCGAGATTGGCGGTCGGCTCATCGAGAATCGTATATTGGGCACGGTGCAGCATTGCTCCGGCGATGAGGAGAAGTGAAGATTCGCCGCTGCTGAGGCTCTGGCAGGGGGAGTCTTTGAGATGCTCTATCTCCAACACTTCGAGAATCTCCTCCCTTTTTCGAGAATCGGCAGATTCGAATTGATTGAGCTCTAAATAATCACTCACGCTCAAATACTCATCGTAAATATCGAGGGTCGTGGGGATATAGTTGATCGCTTGCGAGCGCAAATGGGATGCGATTTCACCCATATTTTTCCCCTCCAAAAAAATGTTTTGGGAGGGGAGGAGATGGCAGAGTGCTCTCGCCAGCGTCGTTTTACCACTTCCGTTATTTCCTAGAATCGTCAAATTCTCCCCCTCTCTCAGGGTGAAGCTGACATTTTTCAAAATTTGGCAGGTGAGATCAGCGACGTGCAGCATCAAGCAAATACCCCCTCATATCGTCTAAAAAAAGGCCTAGACGCTGGCTCGGATTGCTCGAATAGGGCTGATCTTCGACATAAATTTTTCCCCGTTTGGCCGCATTGATCGGGAGGTGCCGCCACGGTGCAATCAACGCCTCTTTCGTTAACCCTCTCTCTTTGGTATTTGGGGCAAGGAGGATAATAATGTCGGGGTTGAGGGCAATAATGTTTTCGAGATTGAGAACCGGCTGCCCCTTTCGGCTGCTTTGGAGGGCATTGACGTTGCCGCTCTCTCGGATGAGATCGTCAAAATAGAGGTTCTGTCCCGAGACATAGATGCTTTTAGAGAGATCGGTATTGTGCCCGAACACCATCAAAATCTTTTGGTTGCGGACAATCCCCCGCAGGACGCGGAGTTTGTGATCGAGTTCGCTCACGATCGCTTCGGCTCTCTTTTCTTTACCGACGATCTGTCCCATCGTGAAGATCGATTCACGAATCGAGGGATAGGTATCGATTTTAATGATGCGTGTTTTGATCCCCATTTTTTCAATTTTTGCCGCCAGGGGAGCATTGTTCTCCTGCAGTATCACCATCGTAGGGCTGAGGGAGAGGATCTTTTCCAGAGAAGGGGAGAAATATCCCCCCACTTTGGGTTTGTTTTTGGCCTCGATAGGATAGTTGCAATACTCCGTATTGGCGATAATCTGATCTCCCGCACCCAGCGCATAGAGCGTTTCGTTGATAGCGGGACTCAGCGCAATGATCCTCTCGGCGGCACAAAGGTTCCCCCATACTAACACTGCGGCTAGAACTTTCAATAGCATGCTTCTACCTTGTACACCCATGTCATTGTTTTAGCATCGTTAAAAATGAAATTCTCCGCTGTTGTATTGACCGATTCTCCGTCAATGAGATAAAACCATCCGAATTTACCGATTTGCGATTGAACTCCGTCAATGGATCGGACAAAGCGGTAATTTCCCGTTTTGCTCGCCTCCACACGGCTAATCCGGTTGAGAACGTCCAATGCGCTCATTCCGGGCGAATAGGTCGTTTCGATAACTTTATCGGGCTTTGCATCGCCGTAATGGAGGAAAACCGTAAGATTCTCCCCCCAACATTGCAGTGCTAAAAAAACAAATAGAATAATGACTTTGATCAAAATACTACCTTCATCCCCGCATAATATCCTCGTGGTGAAGATGCATACCCATCTACACTTTGATAATATTTGTCGGTAAGATTATCAATTTTACCGTAGAGTTGTATAGAATCGCTCAGATTGTAGTTAAGGACGAAATTAAAAAGGGTATAACGTCCTGTTTGTTCCCCTTGCTGATTCGCCTCGTCATAGCGCGTCCCGACGTAGTGAGCGTTTACCCCCATATTCAGCTGCTCTGTTCCATAATAGTTGAGAGAAATTTTAGCTTCACGTTTGGGACGGCGTTTTAAATCTTTCCCGTCTTTATCAACAAAGCGTGAAAGATGGGTATAGTCGGCATTGAACACAAGCGAGTCCAAAAGATTGTGCCGAAAAGAGAGTTCGTACCCTTTAAAGGTGCTGATTCCGTTTAGATTTTTGTAATAGGGGTCACTATTAAACCAATTCAGAGGAGTCGGATCATACCACTCGATCAAATCTTTGACCCGATTTTCAAAATAGGTGAGCGTGATACTTTGATACCCGAGAGTAAGATCGTAGCTTTTCGTGTTTTCAGGGCTGAGCGTATCGTTGGACGAACCCCACGGATTAAACATTTGGATGAGATTAGGCGCCGTATAGGAAGTTCCGTAATTTCCGCCGACATACATATCCTCCGAAAAGGTATATTTCGCCCCTATTTTACCCGTTGTTTTAGCGTTAAAACTGCTATAGTTGTCACGTCGCAAACTCTCCGTTAGAATCAAATCGCCAAAGGTATTCAAATTGGTCACAAACACCGCTTCCGATGAAACCGACTTTTCCCCCGTGGTTGAATCAGCTTGAGTAAAATCGATATCATTCCACTCTTTGGAAAGCCCCGCCACGATAAAATCGCTCTCGCTGTAGCGAAAATGATCGCGCAGCTCAACCTCGCGGGTTTGGCCGTTAAATACCTTGACCCCGTAGGTGGTATCGAGCTCATCGCGTCTGAATTTTGAAAGATTCGCTTTGGTCGAAAGGGTATGATTCTGATAGGCTCTGTCATAGGTCGCCCCGTAAAGATGGGTTCGTATATCACTGCGTTCAAGACTGTCCGGCGATTGATAGCTATCATAATTGCCTAGCGCGTTAATATCGGTATAGCTTATCCCGAAGGTATCCTCGGACGTTGGACGGTAATGGGCATTAAGATTGAGAGTAGTATTAGAGTAGGGATCATTTTCGTACTGATTAATATCCTCCCATTTGGGTGCTTGAGCAGTAAAACTGTTGCTCATGAGACGATCAAGTGCTATTTTAAAATCATACTTGTCCGTTTTATGGGAGATAAAAGCCCCCCACTTTGTGGTGGCGAAACTTCCGTATTCGACATTTGCGCCGGTATGGGTCCCCGCTTCCGCGCTTTTGGTGATAATATTGATAACTCCGGCACTCGCATCCGCTCCCCATATTCCGCTTTGAGATCCTTTTATCAGTTCAATCTGTTCAATATCGCTAATAAGAAGGTGGGCAAAATTCGCTCCACTCGTATTAGAGGGATCTTGATAGCGAATACCGTTAATCAAGACCAATACTTTATTGGTATCCATACCGCGTACAAAAACTTCCTGCGTCGTTCCGACTCCGCCGTTGGATGTGATACTTATCCCCGAAAGTGAATTAAGGGCTTCGACAAGCGTGGTGTAATGTTGTTCTTCGAGCTCTTCAGAGGTTATAACTTCAACATTGGCAGTAATATTTTTTAAGGGCTGTTGGGTTTTGGATGCAGATACAATGATAGGTTCTAATGTGATCTCTCTGGCCTCTACTGAGGCGACAAGGCTTGCACAGACGACAAGCGATAGGGTTGGTTTAAACATAGATGTCCTTGAAATAGTGTTGTAATTATGGATGAGAGAAGGACACTCTTAGGGGGTGAAACTGTGGAGTAGGTGTGGATAGGGTGAGTCGGACAAATCCACGCAATACGGGTAACGTTTTGCATAAGACGGATTTCAGAGGCGTACGCTTGGATAGCGACAAGCGAAAAATACGTTTTACCGAAACCCTTTGGTGCACTCACCCGTTCGCCTCCATTTTATCTAGTAGGCGAATTATATCAAGATTTTAGTTAGGACTTAAATTGTCCCAACTGGGTGTTCAAGCTTGTAGCAGCATCGTAAAGTTGCCCTGTGATTTTAGAGATTTGTTTAATATCTTCCTGATTGCTTTGGGAGAGACTGGACATCTCTGAAACTTTATGAATAATTTCATGAATTTTATGTGCCATATTCTCAGCCTGTTGAACACTTTGGTGACTGGCATCGACATTGGAGCGGAGCGCACTCGATGCAGAATCTATTTTCAGATCAATCTCTTCACTTCTCTCCGCAAGGCGTCCGATATTTTCGCTGTTTGAATGCATCATATCCGAAGAATCGGAAATGGATTGAATAACGATAGAGATGGTTGAGTTAATTTCGGTCAAACTTTTTTGAGTGCGTTCAGCGAGTTTCCGAACCTCATCGGCAACGACGGCAAACCCGCGTCCGTGTTCACCGGCACGTGCCGCTTCGATAGCCGCATTAAGTGCAAGAAGATTGGTTTGATCGGCAATGTCGGAGATAATGCTCAAGACTCCGCTGACACTTGCCGCATCGCTGGAGAGTTGAGCAAAACGCTCACCAAGTTCATTGGACATCTGAGTTGTCTTATGCACTTCATTGGTGATTGCCGTAGCGATTTCACGGACATGGCTCAGTTCCGTTTCGGTTAAACGGCTGTTTTCAAGGGTAACTTTAGCAATATTGACACTCTCCTCCAGCGTCACTTCGATCTCAGCGGCAGTCGTATTGGTGTTTTGAGCAATCGTATTGGTTTTTTCCGATTGGGCAGAGAGATTGGCCGCCGCACTGTTCAACGTAGCGGTAGAATTGACAGCTGAAGAGGTAATTTGCTTCGTATCGTTGATCGTACTTTGGATTTTTTCAATAAATTGGTTGAGATAAAGACTCGCTATTCCGATCTCGTCGTTTTTATTGAGAATTGGAAGACGTTTTGTTAAATCGCCGTTGCCGTGAGCCAAATCGCTGGAGACTTTGTCAAGCTCTTCGATCGGATGGAGAATACTGGTTCCTGAAAAATAGTTAATTGCTATCAGCATCGCAGTGAGGATACTTCCCAACAGTAAGAACCATTTAAAAAAGCTTGATTGCAACTCATCAAAGTAATCGGCTTTATTGATCCCGGGAATAACCCACATGTCCCATGCCGGAATATAGCGGTACGCGGCAATTTTTTCCTGTCCCGTCGTAGCCGAAGTATACTCATAAACCCCACCCGCTTTATCGGATCGGATATGGTCGATATAGTCGTGTCCCGCCTTATTTTTCCCTTCATCTTTAGGGTGAATCGTCATCACTCCTTCGGAATCGATAAAATAGACATATCCGCTTTTACCGATTTTTATCTCTTTGATCTCATTTTTAAAACCCGCTTCTTCATATGCGTTAGGCTCTATCTTGGAAATATAGTTAATATTTTTTTCCAACGCATCCGCAACCGTATTAAGGTCGCTGATCATGATCGTCTTAATCGATCCTGTAGCAATGAAGTATGCTACAATGACACTTACAAGTATGGCACCTATTGCTGCCACAAGATTGACAATAAATTTAGATTTGATCGTGTTAAACATACTCATTTATAAAATCCTATTCTCCGGTGTTGTGTCATTGTAATTCTCTTTTTCTAAAGCGGAGGTAAAATTATGAGATTTTCTTATTTAAAACAGATCGTTGCGTATATGCAGCCATTATCCCATATCGTAGCTGCATACAGAGTTAACGACACGACCATTAAATTGGTTTTTAATCGTGAAAACAGCTGGAATTTCGAGATGGCACGGGGAAATTCGGCAATTACTATCGGAGAAATCCCAACCCGCGGTAAAATGTATCAAGCCCCGTTTGACATATTGCTTGCCAAGCGGCTCAATCGCTCCTCCATCCAATCGATTACTCTCCATAATAACGATAAAATCATCCGCATCACAACGACGACAAGCGGTTCGTACAAATCGGAGACAACCGTTTTACAGCTCGAATTTACCGGCAAACACACCAACCTCATCCTTTTGGATAAAGAGGGGATTGTTTTAGAAGCGTTGCGCCATATCGATGAGGATATCTCAACCCGAAGTGTTCGGGTAGGACAAAAACTGGGTGAAATTCCCAAACCGCCTTATGAGCCTCAAGAGTACCCATTAGCAGATGTGCGTGAGTATTTAGAGGGGGAGTTTGCTCGCCGCAGCAATGATAAGCTTGAACAACTCAAAAACGAGAAAAAAACTCTACTGCAAAAACGGCTGCTCCAGCTTCAAAAACATCTAGCAGGACTCGATGAAGAAGGGGCATTGATACAAGAATCTCAAGAGGCACAAAATGCGGGGCATTTGGTATTAGCCAATCTGGACACCATAAAACCCTATGACAAAATAGCGGAACTTCATAATTTTGACGGAACCCCGATTCAGTTGGAGCTTCCCGCAGGATGTACAACCGCTTCCGGATGTGCAAACAGTTTTTTCAAACGCTCTAAAAAAGCGAAACAAAAAGCACTCGGACTCCATCAAGAGCGGAGCAACCTTGAAGCCAAAATCCGACATCTTGAACTTTTTATCCAAACGGTAGCGGAAGCTTCCACTCCCGATGAGATAACCCTCCTCTTTCCCCCTAAATCAACCGCATCAAAACAAAAAAACGGCGATTCGATTGCCGAATTTTGGATTGAGGGGGTCAAAGTTTCGTTAGGGAAAAGCGAAAAAGGAAATATTGAACTCCTCCGCAATGCAAAAGCACGCGATATTTGGATGCACCTGAAAGACCGCCCTTCCGCCCATGTCATCATCTCGACCGACAAACAGCAGCTTCCCGAAAAACTCCTTGAAGCCTCAGCAAAACTGTGTGTCGATTTCTCCGTATTTGAGAAAGGGAACTATTTGGTCGATTATACCCCCCGAAGAGAAGTGAAAATACTCGAGGGCGCTAACGTCCTTTATACCAACTACAAGACTTTATCAATCCAAAAAGGGTAAATCTATGGCGATCGGTCCTATCGGCAATGCTATCTATGTTAATCAACAAATGGCAACGGTAGCAAGCGAAAAGAATGCCATTTTAAACCGATTTGAATTACAAGCACTTGCTGCGGCTACTGCGTCACAACAAGAGAAACAAGAGATCGAAGAGGTACGTCCCACCGAAGAGAATCAAGGCGTTGATCCTGACCGTGAGCATACCAAAGAACAAGCTGAACAAGAGGAGAGGCGTTTTCCTCACAAAGAGAAAAAAGAGGAGTCCGGAAATCCCGAAAAGCCGCTCCATCTCCTTGATATTAAAGTTTAGTCTGATATGCGGCTCTAGGGTGATTTAACATCTCTCGTATAATAAAATAAATGGTATAATTTCGAAATTTTAAAACCATTGGTTAATCATACTATGCAAACTGCAAAAAATTCAATCCAAGAGCGCATTGTTACTGCCGTCTTTCTTGTCATCGGCGTTTTGATCGTCGGACTTATCAACAACTTTTGGCTTATGTGGAGTGTGATGGGGGTCATTTATCTCCTCGCATTTCACGAAGCGACCCGTTTGTTCGGTATCAACAATAACTCTTTGTATGCCTATGCGGCTATTCTTTGGCTAGCGGCAGCCCTTTATCCCTACGGTGAAGATCTGTTTGTGATTGCCGGATTGATTTTCGCCGCAGCCGTTGCCTATACCCAGAATATCTCTCCTAAGAATTTTCTCCCTTTCATCTATCCGACGGCGGGAATGCTTTTTATGCTCAGCATGTACCAAGAGTACGGGATGGGAGCTATGTTATGGCTCCTTGTTGTCGTCGCATCAGCTGATGTCGGTGCCTATGTGGTAGGGCGCAGTATCGGAAAAACCCCTTTCAGCGTCTCGAGTCCGAGCAAAACTCGCGAAGGTGTCTATGGCGGTATCGCGGTGGCAACAGTTGCCGGCTTTTTTATCGGAATCAGCATCGTTGATATCACCCAAGCGGTTATTATCTCTATGGCTGCGGCTATCGGTGCGGTATTCGGCGATTTGTTTGAGAGTTATCTCAAGCGCCAAGCAGGCGTCAAAGACAGCGGCTCCATCCTTCCCGGGCATGGCGGAGTATTAGATCGAATTGACGGCTATTTGTTTGCCGCAGTCATTATGCTCGTACTCCTTCGAGGTCTTGTTTGATCCTACTGGGCTCCACAGGCTCCATCGGAGTCAACGCCCTCAATATCGCCGAACAGTTTCACCTGAGCGTCGATACTCTCGTTGCAGGACGCAATATCGATCTTCTCAACCAACAAATCCTCAAACACTCTCCTAAACGTATTGTCGTCATGGACGAAGAAGATTGTTCCCGTGTTAATCATCCCCATGTCCGCTCCGGTGAAGCGGCGATTCTTGATGCGATTGAAGAGTCATCCTCGCAGCATGTCGTCAACGCTTTGGTCGGATTCGCAGGGTTTCGCCCCACTCTCAAAGCACTCGAATGCGGTAAAAAACTAGCCCTCGCCAACAAAGAATCTTTGGTTGTCGGCGGTGCGTTTGTCGATACCTCCACTATTATCCCCATCGATTCGGAACATTTCGGACTGTGGTACCTCAATCAAACACCGCGCCCTCTCAGCCGTATGGTCATTACCGCCAGCGGCGGTGCATTTCGGGATTGGGCTCTGGAGCGACTCGCTTCCGCCACCCTTCAAGATGCCCTAAAGCACCCCAACTGGTCGATGGGACAAAAGATAACCATAGACAGTGCCTCTATGGTTAATAAACTCTTTGAACTCCTCGAAGCGCGATGGCTTTTCGGTGAGGGAGAATACGATGCCCTTATCGAAACCAAATCGCTGATTCATGCCCTAATTGATTACAAAGACGGCTCAACAACCGCCCATTTTGCCCACGCCGATATGCGTCTCCCAATCGCCTATGCTCTCATGGGAAAAGTGGATACCCCGATTGTCGATCGAATCGATTTGACTCGTGTAGGTGCCCTCGAATTTCGCTCTATCGAAAAAGAGCGTTATCCGATCTGGGAGATCAAAAACGATCTCCTTCGCAACCCCCAAAAAGGTGTTATTGTTAATGCGGCTAACGAAGCGGCCATTGAACGCTTTATTGCCGGAGAGATCCGATTTATTGATATCTCTACGATGATTTTACGTTCGTATGACTGTTTTACCCAAGCCCCTGAGTCGGTTGAGGCCATTTTTGCACTTGACAAAGAGGTACGTACCTTTGTTCGAGGGCTCTCATGCTAAAAGTTTTGATGCTACACGGCTGGGGCGGAAGCGACGATCCCCACTGGCAAGCATGGCTTTCCGGTGAAATCGTCAAAAACTATGGTACCGTTAGTTTTCCCCTTTTAGATAATCCCCATTTCCCGAGTAAAAACCGTTGGATGAAACAGGTCAAAGCCCTCTTGAGCGATTTTCAACCCGATATCGTTATCTGCCATTCGCTTGCCAATATACTCTGGTTTCATTTATGTAATGAGGGTGAAATTGCCTCTATAAAACGGTTACTTTTAGTCGCGCCTCCTCATTTAACCTGTGAAATCGAAACCCTTAAAACTTTTTTCCCTCTCGAAGCACCTAAAAATCTTTTTGCCGACGAGGTATTGTTGGTCACATCAACCAATGATCCCTATATGAGTATGGAAGAGGCATCTGATCTTCAAAAAGCGCTCGGAGTAGAGATGAAAGTGATTGAGGATGGCGGACATATTAATACTGCGTCTGGTTTCGGAGAATGGCCGTGGGTCAAAGAGTGGTTAGTTCAATGATCCTCAGTATCGAAAGCTCATGCGATGACAGCTCAATCGCTATCACAGAGATTGCTACCAAAAAACTCATCTATCATAAAAAGATTTCCCAAGAACTAGAGCACTCCAAATACGGCGGTGTGGTTCCAGAACTCGCCAGCCGTTTGCACGCACAAGCTCTTCCTGCTATTTTAAGCGAGTGTGCGCCGTGGTTCGACCAACTAAAAGCAATAGCCGTAACCAATGAACCTGGATTAGGTGTCACGCTTATCGAAGGGGTAACGATGGCAAAAGCACTGAGCATTTCCCTCTCTCTCCCCATCTTGCCTATCAATCATCTAAAGGGGCACATCTATTCTCTCTTTATCGAAAAAGAGGCCCTCCTCCCTATTACCGTCTTACTGGTTTCAGGAGGACATACCCAACTCATTGAAGTGGATTCATATTCTCAGATGGAAACAATAGCGACGACAATGGATGACAGTTACGGAGAGAGTTTTGATAAGGTAGCGAAAATGATGGCACTAGGATACCCTGGAGGGCCTCTGATCGAAAAACTCGCCGAAACCGGTGATATGGCTCGATTTACCTTCACCGTTCCTCTATGGCAGTCTCCGTTGATTGCGTTTAGCTATTCAGGATTAAAAAATCAGGTACGTCTGGCCGTAGAGGCGAATGATCCCTCAACCTACCCCGATATCGCTAGCGCATTTCAGAAAACGGCAACCGAACATTTGATTCAAAAGCTCAAAAAATATTTTAAATCCAATCCGCCTAAGCGTTTCGCTATCGTCGGCGGGGCGAGTGCCAACCTCTATCTTCGAGAACGTGTCAGTGAGCTATTACAGCCGTATAAAGCCGCTCTTTTGCTTTCAGAGATGCAATACTGTTCCGATAATGCCGCTATGATCGGACGAGCAGCGATCGAAGCGTACTCCTTAGACGAGGGACGATCTTACTCTGATATTCCGATAAACCCCCGCTGTAAACTGTAACAAACCTTAAACCAAAACATCTCTTCTATAATTCAGAGATAAATTATCCGATTTAAGTACAATTTCCGTACCAAACAAAAAAACAGGAGCTTTAAATGGCAACGACTAAATTCAAAGGTACAGATGTAGAGCTTTTAGGAAACAGTGTAAATGTAGGTGACAAAGCACCTGAAATTACAGTTGTTAACTCAGCAGGTCTTGGCGATGTAAAAGTAGGCGGAGCACAAGGTAAAAAACAACTCATTATCGTTGTTCCTTCACTTGACACAGGTGTATGTGCAACTGAAACACGTAACTTCAATGCAAAAGCTGCTGGTCTTAAAGACGTTATCACTACTATCGTATCACTTGATCTTCCGTTCGCAGCAGGCCGTTTTTGCCAAGCTGAGGGCATCGATAATTTGACAGTATGTTCAGATTTCCGTAACAAAGATTTCGCAAACGCATACGGTGTATTGCTTGGAGGTTCAGTTCTTGCAGGTGTAACATGCCGCGCAATCTTCGCAGTAAACGAAGAAGGAATCGTAACGTACAAAGAGATCGTTCCTGAAATCACAGAAGAGCCGAACTACGACGCTGCTTTAGCTGCCGTAGCGTAATCTCCCCTTCTCTCCCACGGGAGAGAAATCTCTCCCTACTAATCAACGCACTTTTATTTTACTTGCACGTTATCGTGATCAACCCGCCCGCTTTATTCAATGTATAACTGTAATGTCCATCAAGGGTAATGGTAGCACGAGCAAATTGTCCATGATTTCCCAAAGTCACATCAAGGTACGGAGCAGCATTCAGGGCCTTTTTCTCGGATTTAAAAGAAGCGGCATGCTTAAAATCGAGAACAATCCGATTAGGATCACTTAAGACAAAATGACGAACCAGAGCATCAGGTGCTTTTACACTCAGACTCTTCCCTTTTGAATAAAATTGTACAAATCCGAAATTGGCTACAGAAGAATTTTTTGCAGCAACCGTGTGTGCAGATTTCCCCCCTTGTGAAAGGACAAGAGGACGGTGCCAATCGATAGTTTGATCCACCTGTATTTTTCTCTCTTCGATACTTCCATCAAGATTTTGAACACTTAGCGTGACCTCTTTTAATACTCGAGATTGATCAGGAAAAGTGTAGCTAATTGTTCCCATTTGCGGACGTGCATCCGGAATATTTGAGGTCACTTTTTGTTTTTTGGATTCATCGAGGGGGAAAAATGGATTTTCTCGCGCGAAAAGGGGAGAGAGGAGTAAAAACGAGAGGCAAATCGAGTATTTCATAAATCTCCCGTCACTATTGTGAATCAGCATCAAGCTCTTTGAGCTCAAAATACTGTTTTTGCAAAGAGGCATTTTCGGCTTTGAGCCGTTCAATGTCTTCACTCAGATAATCTTGATGTTCTTCAAGTTCAAGAAGAACACTCAACGAATTGTCCCCAAAGAAAATAAAGCCCATATACACACCAACACTCAAAACAACGCTTGCAGCGAGTAAAAACTTCTGGGTCGATAAGCCGAAATAGCGTTCGCTTAGGCTCTCTCCCTCCTCGTGCTCTATCAGGTGTTGATCGTCGTGATGCATTAGTTAAAGAGCGCGCTCCCCAAATACTCGCCGTACATTACTTCCGTTTCAATTTCAAGAAGACGGTTGTATTTGGCGGTACGCTCACCCCGTGCAGTCGAACCGGTTTTGATCTCACCGCAATTTAATGCAACGGCGAAGTCAGCAATAAACGCATCCTCACTCTCACCTGAACGGTGGCTCATAACACATTTGTACCCATTGCGTTGAGCAAGACGAACGGTAAGCATCGTTTCAGAAACTGAACCGATTTGGTTCGGTTTGATCAAAATCGCATTAGCGATCCCTTTTTCAATTCCCTCAGCCAAAATATTGGCGTTTGTTACGAATAAATCGTCCCCAACAAGCTGAACTTTTGAACCTAAACGTTCTGTAAGAACTTTCCATCCGGCCCAATCATCTTCACTTAGTCCGTCTTCGATAGAAACAATAGGGTATTTTGCACAAAGATCGGCATAATAATCAACCAATTGCTCAGAACTAACGGTTCGGTTCTCAGAGTCAAGGCGATACCCTCCCTCAGTGACCAGTTCAGATGCTGCAACGTCTAGAGCAATAGCAATTTGTTCACCCGCTTTGTATCCGGCTGCCGCAATCGCTTCCATAATTACTTGGATCGGTTCTTCGTTAGAGCTCAAATCCGGTGCGAAACCGCCCTCATCGCCGAGTGCTGTATTAGCCCCTCGATCTTTAAGGATTTTTTTGAGGTTGTGATACACTTCAGCCGATGCACGAAGCCCTTCGCTGAAATCGGTAAATCCGATCGGCATAATCATGTACTCTTGGAAATCAACGCTGTTATCCGCATGGCTTCCGCCGTTAATGATATTAAGCATCGGGACGGGAAGAACCATCGCATTGGCACCGCCGAGGTAACGATAAAGAGGAATTCCTAGACTCGTAGCCGCTGCACGTGCAACCGCCATAGAAACACCGAGAACCGCATTAGCGCCAAGGTTACCGTAGTTTTCAGTTCCGTCAAGTTCTTTCATCACCGCATCAACCATTGCTTGGTTAAACGGACTGAGACCCATCACGGCATCAGCAATTTGGCTGTTAACATTCTCAACCGCTTTGAGAACCCCTTTGCCCATATAACGGGCATCACCATCTCGTAATTCGAGGGCCTCGCGCTTACCGGTACTTGCTCCGCTTGGTACGATAGCACTTTCACGGGTTCCATCACTCAACTGCACTGTTGCTTTTACGGTTGGATTTCCACGGGAATCCATTACTTCAATTGCACTTACTTCATCAATAAAAATCATTCATCTACCTCGCTTATATCAGATTCATCCATAGCTATAATGCCCGAAACACCCATAGCCGCTTTAATTTTTTCTTCGACTTTACGAGCCAATTCCGGCTCTTCTTTAAATTTTTGTTTAACGTTTTCACGTCCTTGCCCGAGTTTTGTATCCTCGAAACTGAACCATGCCCCACTTTTATCGATGATATCAAGTTTCACACCATAATCGACGAGTTCACCCTCTTTCGAGATACCCTCACCGAACATAATATCAAATTCTGCTTGACGAAACGGCGGTGCTACCTTATTTTTAATAACTTTGGCTTTTACGCGATTACCGATTTGGCTCTCCCCTTGTTTGAGGGTAGCAATTTTACGGACATCGATACGAACCGATGCGTAGAATTTTAGCGCATTTCCGCCGGTAGTCGTCTCCGGTGAACCATATCCCATCGTTCCGATTTTCATACGGATTTGGTTGATAAAGATAATCGTACAGTTCATTTTATGCATGATACCGGTGAGTTTACGAAGTGCTTTTGACATCAAGCGTGCTTGAACGCCTACTTGCTGATCGTTCATCTCCCCCTCGATCTCTACTTTCGGAGTCAATGCCGCAACCGAGTCGATAACGATCAAATCTACCGCTCCGCTTCGGACGATCGTTTCAACGATGTCGAGTGCTTGCTCACCGTAATCGGGTTGCGAAACCAAAAGATTCTCGACATCGACACCGAGATTTTTAGCGTATCCGATATCAAGGGCGTGTTCCGCATCGATAAACGCACAAATACCGCCGTTTTTTTGACATTCAGCAGTAATTTGAAGACTGAGGGTTGTTTTCCCCGAACTCTCAGGCCCATAGATTTCGATAACGCGACCTTCGGGTATTCCTCCTATTCCAAGGGCTAAGTCCAGACCAATAGAACCTGTACTGATGGAATTAATAGGTTCAATCTCTTTGTCCCCAAGACGCATCAACGTCCCTTTTCCGAACGTTTTATCGATTTGCTTCATCGCAAGTTCAAGCGATTTAAGTTTATTTGGATCCATCATGCTGTGCTCTCCTGAGACTAATATGTTTTAAAATTACGTCATAATATGACAATTTGAAATATATTTTTAAAATATGGCAAATTGCAATATTAATAATTCGCATTCTGGAATAGAGATATTTTAGCGTTATTTGGTTAAAATTTAATTGATATGCAGTTCTGAACAGGATTTTAAGTGAAAAAAATGGTGATAGCCCACTCCCCCGATGCCGATGATATTTTTATGTACTATGCCATTAAATTCGGTTGGGTTGGAAAAGAGAATATCCAGTTCGACAATATAGCCCTCGACATAGAGACCCTCAACACCGAAGCCCTCAAAGGAACCTATGACATTACCGCGATCAGTTTCGGTCTTTACCCCCACATTAGAGCAGATTATGCCCTTTTGCGTACAGCGGTAAGTTTTGGACAAGGATACGGCCCAAAGTTGATCCGCAAAAAAGAGACCGTTCTTAAAAAAAGGTTCAAAGTAGCTCTCAGCGGGAAATATACGACCAATGCGCTCCTCTTTCGTATCGCCTATCCCGATGCCAAAATCGTTTATATGAATTTTTTAGAGATAGAACAAGCCGTTTTAGACGGTACCGTTGATGCGGGTGTTTTGATCCATGAATCTATCTTAGGGTATAACGATTCTTTAGAGGTTGAGCGTGAGATGTGGGATATTTGGTGTGAGCTAAGCGGAGGAGATCTCCCTTTGCCGCTGGGCGGTATGGCGATTCGCCGCTCACTCCCACTTACTTCGGCGATCGAATATGAAAACCTTTTAACTAAAGCGGTTCAGATAGCGCGGGATCATAAAGAGAACCTCTCCAAAATGTTAATGGAGCGTAATCTTGTCCGCATCGACGGTGAGACATTGGAGAAATATCTCGAACTTTACGCGAACGATGAATCGATTACTTTGAATGAAACGCAATACAAAGCGATTGAACTTTTATTTGATCTTGGTTACAAACACGGCTTTTTTGACGCGGCCATCGACCCGAGAGAGTTTATGATTCCTCTCGAATACACTGAATTGAGGTACTCATAAATGATGCAGTCTGAATTGATCGGACTAGGGATCGAGACATTTAAAATTGCTCTTATTCTATCATTGCCCGCACTTCTAGTAGGAATGTTTCTGGGGCTTGCAGTCAGTATCTTTCAAGCGACAACCCAAATCAACGAGATGACCCTCAGCTTTATTCCGAAAATCATCGGAATTGTCATCGTCATTATCCTCACCATGCCGTGGATGATGAATGAGATGCAGGATTTTACGATCCGAATGTTTAACTTGATCCCTACTTTTATGCAGTAATAGTATGAACGTTAAGCGCATTGATTTTTCAAAATTCAGTTCTATCCGCATCGGTCCTGTAGTAGAGGTCGCTTTAATCGAAAATGACGTTGTCCCTGAGGGATGTTTTATCGTCGGTGCCGCCAACAATGTCCTAATCTCCCCTGCACCGCCGCCGCTCATGATCCTCTCCAAAGAGTATGACTTTATCCGTCTCGAAGAAGACGGCCTCCATATCGGTGCCGCCACGCCGGGGGGACGTGTAGTCTCCTTTTGCAAAAAGAATGATATCGCCCATTTCGAATATCTCTCGAAACTTCCCGGCACCCTCGGTGGGATGCTGAAGATGAATGCGGGGCTCAAAGAGTTTGAGATTTTTAACCACCTCATTGCCATCCGAACGATGAGCGGCTGGAAACAAAAAAACGAGATTGAGTACGGCTACCGAAAAACGTCGATTGATGAAGTAGTTTTTGAAGCCGTATTTGAAGCAGAAAAAGGGTACTCGCTAGAACGGTACGATATGTTTAATCAGATGCGTTCCAATCAACCCCATGATCCGAGTGCCGGAAGCTGTTTTAAAAATCCTCCGGGTGATTATGCAGGGCGTCTCATTGAAGCGGTTGGCTTAAAAGGTAAGCGTATCGGAGCGATGACCTTTAGTGACGTCCATGCCAATTTTCTTGTTAATACGGGTGGCGGAACCTATGCCGATGCGTTAAACCTTATAAATGAAGCCCAGACACGAGTAAAAAATGAATTCAATATAGAATTACACTGTGAGATTGTCCTTATTGATCAAAACATTATGACGACAAAATAATCATTTGCATTGACTTTAGTCGTCACAATTCGATAAAATGACGATGAAACTAAATAATGAAAAGGATTTAATCATACATGACTGTTAGTTATATCCGTCCCGACAAAGACTTTGACGGTGTCTATGAGCAGCTTAAATTGATCAACGGTTATGCCGATCAAAAAGAGATTACCATCCATGAAGAGATGGTGGATCAAACCTCTCAAAACAAACGGCTTATTGACCGTCACGAAGTAGTACGATTTTTTCGTTCCCTAGATGGTGACACCTTGATCGTTTACGACACATGGACATTGAGTAGCTGTATTGAAGATGTAGTCCAAATGTTCAGCTGCCTTCTTAAAAATAATAATACAATCCATTTTGTTAAACCGGGCGTTATAATTGACCGGAAAAGTGATACAATGGTCGTTCTAGGTCTTATTGATCAGCTCCGTCAAGTATTACAAGATGATGCAAAAAAAGGGATTGGACGTCCACGAGGCTCCAAATCATCCTCTAAATTTGATATTCACTTGGAAAAAATTATTGACTTATTGAAGAAAAGAAAAAGCGTAAGCGAGATTGCTCGTGTTTTAGGGGTGAGCCGAAGCTCCCTGAAAGACTATATAGAATCACGCGAACTCAAAGAAGTGGTGAGTGGTATAATCGGCATCGGAGATGATGCCGATGCGGAAGCAACGGTGATCGGCACCATTCGATGTCCGGTCGATGAATCAAGTATGAGGGAGAATGTATGAGTAATGAATCAACCCCGAGCGGGAAAGAGTATTTGTCGGGGTGGACTCCTTGGCGTATTAAGCGGTATTGGTTTTATGGGTTGGTAACCCTTTTTGCATTAGCCGTGCCATGGATTACTATAGAAGGAAATCACCTTTTCTTGCTTAGTTTTGATAAACTGAAGCTCCATTTGATGTTTATCCAATTCGATATGCAAGAACTTTATTTGATGCCGTTCTTACTGATGATTCTATTCATCGGTGTCTTCGGAATCACCGTATTGGGCGGGCGGGTTTTCTGCGGATGGATGTGCCCTCAGACTATTTTCCGCGTCGTCTATCGTGATTTGATCGAAACAAAACTTTTGGGACTTCGCAAACGGATCAAAAATAAACAGCAAGAGCCCGATTACTCTAAGTTTGAAAACAAGCTCAAACGTCTGGTAGGAATTTTACTGTGGACCGGTTTAGCGTTTATTGCAGCTGCGGATTTGATGTGGTATTTCGTACCGCCGGAAGATTTCTTTGCCTATATTCAAAATCCGATGGAACATACGGTATTGATGGGGACGGTTATCGGGATTGTTCTCTTTTTGGTCTATGACGTTATTTTCTTGCAAGAGAATTTCTGTGTCTACGTCTGCCCGTATTCACGTATCCAATCTGTTTTGTATGACGATGATACCGTTATGGCGATTTATAACCCGAATCGCGGCGGAGATATCTATAACGAGCATAAAGAGAAAATGTTTATCAAACAAAATGATCTTCTTTCAGTTAATCCTAAAGCAGAGTGTACGACCTGTGAGAGCTGTGTCACGGTATGTCCGACCCATATCGATATTCGTAAAGGACTTCAGCTAGAGTGTATCAACTGTCTAGAATGTGTCGATGCGTGTACCGAGGTTATGGGTAAACTTGGCAAGCCGAGTCTTGTTGAATGGTCAAGTGAAAAAGAGACCCTTTACATGAAAGGTAAAACACACTATCTCCGTCCAAAAATTTTGGGCTACATAGCGATCTTGATCATCGTCAGTGTCATTTTAGGTATGATGGGAAGCAAAAAAGAGTATATGCTCCTTAACATCAATAAAGAGAACCGTTTATACTCAATTCATGAGAATGATGAGGGAAAAGTACAAGTTGAAAATGCCTATACGTTCTTGTTACAAAATACCCTGAACGAAGACCATGAGTATTATTTCGACATTGTTGCCCCTGCAGGAATGGAAGGTAAAATCAAAATTGATCAGCCTGAAAAACCGTTCAAAGTAAAACCGGGTGTTGTCAAGAAAAAAGTCGTTGTTCTTTATACCGATGAGATGTTGGTGAATGATGATCGTAAAGATACCGTTATCCCGATTACCATCAATGCGTATGCCGTAGATGCAAAAGATAAAGTGGCGGTAACCCGTCAATCCACCTTTACTTTCCCTCGTTCGGATATGCTTAAATAATTCTCCTTCAAGAGGGGAATTACCCCCTCTTTCTCTGCCTCATTCTTCTTTTATAGTACAATACCTTCAATGAAAAAAATAGCAATTATCGGCGGCGGTGCAAGCGGTTTAATGGCAGCCCTATTTGCGGCACGCTCTGGAGCAAATGTCACTATTTATGAACATAACAGTAGCGTGGGCAAAAAGATATTAGCATCGGGCAATGGGCGGTGCAATATCATCAACACCACCGCCTCGTCTGAGGATTACGCTGGGAATGATCCTCAATTCGTCACTTACGCCCTTAAACAGCTCAATTTTGCCTATTTCGAAAAATTCTGCCACTCCATCGGACTCCTATTGGATATCAAAGAGGATGGGCGATGTTATCCCCTCTCCAATGAAGCAAAATCTGTATTGATCGCCCTCAAAAGTGCCATCAGCGAAGCAGGAGTTAAAATCATCACCGAGTCCAAAGTAACCGCGATTACTAAAAACGATTCCCTTTTCAACGTCCAAACCGATCAAGACAAACAAAGCTATAACAACGTTTTAATCGCTACGGGCTCACAAGCGGCTCCGCAACTCGGTGCAACGGCAGATGGCTACAGCTTCGCCCGTGCATTCGGACATGAGGTACTCCCCACCTATCCGAGCCTTGTACAGCTCCATCTAAACTCCAGAAACCACCCTAAAATGGCGGGGGTTAAAACGACAGCCGAAGTAACCCTCATTATTGACGGCAAACCAAAAGAAAAAGTCCAAGGGGATATTTTGTTTGCCGCGTACGGTATTTCAGGTCTGGCTATCCTCGATATCAGCCAGAAGGCTTCCTATGCCCTCCATAACAAACAACGCGTTAGTGTAGCGCTCAATCTCCTCCCGCGCTATGATAGAGCCACCCTTGCAAATGTGATTGAAAAATTGTTCGCTTCCGTGCCAAAACACGACGTCCATACCGCTCTTTGTGGCCTACTCCCCGCTAAAATCATCACCTACCTCCTCGAAGATGCCGCCATAGTACTCTCCACAACCGTATCCTCCCTAAATCCCAAAGAGATCAAAAAAATCGCCCACTTGATCGGTGAATGGAAGTTTGAGGTGACCGATACCCATGGTTTCAAACATGCCGAAGTTAGCGGAGGCGGTGTCTCTACGGCACAAGTGAATAGCAAAACAATGGAATCAAAGTTGGTCGAAGGGCTTTATTTTGCAGGAGAAGTTTTGGATATAGTAGGACGCCGAGGGGGATATAATTTTAACTTTGCGTGGGCCAGCGGTATGATTGCAGGGAAAGAGATGGGGAAGTAAGCGCGCAAGCGCTACTTACTTTTTAGCGCCGTAACGTTTACGATCACTTGGATCTAACCAACGTTTACGGATACGGATACTAACCGGTGTAACTTCGAGAAGTTCATCGTCTTCGATCCACTCTAATGCACGCTCAAGGTTCATATCACGTGGTGGAACGAGTTTAATCGCTTCGTCTGCTCCAGAAGAACGGACGTTCGATTGTGCTTTACCTTTGATCGGGTTAACGTCAAGGTCGTTTGAACGACTGTGCTCACCGATGATCATACCTTTGTACACTTTCGTTTGAGGCGCTGTGAAAAGGACACCGCGATCTTGGAGGTTGAACAATGAGTACGCTAACGCAACACCGTCTTCCATAGAGATCAACGCTCCGTATTGACGGCTCTCAACATTTCCTGTGTAAGGACGGAATTCCAAGAATGAGTGATTCATTACACCCTCACCTTTGGTATCGGTCAAGAACTGACCACGGAAACCGATCAAACCACGTGCAGGGATTTCGAACTCTACGCGAGTAAAGCCCTCACCCATCGGTACCATTGCTTTCATTTCCGCTTTACGACGACCGAGACGCTCGATGATCGTACCTGCATTGTCTGCCGGAAGGTCAACAACAAGATGCTCGAACGGTTCACATTTGACCCCTTCGATCTCTTTTACGATAACTTCAGGACGTCCGATACCGAACTCGAAACCTTCACGACGCATGTTTTCTGCAAGAATCGTGATTTGAAGCTCACCACGACCGGAAACGATAAATTTACCTTCTCCGACGGTTTCGTAACGCATTGCTACGTTGGTGTTCATTTCAGAATCAAGACGCTCACGGATTTTGTTCGCCGTAACGTGTTTACCCTCTTGACCTGCAAGGGGAGAGTCATTAACCGAGAAAACAACGGTCAAGGTAGGCTCTTCGATGTGCATCGGATCAAGTGGCATAGGATTTTGTGGATCACAGATAGTATCCCCAACATCTACCGTTTCGATACCGGCAACAGCAACGATATCACCCGCTTCTGCTTCTTGGATCTCCATACGGTTAAGACCCATGAATCCGATAAGTTTAGAAATTTTCCCTTTGACCATTTCGCCATCGGCTTTTGCAAGGAGAATGTTATCCCCTTTTGCAATTTTACCGTTGAAGATACGGGCGATACCGATTTTACCAACATAATTATCGTAGTCCAATGTGAAAACTTGTAATTGTGTTGGGTTCTCAGGATCACCAGTAGGCTCAGGCACTTTTTCTAGGATAGTGTTGAACAAGCAAGTGAAGTCACCATCAGGGTCAGACATATTGAGTTTCGCCATACCATCACGAGCTGCTGCATAGATGATTGGGAAATCGAGTTGATCTTCCGTCGCGTCCATTGCTACGAAAAGGTCAAATACTTCGTCGACTACGCGCTCAGGATCAGCGGATGGTTTATCGATTTTGTTGATAACAACGATTGGCTTGAGTCCAAGAGCCAACATTTTTTTAACAACAAATTTAGTTTGAGGCATAACACCCTCATATGCATCAACAAGGATCAAAGCCCCGTCAACCATTTTCAATACACGCTCAACTTCTCCACCGAAATCGGCGTGGCCCGGAGTGTCGATAACGTTAATTTTATGATCGCCAAAGCGAATCGCTGTATTTTTAGAAAGAATGGTAATCCCGCGCTCTTTTTCAAGGGCGTTAGAGTCCATAGCTCTTTCATTCACTTGCTCGTGGCTTCCATATGTACCAGATTGCTTAAGCAACCCGTCAACTAAAGTCGTTTTACCGTGGTCAACGTGTGCGATTACGGCGATGTTACGAATTTTTTGCATTGCTGTCCTTTGATAGGGCAAAGATTTTCGCGGATTATATCGCAAGTAAGGTTAAGGAAATGTTAAGCAGTTTAAAGAGTGTTACCGTTTGATTACTTTTTTTAAGTGGAATATTTTTTGCTTTACTTAACTACTTTAACAAAAGAGCGGATATAGTGTACGCTCGCACAAGGATCGCCTATGATCATTCAGAATAAAGAGACCCAGACGAAAACGTCGCTCGCCGATTTATTAGGGGGGAATTCAAAAAATTCTTCATCCTCGAAATCGAATGACATGTTTTCCAAGCTTTTGAGCTCATTCGGGATGCAGACCAAGGGGGATGAGGGGAAGATTGTAAAATCGAATGATTTCAAAGCGATAATCGATCCTAAAAACAACTCCGTCAAAAATGGTGACAGTAAGGCATCTCAGCTCAAAGAGCTCCAATCCCTATTAACAGGCGGTGACGAGAAAGCATCGTCACTTGTCTCTAATGAGTTACTCAATAATTTATCCAACGATCAGGTTCGTTCTCTCATCAATCGGGCAAAAGAGTATCTTAAAAATGAGATTACGGCTAAAAACCCTGAATATCAGGTCGATCCGAAGTCGTTGCCGAAAACATTGGCCGGACTCGTAAAATTGGCTGAAAAAATGGATCTTGACCCTCAATCGATCACCCTTTCTACCTTAGTGAACGATACAGAGGAGAAAGCTTCGTTTCCCACCGAATTACTCACAAAACCGCTGTTGGATACCAAAGCGCTTGCCGCTCTTCCCGCAACGATTCGGGAAGAGTCACCTTTTGAGGCCATTACTCAGCTCTTAAGTGACCTAAAAGGGAAAGAGCAAAAAAACTCTACCACAGCCTCTTCAGAGCTTTCTACCAATTCGGTTTCTGAGAAATCACAAGAGCAGCCCCTAAAAGCGCTCCTGCAAAATCTCGATAAACGTGAGACGTCGGTTACTACCTCGTCTGATGCACTCCATTCAGATAAAACATCTACCGTAACGGCGTCGACAGGGATGAAGTCCGACGCACTGACAACCCTTTTACACGGAGGTAATGAGACCAAGGAGGGTGATAAAGAATCATCAACCTCTCTTAAAATCGAGGGAGAAGGGGCTAAAGCTTCCCACACGCTCAAAGCCGATTCCCTAGAAGTAAAATCGAAAGAGGCCTCACAAAGTATGCGCCTTTTTGCTAGTGATCTCAAAGAGGCGGTACAAGAGTACAAGCCCCCTTTCACACGTCTCACTATGAAACTCAATCCCGAAAAGCTCGGTGAAGTTGAAGTGACACTTATACAGCGCGGCAACAATGTCCACGTCAATATTCAATCGAGTACAAACAGTATCGCCTTTTTAGCACACAATGCCACTGAGCTCAAAGCACAGCTCGCCTCTCAGGGGATCACCAATGCTACGATGAACTTTATGTCCGGAGGCGAAGGACAAAATGGCCAACAAGGGTTTCAACAGCAACAAGAACATCAACAAAACCGTTTCCGTGCCTATGAGTCGTTCGAAGAACTCGAACTAAATGAAGAGCAGATTTCAGCTCTTGAAATCGTAATCCCGAATTACGCGTAATCCAAGGAGGATATTATGGCTATTAATGCTTATGGCGCTTACACAGCAGATGCCGCTTACACAGGTGCAACTACGGCTGCGACGAACGTAGATAAAAGTGTTTTAGGAAAAGACGACTTCCTTAAATTGTTGCTCTTGGAACTCAAATACCAAGACCCGACCGCTCCGATGGACAGTGAGAAAATTTTAACACAAACGTCACAGCTTGCGACATTAGAGGCAAATGAAAATACCAATAAAGCACTTGAAACGTTGGCAACATCCCTCAACGCCTCCTTACAATATACCGGAATTTCTGCCATCGGTAAAATTGCCGATACGGGAAGTAACGGCATTGTTCGAGAAAAGGGTGAAGATGTTGACTTTGAACTCTACTTTCCGGACAATGTAACCACCGGGAAGATCAATATTTTAGATAAGGACGGGAAAACATTAAAAACCATGAATGTTGGTGCTACTGAATCGGGTGTATCAAAATATACATGGGATGGAACGAATTCCGGAGGGGAGAGTGTTGATGCAGGAATCTATTATATTGAAGCAACGTATACGAAAGCCGACAATACTACTGCAACCACACGTGTCGGACTCTATCCGATCGAAGCGATCAAATTTGACAGCGGAACCACCTATGCCAAACTCGGATCAAACTATGTTGACTTCAGTACGATCAAAGAAGTGACAGGCAAATAAGGAAACTATCGTGAATCAGGCCTATTTTTCGGGAATATCGGGTGTTATGACCCATCAATACGGATTGGATGTCGTCGCCGATAACCTTGCCAATGTCAATACCGTCGGATTCAAAGGCTCAACCGCTGAATTTACCGATCTTTTTTCCAATATGCTGGTAAGTGCGGGTGCTTCTACCCCGACAACCAATGATATCGGTATCGGTTCCCGTCTTCAATCGACAACAACGCAGATGCAAAACGGAACACTCCTCTCAAGCGATCGTTTTAATGACCTTGCAATCAGCGGAAACGGCTGGTTCGGTGTCGTATCGGGAAACAACTCTTACTATACACGTGCCGGAAATTTTGTCTTTGATGAGTATCAAAAGACAGCCGGTGATCCCAATTCATCGGTTGCACGACTCACCACTACCGATGGTAAATACGTAACGGGGACAATGCTGAGCAATTTTGCCTACAACGGATCTTTTGATTACGGCGATTTCGATTTAAACGGAGTAACCGGCGCTTATGTCGTGAATGATCCAACCGATGATGTAGCTCTTGGATCGGTAGATTCCCAAGGGATACTGGAATTCCCAACCCGTATTGCTTATCCCGTTGAGCCGACAACACAAGCGCAGTTTTTCGGTAACCTCGGAACCGATAACGCTACGCGTACGATTAGTGCTGACGTTGTCAGTGCCAATAATGAGCGGAACCGCTTAAGCCTCTCCTTTACTCTAAGTGCCGTTCAGCCCTTAGATCAAGTGGCATGGGATGTCGTCGCTACCGTTACCTCAAATGACGGAAGCACCGTTTACGATACGAAAAACGGTCAAGCCATTTTCAACGGAACAGGGGGGCTGAGCAGTTTTAATATTGCCTCTATGGACAATGACGGCACCCCTGTTGCTCTTGATTTGGGCAGCGGTTTTGACGGCGTTATCTCTATCGACGGCACTACTATCACCGGAACATCTCGATCTAACGGGGTATCCGGGGGAACATTAACCAAGTATGGTATTAATTCCAACGGCGTTATCGTTGCCGATTTTTCCAATGGACGCCAAAGTGCTATCGGGAGAATTGCTGTTTACCACTTTCAAAACGATCAAGGACTTAACCGCAGTGGAGACAATACATTTGAATCTTCTGCTGATAGTGGCGAGCCTATTTTTTGGACCAATCAAAACGGGGAAGCGGTCACTGGGTCGTTAGTGTACAGCGGAAAACTCGAAAATTCCAATGTAAGACTCGACGTAGGGCTTACCGATATGATCATTATGCAGCGTGCGTATCAGGCCAATGCCAAGTGTATCACTACCGGAGATGAATTAATCCAAAAAGCGTTGCAAATGCATGGCCGATAGTCATTTTTGGAATAATTTTTGCTTTTAAATTTTACTTTGTCATAAAGGACATATTATGTTACGATCACTTTTCGCAGGGGTTACCGGTTTGCAATCGCATCAGGTTGCAATGGACGTTGAATCTAACAATATTGCTAACGTAAACACGATCGGATATAAATATTCGCGTGCAAACTTCTCTGATTTGTTAGCCCAAACCAACCAGATCGCGACTGCTCCACAGGGGCAAATCGGGGGTAAAAATGCCGTTCAAATCGGTCTTGGAACAACCGTCAGCTCGGTTACCCGTATCCACTCTCAAGGGTCAATCCAAAATACCGATAAAAATACCGACGTCGCGATTCAGGGTGATGGTTTTTTCATCGTCAGTTCCGATGGGGGAAATACCTATAAGTATAGCCGTTCGGGGGATTTTAAATTTGACGCGGCAGGAAATTTTGTCGATAACAACGGATTTATCGTGCAAGGATGGGTACGCGATGAGACTACCGGTCTTGTTGATGCTACCGCACCGATCGCTAATATCCAAATCCCGCCGGGGTTAACGACTCCGGCACAATCAACTACGGAAGTAGTGATCAAAGCAAACCTCAGTTCAGGGGATCAAGTAGAACAATTCAAACCAATCTATAATCTTGATACTAATAGTCTTAACACAACCGGTGTCGATGGCTTAGCCAACACTGCGGATGATGATCGCCCTGAATTTTTTAACGTTTTATTTGATGCCAGCGGAAATGCGTTGAATCTCCAAACCGGTCAAGGGATGTGGACGAGCTATCAGCCCTCAACCTACAGCGATACAATCGCCGCACCTGCTGCCGGTGCTTTAGCATTTGACGTGAACGGGGTTTCCATGTCATTGGTATTCGCCGGGACAGAAACGGCATCTCAAGCGACCAGTATGATAGCCGCCAAAATCAATGCCAATACTGCAACGACCGGTGTGAGTGCGGCACCAGATCCTTCAAATCCGGCTATTTTGATCCTTACTAATGATAATACACGTGGGACAACCTCCGCCAGTAAAAACATTAGCTTGGTTGTAACTTCGGATGTAGCAGCGACTGGTTTTACCAGTGGAAGCGATATCACCGCATTTCAATATTCTTTTGTTAGTGCAGGAGCCACCCCTATAGGTGAAACCACTGCAACCGGCGCTATACGTCAATTCACATCAACGGAAGATTTACGGGCTCAAATGCAGCATGATGCCCGTCTTATAGGAGATGATCACGGAGATAATGATAACGTCTTAACAGAATCTGCTATTACTGTCGAAATTAATGCAAAAGGGCAATTCGAGATCAAAAATCCCGGTAGTGCCGGAGTCGATGAATACGATCTTCGTCTCGCCGTGACCGGATTAACCTCAGCAGGGGTCACTGAAAACACTCGATTTACCCAAAACTTTCAAACACTCTCAGGGACATTGACCACCGGTTCAAGCATCTCACGATTGAGCCAATCGTTTAATGCCGCTACTCACTCGGCGAGTATTGATGTGTTCGACTCCCTTGGAACCAAACACACCCTTCGCCTCGATTTCCGTAAAACGGCTCTCAACTCCAGCGGAGGAACCGAGTGGGTTTATGAAGTTAGTGTCCCATCACCCGGTGATATCGGCGGAACAATCAATAAAAATGAACTCACGAATCTAGATGCCGGACGTATCAGTTTTACCAATACCGGAGCACTAGCCCTCGCAACGATTCCAAGTCTCACCTATACCGCCAATAACGGTTCGGCTCCGAATCAAACCATCGATTTGAATTTCGGTACGATCAACTCATTTGACGGTATGACCAGTTTTGATAATCCATCAGGAACCAGCGGTATCAGCCAAGACGGTTATCCCGGAGGGGATCTCGTCGGTATCCGAATCGACCAAAGCGGTACGTTAGTAGGATCTTTCTCTAACGGGCGTTCTTTCGGTTTGGCACAAATCGGGATGGCAAAATTTTCGAATAACGAGGGGTTAGTGAGCGATGGCGGAAATGTTTATCTCCAATCGGCCAACTCAGGCGATCCGATCATCGGTACGGCGGCAACGGCAGGGCGCGGCTTTATGCAATCCTCTGCGCTTGAAGCTTCCAACGTCGATTTGTCTAAATCACTGACACAATTGATCATTATCCAGCGCGGATATCAAGCCAACGGTAAAACAATTACCACTTCTGATACACTTCTCGAAACCCTCATCGGACTCAAACGTTAACGCACTTATGCGTTAGCGACCAATTCTTTTTGACAATAATATATTTTAGTAGGATAATTTTCCGGCGAGAAGGATGAACGCCGGAACTTTGAACTTTGAAACTTAAGGAGTGAGTGATGAATGAGAAAACGTTACCCGCTGACTTGCTGCTGTCATTTGGGATAACGATATTATGAATCAACTTGGTAAACGAATAGTAATATCGTTATACTTTCACTTATGAGATGGCGAACCCTAAAAACAAAAAAATATTCACACACCACAAAACCCAAAGCACTGTTTGCCCCTTTTTGGCCTCGTGCCGCAGGATTTGTAACCGATATTTTCATGATAGGGCTCCCCATATCCCTCCTCATGATGATTGTCTTCGGCTATGATCAAATGAATACGGCAGGCGGCTTGGATGTCTTAGTCCATGACCCTAAAGCCCAGAGCAACCCCCCTAATCCGATAGCTTCGATTACCCAAATAGCGCTCTTTCTTATAACATACGTTTGGTTATGGCACAAAAGCGGTCAAACACCGGGGAAAAAGCTGGCTCGTACGCGTGTCGTAGATGCCCTAACCCTCCAAAATGCCCCTTATTGGAAACTAACCCTCCGTTTTATCGGTTATTTTCTCTCTTTTATAACACTGATCGGATTTTTTATCGGGCTGTTTCGAAAAGACAAACGGGCGTTGCACGACCTCCTCAGCGGCACTGCCGTTATCCGCGTCCCCTAACATGAGCGTTTTAATCGCCTCTTTCTATTTTTTCTATTTTGCCTTGATTGGGGTACATGTTATTTTTGTCCCTAAAATTCTTTCCATGGTAGGATATGCTCCGGCAGCGATCGGTGTTATTTTTGCCTCCGCTCCGCTGGTGCGGTTTGCGATACCGTTTCTCTTTCTCAGAGGGTTCAAACTAAGTCAAAAAACATTTTTTTCCGCCCTCATTCTTATGGGATTAGGTGCAGCAGGATTTTATCCCGCATTGGAGCATTTTTGGCCTCTACTGATGGCCAATATCCTCTTTGGAATCGGACTTGCCCTCATTCTCCCCTACATCGAAGTAATCGCGCTGGAACAGATAGGCAAAGAGCGCTATGGAAAGATCCGTCTTTTCGGCTCCTTCGGGTTTATCGCCATCGCTTTGGTTTTGGTTAAATATCTCAGTACACCGTATGTCGGGATTGCATTTTTAATCGTTATGGCCTTGATAACAATGTTTTTTGGAGCACTGATCGGATGGAGAGAACGCCATAGTCCGAGCGATGAGTGCGGTGCATCACACGAGGAGTGCCGTTTTTCAATCCGAAACCATATTCCTCTCTGGATCGGTTTTTTTCTGATGCAGGTAAGCTTCGGTCCCTTTTATAACTTTTTTACCATCTATACGACCGATCACGGAGTCTCTTTGGATACTACCGTATGGCTGTGGAGTTTTGGGGTTATTGCCGAAATCATAATGTTCTATTTTCAAGGCAAGCTGCTCCGACGCAACCTCCATGCTCTACTATGGATTACCGCATTCATTACGACCCTACGATGGTTTTTGGTTGCCCTCTTTCCTAACTCTTTGGTCGTTTTGTTTGCGTCCCAGAGCCTTCATGCTTTTAGTTTTGCCCTCTTTCATACTGCCGCAATCAGTGTGCTGTTTTCTCTTTATAAAGCACGACGTCTATCACAGCAATTTTTCTTTGGGATTTCGTATGGTCTGGGGGGGTTTGTGGGGGCATTGGGGGCGGGAGTCGTCTATCAATACGCTCCTGCGTATCTCTTTATCGCCGGAGCGATTGCCGCACTGGGCGCGACGCTCGCTTTTTTGATGAATAACCGCTAATCTTCGTGCTTGACGTGGGTTACAACCTGAGGAAGCGGAACGGTAATATGATGCTGATCAAACGCCAATTTGGTCAATTCGGTTATCTCAAACATCACATCCCAATAATCTTCAACCTTTACCCATGGACGGGCAATCAGTTGGACGGAATTTTGGGTCAATGCCCCAACCGCGACAAGTGACTCAGGTGTTTGCAGTACTTTAGGGTGAGCGTCCAATATGTCTGATACAATCGTTTTGGCAAGTTTGAGATCATCTTTGTAATCGATATCAAACGTCATATCGATCCGTCGTGTTTCATTCCCCGTATAGTTGATAATGTTTCCGGCGATCAATGCACCGTTGGGGATAATAATCGAACGGTTATCCGCCGTCGTTAGTGTTGTCGAAAACAGGTTAATTATTTTGACCGTCCCCATCACTCCCGATACTTCGATAAAATCACCCACTTTAAACGGACGGAAGAAGATAATCAGCACCGCAGCCCCGACATTGGCAAGGGTATCTTTGAGTGCCAAGCCGATTGCTAAGCCCACTGCACCGAAAACCGCAACAAATGAGGTGGTATTAATTCCCAGATTGCTCGCAGCCGCAACGAGTACCGCAATCATCAACGCAACATAAATAGCATTGCCCGCAAAAGATATGAGTGTTTCATCTACATGGGACCTTACCATCCCTTTACGCATCAAGGTTATGAGTTTGTGAACGATCCATTTTCCGATAAAGAAGATGGTAACCGCTCCTAGAATTTTGAGTCCGTATTCGGTAGCATACCCCATTATGATGTCGGTGTACTGTGCAACTTTGTCTTCGACATGTTCAATTTTACGGATCATCCTTTTCTCCTCTTAGCGGTATTCAACGATCTGTTTCAAATCAAGACGCACTTGAGGACTCTGCGGATTTACTCTGTATCCAAATGCGCAGATCACAGCGACACTGTGACCGTATTCAATATCCAAGATTGCTTCAACTTGCTCTTTATCGAACCCCTCTATCGGGCAGCTGTCGATCTCTAATGTCGCCGCATAGGTCATCATGTTCGCTAAGGCAATATAACACTGCTTTGCCGTCCAGTTCTCCAGCAATACCTCATCACATTCAATCGGTTCAAGGTAATTTTTATAGACCCCCATATAGGTATCGACCGATTCAGCACTAAGACCGCGACGCTCAAACATTTTACGTACATACGGTGTACCGCTGCGTACCGTGTCGTTATCGGTGGTAAAAATCACCAATTCGGAACACTCGGTAATCTGGTTTTGATTCCAACACGCACTTTTAAGTGCCTTTCGGAGATTCGGCTTTCGAATAACGATCATTCTCCATGGCTCCATCCCAAACGATGAAGGGGACGTGCGAGCCACGTCCAGCAGTGATTCAAATTCCTCAGCAGGAATCTGTTTTTCGCTATCAAACACTTTACACGCATGACGAAACGCCATCGCTTTTAAAAATTCTGACATTCTAATCTCCTAGTGTGAATAAGTGCTTCTATTTTAACGTAGAGTTCTTTATGGGGAGTAATAAGATTCTCTAAAAGTATCCGATATTTGAGATAGGTTTGCCAAGCAATTTGTGCGGGCTTTGCCTTTCCTCGATTTATCAGCTCAAAACTCACAGCAGCATTGATAAACCCTTTCCAAAGAAGCACTTCATCATTTGCTTCAAAACGACGCGGATACCAAATAGCCTCCACATCCTCATGGGCATCGTAATAACGACCCTCTTCGAGTGAGCGAACAAACGCCTCTAATGCTTCTGTTATACCCTCAAGTTTTTGCGCCAATACCCTCTTCCTCCCCGTAAACTGATACAGACGTGTTTCGGAAACTTACCTCGAAACTCTTTTAGTCGCTCTTTGGAGGATTTCCCGCTGTCGCAGTAAAAAACAAACACACTTCCCTCTGGCTCGTTTTTAAGAATCGGCGGAGTGTAAAGAGTCGTCTCGGCACCGTCAATAGGATTTAGGATTGTATCAATTAGCAGTACTTTAACGCCATTGGCTTCAAGCTCTTTTTTGTTACGTAAAAACTCTTCTTGCGTCCATTCATCGACATTTAGATCGACCATATCCGCCCCTTTACAGATCATTTTGCGAAAGTTTATCAAAACAAGAAATGCTTTAGCCTTAGGATTTTAGGCTACACTTACACTATGGCTAAGAAAAAGAAAAAAATGATCAAACTCAACCAATCCATTCGCCATTTTTTCGGCAATGAAGGATTTGATGAGGGGATAGAGCGGGTTCCGACCGAATCCCTCATTGCCCTCTCTCACACACTAGGGATATTTACCGGTACAACCGACAAAACAACTCTCATTAAAACCTTTCGCCGTTTGTGGTCGGAGGGGGAGAGCGACAGTCGTGAGATGATTGTCGCATTTTTCAAAAATGAGGGGAAGATCTATCCCAATCCAAAGCCCAAAGAGAAACCGCATGAGCGGGAAGAGAAAATCGATGAGTTGTTAGAGGCTTTTGATATTACTCCTGATGAGCGGCGCACACTGCATTCTTCATTTATCGATATTCGTACCCGAAAAATCACACCTGAAAAAATTGCAGGAAAACTGGAACATATCCGATATACCCTCAAGCGAGAAGCTCTCGAAAAAGCGTTGGAAGGGAAATTCAACTTTGACGATACGTTAGAGTACTATGCTCCTATACTCTACCATATAGATACAGAAAGCTTTACTAAAATTCATGTCCTGAAGACACCACCGCTGAATGAAAAACGGTTACATGAAGAGTCTCTGGAGATATTGGTTCCAGAAATAACGGAACTAAAATCTGCTCTGACGGCACAAAAACAAGAACAAACAAATCAGTTTTTATCTTCTCTCAATCTTGCTTCTCACCGTTATCTCACGAAAGAGCAGATTATTGCTTCTCTTAAAAGCGCGCCCCCCTCTATCCAAACCTATGGAGCGCTCAACAATGAGATTTTACGGGATGTATTGGCACACCATTTGCACACCCCGCTGACATCGATCGGAAGCGACGATTTAATCATCGAAATTGAGAAACAGCTTATCCTTCCGTATCGTGAAGAGCCGCTTGAATATACCCTCTCCCTTCATCTGGATGCACATGAGTTAAGCCGCCAAATATGGAATGAAGAAGAGCTTACTATCACAACGATGGTCGAGAAACAAAGTGTTCAAGAGGAGAGAGCATTTCTCGATGAATTGCATCATCTCATCGAAGAGTGTCGTACAAGGTCTAAACTCTTGGAGATGAGCGATGAGGATCTTTATGGGGTTGTTTATGAACTCCTCATCCCCTATCTCACCCACACCCCCCACATCAGTTCCAAAACGACTCGACGGGTACTTTTTGCTTTTGACCAGCGCAATGCCAACGAACTGCTCAAACGTCAGCGTCAAGCACTCCTTGCCCGTACCGTACGCGATTTTAAAAATCTCTTCCCACTAGCACGTTCACTGCGACGCCGTCTTATTTTTCATACGGGGCCTACTAACAGCGGTAAAACCTATACGGCGTTTCAACAGCTCAAAAAGGCGGGAACGGGATATTATCTTGCACCGTTGCGTTTGTTAGCGTTAGAAGGGTACGAGACACTTCGTGAGAATGGAGTCAACGCATCACTTATCACCGGAGAAGAGCAGCTCCTCGATGAAGATGCGACCCATATCAGCTCCACCATCGAGATGCTCAGTTTCGAAACAGAGGTCGATTGCTGTGTTATTGATGAGGTACAAATGATCGATGACCGCGATCGGGGATGGGCGTGGGCGAATGCCATCATCGGCTCACCTGCGAAAACGGTTATTATGACAGGATCCCCAAACGCCAAAGAGGCCGTCATCGCGTTAGCCGAATATTTGGGTGAACCGTTGGAAATTGTCGAATTTGAGCGTAAAAATCCCCTCGAACTTCTAAAATCAGTCACACCGATTGATGCTATTGAGCCAAAAACCGCCGTGATAGCCTTTACCCGTTCCAATGCTCTGCGATTGAAACAGCAACTCTCTAAAACATACAAAACCAGCGTTATCTACGGAAATCTAAGTCCCGAAGTACGCCGCGAAGAGGCACGACGTTTCCGCGAAGGGGAGACGGACATTCTCGTCGCGACGGATGCGATCAGTATGGGATTAAATCTTCCCATTAAAACACTTCTCTTCTCCAAAGCCGACAAATTTGACGGCCAAAACCAGCGCAACCTCACCGCTACTGAGGTACGGCAAATCTCCGGACGGGCGGGACGCTATGGATTGAGTGAAAAAGGGTATGTCGGTGCGCTTACCGGTGATGTCCTCAAAACCATCACCACACTCTTTACTAAAGCGATCGATCCGATAACACTCCCCTTCAATGTGATGGCAAATTTTGATCACATTATGCTCGTCTCAAATATTTTGGAGGAGAAATCACTCTCCAATATCGTTGACTTTTTTGTCGAAAATATGAAATTTGAAGGGCCATTCCGTGCCGCCAACCTCGAATCGATGCAGGAAGCCTCCGCTATCGTCGATCGCTATGATTTGGATATGCGAACCAAATATACTCTTGCTACCGCACCCCTTTCGACCTCATCACCACTTGTTATGGCGTCATTCGAGCGCTATGTAAGAGCTTTGGAGCAGAAAAAACCGATCGCCTATATTCCCCCGCAACGTTTGGGTCATTATGCCCTCTCTATGGAAGAGCTTCAAGAGGCGGAAGATCGGATCAAAGAGATCAGTCTTTATTTGTGGCTGTCATATCGGTTGGGAGAATTTTTTGTCGATGCCGAAAAAGCACGAACATTTAGAGGGGAGCTGAACCGCTTTATCGAAAACTCACTCCAGCAAAGCCATTTTGTCCCACGTTGTAAAACATGCGGAAAACCGTTAGCCCCAAATAGCGAATTTGCAATTTGCCAAAGCTGTTTTAATAATCTCAACCGAGCTAAAGGACAGCAAAATTCTGCCGAAGTGAGAAAACGTTTCCCTTCAAACCGCCGATAAAATATCCCCATGCTGCTGCATTCGAATAAAAGCATCAACTATCTCCATATCGAGATGATGCTGCATCGTTTTTTTCATCAGCATCAAGGTATCGTAGGAACTCATACTCTCTTTGTAAGAGCGTTTGGTTGAGATGGCATCAAAGACATCACACACGCCGATAATACGGGCAAAGAGTGTAATATTTTTTCCCATAAGCCCATCAGGATAGCCGCTACCGTCAAGTTTTTCGTGATGATGACGTATCCCATCGAGAATACGGTTATCACGAATTCCTATCTTCAAGGCGATCGTATGCCCATAGAGAGGATGGTGCTTCATCTCCTCAAATTCGCTATCGGTTAAATGCCCTTTTTTATTGGTTATTTTTGAATCGACTCTACTTTTCCCCAAATCATGAAGCAATGCCGACATCCCGAGTTCTTGAAGAGTTATCGCGTTAAGTTCTAAATATGATCCCAGACTTAGAGAATAAATACACACATTGATCGAATGGGTATGGGTGTAATAGTCATAGGCGGTAATTTTGATCATTGACTCTATCGCATAGGAATCACTGAAAATCGTATCGACGAATGTATTGACCACTTTTTTTGATTTCGGAACATTTTCAAGCTCTTCGGGATTTTCAAACATCTCATCGAGAATAACCGAGGCTTGCCGATAGATGACTGCCGCTTTTTTGACTATCGGTATATGCTCGTTTCGAGCCACCGCCTGAACAATCTTATCTACAAACAGATTGTATAGAGGAAGATCGCTTTGACGTATGTAGAGAGAGTGTATTTGATCTATTTCGGTTTTTATTTCCGTATCGATAATCGTATTTTTTGACCAAAAAAGTATTTTTTCCGAAAATTTCCCTTCACTGCGAAAAAGGTCAAACTCGAGAACGTCATTGACGTCTAAAAGCCATTTTTCAATTTCTACAAACGATGGTTGATGGCTTTCATCGTATCGCCGAAAAATGCGTATTTGTCTCACTTCAACCGTTGCCTAACGCAACAAATCCGAGTAATCATATTCAGAAGGATTCAGAAATACCTTTCCGTTGCGAAGACTAAGTCTCACATCATCCCCCATCACTGCTTCAAAGCGATTTTTGATCTTTTTTTTCTCTTTGTCGTTATAACGTTTGAGTTTCAAAAAGGATTTTAATGAAACCCACTCCTCGATTTCAGTATCAACCACATCGACATTAATGGCCTCTACCGCATTTGCCTCTTCCATCACATCCTCCACGGAAGCATGCGAGAGAAATTTGGTTGCTACCACATGGAGTACACTGCGCAGTTGTGCATCGCGCTCTTTGTATATTTGCTCTACTTTGACCCGTTCATCGATTAACATTTGTTCTCGTTGATCACGCAACCGACTCGTCTCTTTTTCAAGAACATCTACTTTTTCTCGCAGCCGCTCATTTTCCTGCTCAATATAGTGCGTATAACGGTTATCACTCACGACAGTCGATGAAGCATTGTTTTTTGCCGATTCAACAGCGACATATTTCACTCCGTTATCGACGATACAATCCAAACTACCGCGCCGTATCCGATTATGAATCGCCTCTTTGGAAACATTAAAATACTCCGCCGCATCGGCGATGGTCATTTTCTTCATGATTTTCCTTGTGTATGTAACATTTTAATAAACGAATTCACAATCTTCATATCCAAATGCCCCTCCATCTGCTCTTTCATCAGCTTAAGAGATTCAAAAGAACTCATGGGGTCTTTATAGGAACGTTTTGTTGAGAGGGCATCAAAGACATCACATACGCCGATGATACGGGCAAACTGACTAATATGCTCCCCGTTCAGATTGTCGGGATATCCTCCCCCCCTAATCTTTTCATGATGGTGACGAATCCCACTCAAAATTCGCTCATCGCTAATACCTAGATTCAGAGCAATCTCATGTCCTAGTGCAGGATGGTTTTTCATCTGCATGAATTCATCCTCGGTCAGTTTACCATTTTTATTGATGATCTCGTAATCGATCTTACTTTTCCCAAGATCATGTAAAATAGCCGCCATCCCGAGTACTTCCAGGTCTTTCCCCGTGATTCCTAAAAAGGAGCCTAAACTAAGCGTGTAGATACTGACATTAATCGAGTGGGTATGGGTATAGTAGTCGTGTGCCGTAATCTTCATTAACGATTCGACAGCACTCGTGTCGTTCAGAATAATGTCGATGAAACTGTTGACAACCGGCTGAGTATTTTCAACGTTTTTAAGCGATTCGGGGTTGCTAAACATAGCATCAATCGTTTCAGACGCTTTTTCATAGATTAAACGTGCCTTTTGCTCTGTTGGGATATCAGAGTTTCTTGCAATACTTTGGAGGTGTTTATTGACATAAGATTGATATTGCTCTTCCTCGTCTTCACTAATATAAAGCATTTCAACTTCACGAAGTTTTACTTTAGTATCCCCATTTACAGCACTGTCACTTTGTAAAAAAATGGTCATTGCATTTTTAGTCTCATTCGTCAAAAAAAGATTGAAATCGATTTGTGACCCTTCGGTAATGAGCCGTTTATCAATTCGTTTGTACTTTTTTTGCTTCATCACAAACTCTTATCGAAAGTTTTCGAATACCAATGGCGCATCCCACTCAAGGGATTTGATATGTGCCATTATCTTTTGAAGTTCATCAATCTGTTTGGATTTCACACGGATATAATCACCCTCAATGGCAGCGCTTGCTTTTGTTTTAAGATTTTTAATCTCTGCCATAATTTTTTTAGCTTCTTTGGATTCGATGCTGTCCACGATTTTATAGGTCGCTTTTCGCGCCCCTCCGCTTGCATCCTCGGTTTTCAACTCTTCAAGTGCTTTCGAAGAGAGTCCCCGCTTGATAAGCCGTGCTATAACAATATCTTTGAGGGCGTCGAGCTTATTATCACTGGAAGCAAGAAGGATAAGCTGTTTCTCTTTTTCACGGTAGTTGATTTCGTAGGTGATCCCTTTAAAATCATAACGGCCGATTGCCTCTTTTTCAGATTGAGCAATCGCGTCTTTAAATGCTTGAAGATCAATTTTTGCGGAGATATCGAGAGAGTGTTCAGATGCCATATGAAAGTCCTAACTGTTTTATAACATTAGTATAACACACTAAAACCTTAATATTTTAAAATGTCACTCCTCCAAAATCTAATCCACCACCATAACTCATAGTAGGATCAGAGTATCCCATCATGCCGCTTTTGTTTCGTAACATGCGTATATCTTGTACCGGAGCGATCTGTTGGGGACACACGGGGACACATTCGCCACACAGTGTACAATCCCATATTCCATTGGTTTGGACTGCCGCCATTTTCCCATCACTCCTTTCTTCACGCACGTCATTCACATAGCGCCACACGCGCGTCAGTGCAAAGGGACCGATGAAGTCAGGGTTCACTGCATAGACAGGGCACGCACTGTAACACGACCCGCAGAGGATACAATCCGTTTGTGTCTCGATACGGCTCGCCTCCTCTTCACTAACACATCCCTCACGCGAACCTTCACTCCAAGCGTTTGCACATGAGATAAAACGCTCGATAGAGGATGTATCCACCACTAAATCTCGAATTACGCGAGCATTTCGGATCGGTTCAATCACATCGCCATCACAAGGTTTGTATTCACACATCAACTGCTCACGTCCATTCACTCGGACGGCACAGCTGCCGCATACCCCGCTACGGCACCCGTGGGAAAAGGTTAACGTCGGATCAATTTTTGTTTTAATGTGATTTAAAACACTCAGGAGGGTAATATTTTCTAACTCAACGTTATAGGCTTGTGATTCTTCACCGCGTAAAATAGATATTTCCATCAGTCACACCACTCCCGTTCATTCTCTTCATCGTCAAAATCATCCTCTATATCTTCGTTCATTGTATAAAATCGGCGCATAGTACTCCATCCTCTTTCCATGTGATTGTGTGGGCTCCGAACATCCTGTCGTTTCGGATCGGTGCATCGAGTCGATAATGTGCCCCGCGACTCTCAACACGGCTGATTGCACTCACGACAATGATCTCGGCTAATTCGACTTTATTACCAAACTCAATAAATTCGACCAAATTGCTGTTACACACTTTGGATTTGTCACGCGGTCCCATAAACGGTAACTCTTTCTGCATCTGACGGATCGCGCCGAGCACCGCTTTAAGCCCCATATCATCACGTACTAACCCGACATTGTTATAGAAGATATTTGCGAGCATCTCTTGTTTTTGGTAAAAGTCTATCTGGTTAGTGAAATACATCACTCCGCGAACGAAGTTTGTATCTTTCGCTAACTGTGGGTTATCCGATAAGGAAGCGGGATTTTTAGTTCCGTATTCAGCCGCTTTAGCTCCGCAGTGACGGCCGAAAACGACTAACTCAAGAAGTGAGTTCCCCCCTAAGCGGTTTGCTCCGTGTGTTTTATGGTTCGCACATTCACCGACGGCAAACAAACCGCTCACACTGCTCATGCAATCATCATTAACCTCAATCCCCCCCATACTGTAATGGGCGGCAGGCTTGATCGGTATCCGCTCACGAACCGGATCAATCCCCTCATAAAGCTGTGCCAATTTTCTCTCCTGAGGAAGTTCATGGTTGATAAATGCTTCTCCCAAATGGCGGATATCAAGATAGACCGAGCCACCTCTATTTATCTCATCATGAATTGCACGAGCGACGACATCACGAGAGGCAAGTTCGTCGGTAAATCGCTCATTCTCAGCATTAAGGAGATATCCCCCCGCTCCTCTGGCACTCTCACTAATCAAGATAGAGGAGCCCTTCAGCGCCGTCGGATGAAATTGAATAAATTCCATATCCGCTAAGCGCGCCCCCGCACGTACTGCCGCCGCTAACCCGTCACCGCTCGCTTGAACCGAGTTAGTGGAGTGTTTGCCATAAAGTGCACCGTATCCGCCCGTTGCAAGGATTACAGCGTCGGCACGAATCTCTTCCACTTCTCCGGTTTCAACATGCAAAAAGGATGCCCCTAACACACGGTTAGTACTTTCATCAACACTAAGATTCAGTAAAAAACGGTCATTTTTGAACTCTACCCCTGCTTTAAGGCATTGATCATATAACGTATGGAGGAGCTTGAGCCCTGTATAATCTTGCGCATAACACGCACGCGGAGCTGATGCTCCTCCGAGTCTCCGTCTGGCAATCTCACCCGATTCATCTCGGCTAAACGGCAAGCCGATTGAATTACACCACCGTAATGCTTCAGGAGCCCTCTCACACATAAAAGTGATTTGTGATTCATCGCCTAATCCGGCAGAAGATCGGAGTGTATCTTCTATATGGTTTTCGATTGCATCATCGGAACCTAAAACCGCATTCATTCCCCCTTGCGCCATTGAGGTTTGTGAGCGTGTAGCCAGTGTTTTGGAGGCGACAATCACCTCGGCACCCGCCTCAGATGCTGATAATGCACTCACCAGTCCTGCCCCGCCACTACCGATAATCAATACTTTAGCCATTCAAAACCTTTTTCATCATACTATCGTTTAGATGCAATCTTCATTCGTAAAGGGATTGTAGCGAAAGGGATTTTAGGGGTTTATCAATGAAAGCAAAGGAGATAAAAATTTAAGGGAAAGATAGGAATACTTTTTTTCTTCACAGTTCGGCAAATGCCGAACCTTAAAGTGCTTTTAGCTTTTCTAAGAAAAGCGGTTTACACGTCCCTTTTGGTAATTTTCCGCTGGCCACGTCAGCTCTACACTCTTCAAAGAACTTATCCAATGCAGACTGTTTCTCTGCTCCAAGAGAATCATATTTAGCCTTTTGAGCACCGCCATCTAGCCCTTGAAGCCACGTAGTAACTTCTGCTTTTAATGCATCATTTGCGGATGCTCCAACACAACCGACCAAAAACAATACCCATACAAATTTTTTCATGCCACCCCTTCCACTCATAAAATTCACTACATTGTAACGACGATAACTATAAAAAAATCTTAATAACTCAAAAAAAAGCGTACTGTTTTTTTCGCTACAATACCTATCAAAAAAAGACTATGCAAACATTATTCTCTATTATGGGTATTTACCTTTTTATCGCTGTCGGTTTCGGTGCCAAATGGACATTTAAAGAGAAAATCGATGATCGTACTATTACTCTGCTCAGTGTCTATTTTTTACAAATCTTTCTCACTTTTTGGGGATTGCTCAAACGTCCCATCGATACGGAACTTCTCTTTGCACCTGCCCTCTATCTTGGGATTACATTGGTCTCTTTGCTCCTAATGATTCCATTAGCCCGAATGCTTTTTTCTGAACCTAAAGAGCGCTCCATCGCCACCGTTGCGGCATTAATCGGCAATACGGGAAATCTTGGTATTCCTCTGGGAATTGCATTGTTCGGAGAAATGAGCGTCCCCTATCTTACCCTCATCAACCTCGTCAATGTTTTCGTCGTCTATACGATAGGGGTGTTTTACTATTCACGCGGAGAGTTCAGTGTAAAGGGTTCACTCCTCAATATCCTCAAACTTCCCGTCCTTTGGGCGGCAATGGTCGCTATCGCGCTGAATCTCATCGGCTATGTCCCAAGCCCCGCTGTCGATAAAACGCTGATGATGGGGGCGTATGCTTCTATGACAATGCAACTCGTGTTGTTTGGGATTTATCTTTACGGCATTAAACTCGGTGAGATTAATCTACGACTTAGCGCATGGGTCAACGGAACAAAATTTATTTTGATACCCGTAATCGCGTTTGTCGTATTAGGGATGGTGGAGATGGATAGGGTCGTGAAGGGGATTTTATTTTTGGAGCTGTTAGTTCCGTTAGCGGTAGCGAATGTTAATCTCGCCTCGCTCTATCACTGTGCCCCCCGCACCGTTACGGTGCAGGTATTTACGACATCCATCGTTTTTTTAGGGATCGCGCTGGTACTTCCTACCCTTTTGCACTTGTTTTAACGCGCGACATCTTTGGCTTTTTTATTGGCAAACATTGATTGATCAGCACTGCGAAACAACTCATCAAACATATGCGTTACGTCTTCACTGTATGCAACTCCGTAACTACACGCTATTGTTATCATACCACTTTCTACAACCAAAGGTGTAGTACTCAACTCCCATTCAATCTGCACCGCAATCATTTCCGCATCATGTGCCGATGTATGGGGTAAAAGTGCCAAAAATTCATCTCCTCCAAGACGAAAAACATAATCGCGTCCTTTGAGATTTTCACGTATGACCGATGCAAATCGTTTGAGTACTTCATCCCCGATATCATGTCCATAAGTATCATTAATCGGCTTGAATTTATCCAAATCAAATAATATAATCGAACATTCCAACCGGCTATGCCCATACTGAGCTAATATCTGATTGAGTTTCAATCGATTAAAGACCCCTGTCAATTCATCCACCTCTGCCGATAGCTTGATCGAATCAAATGAATCTGCCAATTGAGCTCGAATTTTATTAAATGCATTTTTCAAATGGTTTAGTTCTGCTATCGATGTTTTTACACTAATCTCTTTTCGTAAATCTTGGTGTGACATAATCCTATCAACCTGAACCACAAAATCATCAAGCGGAGTAATAAATTCTCTCTTCAACATGACGTAAAGGACAAATGATATGGAAAAAAGTGTCACAATAAATATGGCACCGATGATTTTAAAGACATAGGTACTGCTGACCCAAAACTCCCCCATAGGGAAGGTGAGTTCCAACATCCCAGCATCATCACCGATATTTGCATTGGCATGACATCGTAAACACGCTTGCTCAAATTTAATCGCGTAATGATACCGTAGCGTTCCGTTATCAACCAGTTCCATTTCATCTCTATCGATCATCGTAAAAGAGCCTTGCTCTTGTCGTTTACCATACACTGCGTCGACGAGCGGTCCTCGATAAAGTTTAACTTGAAGATTTTTATTATCCTGATTGATACGATACGTCATCGCATCAATCTCCTTTTGCCCCCACCCGTTTTGCATCGCAGTATAAAACATCGAAAAAATCATCCGTCCGGTCTGTTTGCTTTGCTCTTTGAGCGGGTTGCGATTACTTTGACTGACAAGAAGCCAATAGATAACAAATAGTGTTATTCCAAATACTGCTGAAACTACCACTACTTGTTTAACAAATGAGCCAAACCGCTTAATATCGCTTCTCTTGTTTTTTTTCACACTGCCTCTTCTATTGTTATAACTACTTATTATAGTAATAGCACTCTATTGTTAAAAAAATCCTAAAATGGAAAAGCAAGAGAGAAAAGATTGCAGTATTTCGAGTTAAATACTGCAGATGTTATCAATGGTAGCGGCGATAAGCCGCTCACGCGCTTCACGGGATGTCCATGCTATATGGGGAGTGATATAGAGGCGTTCAGGATGTTTTACCGCCAAAAGAGGATGCGGTGTTTTCATCGGTTCACTCATCAATACATCCAAACCGACATAAATCGGCTTGACGTCAATGATCACAGAAAGAGCATCTTCGTCCACAATTCCGCCGCGACCAAGATTTAAAAGTACCGCACCGTCTTTCATCTGCAACAGTTCAGAGTGGGAGATCAAATTTTCGGTCGATTTGTTAAGGGGTGCATGAATAGAGAGGATATCGCTGTTCTCGATCAAACGGCTCAACGTCGTTTTCTCAAAATCGTCGTTCTCATTTTTCCCTGAGGTTGAATAATAACAAACGTTAGCACCGAATGCCCGGGCAATGTTTGCAACAGAGCGGCCGATCTCGCCCAGTCCGATAATCCCCCACGTTTTTCCGCGCAGTTCGCTGAACGAAGGGCCGATATGGGCAAATACCGATTCCTTCTGCCATGCTCCGCTTTTAACGTACTCATCGTAATAACGACTATGCCCCATCAGGTAAAACAACATCGAAAACGTGTGTTGTACCACCGCATCGGTCGAGTACCCCGCCACGTTTTTGACACGGATTCCACGACGTGCCGCCGCCTCATGGTCGATATTATTCATCCCCGTCGCCGCAACACAGATAAGTTTGAGTTTCGGTGCGGCTTCCATTTCGGCATTGCTAATCACCACTTTGTTGGTAACGATCACTTCCGCATCACGAATACGTTCTATCGTCTCATCCACGCAGGTTGTCTGATAGATAGTCACATCACCTAAAGTATCAAACCCTACTAACGAGGTATCCCCGTAGGTTAGTGCATCGAGTATGACTATTTTCATGCGTCTTGAATCTTTTTGATCAATTTTTTCGCTTTTTTGAGCGCTTTGTTCACTTTATCAAATACCAATACTACCGCCATACGTCGTCCGACGTGCGCTTCAGGCTTACCGAACACACGGACAAAGCTGTTATCATCGAATAACTCATCAGCGACATCGATCACCGGTTCATGCGATTCAACCGTGGATTTAAACGCGGCACTCGCACCGTCACCGTAGAACGTAAAGCCTAACGGCAATCCAAGCACCGCACGCACATGGAGGGCAAATTCGCTTTGACTTTGGGTGATGAGCGTTACCATCCCCGTATCATGCGGGCGCGGGCTCACTTCACTGAAATAGACATCGTCCCCCGCCACAAACAGTTCAACACCGAACAGCCCTTTACCGCCCAAACCGTCAGTAATCGCTTTTGCGATCTTTTGAGAGCGTTTGAGTGCTTTTTTCGACATCTCCATCGGCTGCCAGCTGTAGATATAGTCACCGTCTTTTTGAATATGGCCGATCGGCTCACAGAAAACCGTCTCTACGCCATTACGGGCAGTGAGCAATGTGATTTCGTAATCAAAACGGATAAACTCCTCGACAATCAGCTCGCTTGCGTCACCGCGTGCCTCTTTGGCAATCTCCCACGAGTTTTCCAAATCAAACGGACTCTGCGCGATACTTTGCCCATGTCCTGAAGAACTCATCACAGGCTTGATAACACACGGGAATCCGACATCCTCAGCCGCACTGCACATATCCTCATAGGTGCTCACAAAATGATAACGACTTGTTTTAAGACCCAACTCTTCGCTCGCGAAACGGCGGATATTTTTACGGTTCATTGTTTTGTTGACCGCTTCGGCATTGGGGATAACGCAAAACCCCTCCGCTTCAGCCGCAAATAGCGCATCGATACTGATCGCTTCGATTTCAGGGAGAATATAATCGGGTTTCTCTTTACGGATAATCTTTAATACCGCTTCCTGATCTTGCATATTGATCACATGAGATCGGTTTGCTACGAGGTGTGCGGGGGCATTTTTATAACGGTCTACCGCGATCACTTCGATCCCGAGACGCTGTGCCTCGATGGCCACTTCTTTGCCGAGCTCGCCGGAGCCTAAGAGCATGATTTTTTTGGAATTGGTTTTAAGGGGTGCGCTAAAGAGCATAATGTAGCCTTGTGCAAAAATTGTTACACGAAGTTTATCATAGGGTTAGTAAAGGTTTTGTTACAAAGGGAAAAGTTGAGGGGAAGAGGGTTGTAACCCAAGCGCCGAAGCGCAAGAGATTACAGGCGAGATTCGTAACGTCGCATCATATACAAACGTTTTAACATCTTTTTGCGAGCGCTGATTTTGAACTGTTTACGTTTTTCAGTCTCTGTAACATGGTTACGGCGAGCACGAGCTTCAGTAACAATCAGATTACGATCTGTTTGTTTCTTGAAACGGCGGTAAGCAGCATCAAAGTTATCATCTTGTCTAAGAACGATACCAGGCATTCACATCACCTACTTTCTATTTAAAATTTTGAGTGCGAATTGTACCATAACTTTAGGCGTCTTGAGTTAAAATAACTTTATGATTACCCAAGACTCCATTGAGGCTCTCAAAGCCCGGCTTGATATTGTCGATATCGTCGGCACCTATGTCGAGCTCAAGCGTGCAGGAAGCAGTTTTAAAGCTCCTTGTCCGTTTCACGATGAGAAGTCCCCGAGCTTCGTCGTCAACCCCTCACGCCAAAGCTACCACTGTTTCGGATGCGGCGCACACGGCGATAGCATCAAATTCGTTATGGAGTACGAGAAACTCAACTACCCCGAAGCAATCGAAAAACTGGCCGCTTCGAGTAACTTTTCCCTTCATTACACCGACGACACGAAACAAAAAAAACGCTCTAACCTACTCGAGACACTGAACGAGTGGTACCAAAAGCTTTTAGAGCAAAATAAAACGGCAATGGATTACCTCCATGAGCGGGGAATTTACGCCTCCAGTATCGAGCGGTTCGGTATCGGATACGCCCCGACCTCACCTGAAACGCTCCGTTTTTTAGAACAACGAAAACTTCCTACCCCAGATGCGATCGAACAAGGGGCTATCGGGCGAGGGGAAGAGGGGAGACTCTTCGCCCGTTTTATCGAGCGGATCACGTTTCCGATCCACTCCACCAGCGGTGCTATCGTCGGATTCGGCGGACGTACCATCACCGGACATCAAGCCAAATACGTCAACTCTTCCCAAAGTGCCATTTTCAACAAATCGCGCCTCCTCTATGCCTATCACCTCGCCCGTGAAGCGATCTATCGCCGCCGAGAGATCATCGTAACCGAGGGGTATTTGGACGTCGTGATGCTCCATCAGGCAGGATTTACCCATGCCGTCGCGACACTGGGAACAGCTCTCACAGCAGAGCATCTTCCGCTGTTACGCAAGGGTGAGCCGAAAATATTCTTGGCCTATGACGGCGACAAAGCGGGACGTGCCGCCGCGTACAAAGCCTCCAAGCTTTTGAGCATGTCAGGGTTTGATGGTGGCGTTGTTTTGTTCGAAGGGGGACTTGACCCCGCCGATATGATCAAAAACGGCCAAATCGAGCAGCTTAATGCCCTTTTGCACCGTCCGATCCCTTTTATCGAGTTTGTTATCTCAGAGATGATTAGCGCCTATGATCTCCAAGATCCCAAAGCCAAAGAGACGGCACTGCATGAAAACATCGCTTTTCTCAAAACCCTCTCTCCGCTGCTTCAAGAAGAGTATCGCCCCTATATTGCCTCAAAACTGGGGATTTCTCCTTCATTGATCCAAGTGGGACGCCCCAATAAAACCGCTACCGTGCAACCCATCAATTTTTCCCATCACGATATTTGGGAACTGAGTTTTATCAAAACACTTTTGGAGCGTCCTCATATCACAGACACCTTGCTAGATTTTATAGACGGGAGCCTCTTGCAATACCATGCGAGTGAGTTCGAAGCCGCCCTTCAAGGACGCTCAGACGATCCAAGACTCAGCGCATTGATGATAGATGATCGAATACGTACGTTTGAGGGAGATGAGGGGATGAGAGCGGAACTTATTACTTTCTTGAGTGCTCATTATAATCGTGAACTCAAAAAAGTGACAACTCAAAATACGATATCATTCGATCAAAAATCGTATTTAATACGTCAATTTCGGGACAAAATCGAACGCCTAAAGCGTGGTGAATTAGTACCGTTAGGCTAAAACGAAGGAATTATATGAAAGCCATAGCCCTATTCAGCGGTGGACTAGACTCAACATTAGCAATGAAACTCATCCTTGATCAAGGGATCGAAGTGATTGCCTGCAATATCAATACAGGATTCGGTTCGACCAAAGATCGCCTCACCCATATGAAAAACATGTGCGAGCAAGTGGGTGCCGAATTTAGAAGTATAGATATCCGTGATGAATATATCCGCGAAGTCCTCTTTACCCCAAAATACGGCTACGGTAAAAACTTTAATCCCTGCATCGATTGTCATGCGAAAATGTTTGAAGTGGCCAAGCGGCTTATGAATGAGTGGGGGGCAAGTTTTCTCATCAGCGGCGAAGTGCTCGGGCAACGTCCGATGAGCCAAAATCGTGAATCACTTGATAAAGTCCTCAATCTTAGCAACTGCGATGGATTGCTTTTACGCCCATTGTGTGCACAATCGTTGGAGCCGACCCTTGCCGAAATCAACGGATGGGTCGATCGTGACAAACTCGAAAATATTGTCGGACGTAACCGTGAACGACAAATAGAGTTAGCCAAATCATTCGGACTCAAGGATTACGAAGCACCGGGTGGCGGTTGTCTCCTCACCGATGAGAAGTTCTCTAATAAAATCCGTGATTTTATCGCTCATGATACCTTTACTATTGAAGATATCCCGACACTCAAATACGGCCGCCAGCTTCGTCTTCCGGAGGGGGCAAAGCTCATTATCGGGCGCAATGCCGAAGATAATGCCATACTAGAAGCCATTGAGAATCCCAAATACATTCACATCGATACGGAACTCTTCGGTCCCCATTCACTTATCTCACACAATGCGAGCGATAACGACCGTGTGTTAGCGGCAAAATTGATGTTAGCGTATTGTAAACCGGATTTTGAAGGGGAGCAAACATTGATGTTTGGAGAAGATGCACTCACAACCGTGAGCGACATGAGCCGCCACGATGCACAAAGGTATTTTATTTAGCTACTGTGCAGCCATAACCTGCTTTTTTAACGGCATCGCACATCGCTTCGGCTTTTGTGCCGTCTGAAGCTTTTACTTCCGCTTTGCCCTCTTTGAGATAAACAGTTGATTCTTTGACCCCATTTACTTCGTTCAGAGTTCCTTTTACATTTTTCACACACGCAGGGCAGGTCATACCGCTCACATTGAGTTTTACGAGCTGATCGGCACTTGTAATCGCAACTAAAGCAACTAAAGAGAGGAGAACTTTTTTCATTCGCGAATCCTTTAAATAATTTCGTGCTATTGTTTCACAGAACTGTTAAATTTGTGTTAAGTCTTAACACTGTTGTAACAAAAATTATTTAAACTATTGATATTCACTAAAAGGTTTAATTATGTACGGTATCGAATGGTGGCTCATAATTTCGATTGCATTTGCGGGAAGTTTCGGTCATTGTATCGGGATGTGTGGCGGCTTTATCGTCGCCTACAGTTCGACCAAAATCGATGCTTCGATGAGTCGTAGCGCGCAGTTCGTCCGTCACAGTGCCTACAATATAGGGCGTGTTAGTTCTTATATCTTACTGGGAATGGTATTCGGTGCCATCGGAGCGCTATTTGCTCTTAGTATGGAGATGCACGGCGCCTTGTTTATCTTTGCCGGAATCATTATGATAATCACCGCGCTGGGAATGTTCGGCCTCTCAAAACTGATTCATATACTCGAACGGGGATTTTCTAGCAACGCTCTTTTTAAAACCCTCTTTTCACGCTTAATCAAAAGTAAAAGTATCGGAAGTTTTTTTGCATTAGGGGTGATGAACGGCTTTTTCCCGTGTGGATTTGTCTTTTTCTTTGCGGCAAAAGCTGCATCATCCGCATCAATCATCGACGGCGGGCTTATTATGGCGGTATTTGGTCTTGCTACCATTCCGGCATTGCTCGCACTGGGACAATCGGTCTCTTTCTTCAAAGAGATCGCATTTCGCCAGACAATGAATCGAATTGCTGCGTTAGCAATCTTGATTTACGGTCTTTACAGCGTTTATTACGGGTTAGCTTACTTTTTTGATTTGCCGATTTAGAAGATAGGCTTTACACTTGTTTTTGAGTAGATTTGACCGACTGAATAGCTTCTTCAAAGGCACTTTTATTTAATCCGAATCCCTCTATCATTTCGAGTGCGGTGCGTATCCCCTCTTCGCTAAACGTATCTCGTAAATTAACCGCTTGTGTAATAACTCTTAACACCTGTGCGTGAGGATTCTGGGTTGATGGGTTTGATATTTCTCGTAATGTCTCAATAAGTGCCGTCTCAAAATTCCAATGTTCAAACATAGCTGCCGCAATTTCATAACTGCTTATCTCAAGATACTTTCGCTCAACCTCTTCTAAAGACCCGCCTTGGGCAATATCTTGTAAAAAATGCTCTAAATTTCCTGTCGAAATTACTTTGAGTGAGGCGACAAGCTTTCCAAGTTCCATCAAAAAAGCACTGCTTTGGAGTAGTGGCAACATACTCTTATCGACATTTCGATACCACTCTCGCGCCAAAGACATTTGCAGTGTCGATACCGTTGTTAAATCATCAATACTCGCTGAGTAAGGGCTTAAGTCAATCACAACCGACTTTTTAATCGCACTCGCCGCCGCAAATCCCCGAATCATAGATATTCCAAATAGCATTACCGCTTTCGAAATGGAGGATATTTCTTTACTCATCCCATAGAGCGGTGAATTAACCGATTTTAAAATGTTAGCACTGAGCATCGGATCATGTTCGATAACGCGTGAAAGTTCATCAATATCAGTATCGTGACTCATACACAGCTCTTGTATCCGTACTACAGAAATGGGTAAAGGGGGGAGGCTTTTTATCTCTTCAAGCATATAGTATCATTCCTCTCAATTTTCATCTAAACGGGAGTGTACTCCGACTCATTTTAAAGCATTATTAGTTTGAGATAATTAACGCTATACTAATCAAATATTTTTTTGAGGAGTTAAAATGGCAGGGGTAATATTTTCATTTTATGACTTTGCATCGTTGATCGATCTCAATATCGGAATATCGGATCGATTGGATGAAAACCGTTCGGAAAGTTTTACAATTTTATTTTGCGATTTTTCAAATATTTCACATGCGTTAGTTGAATCAAACATTCAAACCTTGCTACGCACGTCCGACTCCATTGTCCATTATGAAGATTACTACTTTTTCGTCATGCCCTATACCGACCGATACGGATGCGGGTTTGTTAAAAAAATGGTTCAAGATATCTTTGGCAAACCTATCCAAACTGCCGCGATTTGTTATCCATCCGACGGAGAAAACTCTGCTGAATTACTGGAGTCTCTCCATGCCGAAGTCAAAAAGATTCACAAGATCGATCTCGACTGCCTCTACAGTGCGGCGAATCGGGAGCCGTAAAAATATTTAGCGCTGAGTTACCATCGGTTTAAATGTATGATACGGTGAGTTTTTGTAATACTCTATTGCATCGTGTATATCACTTTTACGTCCAATATTTCGATCATATACATAAACCGTATTAGTAACTTTTTCACATGGCTGTACTTTGCACGGTTCCGCTTTCGCCTCTTGTACATTTGGTGCGACAGCCACTCGTGTTACAACAGCACTGCTCGCTGAAGGGGATGAAGCCGTTTCATGTGCTGTAGAAATCGATACTTCTTTTTTAACCGAAGCAACCGGAGTGTGCGCATCTGCAGCTTTTTTCTCAGCAGTAGCACTCTCACATGCCTTCGGTGTTGTTCTGTTGATCGGACGGACAAAAGCATCTTTGCTAATAGCTTTCGCTTTTTTTAGATCATGATATGCCGACGCAGCTGATGGGTATTTACCTACCGTTACAATATTGCACTTTCCCTCTTTTTTCTTCGTTGATGGGAGAACACTTTTATGTACTTTCTTTTCAAAAGCGGGAGTAATCGAAGCCTCTTTTTGGGCACTGATCGTCTGAATCGTATATTCCTCCGCACTCAACACTACACTCGTTACACTGAACATTATAATTAGGGCTAAATTTTTCATACCCCTATATCGACACGATAAGAGTAAAACTTTACCGTTGCCCTCTTTTTTGTTGCGCATTGACTTTTAAGAGCCCTCTATCGTATAATGGCGCTCCAATATCTTTGGGCCCTTAGCTCAGCTGGGAGAGCGCGTCGCTGGCAGCGACGAGGTCAGCGGTTCGATCCCGCTAGGGTCCACCAACACCACTTCATCTAACAATCACCTGCACTCATCGTAAAAGCCAAAAAATTATCATCTATTTTCTCTTGCGCTATAATATCCTCACTTTAACATTGAGGCAAATAAATTGGCATTCTTCAAATCAAATACTACAGTTACATAAAGTATAAATGAATACTATTAAAACTTTATCTATCTTCATTGTTTCTTACCTGTTTGTAATTTATATTAATGAATTCAAAATTGAGGATTTCCCTACATTTGTAGTTTCTTTAATTGCACTTGTAATTTCATTGATCGCTTTAATTTATACTATTGAAACTTATATGCTTAAATCAGGTATTTATCTTAGAGGTATGTATGGAATTACATTTTTTAATTCTGATAGTCATCAAGCATTTATAAATCAGATCACCCTTGAAAATATAAAAGATAAAGCCATTATTATTTTTAATATTTCTATGAAAATTGGTGACAATTATATTTTACTGCTAGAAGATTTCAAAGATGAGCCATTGATTATAAAGCCATTTGAAATTTACCAAAAAAAATATGAAACCGTCTATTGCTATATATCCAATATGATAAAGTTGGACATACAAGAATTACTTATTGATCAAGATGTAAAAAAGATTTTTATTCTTTCTACAAATCACGGAAGATATGAAGTTAAAGAAACTGTTAACTTCCATCATCCTTTACAAGAATTAAGTTTGAACAGTTGTACGACGCTTGTGCATCCATGTCGATCCGTGTATAAAAGCAAAGTTATTGGAGAAGATGTAAGCTATATTATTGACATGGATGATGAGGTTATATTTTTACATAAAGGCGATGAACAACTTCAAATATTTAATAATTTTGATTTGACATCTCATTCATTGACAAGTCGTGATAATTTAGAAATCTTTTTTGAGCAACAAAAGCAACTAGGAAATATAAAATATAACTTTCTTCAAGTTATCGATGCCGACATTGTTCATAGTGATATCAAGAAAAAATATTTTGCTGAAAATAAGGCTAAAGATAACATATCTCTAAGAAAAAGAATACATTGTAAGTATTTGACTCTATTGAATTTATTTAGATCACAAATAGACTATATGCTATATAAAATGAAAAAAATTCTGCATATATGATTGGAAAAGAGAATGACAGCTTTAGAACTCCAAAATCATCTTAAAGCCCACTATCCAAAAGAAAACGAAGCGTGCGAATGGAAAGAGTTTAAAAATCTCAAATCAATAAAGGAAATATTCGTATGGCTAAAGATTTAACCAACTCCAGTTTGGAACGACAAAATATCCTCAATAATCCTTATGCTGTACAAGAAATCGAAAAAGCAACCAATCTTCAGGGAGTACGTTTTGAAGATGGTGTGCGTTTCGTAAAAGAACAAGTAGCTGATTTTTTCGGTATTGATATTCGAACCGTTGAGCGCTATTTAGAAGCGCATGGGGATGAGTTAGAACACAACGGATATGAAGTTCTAAAAGGGGGAAAACTACAAGCATTTCGTGAAGCGATCAGTGCACAGTTTGTGACCGACATTGATGTCGGTAGCAAAGTACGGAATCTCGGTATATTCGACTTTCGCTCGCTCTTAAATATTTCCATGTTGCTCACTGAGAGTGAGACGGCCCGTGTATTACGACAAACCATTTTGGATGTTGTGATCGACACCATTAACCAACGTACAGGCGGCGGGACTAAATATATTAATCAACGTGATGAAGATTTTATCCAAGCCTCTTTCGCAGAAGAAAATTATCGAAAAGAGTTTACCAACGCGCTAAGAGATCATGTTGATATGGGAACATTTAAATATCCTCTCTATACAGATAAAATTTACCTATCGATCTTTCGAGAAAATGCTAAGGAATACCGTAAAATCTTAAAACTTCACGAAAAAGATAATGTTCGAGATACTTTTTATTCAGAAATTTTGGATCTTATCGCATCATTTGAATTTGGGTTTGCAAAACTTATCGAAGAATCAGCCAAGCGAAAGGGATCCCAATTAACCTCATATGAAACAGATCATTTGTACAAAGAGTTTGAATCGCAAGCTCACTGGAAACCATTGATTGAACGCGCCCGTAACAAAATGGCAAGTCGAGATTTAGCGTTTAGAGATGCATTGCATCAACAACTTGAAGAGTATATTACACCTGTGCAGAAAATGGATTTTGAGCGTTTTCTTGGAGAAAAAAGTAAAGAGCTTGCCGAGAGACTCGAAGAGGCAAAAGATGTCTTTAAACGCCTTAAGGAACGCAAATAATGGCATTAATATACCTGACATTGGAACAGGCTATAGCAACTCATGCCAAAACGGTAGAAGTAAGTGGTGGCGGAGCAATGGGGCATTTAGATATTGAGCAACTTGGTAGTTGCTTGGATCATATCCGAAATGATGTCTATTATCCTACATTTGAAGATAAATTAACCCACATATTTTTTTGCGCTAATAAATTTCACTGTTTTGAAGATGGCAATAAACGTATTGCTATTTCCGTAGGTGCTCAATTCTTGCTACTTAATGGATATGTGTTTGTAGCCAAACGCTTTATTCATGAAATGGAAAATATCAGTTACCACGTAGCCGCAGGTAAAATTGAAAAATCCTTACTTCATGAAATCATCACAGCCGTTATCAATGATGACATGAATAATGAATCCATTAAACTCAAAATTTTTATGGCAATATCAGATTAATGCAAGACATTTCTCCCACTTAACCTTTTCGTATTAAACACATACTATAATAGCCCTAACACTTTTCCAAAAGGAACCTTTATGAAACTTTCCCTTGCACTTGCCTCATTTGTACTAACCTCTACTTTTGTATTTGCCGCTCCCGCCGCCCTCGCAACCGTCAACGGCAAAGCGATTACTACGAATGATGCAAACGCATTTTTGTCCAAAGCTGCACCGGGAATGAGTTTTAATAAACTTGATCCGAAAATGAAACGCCAAGTGGTCGATCAACTTGTAAACCAAACGCTTGTAAAAGATCAAGTTATCAAAAGCGGTATTCAAAGCACCCCTGCCTTCAAAGCCCAATATGCTGCGATCAAAAATGATTTGGCAGTCGATATGTGGATGAAACAGCAAATGAATAAAATCACCGTCACCGACAAAGAGACCAAAGCCTTTTATGATGCTAACGGCGATAAGATGAAACAAGGGGATAAAAAAGTTCCGTATGAACAAGTAAAAAAAGAGATTACTCAATTTTTAAAACTGGAAAAGTTTAAAGAACATATGAATAAAACAACGGATGCGCTCCGTGCAGGTGCAAAAGTAGAAATCAAGCTCTAAATTTAACTTGGAACACGTACGCACTCCCCATCCTTTTATCCTCTCGGTAGGTATCCACCTCACTCTCGCGGCTCTCATTATCGGAGCTGCCAGTGCTGTACATAAAATTCTCCCCGTAGTACCCGAGAAAACCACCCTTAAAATTTTGCTTCACACCCCTGAATCCGTACTAAGCGTCCCTGCCATCAAACCCTCTGAACCGATACAACATAAAGAAGAGCCTATCCCTCTTCTTAAACCGAAGCAACCTCAAACACTAACACCGCTTAAAACACCGGTGTTAGTCCAAAGTAAACCGACGGTAGTCGCTCCGCAAACAACTCCGACCATTACACCCGCAACCAAAACTCCTGAAATTACAGGTCAAGTAACACCGAAGGCTCCGCCACCGAAAGTAGAAGAAAATTATGCGGAAGAGAATTTGGGACGTATCCGCACTATTTTAGCTGAACGGCTAAAATACCCTAAAAATGCCTTACGCTTGAAACAGCAGGGGGAGACAACGATAACATTTACATTGGATACGAATCGTGATGTGAGTCAAATTACCATTACGCAAAGTTCAGGATTCGAACTTCTTGATGATGCGGCAAAGGGCCTCATAGAGAATTCTGCTAGTTTGTTTCCGAAACCTGCAAAATCGGTGCGCATTAGCGTCCCGATCGCCTACAAACTCCGTTAATATTACCCCCGCTGAGCAAGTCCGAGGGCAAGAGATTTTTCAATATCATGGGCGTATGTTGGGTTATTCATCCGAAGGGTCTTCTCAAATCGGAGGATAAGTTTAGAATCGGTTCGCGGATGGGTACACAACTCTTCGAGCAAAAGTTTGTATTTGCCAACCGTATGCGATGTCATCGTTCCGAAATGGCTTAAAATTATCTCAACAGCATGATTTAACTCTCTAGCACTTGAGGATTTATTCTTAATGATAGCACTCAAAGATTCAAAGGTTTCGATAGTCGTCGGAGCCGTTTCAAAAACGGTTTTACTCTTGTTACTCCAGACATAAAGTGCCACCAAGACGATGAGGATAAGCAATAAACCCGCTATCGTAAGTATTAAATTTGCTGTGATCATAATAGGATTCTCTTTGGTTGGTATAAAAAGTATTGTAGCGAAAAAGGGATGAAGGAGAATATCTCCCGCAAATGCGGGAGATGAAGGAGAGAATGAAACGTTAAACGATTACCATTTCAATTCGGTAGTCATCATGTAAACGTCTTTAGATTCACCAGTATCACTTGCTTTAGCAGCTACTTTTGAATCTTTTTCATTAATAAATTTTGCTGAACCGATAAAGCTGACATTTTTATTGTATTTATACGCTAAACCAGCGATGATTTTATCACCTTCGATATTAGATGTAACAACACCATTCAACTCACTTTCGATTTTATAATCATCATAACGTCCAATAACAGTCCAGTCTTGTATTGGACGATATTCAGCATTGATTGACCAACCAGTATAATCTTTAGAATCAAATGTCGTAGCAATATTTTGAGTACGTTTATCATCTTTTGCAGTAAAATATTGTGCCGCAATCAAGAATTCCGGTTGGTTATAAACCGCATGGATACCGTAGAAAGAGCGATCGTATTCATTAGCGTCTAACGTACCACCGAGATCCGCATCATCATCTTTATGATTATTAGAAATCAAACCATATGTTGAAATATTTGCATAGGTATCTTTCGTACGGTCATTTTTACCTACTTTTGTACCATCTCCAAGGATGTGACCCGTCAAACGCCACTCAACAGAGAGTTGACTTGAATTTTGTTGGTTACCCGCAACTTTGTCAGCGTGATATCCTTCGCCGTTGAAAATACCGATTTCAGAACTGAACATATCCGTTTTGGTTTGGAAATTTACCCCAAAATCGGCTGAGTTTACAAGGTCAACACCAGCTTCCGTAGCCGTCCCTTTCTCTTCAAGAAAAACTTTGTTAAACGAGCGGTAATGCCACGCATTGTGCTCTTCATAATCGATCCATGGACGGTGAACGATACCCGCTTCTACACCGGTATACGGAAGCACTTTATCCAAATAGAGGTAAGCATATTTAACAAATACATCCGCATAACCGCCACCTTGAGACGTTTTCAAATCACTTCCATCTTGAGTCGTTCCAACAGAAGAGGCAAGTTCTTTGGTAGAATCTAAGGTTACACGTGCATAGTCTTTATCATTGAAATATGCTTTTACCTGCACGTAGTTACGGCGCATTTCAAAACCGGATGAACGTCCAGCATATATTGAAGTTTCACCGGCACCGGCATTAGTAACTCTTGTGCTTGGGTTAGCACTTGTAAACCCAAGATAGTGGGTACCGCTAAATTCAAGTGTTTTCGCTTTTGATTTAACGTTTACGTATTTAGACATTTTGTCCTGATATTCAGAACCTTTTGATTCCAAATCACGAAGTTGCATATCAACTTCTTTCGCACTTACGAAGTCACCCATCTCCACACGGCCTTCGCCCGGAGTTGTATAAACTTGTCCTGTTTTAGGATCACTGTAGAGAGTCAATGCATCTGCTGATGCAACGCCACTGATCATCGCCGCAGCAAGGGCAGATAATGCAACTTTTTTCATAAGAATCACTCCTGTTTTTTAATGATGTCATTGTAGAAAAAACAGATTACGCTAATGTTACATTGCAGAATGATTACGATAAGGAAAACGGATGAAAAACGCTTGTCTCAACGCATACGCAAGGAAAGACAAGCAAAAACTTAAGGGATTGAAGAAGGAGAAAGAAACGTGCCACGAGGGCACCTTTAAACGTACCGTATACGCTTAAAGGTACCCATCCGGAGAGGATGGATAGAAAAATTATTTGGTCTCTGCCCAGTATTCACGAACAAGGTTTGTTGTTTCTACCGGAAGAGGGATGTAGCCAAGTTTTTCAGCCGCTTTATCACCGTTTTTGAATGCATAGTCAAAGAATTTGATAACTTGTGCATTCGTTTCAGCCGTCTCTTTTGGCATAAGAATATAAGTTGCCGCTACGATCGGGTATGCAGTATCCCCTTTTTGAGATACCAATGAACCGTAGAAGTGCTCTGATTTTTTCCATGATGCTTGTTTAACGGCTGCCATAAAGTTTGCTTTGTTCGCCGTTACCCATTTACCGCTTGCCGTTTGCAATGTAGCGGCTGAGAGGTTGTTTTTCTCTTTGTAGGCATTTTCAATATATCCGATTGAGTAAGGAGTTTGTTTGATAAGGTTTGTTACCCCCTCATTCCCTTTTCCACCGACACCTGTTGCCCAACCGATCGCTTTACCGATACCGAATTTACTTTTCCACATTTGTGATGAATCACTTAAAAAGTCTGTAAATACATAGGTAGTTCCCGATCCGTCTGAACGGTGAGCAACAATGATTTTCTCAGCCGGAAGTTTAATCCCTGCATTGTCCGCTGCGATAGCAGAATCATTCCACATGGTAATCTTACCTGCAAAAATATCAGCGACAACGCTGTTTTTGAGTTTTAGTTTTTCATCCGCAACACCCGGAAGGTTATGTGCTACAACGATAGAACCGATAACTGCAGGGAATTGTGTTAATTTTGCCGCGGCAAGCTCTTTTGGAGTCATCGGAGCATCCGTCGCACCGAAGTGTACGATACGCTCTGAAATTTGTTTAATACCGCCGCCTGATCCGATAGCTTGATAATTAACACGTGTTTGTGTCGCTTTTTGGTAGTTATACGCCCAGTCATAATAGACAGGGGCAGGGAAAGTTGCACCCGCACCGTTAATTTTATCCGCAGCGATCATAGACGTTGCCGCGATTGCCGCGATTACTAAACCTTTTGTAGCATTCTTTAGCATTATGGAATCCTTTTGGAATTTTTGATGACGGTATTGTAGAAGCCTCGGGTAACGAAATGATTACAAACAACAATGACTCTTTGTAATCTCACGGTTATAAACCATTGGTATAATCGCGCATCATCATTTAATCAAAGGCACATCCATGCTACCACGCTATGAAAATAAACTCAACGAAATTCGCGGAATGATTTCGCTTATGCTTTCTCAAATCATCCAATCCAGCGAAGAGACGCTCAAAGCGTTTGAAACCGACAATGAGGAACTCTACGAAACATCACGCACCTATATCAAAAATATCCAAGTGGATGCGAATAAGATCGATAACGAAATTATCAAAACGTTTGCCCTCTTTGGTCCGGAAGCGGATGAGTTACGGTTGTTAGTGGCGTATCTGAAAATGACCAATGAGATCGACCGCATCGGTGACGGTCTCAAAAAATACAGTAAACGTCTGCATGACCATTGTCAAGGCGGATGTGATATGAGCGTCCTAAGCAATGCAATTATTCAACTTCACAAAACAACGATCAATGCGTTACAATACATCATTGGATGTTTGAATGCTATTGAAGCGTGTGACGCGGATGATGTTTACCGCAAAGTAATGGTAGAAGAGTCCAAAAATGACGATCTTTTTTCTATTATGGAAAAAGAGCTTCTGACATTGATCATAGATGCGAACGAACTTGCTGTGGAATACGTTCGCGTGTTAGGCACATTGCGTAAGTTAGAGCGTATCGGTGACCGTACGGTCAATATTGCCTCGTTGATGCTCTATGCACAAAAAGGTGGCGAATTAAAATTACACAATTAGTGCGAAGAACGTACTTAGACCTACGGAAAAAGGAATCAATCGTGAACACGTTGATACTGATTGTTGAAGATGAACAAGATATTCTAGAGCTTATGGAATATCATCTGGGACGTGAAGGATTTGAGACTATCGGCTTTCTTAATACCAAGCACGTCGTTGATGCTCTCGAAGAAGAGAAAGTAGACCTCATTTTAATGGATCGAAATCTTCCCGGAGCGGAAGGGAGCGAATTCGTCGAGTCCCTACGCAAACGCGGCATTCAAACACCTGTTATTTTTGTAAGTGCAAAACACAAAGATGAAGAGATCGAGCAGGGATTTGAGCGCGGAGGCGATGATTATATTACCAAGCCCTTCAGTATGAAAGAGTTAATTTTACGGGTCAAGGCAGTATTGCGCCGCACGAAAAAACTCTCCTCCGAAGGGAATATCACCCATCGCGACATTACCCTGAACCTCGCGGCACGTACTGTGTTTATTGAAGGGACTCCTGTCGATCTAACCAAACTTGAGTTTGATCTTCTTCATGCCCTCATTGTCAACGAAAATGTCGTTTTAGAGCGCGATTATCTCCTTGAACACGTTTGGGGAAGTGATGAAGTTTATCAAGACCGAACCGTCAACGTCGCAATCAATCGCCTCAAAGAGAAAATTGACCCCGATAAGTCCAAAGAGTATATTAAAACCGTACGGGGAGTCGGTTACACGCTGTGCTAAGAATCCATCAGTTTTTTTTCTTAAATGTTTTAGGATTGTTTATTGCAGCACTTTTTGTTGCCTCCCTCATCAGTTTTATTACCCTTAAAACCATGATTATTGAAGAAGGTGAGAATCGGCTTATACAAAGCATTGAACTTCTTGAACCGCAGATCGCTACCACAAGCGATCTTGATTCTCTTGCCCACTTAATCGCACATAAATCTCACTTGAGAGTAACCGTTGTTAGTGATAGCGGCAACGTCATTGCCGAAAGCGAAACTGACAAAAATACCATGGAAAACCATTCGAATCGAATCGAAATTATGCAGGCGATGAACGAGCCATACGGAGTAACAACCCGTTATTCTAAAACCCTCAAAACCGATTTTGTGTATGTTGCGAAAAAAGTCTCCACACAACATGGGATACTCTATTTTCGTCTTTCTATGAGTCTAAAAGGGGTAATGGAACATTTTTACGCATTGTGGATCAAACTTATTATCGCATTTGGAGCCTTAGTCGCTATAGCTCTGGCTATTGCGTATAAAATCTCTAAAAAAGCGCGTCACGATATTATTCAAATAACCCGCTATTTAGATGAAGTCTCTGCTAAAAATTACCGTGCCGTTCTCAAACCTGAATACTTCCGTGAGTTTTTACAGATATCCATTATGCTCAAGAATCTCGTTAAAAAACTTCATAACCGTGACAAACAAAAACGCAAACACACCGCCAAGCTTCGTCTCATCAACAAACAGCAAAACGATATCCTCTCCGCCATCAGCCATGAGTTTAAAAATCCGATCGCCGCTATCATGGGTTATGCCGAAACACTCCACGATGATCTGAATATCGATCCTAAAATCCGAGAAAAGTTCTTAGATAAAATTCTCTCCAACACCCATCGCGTTACTATGATGTTGGACCGTCTTGCTCTCTCGGTGAAACTGGAAAACAACGATCTCTCCATCAAACCTACATCGTTTGATATTTCGGACGTTTGCACGGACTCTATTTCTATCCTGCAAGCCAAATATCCTACTCGTACCATCCATTACAACGGCCTCTCAAAAACGATATATGCCGATAAAACGATGATCGAGCTTATCGTCACCAATCTCGTCGATAACGCCCTTAAATATTCTGAAGAAGATGTAACACTCACCCTTACCGACAATAGGATCAGTATTATGGACAAAGGGATCGGTATCGCCCCGAACGAACTCGACAAAATCACCTCTAAATTTTATCGTGTCCAAAAAAACCGCTGGGACAACTCCATGGGTCTAGGGCTCTCCATCGTCAGCTACATCCTCAAACTACACGATTCCGAACTTCGGATAGAAAGTATACTAGGGGTCGGTTCAACGTTCAGCTTCTCTCTTGAGAATCTAATTCAAAAAAAGTCTACTCCAAAAAAATGATACCTATCCCTTTATCCTTAATGCGGCTGGTAGAACATCTCTCCCGCAATGGAATAAAGGCTATTTTTGTGGGAGGATTTGTCCGTGATCATTTTACAGGACATCCTACTCACGATTTAGATATTGAACTCTACGGTGTAACCTCGCTCGAAGTTCTCGAATCCCTCCTTAAGCCTTTCGGGAAAATGGGTCTTTACGGAAAAAGTTTCGGCGTCCTCAAACTTTCCTACGCCGGATATGCTATTGATTTTTCTCCTCCCCGCACTGAATCCAAGTCAGGATTCGGACACAAAGGGTTTGAGACGGAGTGGTTTAGTGATCTCGATTTTGCTACTGCCGCCCGCCGTCGCGACTTTACGATTAACGCCATCGGTTACGATCCTCTCACCCAAACCTTACTCGACCCGTTTGGCGGAGTTGACGATTTGAAAAACAAACAGCTTCGTTGTGTCGATCCCAAAACTTTTATCGATGATCCGCTGCGGGTATTGCGTGCAATACAGTTTGCCGCCCGTTTTGAGCTAATATGTGATAAACAGCTATTGGAACTATGTCAGAAAATGATCGCAGAAGATGCGCTCAGGGAACTCCCCAAAGAACGAATTTTTGAAGAGCTAAAAAAACTCCTTCTCCAAAGTCATCGCCCCTCAATCGGGATGAACTTGCTACGTAAAATGGGGGGGTTGTCATTTTTTACCCCTCTTGACAAGCTCGAAACTACCCCCCAAGAACAAGATTCCCATCCCGAAGGCTCTGTTTGGGTTCATACCATGATGGCGCTCGATACGATGGCATCGATGCGAAGCGGTCGATGGAGAGATGACATCGTGTTGATGTTAGCTATGTTATTACACGATATCGGAAAACCTGACACCACCGTTACGTCTGAGGGAATACTCAATGCTCCGAAACATGCCGAAGTCGGTGTTGAAATCGCCCGCATCTGGCTGGATCAAATAACGGAAGACAAAACCCTCATCAGCCGCATACTTCCCCTTATTCGATATCACGGATGGCCTCGAAAACTCTACCGTTCTTCCGCAAGCGAAAGTGAAATTTTGCACTTAAGCACGCACGTATGTATCAATGATCTTATAGCCGTTGCAAAAGCCGATTTTTTTGGACGCGCCTTTAATGGTCATACACCAAAATCTTTCGAAGCGGGAGAATGGCTGTACAAACGCGCCTCCGCATTGGGTGTATTGTTTGCACCTCCTCCCCCGATGATTATGGGACGTGATTTGATTGCTCTAGGATTGAGTCCCTCGGAACGCTTTAAATCTATATTGGAACGTGCCTATAATGCCCAGTTGGATCAACTCTTTTTTAGCCGTGAAGAAGCGCTAAAGTGGCTCGTAACTCATCTGTAATCATCGTGTAATAAAATTGCCCTTATATTTTAGGCAAGGCTTGGCATGATTGATAAAATCTTCTTAAACATGACCCGCACCAGTGCTCTGTTGATTCTTTTCATCGTTGCATGGATATTTGTGGTTCTCTTTAATCAGTCGACAGAAGCGATGCAGACGTTTGGACTGGATTTCATTACCAAAGATGAGTGGGCACCGAATCTCGATAAATTCGGTGCCTATGCAGCGATTTTCGGCTCGGTCGCATCTACCTTTTTGGCGATGCTCTTAGCGATTCCTATTGCCATCGGGGTTGCCATCTTCCTCAGCGAAATTGCCCATGACAAAATCAAAGGGTTCTTCGGTGTCAGCGTTGAACTCCTCGCAGCTATCCCCTCGGTCATTTACGGTATGTGGGGGCTATTTTTCTTCGTCCCTATTTTGCGTGATATCTTCGGCGGAATGGGGATCGGTCTCCTCGCGGCAGGGATCGTTTTAGCCATCATGATTCTCCCTTTTATGGCAGCCGTTACCCGCGATGCCATGAATACTACCCCCGATATTCTCAAAGAATCTGCTTACGCATTGGGGGGGACGCAATGGGACGTTATCAAAGATGTCATCATCCCTTACGCAAAAGCCGGGATTATCGGCTCACTCATTTTGGCACTCGGACGTGCAATCGGTGAAACGATGGCCGTCACCTTCGTTATGGGGAATGTCCACCATACTCCAAACTCAATCATGGACCCAACCACTTCGATTCCGGTTACCTTGGCCAACGAGTTTACCGAGGCCGACAGTTCCCTTTACTTCTCCAGTCTGTTCGGGTTGGCGCTAACATTGCTCATCATGAGCTTTGTCGTTATCGCCGTTGCAAAGTTTTACTTTTTACGTAAAGTGAGGAAAGGACAATGACCGCAACTCAAAAACGGATCATCATCAATAAGTTAGCACTCGCGTTTTCAACATTAAGTGCCGTGATCGCCCTCGCTTTTTTGTTCTGGATTCTCGGTGTTTTAGTGATGAAAGGGGTCGACGCTCTAAGCTGGAATATCTTTATCTTCGAAGGTTCCCCTCCGGGATATGCCGAAAGCGGTCTTAAACATGCCCTTGTCGGTCAATTGATCCTTGTAGGACTGGCGACCTTAATCGGTGTTCCTCTGGGGATTATGGCAGGAACCTATTTGAGCGAATATGGGAAGAACTCTAAACTCGCCCATACCATCCGCGATATTTCAGATATTATGATGTCGGCACCCTCTATCGTTATCGGGGCATTTGTCTATGCCGTTATCGTTATGCCGATGGGACATTTCAGTGCTTGGGCAGGGGCAATCGCGTTGGCAATCATTATGATTCCGGTTATTTTACGTACCACGGACGATATGCTTCAGCTGGTTCCCGGAACCCTTCGTGAAGCGGCATTCGCTCTGGGTGCACCGAAGTATAAAGTTATCATCGATATCGTTTATCGTGGAGCAAAAGCGGGAATCTTAACAGGGGTTCTTCTTGGAATCGCCCGTGTAGGCGGAGAGACGGCACCGCTACTCTTTACCTCATTTAACGATAATTTTTTTACAACCGATCTAAATGAAGCAATGCCTTCGCTTACGGTGACGATGTTTAACTATGCCATCAGCCCCTACGATGATTGGCAACAGCTTGGATGGGCGGCGGCCTTTATCCTCTCTATGTTTATTTTAGGTCTCAATATTGTGGGACGACTTATTTTATTAGCCGGAAAAAGGAAATAACATTATGGCAAGTATTATCGATATCAAAGAAGAGTGTGCACTTCAAGTCCGAAACTTTGACTTTACCTACAAAGGTGCTCCCGCACCAAGCCTGAAAAAAGTAACCATGCCGATTGCAAAAAATTCCGTTACTGCACTTATCGGGCCATCAGGATGCGGTAAGACTACCCTTTTACGCTCTTTTAACCGAATGCACGATCTTTACCCCGGGAATAAGTACGAAGGTGAAATTGAATTTGAAGGGCGTAATATCCTCGATCCTAAAGAAGATTTGATTCACCTACGGACAAAAATCGGAATGATTTTTCAAAAACCGACGGCGTTTCCTATGTCTATTTTCGATAACGTCGCCTACGGTATGCGTCTTCAAGGGATCAAAAACAAAACGGAGCTAAACGATCGTGTTGAAAAAGCGCTTCAAGACGCCGCACTCTGGAAAGAGGTAAGCGATCGTCTTAAAAATGATGCAAACGGGCTCTCAGGGGGTCAGCAACAACGTTTGTGTATCGCAAGAGCGATTGCGGTAGAACCGGAAGTATTGCTTTTTGATGAACCGACATCCGCACTTGACCCAATCTCGACGCAGGGGATTGAAAAATTGGTCATCGAGCTCAAAGAGCGCGTCAGTATCATTATCGTCACCCATAATATGCAGCAAGCAGCACGTGTCAGCGATTACACAGGATTTATGTATTTGGGAGATTTAATTGAGCTAGGGCACACCGAAGAACTCTTCGTTACCCCGAAAGAAAAACTCACACAAGAGTATATCACCGGTAAATTCGGTTGATACTGCATTACGTTTAAACGCCCTCTTTCTTTCTATAGCATTTTGTGCTATTATTGAAAATAATGTAAACAATATTCTTATAAAGAAGAGGGTAAAAAAATGGGTACTGATGAGCTTCTATTCGCTCCTGAAGAAGAAGACCAATTATCCGAGGCGCCCTGGAAAGTAATGATCGTCGATGACGACAAAGAAGTTCACTCCTTTACAAGGCTGGCGCTTCACGACTTTACCTTTGAACGCAAACCTATTCACTTTATCTCCGCCTACAGTGCTGCCGAAGCAACCGAAATTCTTAAAGAGCATGATGATGTCGCTATCATTTTACTCGATGTTGTCATGGAGAGTGAAACAGCCGGACTGGATCTTGTTGAAACCATCCGCTATCACCTCGATAATACCACTGTACGGATCATAATCCGAACAGGACAGCCCGGAATTGCACCGGAGCGATACGTCATCGACCATTATGACATCAATGACTACAAAGAGAAAACCGAACTCACTACCGATAGGCTCTATACCACCATCCGAAGCGCCCTCTCACAATACAAACAGATTGTTGAACTTCTCAATAAAAAAAACGAAATTTATGCTACCTTGATCACCGACACATTGACCGGTCTGGGTAATCGTGTCAAGCTCAATTATGATCTTGATACCGAAATGCCGATGTCCCTTGTTTTATTGAATATTGATGCATTCAGCATGATTAATGACGTGTACGGATTTGAAGTCGGGGATCAGATGCTATTGCAGTTTGGCAAAATCTTACGGGAGTCCTCCTGCCCCGCATGTACTATTTACCGTCTTGAAGCCGATATTTTTGCCATACTAACGTCTCAAAAAGAGTTACAGGACATCCAAAAAGAGGTTCTTCGAGTTCAAAATACGATCACCAAACATTTATTCCTCATTAACGGTATCGAGCACCGAATCAATGTTACCATGGGGGTTGTCGAGCACGAAATCGGAAATATGATCCAAAAAGCCGAAATTGCACTTCGCGAAGCCCGAAAAATGAGCCGAAACCGCGTACAGGTCTATTCAGATAATCTAGCTGTCATCAAACAGATCAAAGAAAATACGAAATGGACGAAATGGCTTAAAGATGCCCTTGATAATAACAAGTTAATTGCCTATTACCAACCGATCGTTGATTGCGGAAGCGGTGAAATTGTGAAATATGAAGCCCTTGTGCGGCTTGAACACGACGGAATAATCTATTCCCCTTTTCATTTTCTAAGCACTGCCAGATATGCCGGGCTTCTGTACCAAATAACGCAGCGGGTATTTGAACAAGCCTGCGCACGCTTCAGTACCAATAGCCTCGATTTTTCGGTCAATATTACCGACCAAGATCTCATCGAACACGGTTTTATAGAATTTATAGAACAGACACGGAAACATTACGGGATTGAAAGCGGCAGGATCTATTTTGAAATTCTCGAAGACAGCAGTATTTTGACCAATCCGATTGCCGAAAAACATCTCAATGACCTCATAGCATTGGGCTACCGCCTGTGTTTGGACGATTTTGGCGTTCAATGCTCGAATTTTGCCCAACTCGGAAATCTTGATCTCGATATCGTTAAAATTGACGGTATCTATATTAAAGATATCGATGTGAATAAAAAATCTCGAATCGTAACCGAATCAATCCTCTTTTTTACCCATAAAATAGGGGTAAAAACCGTTGCGGAATTTGTCCACAGCGCTCAGGTTTACGACATAGTCAAGACGATGGGTATCGATTATGCTCAAGGGTACTTTTTAGGTGAACCCAAGCCTGATCTGATTTAATCACAATGAGAAAGATTTGTGCAGCTGCTTTTTATTCTCTTTTTTATACCGCCTCTTTACTAGCCGTTTCAGAAGAGAGCATAAAAGCAGCCTATCTAGAACGTTTTACGATGTTTATCCAATGGCCAAAACCGGTTGATAGTTATAACGTCTGTATCTACGATGACAGTACCTTTGCAAAAGCACTCCAAAAAAGCTATTCATCCCGCCTCTTCAATAACCATCCGCTAAAAGTCATCACCCTCAATGCCGGAGATCCGTCGGAAGAGATGATGAAGTGCCATATCCTCTATTTTCGAGGTTCAAAACCCCACCAAAACGAAAACTTATTAAGTAATTTACGCAAAAATAATGTTTTATTGATCAGTGACGATGATGACGATGCTAGACGGGGAGCCATGATCGGATTTTATCTGGATAACAACATGTTTCGGTTTGTTATTAATCAGCGTAATCTCGAAAATGCCAATTTAACCGTAAGCTACAAGCTACTTAATTTTGCTACGGTTATTGAACCGACGGGGGGATCAAAATGAGACTAAATAACCATTCCATCACCTCACAAATGGTTTTTTTACTGATTATTACCAGTCTTTTTATCATTATTTTCGGAACGTTATTTCAGCTTTGGTACAGCATCAATCACGAAAAGCGTACCTATATCCATGAGAGCCAATTGGAGGCCACTTTAATCGCGGATTTGATTACCGCCCCTTTAGCATTTTTTGATCTTCAGGGAATCAATGCCAATATGCACCGCCTGCATAAAAACAATGATGTTCTTCTATCGGTTGTCTACAGCCCTGATCGCACATCTTTGATTTCGTTTAATCCCGAAAACCGACCGCTTCCGAGTGATATCTTCCCTTTGGGAACACGATTTGAAAACCCAAGTTCGTTTCCGTGGATGCTGGGAAACTTGAAGACCACCCTAGAAATCAAACAAAATGATCAACTTTTGGGTTACCTCTATATCGAGAGAGAAACGGATCGTATTACCTCGTTTATTGTGGAACTATTAACCGCAGTCACTGTTTTTTCAATCGGCTTAATCCTCTTTGTCTACATACTGTCACGTATACTAAGCAAAAAGATTCTTCAACCGATACTCACGTTGACCGAAACGGCCAAAGAGGTAGCGGAAAACAACAACTATTCGCTTCGCGTTACCCATAACAATCAAGATGAAATCGCTTATTTGTACAATGCGTTTAACCATCTGTTAAGCGAAACCGAGTCACTCACTTCCCATTTGGAATCACGCGTTGCATCGCGTACTCAAGAGCTTCAAGACTCTCTCGAAACACTAAAAAAAGCACAACTTCAACTGGTGGAATCTGAAAAAATGGCGGCACTTGGAAACCTTGTCAGCGGTGTAGCCCATGAAGTCAATACACCTCTTGGCAATGCGATTACGGGCGGCTCCATTATTGTCAGAGAAACGCAACAGCTCCTTCGACAAATGGAAGAGGGGACGCTCAAAAAATCATTTATGGAGCAAAAGCTTACGATATTGAATGAAACCTCCCACTTACTTCTTAAAAGCATTAATCATGCTGCGAATCTCATTCGCAGTTTTAAACGTATTTCCGTTGATCAAAGCGTGGAAGATAAGCAGGAGTTCAACCTCTATGAATATCTCGATGAGATCCTCCTCACATTCCATAACAAACTAAAAAAAATACCGGTAACTGTAAATTTAGAAGGGGATCACGCTCTTATAATTAAATCCTACCCGGGCGTATACGCTCAAATTATCAGCAACTTTATCCAGAACTCTTTGCTCCACGGCTTTAACGAATCCGTACACAATGCGACTATCACTATCCATTTCGAAGTGAATGAACAGCATCTTGTTTTAACGTATGCCGATAACGGGATCGGTATGGATGAAAAAATTAAAAAAATTGCCTTTGAACCGTTTACTACCACCAAGCGCAATGCCGGAGGAACCGGATTAGGGCTCAATATCGTCTATAATCTTATCACCCAAAAACTCTTAGGTGAAATTACAATCGATACCGAACGTCAAACGGGGGTAAAATTTACGCTCACCCTTCCCATTGAACTCCTAGGTTCAAGCAAAAATTTTATTTCTTAAATATCTTTAAGTAAAGAGTGTTATTATTATCGTATTCTATACGTGAGGTTGTCCATGAAAAATGTTTTTTTAGTAGCAGCCATTTCATGTTCCCTTCTTCAGGCTGATGACTCCTCCGATTTATCTCCCCTTTCGCTCGAGGATCTCCTTAATATACAAGTAACCAGTACATCACGCCGTGATGAAAGCCAGCATTTGGCACCCGGTGTTGTTACCGTCGTATCCTCACAAGAGATTCAGCAATACGGGGCACGCCATTTACGCGATGTCATCGACCGTCTTGTCGGGATGCAGGTACTCGGTTCTCACCAGCGCCCCCACAACAAAACCTCCATCAGGGCGATGAACGGAGCCCATCAAGAAGGGTGGGAAGTAGTTCTCCTAAACGGTCGTCCAATCCATGAGGGGACGGACGGAGGATTTAACTTCGATATTTATCTCGGTTTTCCGCTGGATATGATCGACCATATCGAAGTGATACGAGGGCCAGGATCCGTTATTTACGGTACCAATGCGATGGCAGGGGTCATCAACATCGTCACCAAAGATGCCCAAAAATCGATCAATGAAACCCGTGTCGATATCAGTGCCGGAAGCTTTGATCGCCGACAGATTGAAGTCTCAACACTGATCGGGGGGAATGACTACAGCTTGAATATCGGTCTTAACGCCATTCAAGCCGACGGTGACAGTGTAAACGGAGTTTTTGACAAAAGTAACACAAGAGGAACCTACGGTACGGCTGAAAACAGCGATAACCTCGTTGTCAACGGAAAATACAAAGGGTTCACCCTAAACGCTATGGTCATGAATAACAACGAAGACAGCGGTGGCTCTACCTTTGACCTCCCCTCCTCACCGATGAATAAAAAAAGAGAGTTTCTGGATGTCGGGTATCTTTTCGATATTACAAGCGGATGGGACGTATCTCTCAACTATACGGTAAATTTGAGTGAATTTGATTGGCAGATCAGCGGTGCAGGTGCCAGAAACCATTACAAAGATCGCTACGATATGACAGAGGTGATCGTGCGCGGCAATGTTGCCACCGACCTTAATCTCCTCTTCGGCGCCAACTCTTCCAATTATGAAACAGAGTTTAGAAACACGGGGACATTCCCTTATTCCGAGATGAACAATAAAAGTGCCTATATGCAGCTCGACTATATGCTCTCTCCGAAACAAAAATTCATTCTCGGAGTTCAGCTCAACAAACCCGAAGATTCCCAAACAGACCTCTCCAAACGAGCTGGATTTATTCAAGGTTTTGGAGATAATTGGTGGTTGAAACTCCTCTACAGCGAAGCGTACCGCTCACCTAATCTTCAGGAAGCAAAAATCACAGCCACGACATTAATAGGGAATCCTCTACTAAATCCTGAAAAAGTAGCAACTTATGACGCACAGCTTATTTACCAAACGTCAAATCAATACTATGCAATTGCCCTCTATGATACGATGCTTGAGAATTTGATTGTAAGAACGCCCTATGTACCCCAACCTGCTAAAACAACCTTTACTAATCGGGGATACGTCCATTTTCAGGGGATAGAGGTTGAAGGACGGGTGGAACTAAATGAGGATTTCAGTGTTCTTGGGAATTTCAGCTATCAGATTAACAAAACAAACAGCGGTACTGAAGACACCACCTTTGCCCCCAATACGATGGCTAAATTCGGCGGTTCCTATGGAGGAATCCACGGGATGAACATCGCTGTTTTTGACAGCTATATCGGAAAATCTCACGATTTGAGTGTAGCAGGGGTAGCCCTTAACCCGAGCGCAGACCCTTACCATCTTTTAACCGCTAACATCTCCGTCGATACGGCAAAAATGTGGAATATTGGTCAAATCGGTCGCTCTTTATTATCCCTTTATCTGGATAATATTTTGAATGAAGATATTTATTCACCAAATCTAAATTATACAAATGGAACCAACACGATTCCGGCACATTGGGGTCGTAGCGCCAACCTTACCTACACCTACAAATTTTAACTTTAGGACAGGGAATTTTCCCCTCCAAAAATTTCCCGATTATTTCTCTCTCACCATTTTTTCACTGTCAATCTCAACAACCGTATGGACATTTCCACGCGGATAATAGTCTGCAACGACTTTTAAGCGCTTAGGAGCGATTTTTGTCTCGAAAGTGCTGTAGATCTCGTTTGCACTGTTTTCGTGCGAAATATGGCGGTTTCTGAACGAATTAATGTACAGTTTGATAGCTTTGAGTTCAGCTACCCATTTATCCGGCGTATATTCAACGTAGATGGTCGCAAAATCAGGATATCCGCTTCGAGGGCAAAGGCAGGTAAATTCCGGCAACGTTACTTTAATCACATAATCGCGTTCGTGCTGATTAGGCCAAATCTCAAAATCTTTTTCAATATCAAAATTCTCTACGATTTGTTCTCCGTATTTCATAACTCTCCTTTAATCTCTTCTACTGTTAAAATTTTACCCAGATAATTTCCCTGCCGATAATTAATTTTAAGGGACTGGCAAAGCTGATCGGTATAGGAATCTTCAATCATCGAAATCCATGTTTTCGCTCCGCACAGATGTGCGCTTAGATTAAGCCCCTGAAGTATATTTTGATACCCTGCTTTTTTGATGTTGCGACTGTAAAGAGGGTCAAAACGGACTATATCCACCTCTAGTTCTTTGAGATAAAGTAGCGTCGTATGATAGCCGCCCAAACGATCCAGTCCAATTTTGTATCCCGCTTTTCGATAGTGGGCAATTTGATGGGCAAAACGCTCCAGCTGATGACAATATTCTTTCTCTTCAAAAAGAAAAGTGATCTTATAGCGCGCAAGGGGATAACGTTCAAATAACGTAAGTGCATGTTCGAAAAAATGGGGATTTCGCAACGTAACCGAAGAGACCGTCAATATAAAGTTGTGATTTTGACTCTCACACAACTCCCCTAATTTTTCAAGTACATCACTCTCTAAAATACGCATTTTATTCAATCGGTTCAAAACAGGGATATAGCGACTCTGATGTATAAACCTATTTTGTGAATCAATCAGTTTGACGGTGGTATCAAAAAGCATGTATTCATCACAACAAATTGGCCAAAATCCGATTGAAAACCGTTTTTCGTCTAACGCTTCAAGTATCTCTTGTTCGAGCTCATTTATCGAATAATATTCCTCTTTTTCCGCTCCGATTCGATCATTATGCAACTCATACAAACGACTCGTCAGAAGCTCTATACTATCTGAGAGGCGCGAATCGATCATAACCGCTTCAAGTCGTATTTCAATCTCATTATCAACATAATTTTGATATTTACTCAAAAAAAGTTCAAGGAGAGGGCGATATTGCTCTTTTTCTCCCGCTAATAAAAGTAAAAAATCTCCCCCTTTATACCGTCCGATAGGGAGTTTAACAACCCCTTTGTCACGAAAAAATTGATCCAGTTTTAGTACCGTACTCTTTAGTGCACGATCTCCGTTTTTAATTCCGTAACGTTCATTGATAGACCATAAATTTTCAACACTGATCATCATAATCGTCTGAGTATTTTTTTTGAGTGCTTTTGACGCTAACTTAAAAAAATAGTCTGTCGTAAAAGTATGGGTTATTGAATCGGTAATATTTTCACGGGTACTTTGGTAAATAAGGTAAAAAATAAAATAGACCATTATCCCCAAAAGCGCTATTGATAATATCAGTAAGGAGGCAAACGTCGTATATTTTTGTGTAAGGAGGGCAAAGAGGGTAACCGCGCTAAGAAAGAAGATGGGCAATCCCATCCGCAATGCTAAAGCAAAGCGGTGTTCTCTCTCTTTTTGTTCGGTATAAGTCATAAAGGATTATATGTCCAGATGCTTAACGTCTTTGGCATGTGTTTCGATGTAGTTACGGCGCGGTTCGACATCGTCACCCATAAAGAGATTAAACGAATCACCCGCGGATTCAAAATCGTCAATGGTAATTCGGAGCAATACACGGTTTTCCGGTGTCATCGTTGTTTCCCAAAGCTGTTCAGGATTCATCTCCCCGAGACCTTTATAGCGTTGGATATAAGATCCTTTCTTCGCAAAATCGGTGATTTGTGTAAGCAACTCAAGTAAATCACCTTTCAACGGCAAATTCCAATCTTGAATTTTTCGGAAAATGAAATTTGCTTCGGCAAAATGCGGTGATGCAAAAAGCTCATCATTGATGTGCAACTCTTCCAATCCCTCTTTTGTCTGAACAAAGAGGTGCATATCCTCATCACTAACACTTTTACTGAGGATGTTATTCCCCTGAGCCGTTAGGAATGCTTCAACTTTAGTGTACATCTCTTTAAGCGGCAATGCAATCAAATCAGGATTTTCGATGAAATAACGGATCAGTTCTACGAGGGCATAACGACGCTCTAACGCATCAAGTGTACTGCGGTAATGGTCAACCATCTTAAAGAACGAGACAAGATCATTAACACCGACATTTAACTCTTCTGATTCTAACGCCTCGATACCGTTTTCGATCAAAAAGGCATTCATAACGCGATCATCTTTAAAATAAATCTCTTTTTTCCCTTTTTTATAGCGGTACAACGGCGGTTGCGCCAAATAAAGGTAGCCGTTTTCCACGATTTTCGGCAAATAACGGAAGAAGAACGTCAATAACAATGTTTGAATATGGCTACCGTCGACGTCGGCATCGGTCATGATGATGATCTTGTGGTAGCGAAGTTTGTCTTCGTTAAACTCTTCACCGATTCCGCAACCGAGTGCGGTGATCATGTTGGTAATCTCTTCGGATTTTAGAATTTTATCGAGACGTGCTTTTTCAACATTGAGAATTTTACCTTTGAGTGGCAAAATCGCTTGGAAAACACGGTCACGTCCCTGTTTAGCCGAACCGCCCGCAGAGTCCCCTTCCACCAGATAAAGTTCGCTGATTGCAGGGTCTTTGCTTTGACAGTCTGCCAATTTACCCGGTAATGTACCGACCGTCATGGCATCTTTACGACGTGTTAGTTCGCGTGCTTTTTTCGCCGCTTCGCGTCCGCGTGCCGCCATAAGAGCTTTTTGGATGATAGCTTTCGCTTGGATCGGATTCTCTTCGAAATACTTGGTCAGTTTTTCATAGGTGACTTTTTGAACCAACGGTCGAACATAGGTATTTCCCAGTTTCCCTTTGGTTTGACCCTCAAACTGAGGTTCCGGTACACGAACGGAGACAACACAAATAAGTCCCTCAGAGACATCTTCACCCGATAATGGGATATCTTTTTCTTTCGCATTACCGTTTTGCTTGTTATAGTTGGAGATAACACGAGTGAGTCCCGCACGGAAACCCGCTTCGTGAGTACCGCCGTTAGGAGTATTGATGTTATTGACAAACGTGAACATTTTTTCGTCGTAACTGTCGTTGTACATTACGGCAATATCCATCTCGATATCTTCGATTTTTTCACTGAATGCAAACGGAGCGGCTACTACTACTTTTTTATTCACATCGGTTACGAATTGACTGATACCGCCCTCGAAGTGATACGTATTACTCGCACCGTTACGGTCATCTTTGAAAATAATCGTAATACGAGGATTGAGGTAAGCAAGTTCTCGGAAACGTTTTGCCAAATAGTCGTAATCGAAAATAATGGTTTCGGTAAAGATAGAAGGATCCGGAAAAAATTCGATCGTTGTTCCACGTTTACGCGTTGTTCCCGTTACCGCTAACGGCTCTTGCGGGATACCGCATTTAAAATCTTGTTCAAACGATTGTCCCTCACGGAAAATGGTCATTTTTAAATCAGATGAAAGTGCATTAACAACCGATACCCCAACCCCGTGCAAACCGCCCGAGACTTTGTAGGTGTCTTTGTCAAACTTACCTCCGGCATGCAATACGGTTAAAACAACCGTAGCCGCAGAAATCCCCTCGGTAGGATGCATATCCGTCGGAATACCCCGACCGTTATCGCTTACCATTGCCGTACCGTTTTTAGTCAATGTTACCGTGATCGTATCACAATGTCCTGCCATCGCTTCATCGATCGAGTTATCAACGACTTCGTAGATTAGATGGTGAAGTCCGCGATGACCGGTATCACCGATATACATACCGGGTCGTTTTCGAACGGCTTCGAGACCTTTGAGGACTTTAATATTACTAGCACCGTAATTTTCCATAGTTGCTCCAGCTTTTAAGCGTGTTTAATGCTTTATTTTACCGTAGTGAAACTAAAAAAAAGGTTTTGTGGAAATATAACCCTCAATGAGGGTTAAAATGTGGATAAAAGGGTAAGTTAAATTACAATCGGCATTACGATAGTTTTAAAATTTTGATCTTTTAAAACAAACGGCTGATTGGATTCATTCGCTTCGAGGGTGAATTCGGTTGAATTGACTTGAGATAAGAAATCTAAAATATAGCGGCTGTTAATGGCGAGAATAAACGGTGTTTCAAATCCGTTTTCTATTTCTACCGTTGTTTTTGCTTCGATATTGTCATCACTCAAACTTTCAAATAAAATAGAATCATTTTGGAAAGTGAGTTTAAGATCATTGGAAATAGTCGTAATCTGCTTAATGGCGGTCACTATGACGCTTTTTGGAAGAGTTAGAACACGTTGAGCCTCTTTAGGGATAATTCGGCTGTAATCAGGGAATTTACCGTTAATGAGTTTCGTATAAAACAATGAGTCTTCGGATTTGATAATAAGATGGGTATTGTCATAATAAATTTCAATGTTGTCATTAAAAAGTTTTTGTATTTCGATAATTGCTTTTTTAGGGACAATAATTGAAAGTTCCGCATCATTTTGACTATCTATGTGAACAAGAGCGAGACGTCTGGTATCGGTAGAAACAAAATTGATCTGATTGCTTTTAATATCGATCAATGCACCGTTAAGCTCAAATTTCGGGTTATTGGTATCCGTTGCAGGGGTGATTTTTTTCAATGATTCAATTAACAGGTGAGAATTAATTGCAATATTCGGTTTTCCGTCGGTTGTAGGGAATGCCGGAAATTCTGAACTTTTATACGTAGGGAGTTTAAAATTCGATCTTTTTTGTCGAATGAGCAGTGTATCTTTATCTAGAGTAAGTTCAACTTCTTCATCTTTGAGGATACGGATAATATCAAGAAGCTTTTTACCGTTAGCGGTTAATGATCCAGGTTCTTCCACACTAAGTGAATTAGTTTGAATAGAGAGACCTATTTCATAATCAGTAGCTTTAGCGGTAAGAGTTCTGCCATCGGTAGAGAGCAGTATATGAGAGGTGATTTGTGATGTATCTTTTTTTTCTAAAAAAGGTTGGAGGTGTAGAAGGATATTTTCCAAAACCGACTTATCAACGGTGATTTTCATAAACGACTCCTATTATTATTTATAAGCATTAATTGTAATAGTTAGTAATAAGGGGGTGTGAATGGGTGAAAACACGCCATTAACTCCCATCTCTCCTGCTTTAGTGATGTGATGAACCGATTCTCTTTCATTCACATCTATTCACTTATGTACGAATTATAGCTTTTTTAAAAGGGCTTTACAAACCAAATAATTTATTCAGGTGTTGCAACTGAGACTTTATTGGAGAGTTCTTCTATTTTTACTCGGAAATCTTCATCGTTTTTCATCAATTCTTGAATTTTTTTCATAGTATGACTAACTGCGGTGTGATCTTTCATTCCGAAGTACTGAGCCAATTGAGGCATTGAATTCGGTGTCAGTGAACGTGAAAGATAAATAGCAATGCGGCGTGCATAAACGATGTTGCTGTTACGGCTTTTTGAGCGGATTTCACTTGGTTTAATATTAAGCTCTTTGGCAACGGTTTCCATAATAAGGTCGGTGGTAATATTGCTCCGTTTTTCTGCCATTTGTTCTTTGAGGACGTTTCGGGCGAATTCAATCGTAATATCAACTCCCATGAGTTGGGAATAGGCATTGAGTTTTGAGAGGATTCCTTCTATTTCTCGTGTATTATTTTCGATAATTGTCGCAACGTAATTGATTACTTCACGGTCGAGTTTTACGCGGTTAATCTCACATTTTTTCTTGATGATTTCAATCTTCGTTTCAAGTTCAGGGGGTTGAATGTCGGCAACAAGCCCCGATTCAAAACGGCTTTTGAGACGTTCTTCAAGCCCTCCTATTTTTTTAGGGGGTTTATCGGAAGTGATAATGATTTGCTTATTTTCATTACGAAGCGCATCAAAGGTGTGAAAGAACTCTTCTTGAATTTGATTTTTATTGCTGAGAAATTGAATATCGTCGATCAAGAGTAAATCACATTTGCGGTATTTGTCTTTGAATCGATCCATAGTGCGGTTGCTGAGATGACGTGTAAAATCATTTAAAAATTGTTCTACAGAGGTATAAATAACCGTTTTTCCCTGCGCCAACATCACATTGCCGACCGATTGCATCAGGTGGGTTTTTCCTAAACCGACCCCCCCGTAAATAAAGAGGGGATTATAAACAACACCCGGCTTTTCACTCACATTTTTGGCGGCGATGAACGCAAAATTATTGGAATCTCCTACAACAAAGTTTTGAAAAGTATAAGAGGGATTTAGTAAAGACCCGCCGGAGCGCTCTAAATTAGCAGGTACAGATGCATTCTGGGTGGATGTTGGGATAGTTGAAGATTGGATCAAAATTGATACGGCAGGTTTAATATTGGTTTTAATTTCGAACAGATGAGCTATTTTATCGGCAAATTTAGTTCGAACCCAATTGGCAATTAGAGCATTGGGAACTCGAAAAACGGCCAAATTGCTTTTTGATTCGGCTTCATCATAAGTGAGTTGTTTAATATAGCGTTGGTAGTCGATCTCATTGATCTCCCCTTTGAGTGCATTTAAAACCTGTTTACCGATCGAATTCATCTTTTCCCTTCATGTGAATAGTGATGTGAATAATACCGATATTTGCCTATAATTAGGATCAAAGAAATGGTGAATAGAAGATATTCACCCATGTGAATAGGAAAAAAATGAATATTTTAGGTATTGATCCGGGAACTCGAAATTGCGGATATGCGATAGTAGCCATTGAGGGTCAAAAAATACGACTTATCGAAGCAGGGCTTATTAAAATAAAAGCCGAAGCGCTTCAATATCAGATTCCACAAGTTGCCGAAGCGATTGAACAACTTTTCGCTGCCCATAAAATCGATGAAGTAGCCATGGAAGATATCTTTTATGCCCACAATCCTAAAACGGTACTAAAGCTCGCTCAATTTCGCGGAGCAATAACGTTAAAGCTTTTACAGGAGTATGGAATGTTTGCCGAATATACGCCGCTTCAGGTTAAAAAAGCGTTGACGGGAAAAGCGAAAGCGGCAAAAGAGCAAGTAGCATTTATGGTAAAACAGATTCTAGGGATTACGAAAGAGATAAAGCCGCTGGATATCACCGATGCTATGGCAGTAGCAATAACGCATGCACAAAGGGTAAAACTCGATTTGAATAAAAAAGCGCAAGAAGCACGAAAGAGCAGTATTAAAATAGGATGAGAAAAAAAGATAAGCGACCAACACACCAGGAGAGTCGCTAAGTCAGAAGTGTATCGAAAGAGTCTTAGACTCCCTTAATAATTTTCGATTGATGAGTGACTTAAGTGTTACTCTTTGTTAACCCCCTAAAAGATTTCTGAATTCAATAAAAATAGTTCATTTTTTTCCTAAGTGTGTAATATTCACACTGTGAGAGGATTGTGAATAACTAAACCCCTTTATTACGGGAAATGATGAAAAAATCTTCTCCACTTCAGAAATTCTTTATCTAAATATACCCTGAATCACTCTTCCTTTATGTAGTATAAAACCCCTATTTTTAGGGCTTTCAACGAATTTAACCTCTTTAATAATCAATTAAGCCATTGTTATAAAAAGTTATTCACATAAAATGAGAATTTTTTTCATTATTAGAAGGTAATCTTTACGTAATCAAAACGTAATCACTCTGAAATTAACATGATTTACCGTTTCATAAAAAGAGGTACATAGAATTTCTATGTTCTTTTACAAAGGGAAATCCAATGGTTAGTGCAGAATATATTTTACGCAAAGAACATCCGAAACTGTTTCGATATCCAACGGTGATTAAAAAAACGATTATTGGATTAACCCGTCTGCTTCTTCATGAAAAATCGATTAACCGCTTTATGGAGATTCATCAGGAAAAGAGTGGATTAGAATTTATCGATGCTGTTTTGGAACATTTAAACGTTTCGTATAAAACCGTTCATAAACAGATCGAAAACATTCCTACGATGGGTAAAGTAATAATCGTTGCCAATCATCCTTTAGGGGCGTTAGATGCCCTTTGTTTGATTCAGATGATATGCTCAGTTCGTCAAGACAAAAAAGTGAAAATTGTTGCCAATCGTATGTTAGGCGAAATTACACAACTCAAAGAGTATATGATCGGTGTGGACAATATAAATGATAGAGTTTCCAGATATTCCCTGCAACAGATTGATAAGGCGTTGCAAGCGGAGGAAGCCGTTATCTTTTTCCCCTCAGGTGAAGTTTCCCGTGCCGGAGTGTTCGGTATTAAAGAAGGTACTTGGAAAGGGGGATTTATTAAATTTGCCAAGCGGAACACCACACCGATTCTCCCTATCTATATAAAAGGGAAAAACAGTCCGTTGTTTTATCTCCTCTCGTGGATTTATAAACCGCTTGGCGGATTGTTATTGAGTCATGAAATATTTGCCGCACGTAATCGAGTATTTGATTTTACCATCGGGGAGATGGTGAGTGAAAAAGCACTTAGCGATTTTAATCTCACGGAAAAAAGACATGCTAAATTATTTCGTAAACATCTTCTCCGAATTGCTCAAGGGAAAAAAGGGATCTATCCGACAGAGTGTTCGATTGCTCATCCGGTTTCTCGTCAGGAGCTTAGAGCTGAACTTCGTAAAGGGGAGTTATTAGGGTTGACGAGCGATAACAAAGAAATTTATCTTATCGAACATGAAAACGCCCCGAACATACTCAATGAGATTGGGCGACTCAGAGAGTACTCTTTTCGAAAAGTAGGGGAAGGGAGCGGTCATGCGCGAGATATCGATGCGTATGACCGTTATTATCACCATTTGGTATTATGGCACGATGAAGCATTAGAGATTGCAGGAGCGTATCGTATTGGCGAATGCGAATGGATTCTTTCTTGGCTGGGAAAAGAGGGGTTGTATATGTCTGATTTGTGCAGTATGAATGAGCAGTTTGATACGGTATTAGAGGATGCAATTGAGTTGGGACGCAGTTTTGTACAGCCGAAATATTGGGGGAGCAGAGCGTTGGATTATTTGTGGCAAGGGATCGGTGCGTATCTCAGCCATAATCCGCATGTTAAATATATGATGGGTCCCGTGAGTATTTCGGGGAGTTTTCCTAAACATGCTCAAGAGGCATTGGTCTATTTTTATACCCTTTATTTCGGTGCAAATCATACGATGGTAAAAGCCAAATCCCCTTTTCGCTTATCCGATTATGTTCAGGAAGAGTTCAAAATACTCTTCAGCGGCGAGAACTACAGTGAGGATTTTAGAGTGCTCAAAGACTATCTCAAAGCGTTAGATGTCTCTGTCCCTACCCTCTATAAACAATACAGCGAACTGTGTGAAGAGGGCGGAGTTCAGTTTATGGATTTTGGGATCGATACCGATTTTAACAACTGTATCGACGGCTATATTCTTGTCGATATCCGTAAAATAAAAGAGGCGAAGCGACAGCGCTATATTAATAACGCAGCTTGATTACCCTCTTGAAATACCCATTGCCTCAAAGCACTCTTGTATAAAATCTTTCTCAGATACAATGCAAATGTGCTCATTTTCATACGTAAATTCAAGTGAAAGGGCATGAAGTAACAACCGAGTTGATCCCCCTATTCTCAATCGATCCTCGGATGACAACTCTTTTTTTATAAACCGTGTGACCTCTTCTTCATCAGGTCCGTAGACAGGGTCACCGACAATAGGATGTTTCACGTGGAACAAATGAACCCGTATTTGATGGGTACGTCCCGTAAGCGGTGAGGCTTCTACGAGTGTCATATCGTACTGTGGAAAATAACGAAGAGGTTTGATAATGGTATGGGCAGGTTTTCCTTTGGGATCAACTTTAACAACCATACTGATTAGAAGATTAGGATGATCCTTTCGATATAGGGGCTCTTGAATATCGATTTGCCCCTTTACCTCCCCTCTTACCATCGCAAGGTATTTCTTGGTAATAGCACGTTCTGAGAATAACCTCTTTAAAACAGATTCGCTGTTTTTATGACGAGAGATTAAAACCAATCCGCTCGTCTCTTGATCGATACGATGGGTTGCGTTAGCATCCTCACCGAATTGATGTTTTATCTCATCATTCAACGTATAGGGAGATTGTCGACTATGGGGGTGAACACTCAAACCGCTCGGTTTGTCATACACCGCAAAGTCGTTAGCGACAAACATCGGTTTGAATCCTCGGGTAACGGGTTCAAAACAAATGAACTCACAAGAGCCCTCAACGAATCCAAATTGATCGTCCATAACGATACCGTTCTGCGTTAATCTCCCTCTGGCGATTAGACGTTGTCCTTCGCTTCGAGTGATTCCTAATTCATCCATTAAAAATGTGAGTGCCATTTGACGTACAGGAGAATGGAGTTTTTTGGTGATGAACGGCATAGGTCTATTTCGCTTTCATCGCATCAAAACATTGAGCTACAAAATCTTCTTTGGAGACAACATGGTAAGGAATCTCATTGTAGGTAAATTCTAGTGAATGGGCATGAAGTAAGAGACGTGATGCACCTGTATTGATAAAGCGTTCATCGTTAGACATCTCTCTATCTAAAAAGCGGACAGCGTCATTTTCGTCTTGCCCATAAATCGGATCACCGACAATCGGATGTTTCACGTGGAACAAATGAACCCGTATCTGATGCTGACGTCCCGTAAACGGAGATGCTTCAACAAGAGTCGCATCGATATCCGGAAAATATTCCAGAGGCTTTATAAAGGTACGAGAGGACTTTCCCTCAGGATGAACGCGCACAATCATACGGATAATAGAACTAGCATCTTCACGACGTAGTAGAGGCTCCTCTATATCGAGAGGCTCTGCCAAATGTCCTCTAACCATTGCTAAATACTTTTTTGTAATTTGGCGCTCTTCAAACATCATCTTTAAAGAACGTTCGGATACTTTATTTCGAGCGGCTAGAACCAAACCGCTTGTCTCTTGATCAATCCGATGGGTAATGTTAGCGTCATGTCCGAAACGGTGTTTGATCTCATCGTTGAGAGAGTACGGAGTGTGTCTGTTTTGAGGATGGACGAGAAGACCGCTCGGTTTATCATAGACGGCAAATTCTTCTTCGACAAACGTAGGCTCTAGTCCTAACGTCAAAGGTTCAAAACAGATGAAATCAAAAGTCCCTTCGATAAACCCCGCATTGTTCGCCATCACTTCTCCCTCTTGTGAAAGACGCCCTTTTGCGATTAAACGTTGCGCTTCGCTTTGGGTTATCCCTAACTCCTGCATTAAAAAGCGAAACGCTTTTTGACGAGTCGGAGAGTGAAGTTGTTTGGTAATGAAGGGCAATTTAATTCCTTTTTAGGGAGGGTTAGATAGACTAAAGATATAGTTTAAGCGCGATATATAAAGCGCATTTTAGCATAGTAAGGAAGCAGATATGGTAGATCGTTACGCCAGAGAAGAGATGAAATCCAAATGGAGTATCCAAGCAAAATATCAAGCATGGCTCGATGTTGAAAAGGCGGTTGTCGTTGCGTGGAATAAATTGGGTCTCATTCCCGATGAAGATGCAGAGAAAATCGTTAAGAACGCAGGATTCTCTGTAGAGCGTATTGATGAGATCGAAGCGATCACTCGTCATGATTTGATCGCGTTCACGACATCGGTTTCTGAAACGCTCGGAGAAGAGAGTCGCTGGTTCCATTACGGTATGACATCCTCTGATACTGTTGATACGGCTGTCGCATTACAAATGCGTGATTCATTGGAATTGATTATCGAAGATGTCAAAATGGTTATGGCCTCGATTAAAACAAGAGCCGAAGAACACAAGATGACTTTAATGGTTGGTCGCTCACATGGTATTCACGGAGAGCCGATTACGTTTGGCTTGGTGTTAGCGGTTTGGTACGATGAGATGGCACGTCATTTGACAAACTTGGAACAAACAATGGAAGTGATTTGTGTCGGTCAAGTTTCAGGTGCAATGGGTAATTTTGCTCACGCGCCGTTAGAACTCGAAGAGTATACGTGTGAAGCGTTAGGACTCAAATCAGCTCCTGCATCAAACCAAGTTATCCAACGTGATCGTTATGCACGTCTCGCTTCGGCGCTCGCTTTGATGGCAAGCTCTATCGAGAAATTTGCGGTACAAGTTCGTCATTGGCAACGCACCGAAGTGTATGAGTGTGAAGAGTTTTTTGCTAAAGGGCAAAAAGGCTCATCGGCTATGCCTCACAAACGTAATCCGATCTTGACCGAAAACATAACAGGGTTAGCCCGTATGGTTCGTGCCTATGTTATTCCTGCTATGGAAAACGTAGCGTTATGGCATGAACGTGATATCTCTCATAGCTCGACCGAGCGTTTCTGGTTGCCGGACAGTTTTGTAACGTCTGATTTCATGCTTCACCGTTTTAACAGCGTTATCGCTAACCTCGTCGTTTATCCTGAGAACATGATGCGCAATCTCAACCTAACCGGCGGTTTGGTTTTCTCTCAACGTGTTTTACTCGAACTTCCTCTTAAAGGGGTAAGCCGTGAAGATGCATACCGAATTGTTCAGCGTAACGCGATGAAAGTATGGGAAGGGTTGCAGCAGGGTAAAAGTGCAACGAATGAAAAAGGGGAATCCCTCTATCTTCAATATTTGTTAGCGGATGAAGAGTTACGTAACTCTTTGAGTGAAGAGGCAATTCGTGAATGTTTCAACTTTGATTACTATACTAAAAATGTGGATAAAATTTTTGCACGGGTGTTTAAATAATTATCATAAAAATAGTTTTTTTTGACATAAGAAACAATACAATATTCAGTGATTATAATACAGCTTTTAGAGAGTGTGAGGGAGAAAAATGTTAACTATTGTTAAACGTAACGGACGTCGTGAGCCGTTAGATATTACGAAGATTCAAAAATATACGTCTGCTGCCGTAAAGGGACTGATTAATGTTTCGCAAAGCGAGTTGGAAGTGGATGCCCAAATCCAGTTTCGTGATGGGATTAACAGCAATGAGATTCAGCATACCCTTATTAAAACAGCAGTCGATAAGATCGATATCGACTCTCCTAACTGGACCTTTGTAGCGTCTCGTCTCTTCTTGTACGATTTATACCATCGTGTAAACGGTTTTACAGGATACGGAAGCTTAGAGAGCTACTTTGAACGTGGTGAAGCCGAAGGGCGCATTCTTCTCGGTTTAAGAGATAAATATAATTTAGCAGATTTAGATGCTTACATCGTCCCTGAGCGTGATTTAGAGTTTAACTACCTTGGCGTTAAAACACTTTATGACCGCTATTTGATCAAAGATCGTCAAGGTGACCCGATTGAACTCCCTCAGCATATGTTTATGGCCGTCGCGATGTTCTTGGCACAAAACGAGTCTGATCGTCAGGGTTGGGCGAAAAAGTTCTACGATATGATGTCTAAGTTCGAAGTGATGATGGCGACCCCTACCCTCTCTAACGCCCGTACAAACCGTCATCAGCTTAGCTCGTGCTATATCGGTTCTGCCCCTGATAATATCGAAGGGATTTTTGACGCCTATAAAGAGATGGCCCTCCTCTCTAAATTCGGCGGAGGAATCGGTTGGGATTGGACGCAGGTTCGTGCAATGGGTTCTTTTATTGACGGACATAAAAATGCCGCGGGGGGAACCGTACCGTTTTTGAAAATTACCAACGACATCGCTATCGCTGTTGATCAACTCGGAACCCGTAAAGGGGCTATCGCCGTCTATCTCGAGCCGTGGCACATGGATATTAAAGATTTCCTTGATGTGAAGAAAAACTCAGGGGAAGAGCGACGACGTGCTCACGATTTATTCCCGGCACTGTGGATCAATGACATGTTTATGAAGCGTGTCGTCGAAGACGGAATCTGGACAATGTTCGATCCGTTTGATGTGAAAGAACTCAGTGAGCTTTACGGTGCGGAGTTTGAAAAACGGTACCTTGAACTCGAACAAGATCCTGATATCGTAAAAGAGCACACCAAAGCAAAAGATTTATGGAAAAAAATCTTGACGTCGTACTTTGAAACGGGGAGCCCGTTCTTGTGCTTTAAAGACAGTGCCAACCGTGCCAATCCGAATGACCATTTCGGTATTATCCGCAGCTCAAACCTGTGTACCGAGATTTTTCAAAATACCCAGCCGAACCATTATCTCATCAAAATCAAATACGAAGACGGATCGTTTGTAACGTATGAAGAAGATGAGATCGTTAAAGTCGACAGCGGAATCGAAAAACCGGCGAACAAAGTTACCGCCCTCGATTCCCTCGGCGGACGCCCGATCTATATCGTCGAAAAAGAGAAAGTAGACGGTGCGACGGCGGTATGTAACCTAGCCTCCGTCAACCTCTCTCGTGTTCACACCAAAGAGGATATCGATCGTATCGTCCCTGTTGCGATACGCGCACTCGATAACGTTATCGATCTGAACTTCTATCCGTTGGAAAAAGTCAAACGAACCAACCTTCGCAGCCGTGCAATCGGTTTGGGTGTGATGGGTGAAGCGCAAATGCTCGCCGAGAATAAAATCGTGTGGGGAAGCCAAGAGCATTTCGATAAAGTCGATGAAGTGATGGAAGCGGTAAGTTATAACGCGATTCTCGCATCAAGCAATCTCGCTGTCGAAAAAGGGTCTTACGCTGAGTATCAGGGTTCTAAATGGAGTCGTGGAATCCTCCCGATGGATCACGCAACCGCAGAGGTACAGAACCTCGTTGATCGCGGCGGATTGTTCGCACCTAATTATGAGTGGGATGAGCTTCGTGAAACGATTAAAAAGCAGGGGATGCGTAACGGCTATCTGATGGCAATCGCCCCGACGAGTTCGATTTCGATTCTCACAGGTACGACACAAACGATTGAGCCGATCTACAAACGCAAATGGTTTGAGGAAAATCTCTCAGGATTGATCCCAGTCGTTGCTCCGAAACTCAGCCCTGAAACGTGGGGGTACTATACTCCGGCTTATGATTTGGATCAAACGATCCTCGTCAAAGCGGCGGCAATACGACAAAAATGGATCGATCAGGGGCAAAGTCTCAATATCTTTATCACCCTCGATCGTGCCAGCGGGAAATATCTCAACGATATCTACATGCTCGCATGGAAACTGGGTCTCAAATCGACCTACTATCTCCGCTCTCAATCCCCGGAGCAAAAACAAGATACGGCGGATCGCTCGATGGAGTGTGAAGGGTGCCAGTAAAGCCCCTGAGCGTCTCTACGCTCAAAAACCTATTGGAGCGTATCGATGCAGCTCGTCACGGTGAAATCCGCTCTCTAACTCCCCTCTCCCCTACTTCGATCGAAATACGTTTCAGTGTTCAGGATATCGCGCGCGGTTATGATTGGATCGATGTGCTGTTTCGACTCGAGGGGGTGAGTGATGCCAAACTCGTGAGTGATAATGTTCTACGTGGTTTGGATATGAGCGAGGGGATAACGGTGGAGATGGATACGAACGGCTGTGCGTTAGCGATCGGGAGCTACAGTGGTCGTGCTAATGAGGCACCGTTTTATATCCTCGGCACCTCGATCGGTTACGAAGAACTCCCCTTTAGCGCTTAAGCAACTCTTTGACACACGACTCTATCATCGTATAGACGTGCTCAAATCCCTCAAAACCATCGAAAAAGTAGGGATCAGGTACATCTGCACCCTCATGTCCGTAATCGCCTAATTTTACCAAATTCTGACACCCTAACGCTTTGAGATCGCGATAATTACTTTCATCCAATGCGACGATAATATCAAAGGTGCTGAAATCGGCTTTTTTAACCTGACGGGCGCGAAGGTGGGAGATATCGACAGCGTGATTTTTAGCTACCGTTACGGAGTGTTTACACGGTGTTTCGCCCACATGCCAGCTTCCCGTCCCCGCCGAATCGACGGCGATCGTGTGACCCCCCTCCTCTATCAGTCTACGTGCTACCCCCTCGGCGATCGGTGAGCGGCAGATATTGCCCAAGCAAACAAAGAGGATGGATCTCATAAAAGGTTAGCTTCGTCGTTTTAGAAGAGGTTTGTTTGTACGGCTGTTTTCGCTTGCGAGTGTTTTCCAAAGTTTCGGGAGATTGGACGAGAGCTCTTGGCCACGGTAGAGTTCTGCTTCACTGAGTTCGTAGTACATCGCATCGCGACTGACACGCGCCCAATCGCTCCCTTGTGCCGCTACGTAATTCCATAGGGCATAGGCGAGGGTATTGTTCGTTTTGACCCCTACTCCGTTTTTGTAGAGCCATCCGAGGATGAGCTGAGCGTCCGAATTTCCATTTTTAGCCGCTATTTTAAATAAACGGGACGCCTCTTTATGATTTTGGGGGGTGCCGATCCCCTCTATCATCAAAACACCCAGTGCGACTTGAGAATCGGGATGATTTTTTTGCGCACCGATTTTAAACATGCGGAGTGCTTCTTTGTAATTGGCGGGGGTTCCAAAGCCTCGGAGATTCATGATCCCCAAATAATAGAGAGATTGAACGCTCCCTTGCTGTGAGGCAGGGATAAGGGCTTTGCGTGCTTCAATGTAGTTTTCGTGGTAAAAAGCGGCTTCACCTTCTTTGGCTAATTGTTCGATGGATGAAGCGTGTAGGGATGAGAGACTTACGAGGATTGATAAAAATGCTAAACCCATTTTACAATTTGACATAGTAAGCTCCCTCATCAAGGATAGTGTTATTTTACCATAATAGCTTAAGTTAAAAATAGAGAAATGAAATTACTATTTATTCTTTTCTAATAGACAGAGGAAAAATCCGTCAATGGTATCGGTCGGCAAAATACGTACACCGTTTTGGATACGTTCATCAAAAACCTCTTTTCCCCAGCGCTCCAGAGGCTTTTGGACATTATCAAATGGCAATGTGAGGGGAATGGTCTTTAAATGCTCTCCATGGCGTTCTAAGAGATGCTGGAGAGGTATTTCATTCTCTTCGGGAGAAAACGAACAGGTACAATAGAGGAGTTTTCCCCCCGGTTTGAGGGCATCGAATGCGGAGAGGAGCAAACGGCGTTGGAGACGGGAGGTCTCTTTGACTTTGTGAATGGACCAAAACGACATTGATTTGGGTTCATGCGTTTTAAATCGTGCTTCAGAAGAGCACGGGGCATCGAGCAAGATACGATCGAACATCTCAGGGCATTTTTTTCCGATACTGCGACCGTCCGCCATATAGGTGTGGGCGTTGGTCACCCCTTGAGCGTCGAGATTGGCTTTGAGACGGAAGAAACGCTCTCGTGAGGGTTCCACGGCAGAGAGCCATCCGCTGTTTTGCATCATCCCTGCAAGCATCAGCGTTTTCCCTCCGGGGGCGGCAGCAAGGTCGAGCACCGTCTCATCAGGCTGCGGTGCAAGGAGCATAGGTGCGACCATAGATGCGAGGTTTTGGATGTAGAGACGTCCGCCGTAAAACGGGTCACTCTGGGTAAGGGGGAGTTTATCTTCGGGGGAAATACAATAGACCCCCTCCATCCATTCTACTCTCTCAAACGTTATGTCGGCAGATTTGAGTTCGGCTTCGAGCTCTGCGGGGGTTGATTTGAGGGTGTTGACACGAAACGTGACCTGTTTAGGGGCGTCAAAAGTTTTGAGGATCGATTCGAGCTGTTCACGTGGAACAATTTTCTCTAAGCGCTCAACAAACAGCTCCGGAAGGCTCATCGAACAACTCCATCAAGGACGGGGACGAAGTCGCACACTTCAAGGGCGTCTTCGTGGATCACCCCTCCCTGCTTCGTATAGCGGGTAATGATCTGCTCTCGACCTTTTTCTACGGGAGCCAGCAAGATTCCCCCCTCGCGAAGCTGATCGAAGAGTTTTTTTGGAATGGCGCGTGCCGATGCGGAGAATAAAATCCGATCAAACGGAGCATACTGTTCCCAGCCGTTTTGACCATCGTCCGTGCGGGTATGAATATTTCCCAGATGGAGGTGGCGAAAGCGCTCTTTTGCCTCCAAAAGAAGCGATTCGATACGCTCTATCGTAAAGACCCGACGGAAAACTTTGGACAATACTGCCGCTTGATAACCGCTGCCGCATCCGATCTCGAGGACGCTGTCACACCCCTCAGGGCTTAGATACTGGGTCATTTTAGCAACCGTAAGCGGTGAGGAGATGTACTGCTGCGCCCCGATAGGGAGGGCGTCGAGGCGGTACGCGTTGTGGCGCATGGCAAGGGGGACAAACGCTTCGCGATTGGTATGGATAATCGCGTTTTTAACGAGTGGACGGAGGGGAAATTTCTTGGCAATTTCATCCGCCATACGGGTGGTTTTAATAATGGTGATTTTATCGATGCTCATTCTATTCCTACGTTGAGGTATCGGCGCATGGAGAGGATCGTGCGCTCTTCATAGTGTGAGGATATACTCTCTTCGCCGTTGTTGCGGATCTCTCCGCCAAAAGGGGTGATAATACCGCTCATAGCCGAAGTATCGGCGTTGGCAGCATCGGAAGCTACGACATAGCATTGGTTCATTAGCGCAAGCGCAGTGGTGAGGGTGACGAAGTGGTCGCTTCGGAGTTTGCCCCATTGTGCCGGAACGGCAATGATGTCACACCCCTCCAACTGTTGCCAAAGCGCTTTAAATCGCAGTTCAAAGCAGATTAAAATCCCGATTTTGACCCCCTTGAAGAGAAAAGGGGCGATCTGTTTCTCTTCACCCGCACTAAAATACTCATGTTCGTTTCCGAGGGTAAAAAGTTTCGCTTTGGGTTGGCGGTAGAGGATTGTATTCTCGTGCAGTGCGTAGGCGATGTTGTAAAAGTCATTATTTTCTTTGGTGATGGCCGTGAAGATCAAGAGACGATTAGCGACACGGCGGGCGAGTGTTTCAAGCGCCGTAGCGGTAAATGCCGCCGCTTCTTCAAAGCGCTCATACGCAAAACCGCTCAAACACACTTCGGGGGCGACGATGATAGCATCTTCGGGAGATTGATCGATGAGTGCAATGAGACGAGCAAGATTTGTCGTAAAATCAGAATCGGTCTCAAAACACAAAGAGACGAGGGAGCGGGTTTTAGAAGTCGTCAAAACTGAGGCTTCCTTTGGAATAGTTGGTGACGGTACCCTCAAAAAAGTTGGTTTTTTGGTCATTGAATTTAGAGAAATCATCGACCCATTTGATCGGGTTAGCGACATTGTAGAGTGGTTTCATTCCCACAGCTGTGAGACGGTTGTCGGCGAGATGTTGGATGTATTGTTCCACAATGTCATTCGTAAGTCCCAAAATTTGCCCTTGGGTGATGTATTGACCCCATGCCACTTCGAGTTCTACCGCTTTGCGGAACATATCGTACACCTCTTCGAGGAGTTCTTCGGTAAAGAGGTCTGCTCTTTCGCGGCGAAGAGTATTGATGATATTTTGGAATAACACGAGGTGAGTCACTTCGTCACGCTGAATAAAGCGGATCATCTGAGCGCTCCCTAACATTTTTCCTGAACGGGCGAGGGTGTAGATGTAGGTAAATCCGCTGTAAAAGTAGATCCCCTCTAAAATTTGGTTGGCAAAACACGCTTTGACAAAGGCACTCTCGCTAGGGTCGTTGGCGAGATCGTTATAACGAGCGGCAATTGAGTCATTTTTGGTTTTAAGCATCATGTCGCGACGCCAAAGATCGTAAATCTCTTCGGAGTTTTGGCTGATCGAGTCAACCATAACGGCATAGCTTTGAGAATGGAGCGCCTCTTCGAAACTTTGACGTACTAAAATGAGGTTGACCTCGGGAGCGGTAACGTAGGGATTGACGTTGTCCATCAGGTTATTGGTTTGGAGAGAGTCCATAAAAATAAGCTGGGAAAGGGCTTTGTCATACGCCGTCTTTTCCATCTCGGTGAGGTATTTGTAGTCGACCGCATCGCGGGTCATATCTACCTCTTTAGGGAACCATGTGTTGTTGAGCATCATCTCCCAGAGGTTATAGGCCCATTGGTACTTGATGTTATTCAACTCGAAAATACCGGTAGGATTTCCGCCGAAAATCTGGCGGTCGTTTACATGTTCAGTGGAAGTAGGATTGTAAATTTGTTTGCGCTTCATTTCGGCTATCCCTAGTGTGCAGATAAAGTATCTGATTATGTCGAAATATAGATTTAAGTATGATAAAATGAAAAGAGTTTTTGATGGGGGGGTAATCATGAATAGAGGGCTCGTTATCAAATCATTAGCGGCAGCCGTAACGACGTACGCCATAGTGGGCTTTTTCGGAGTCCCTTATTTTCTAAAGAATATGGTTCCGGCACAGGTGAGCGAGGCTACGAAAGGGGGGCAGTTTTCGGTAGAAAAGGCCGCATTTAACCCTTTTACTTTTCATCTAACTCTAAAAAAAGTCTCTTTCAAGACACCTCAAAACAGCGAGTTGCTTTTTCTCCAAAATTTTTCAATCAATATTGATCCGATTGCGTATGTGTGGAAAGGGGGGTTGGTAATTCGTGATATAACGCTGAGTGAGCCAAAACTTACTTTGAAACGGGATGAGAAGGGGGATTTTAACTTTAAATGGCTCACTGAACTCGGAGGGGATACACAAGAAGAGAAAGACTCAGAGCCTTTAAAACTCATTATCAGCCATTTTGCACTAAAAAACGGAACGATGCACTACAGCGACTATGCCGATGGCAAATCTTATACGCTGGATTTGGGTCCTGTCGGATTTAATTTAGACAACATAGACTTGCGTGATCTCTCGAGCAGCGAGGGAAAAATGCGTCTTTATGCAACGATCAACAATGGCGGTTTTATTGATCTTAGCGGAAAAATAGATGCCCTTTCCCCTCTTGTTGTCGGCGGGAAGGTCGCCTTTGATTCGGGAAAACTCTATACCCCTTGGAGTTATTTTAAAGATAAGATGCCGATTGAAGTGGCGGACGGTACTGCGGGATTCGGGTTTGAGTATCGATTCGATAGCAATGATCTTAATGCCACCGAGCTTAGTCATCTCTATTTCAACATCAATAAACTCCGCATCATCCCTAAGAGAGAAGAACGTGATCTCTTTACACTCGCATCGCTTCAGCTTAAGGGGGGGAGTGTTCAACCGATGCGGAAAGTATTTACTGCCGAATCGTTTTCCGTGAGTGGCGTCAACCTTTCAGCGCAACGTTCTCGTGAGGGAAAAATCGATTGGCTGACCTATATCGAAGCGTTCCAAAAAGCGTTTCCGAAAGAGGAGACCAATGAGACGAAAACGCCGTGGAGTTTTGCGTTGGGACGTGTTAGTATCGAGAATGTGGGGTTACAGTGGCGTGATGACGCTCCTGCTGAACCTTACCGCGCGACTCTGAACAATCTTCGTCTTCAGAGCGGTTCTATTGTGAGTGATGAAAAAGCCCTTATCAATCTCTCTGTGGGGAGTGATGCTCTACGTATAACAAGAGTGCGCGATGAGGGGGTGACGTTGGGATTGGAAGGGATTGCGCTTGAGGGGATGAGGGTTGATCGCATCGGGAAATTCGCAGAGGTTCAAAAGCTCTCACTCATCCAGCCTCAAGCGGCGCTGAGACGATTGAGTAACGGATCGATTGATCTCTCCCGCTATGCGTATCACTCAAATTCTGCATCTTCATCCTCCTCTGAAACTCCATGGGGGTATCGTATCGAAGAGATCGATCTGAGCAACGGATCGGTCGGGTTTGTCGATGAGGTGCCAAAGAAAAAAGTGAGTATAACTCTCGATCAACTCAACGTAAATCTAAAAGGGTTTGAGAGTAATCCATCCGTTAAAAATTATCTTAGTCTCTCCTCGCGGATCAATCAAAGGAGTACGGTTGATCTTAAAAGCGATCTGATCCGTTCTCCTCTAAGTAGCAGAGGAGAGGTAAATATCAAAGGGTTGGATATTACCTTGTTGGACCCTTACCTCGAGCCAAGCACCTATGCGTCGCTCCGTCGGGGAAATGTTTCGCTTGCAGCAGAGTATGATTATAAGGGTGCCAAAACAGCACTCAAAGGAAAAGTAGCCCTCAGTGACTGGGTCGTAAATGATACGCGGGATGATTCGGTATTACTTGGATGGCAAAATATCGGAGCAACGCCGTTTGTGTATGCTTACCCTGATAACCGGCTCAAAATCAATCAACTCTCTATTGAGGGGTTTTATACCAATACGCTCATCAATGAAAAAAAGGTGCTTAATTACTCTACCCTCAGTAAAAAAGGGGCGAAAGAGTCGAATACGACAAAACCAAGCGGGAACCCTTTCGGGCTGGATATCGTTAAATTGCTGCTGCGCGATAGCAGTGCTACGTTCAGCGATTTGTCATTACCGTTACCGTTTAAGAGCTACATCCATAACTTAGAGGGGTCGGTATTAGGAATTTCCACAACGAAAGATGTCACGACATTTGTAAAACTTCGGGGTGGGGTCGATCAGTACGGATTGGCAAAAATCGATGGATCGCTTAATACGAAAGATCCTAAAAAATTCACCGACATGAAAGTGGCATTCGATAACCTTGAATTGAAACAGTACACCCCCTATTCTCTCCAATTTTTAGGGTATAAGATTGACGGAGGCAAGCTGTTTTTGAATTTGGGATATAAGATTGACGGCGGTAAACTTAACAGTACCAATCAAGTGGTTATTAAACAAATCGAGTTGGGTGCTGAAAAAGAGGGGGGATCGCCATGGCCGATGCGGTTCGTCGTAGCGCTTCTCGAAGACTCTGATGGGGTGATCAACATCGATCTTCCGATAGAGGGGGATGTGAATAAGCCTGATTTTAAATACGGGAAAGTAGTGTGGCAGGTGATAGGTAATCTTTTCACCAAAGCGGTGACTTCCCCTTTTAGATTGCTCGGTTCGATGATGGGGATTGAGAGCGATAAACTCTCATCCGTCGATTTTGAGGGGGGTTCCTCCGTTCTTTTGCCGCCGCAGATTGAAAAACTCGATCAAATCACGATGATGCTCTCCAAGCGTCCTAAGCTTGCATTGAGTGTTTACGGTGGATGGGATGACGTGAGTGATACTCGAGCCCTTAAAGGTCGTAAACTGGTTCAAGCTGCCCTAAAACAGAACAAAGATCTGAAAATTGATTCCCCTCAGGCGATGAGTGTGGAGATGCTGGAAGATATGGCGGAAGATGCGTTAGAGAGAAAAGAACTCAAAGCATTAAAAGATAAATTAGAGGAACAATATCCGCAAGAGGCGGCTTTTGTACGTCATTACTCGGCGGCTCTCATTGAGCGGTTGATCCCTCTTCAACCTCTTAGCCCACAAGAGCTTCAGGCTCTGGGACAGCAACGCAGCGAAGTGATTCGAAACTATCTTATAAAGACTCCTGGCTTTGAGAAGAGGGTAATGATAAAAGGGGTTGAAGCGATCAAAGAGTCCAAAGAGAGCGATGTTCCGGTACGAATGGAGATTGTCCTTCCCTGATATTTTGAGATTTTTGTGATTCGTCCTATAATGTCATAATTATTTTATGTAGGAGAATCTATGCCGTTTTCACCCGAAAAGCGCAAAGATACCCTTAGCGGTATCTTTTTTGTCGCTATTTTCGCTGCTGCAGCAACGATGATAGCCGATTTGTCGGTTGTCAAAAATCTAGGAATCTCTCCCTTGGTCGTGGGGATTGTTTTGGGGATATTTTTTGCCAATACCCTCCATAACCGTATCCCATCCGTATGGGAGGGGGGAATTACATTTTCGGGTAAGAAAATCCTCCGTTTCGCGATCGTATTTTACGGGTTTAGGATCACCTTTCAACAAATAGCCGAAGTAGGGATGGAGGGATTTATGGTCTCGTTAATCATGCTCTCTACGACCTTTATTCTGGGAACCTATATCGGACAGAAAATCTTTAAAATGGATCGCGATACCTCAATGCTAACCGCATCAGGGGCATCGGTATGCGGTGCAGCCGCTGTTTTGGCAACCGAGCCGGTTCTGAAATCTGAGGAGCATAAAGCGGCGATTGCCGTGTCGATGGTTGTATTGTTCGGTACGATTGCTATGTTTTTGTATCCTGCCCTTTACAGTGCGGGAGTGTTTGCGGGAATGGATGATAAGACATTCGGTATTTTCGTCGGCGGAACCATTCACGAAGTGGCTCAAGTAGTTGCCGTAGGCGGAGCGTACGGTAAAGAGGCGGCGGATGCGGCGGTGATCGTCAAAATGACGCGGGTTATTATGATTGCACCGATGCTCATTTTATTGGGAATCTACCTCTCGTATGCCGCTAAAAAAAGCGGTAGCGTAGGGGGTGGGGTAAAACTTGTTATTCCTTGGTTTGCTGTCTATTTTATCGGTATGGCAGGGGTTAACTCATTGCTGACGCAGTACAGTCTTGCCCATGCGGGTGAATCGATTTCCGTACTTATTGCCGCTGCTGTTGAGAATATTAATCTCATTGATACTTTCTTGCTTACCATGGCTATGACGGCTCTGGGTATGGGAACACGCTTTGCCAAGTTTAAAGGGTTGGGAATGGCACCGCTCTATACGGCAGGTGTAATGTTCGGATGGCTCCTAATCGGTGGGTATTTTATTACGATGTGGGTTGTTGCGACGTTTTAGAAGTCATCTTTTCCGATAGCTCAAAGCCTCAAGGAGATGAGCTTTCCCTATCTCTTTTTTCCCTTCTACATCGGCAATCGTTCGAGCTACTTTGAGGACGCGGCTTACCGCTCGAAACGATAACCCGAATCTCCCTATAGCTTGATCAATTACCGGCTGTGTTTCATCGTTCAAGGGACAGTATCGGGCAATCTCCGCATCACTCAACGCTCCGTTGAGCCGTTCTTGTCCGCGCTCTTTTTGACGTAAGAAAGCCTCTCGTACTTTTTTATGAAGCTGATGGGAACTGATGCTCGGTTTATCTTCTGCACTTACCGCATGCATTTGAACGTAGAGATCGATACGGTCTAAAAAGGGATCGGAGAGACGAGATTTATAGCGATTTATTTCTAAATCACTGCATCGGCACGCCGTTGTCGTGCTGAAAAGATTTCCGCATGGGCATGGGTTCATCGCCGCAACAAACAAGAAATTGGCATCATAGGTTACTTTGGTATTAACGCGTGAGATACGGATATGGCGATCCTCAAGCGGCTCTCGGAGTGCTTCGAGTACCGTTTTAGAAAAATGGGGCAGTTCATCAAAAAATAAGATCCCCCCATGCGCCAATCCTACTTCACCGATTTGGGCTTTATGACTTCCCCCTCCGAAGATACTTGCCCCCGTACTGGAGTGATGAGGGGAACGAAACGGGCGTAACGGAGAAAAGGTCGGCTCTTTCCCCTCGAGTATCTCCAGCTTGGCACATTCCAGCATCTCTTGATTGTGCAGTGGCGGCATAATATGGACCAGTCGCTTAGCAATCATCGATTTACCCGAACCGGGGGAGCCTTCCAAGAGTAAGTTATGCATTCCAGCCGCCGCAATCAAAGCGGAACGTTTAGCGTGCTCTTGTCCTTTGATATCGACAAAATCAAGGGGGTAGTGTTCATGGAAGTAGTAGTTTGTCCCCTCATGAATCAAATGGTTAAAATCAAAGGTGCTGATGTGAGACTCCGTCTCCGGGAGGACTTCGGCACGTAAGAGATTGAGAGCCTCCGTTAGAGTCTCTACACCGTAAAAGGTTATATTGGGAATTTTAGAGAGTTTTGAAAGGCTTACACGTGGAACAATGGCTCGCTCAATCATCCCTTGATTCGCCAAGGAGAGGATGATAGGGTAGAGGAGGGTATTTTCGGTGACACTTCCATCGAGCCCAAGCTCTCCGAATACGTACCATGAAGTGAGATCACCTTCAAAATTTCCCAATGCAATAAGTGCGGCGATGGGGAGATCAAAATGGGAGCCCTCTTTGCGTAAATCGCTGGGGGCAAGATTGATAGTAAGCCGTTTCGGGGGAAAGGTAAATCCGTTACTCAAGAGGGCAGATTTTACCCGCTCTTTTGACTCAGTTATGGCGGTATTGGCCATTCCGACGATAGTAAAAGCAGGTAGGCCTTTGGTCGCGGTGAATTGGACTTCGACCGCTGCAGCGTCAATCCCCTCAAAAGTAGCACAAAGTAACTGTTTCATGGTGTAATCCAGAATATTATTTAACAGTTATGGTATCTTAAATGTTGCATAATGGAAATAATATTGCAAAATGCAATATTATAAGTGAGGGTTATTTTTTCTCTTTGAGTGTTTTTTTGTACTCTTTTTCAAATTTTTTACGACGATTGTAGGTGAGTTTCTCTATAAAGAGTTTCCCTTCCAAATGATCGATTTCGTGCTGGATAGCGATAGCAAGTAGCTCACTGGCCTGAAGCATACACACGTCTCCATGACGGTTTTGGTACTGTAGGGTGAGTGTTTCATAGCGTTCGACATCCTCATAAAAGCCGGGGACGCTAAGGCACCCTTCCTGATAGAGGACATTACCTTGAGGTGCATGAATCACTGGATTCATGATCTCTAAGGTGCTCTCTTTACTTTGATTTCCTTCCTCATCGGGAATACAAAGAATAAGGGCACGGATAGGATTCGCAACTTGAATAGCGGCTAAACCGATTCCATTGGAACTTATCATCGTTTCATACATATCGTCTAAAAAGCGATGGAGTAATTCATCAAAATTGACCACCTCTTTAGAACGCATTTTAAGTTGTTTATTGGGGTAGGTGATAATGGGTAGAAGCATAAGAACCTTATTCGTTTTCGCTGCAGACCATATACCGAATCTTAGGATTATTGTCGGCTGCATCCATAGCGTTGAGTGTGCAAAGAAGGGTTTGCTCAACCCCTTGAGACGGATTTAATTCGGTAACACCGATAGCAATGCGTAATTGAATCTCTTTTTCGGAAATGAAAAAATTGCTCGAAGAGACCAGATCGTAGAGTCGTTCAGACGCTCTTTTAGCACTTTCAATATCGGTATGTTTCAATACCATGGCAAAAACACCTTCCCCGTAATGGGCAACGATGTCACTGCGTCTGGACGTTTTGAGAAGAAGCCTAGCTACTGTACGCACCATGAGCTGTTGCGCTTTTTCACTTTGGATACTTTCGCCGGTAGATTTGGAGAGACGAACGGTGATAAGGGAACTTTTGTGTTTGAACTCATCGATAAGATGATGTTCTTGTTCCAGTTTACTGATAAGGAAACGTTTGTTATAGACACCGTATTGATTGTCAAAAATAGTTTCATTTTCTACTTGCTTGACGATTGTAGCGGTCTCGTCATAAATCACTTTCATATGAGAGACTTGTTTTTTCAAGATGGAACTGAGTTTTCCGACATCATTTCCGAGGGAGGCAAGTAATTCATTTGCACCGTTTAAAGAAGGGATCTCTTTCATCTCTTCTTTGCGCTTTTCTAAAATTTTCTCCATCAAGGAGATATTTTTATAGAGAGTCGCACTTAGCTGCAAAATACTTTTTACCGAAGAGAACCCTTGTTTGAGTGTTTTTTCAAGCTCGATACTTGATTCGTCATGATTATCCTCTTCGAGTTCTAAAATGGAACCTATTTGACGTCGGAGACTTTCACTTTTGTCTTCTAAAATGCGATCAAAGTAAAGAGAAAAATTGTTAGGGGTAGGGGGAAGATTATCTGAAATAAGGGCATTAAGAACCTCTTTGGCGAATATCTCAAGATCACTAGTGGGATCACTGAGTGAACCCGCTGTAATGAATGCACTATCGTCACTACCTTTTTGAGTAGCTTGCCGTTGGGCACGTTTTAGATCACTGAGAGCCGCCATGGTTTACCCCTTACTTCTCTTCTTTTTCTTTTTGAACCAATACTTCGTCAATGATACCATAAATTACCGCTTCAGCGGCTGACATAAAGTTATCACGATCCGTATCTTTTTCGAGTTTTTTGACACTTTGGCCGCAGTTTTTTGCCAAAATCTCATTGAGCTCGGCTTTCATGCGCAAAATCTCTTTGGCCTGAATCTCGATATCGGTTGCTTGGCCTTGCGCTCCACCGAGAGGCTGATGGATCATGATACGTGCATGCGGAAGGGCGTAACGTTTCCCTTTTGCCCCTGAACTGAGCAAGAATGCACCCATAGATGCCGCTTGACCGATACAGATCGTGCAGACATCGGGGCGGATATAGTTCATCGTATCGTAAATCGCCATCCCCGAAGTGATAACACCGCCGGGAGAGTTAATGTAGAAATAGATGTCTTTCGCAGGATCTTCCGCTTCCAAAAAGAGGAGCTGTGCTACGATGGAAGAGGCAACGGGATCGTTTACCTCGCCGCTAAGCATAATGATACGATCTTTGAGTAGTCGTGAATAGATATCATACGATCTCTCTCCGCGCCCCGTTTTTTCAATAACGTAAGGGATATAGCTCATCGTGATTACTTGATTTTATCGTTAAGTAATTTACTTAACACGCGATCTTCGATCATCGCCATTTGGATCGCAGGAAGGTATCCTGATTCTTGGTAGTGTTTGTAAACTGCCGCAGGATCTTGACCCATTTGCATCGCTTCGTAGTAGATGGTTTGCATCAACTCCTGTTCGTTAACGATGATGTTTTCCGCTTTTGCCAACGCATCGACAATAAAGGTCGCTTTTACGGCGCGGCATGCATCGTCGCGGAAAGTTTCGCGCATTGCTTTTACTTTTTCAGCATCGCCTCTAAGCTCTTCGAGTTCTGCTTCGCTCATGTCGCGTGCTTTTTTGTTGAGTGCCATATCCATCTCTTGTTCCACGATGAACTCAGGGAGATCGATGGTGAATGCACTTACAAACGTTTCCATAAGATTCGGTTTAAGTTCATCGTTGTAAGCAACGCTCATTGCTTCGCTCTCAAGTTGCTCTTTTACTTTTTCTTTGAGCATTTCTACACTGGCGTCTTCATATCCCGGAAGCATCTTTTTAGCAAGTTCATCATCGATAGTTACCGCTTCTTTTGCTTGGATCGCTTGAATTTTTACTTTGAATTCGGCAGGTTTTCCGGCAAGTTTTGCTCCGCCGTAGTTTTCAGGGAACGTAACATTGATCGTTTTTTCATCCCCTTTTTTCATTCCGATCACTTGATCTTCAAATCCAGGGATAAATTGACCGCTTCCGAGACGAAGAGAGAACCCTTCAGCTTTTCCACCTTCAAACGCTTCACCGTCTACGAATCCTTCAAAATCGAGAAGTGCTGAATCACCGCTTACTAATGCTCGGTCTTCTTCAACGTTAACTAAAGGTGCTTGAGCTGAAGCAAGCTCTTCGATACGTGCAGTGACTGCCGCATCGTCGATGGCAGGTTTTACAACATCAGGAACCATTGCCGCGTAATCACCGAGTTCGATTGCAGGACGGGTAGCAATGATCACTTCAACGTCAATACCGTTGTCGTTTTTCTCAAATTTAGCAATTTGAGGTTCACCGATCAGTGTATCGGCAGCGATTTCCATCTCTTTAAGAGCTGCGCTCAAAAGATCACGTAACGCTTGCGCTTCCGCATCTTGAACCAAACGATCACCGTATTGTTTTTTTACGGCACTGAGAGGTACTTTACCTTTACGGAAACCGGCAATTTTTGCCTCTTTAGAGAGCTGATTGGCAATCTTTTCGACGTTGGCATCGATAGTACCGCGTGTGATAGCCGCATTGATTTTCGCGTTGGCTGAGTCAATTTTGTTCGTAGTAATTTTCATTAAATCCCTTTGTTAACGTCTCTTATTAGACTAAATGGTGGCAATAATATCCAAAAAGGGTTAATGCTATGCTGAATTAAAATAAAAGCAAAGACGTGATAAAGTCATGGCAACAATATTATTCCTGATGAGAGAATCGATGTCTAAAGCAACAGAACAGCAAAATTTTGAAGAAGCGGTCAAAACAATGATCCGCTATGTCGGAGAAGACGTCAACAGAGAAGGGCTTGAAAAGACCCCAAGCCGTGTTTTAAAAGCGTATGAATTTATGTTCGGCGGGTATCAGGAAGACCCGCAGGAGATACTAAATTCGGCAATGTTTGCGAGCAGCAACGATGAGATGGTGTTGATCAAAGATATCGAATTTTATTCTACCTGTGAGCATCATTTACTCCCGATTATCGGTCGGGCGCATGTCGCCTATATTCCGGATGGCAAAGTGGTCGGCCTCTCTAAAATACCCCGCGTCGTCGATGTATTTGCCCGTCGGATGCAAATCCAAGAGCAGCTTACCGAACAGATTGCCGATGCATTGATGGAAGCGGTTTCCCCCAAAGGGGTGGCCGTGGTGATTCAGGCACGCCATATGTGTATGGAGATGCGAGGCGTTCAAAAAATCAGTTCAACGACAACATCGAGTGCCCTTCGCGGATTGTTTAAACGTGACGAGAAGACCCGTATGGAATTTTTCAGCCTTATCAACTCCTCTAGCGGTAACCGTTACTAGCCGATGCCGCTCAAAGCATTGCGAAGCCGTTTAGGGGTTGAGAAGCTCACCACCGTATTCGGCACGGTGAGTAAAATCAGTCCTACCGTCATTGTCGCCGAGGGGCTGCATGTCAGTATCGGTGATACGGTATTAATGGTTTCGGAGATGAGCGGTGTAGAGGCATTGGGAATGGTCAGCGAAGTAGAACGGAACCGTTTTTTTATCACCCCTTTTCGTTTTGTGGAAGGGTTTCGTGCCGGAGATAAAGTCTATCCGAATCAAAGCGGAATGATGATTGAAGTGGGTGAAGCACTCCTCGGACGGGTCGTTGATCCGTTTATGAATCCTATCGACGGTAAAGGGCCGATCACAGGCGCTCATCTCGAATCGATCATTAAAGCCCCTATTGCGGCGATGAAGCGGGGGATGATAGATGAACCCTTTAGCGTCGGGGTGAAAACGATTGACGGATTACTTACGTGCGGTAAAGGGCAAAAACTTGGAATTTTCGCAGGAAGCGGTGTCGGCAAGTCGACTCTGATGGGGATGATCGTCCGAGGTGCGGATGCCCCTATCAAAGTGGTCGCCCTTATCGGTGAGCGGGGACGTGAGGTTCCTGAATTTATCGAAAAATCACTCGGAGGCAATCTCGAAAATACTGTATTGGTCGTGGCAACCAGTGATGATTCTCCTCTAATGCGTAAATACGGTGCGTTTAGTGCGATGAGCGTGGCGGAGTATTTTAAAGCGCAAGGGCATGATGTTTTGTTTATGATGGACTCCGTGACCCGTTTTGCGATGGCTCAGAGGGAGATCGGGTTGGCTCTGGGTGAACCTCCTACCTCAAAAGGGTATCCCCCCTCCTCGTTGACCCTGTTGCCGCAGCTGATGGAGCGTGCGGGGAAAGAGGAGGGGAACGGTTCGATTACCGCCTTTTTTACCGTTCTTGTGGAGGGGGATGATATGTCCGATCCGATTGCCGATCAGTCCCGTTCGATTTTGGACGGACATATCGTTCTATCACGGGAGCTGACCGATTTTGGGATTTATCCCCCTATCCATATTCTTAACTCCGCTTCACGTGTCATGAACGATATCATCACCCCTGAGCATCTTGCCGCTGTGCGCCGATTTCGTCGCCTTTATACACTGCTGAAAGAGAATGAGATGCTGATCCGAATCGGTGCGTATGTTCGGGGGACCGACAAAGAACTCGATGAGGCTATCAGTAAAAAAGAGAAGATGGAAGCCTTTCTCTCGCAAGAGGCGATGAGTATTTCAGGGTATCAAGAGTCGATCGAGCAGATGATCGAGTTGATGGGGTAATTGATCTAATCCTTAAACACTCCTAAATATAAAAAACCCTTAAGGTTACTATAACGTCGTTTGCACTATTATCCCAAAAGTTAAAGAAGACTAAATTAGTCTTTTATTAGAATCCCTATTATAGGAGCATTAAATGCAAGTCTATTTGGACAACAACGCGACAACGATGGTCGATCCTACCGTCGTGGAGGCGATGGTCCCTTATTTTAGTGAGATTTACGGTAATCCGAATTCACTGCACCGTTTTGGTACCGCTTCGCACCCTTCGATCACAAAAGCGATTAATCAGATGTATAAAGCGATTAATGCAAGTGATAAAGATGATATTATTTTTACCTCATGCGCTACCGAATCAAACAACTGGGTTCTCAAATCGGTCTGGATTGATAAGATTGTAAACGGGGATAAAAACCATATCGTTACCAGTGAAATCGAACACCCCTCTGTCCTCTCTACCTGTAGATTCCTCGAAGAACAAGGGGTCAAAGTAACCTATCTTCCGGTAAACGATCAAGGGATCGTTGAAGCCCATACGCTTCGCAGTTTCATCACCGATAAGACGGCACTTGTATCCATCATGTGGGCTAACAACGAAACAGGGATGATTTTCCCGATCAAAGAGATGGGGGACATCTGTAAAGAGAAAGGGGTTCTTTTCCATACAGATGCGGTTCAGGCGGTCGGTAAAATTCCGGTTGATATGCAAGATGTTCATGTTGATTTTTTATCAATGTCCGCCCATAAATTTCACGGCCCCAAAGGGATCGGTGCCCTTTATATTCGTAATTCTGAAGCGTTGACACCGTTGTTGCACGGCGGAGAACATATGGGGGGACGCCGATCCGGCACCCTCAATGTCCCTTATATCGTCGGGATGGGAAAAGCGATTGAGTTAGCAACGGAGAATATCGCCGAAAAAATGGCTTCAATCCGAACCAAACGGGATCGTCTCGAAGATGCACTTCTCTCACAGCTTAGCGACGTCATGGTCGTCGGCAACCGCGATAACCGTACGCCGAATACAATTTTGATCTCTATTCGCGGGGTTGAGGGTGAGGGGATGTTGTGGGATTTGAACAATGCCCTCATCGGTGCCTCTACCGGTTCGGCCTGCGCCTCGGAAGATCTTGAAGCTAACACCGTTATGCTGGCGATCGGAGCCGACAATGAGTTAGCCCATACGGGGATTCGTTTGAGCTTGAGCCGCTTTACGACAGATGCGGAGATTGATTACGTGATTGAGCGGTTTTCAACGGCGGTAAAACGTCTACGCGCGATTTCAAGTTCGTACGCAATTGTACAACCCACTCCCGGCGGTGAAGCCGGAGAATGTCACATTCATCACTAAAGGATTCTATTATGGCAAAAAATGATTTATTGGGCGGATCTCTTTGGGATCAGTATTCCAACAAAGTAACGACATTGATGAACAACCCTAACAATCAGGGGGAGATCACTCAAGAGGAGTGTGACGCGGCAGGACATAAATTGATCGTTGCCGATTTCGGAGCCGAGAGTTGCGGTGATGCAGTCCGTTTGTATTGGGAAGTGGATCCCGCAACCGACACGATTGTGAATTCAAAATTCAAAAGCTTCGGATGCGGTACGGCGATTGCAAGTTCGGATATGATGGCGGAGCTTTGTATCGGTAAAAAGGTACAAGAAGCCGTTAAAATCACCAATATCGATGTGGAAATGTCACTCCGTGATAATCCGGAAACGCCGGCCGTTCCGCCGCAAAAAATGCACTGTTCCGTTATGGCGTATGACGTTATCAAAAAAGCGGCAGGGTTATACCTCGGTGTTGACGAATCGAGCTTTGAAGATGAGATTATCGTTTGTGAATGTGCCCGCGTCAGCCTCGGGACACTTCGTGAAGTGATCAAGCTCAATGACCTTAAAACCATCGAGCAGATCACCGATTATACAAAAGCGGGCGGTTTTTGTAAATCGTGTATCAAACCGGGCGGACATGAAGCGCGTGAGTATTATCTTGTGGATATCCTTGCCGATGTACGCGCTGAAATGGATCAGGAAAAAATGCGTAATGCTGCCGATGCCGGAGCGCATGGTGATTTCGAAGCGATGACGTTGGTTCAAAAGATCAAAGCGATTGACAGTGTTGTGGATGAGTCGATTCGTCAGTTTTTGATTATGGACGGCGGAAATATGGAAGTTATCGATATCAAGGACTCTCCTGATTATATCGATGTCTATATTCGCTATTTAGGTGCATGTAACGGCTGTGCAAGTTCAAGTACGGGGACATTGTACGCTATTGAAGCGACACTCAAAGAAAAACTTTCACAAAAAATCCGCGTATTACCGATTTAATACACTCTCTTTACATTCCCGCTACTGCGGGAACCTCTTTGTTAAAAATTCTTATCAAACCAATCGGCTACTTGAGACCGAATCGTATGTCTCAACTGAATCCCTGCAATAAAGTTATTATGCTGTGCTTTGTTCAGCAAGCTGACAAGGGCATTGCGTCGTTTGGAGAGGAACGGATGATCGATCTGTCCGGGGTCACCCATAACAACGAGGCGTGTCTCATCTCCCATACGGGTTCCGATGAGTTTTAGGGTCGCATTGGTCATATTTTGGGCTTCATCGATGATGACGAATTTACGTGATATTGTCGTCCCTCGCAAGTGAGCGATGTCCATCACTTCGATGTTGTATTTTTTCATAAACACTTCGGTTGCATTTTCCCGTTTGACGGAGTTTGTCGTGCCCGTATATTCGACACGTGCATCGATCGAGCGTTTGCTTTGGTGCTCGATGGTGAAATTGACCGCCGCATAGAGAGGATACATGAAGTATCCGAGCTTTTGTTCTTCATCCCCTTTTCGAAATCCGAGTTCTGCTTGCTGATCGTTTGACGTGACGGTGTTACGGGCATAAACAATCCCCTCGACAATCCCCTCTTCGACCAGTTCCAGCCCTGCTTGAAGGGCGACAAGCGTTTTTCCTGAACCCGTAGAACCTGAAACGACGGTAACGTAGTTTTGCGGATGGGTCATCATCGCATAGTAGAATTTTTGCTCCAAATTGAGCGGGCGGACAAGCTCTTCGTTAAAATGTTCTCCGAAGCGGCGGTCAAAATCGCACCATTCGATTTGGTTGTTGAAATTAAAAGCGTGACGTTGAATCCCCGTTTCGTACATCTCTGACGTCGTACTGCGTGCTTTTTGTACAAACGTGAGTTGGTCAAAATTATGGTGTACTGCATCTGCGGGGAGGGCGGGAGTCTCTTCATACTCGTAGGTGTAGGTAAAGTCGATTTGTTCCGGTGCCTCTACGCTGCTGTTTCGGATACTTTGGGTACGGATTCCGCGAATCTCGGCGGCAATACGAAATGACATGTCATTGCTGAGGAGGGTGAGATCATAATCGTCGGCAATCTCACCGATCTTGGCATCATTGATACCTTTGGGTTCGGAGAAGTTGTGAGCGACACGGTAGTGTTCACGGTGGACGATAAAGAGATCGATGAGATTCGCCTCTCCACCGTGCAGTGAGCGATCATAATTGAGAGCTAAGCGATAATAGCGGTCATTTTTACACTCTTCTATATCAACGTGCTTGCGGACGCATTCGGGAAGCTCTATAAAGCTGATGGGTTCTCCCCATGCCGCATCGGCAAGACGGAAAAACTCACGTGCCTGAAACCCCGCTTCGGAGCGCATATCATCTTTTTTGCTGTTGAGTTCAGCCAAAACAATGTTAGTAATAACGATACCGTTGTGATTTTCATCACTGATTCGTAAAATGTTGGTGGGATCATCTAAGATAACGGAGGTGTCTAGGAGGTAGCAGTTTTGAGTTGGACTCATCACAAAGAACCCTTTTTATAGGAATTCTCTATGGTAGCAAAATTAATCTTAAGCGTAGTAATTCTTGATGCCGTTCATTGTAGACCCCATGTTGAGTAGTATCATATCGGCAACAACGAGTGCCGCCATTGACTCGGCAACAACCGAACCGCGCACGGCGACGCAGGGATCATGTCTCCCTTTAAGGGAAACACTAACGCTTTCATTGGAGGTATTGGTGCTCTCTTGATCGATAAAGATGGAGGGGGTTGGTTTGAAGTGGACACGCAAGATTACATCGTCGCCGTTACTCATACCGCCCAAAATCCCCCCTGCATGGTTGGATTTAAATCCCTCAGGGGTGATAGGGTCATTATTCTGACTGGCGAGAAGTGAGCCGCTATGAACCCCCTCCCCGATCTCCACCGCTTTAACGGCATTGATCCCCATCATCGCTTCTGCCAATACGGCATCGAGTTTGTAATAAAGCCCTTGCCCCAATCCGATAGGGAGGTTTGAAATTTTGATCGTTGCCACACCGCCGACAGAGTCATGAGCGTTTTTTGCGTCTAAAATCGCCGCTTTTTGAGCCTCTTCAACGTTTTTATCGAGAGCATAGATGGGGCTACTTTTCGGATAATTAAAATCGAGAGATTGAGCTTCGATACCGTGAATAGCACTGATACCGCTCGCAAACTCTATCCCGAGAGATTTGAGCATTAATTTAGCCACTGCACCCCCTGCAACGCGTGCCGCTGTTTCACGTGCACTTGAGCGTCCGCCGCCGCGATAGTCACGGAGGCCGTATTTGTGAAAATAGGTAAAGTCGGCGTGACCCGGTCGGAAAATATCTTTGACATTACTGTAATCACCGCTTTTTTGATCGGTGTTGTAAATGACTAGCGTAATCGGAGTTCCGGTGCTAAGCCCTTCGAAAATACCGCTGAGGATTTCGACTTTGTCCTCCTCTTTGCGGGCGGTGGCAAATTCGTTTTGTCCCGGTTTGCGGCGGTCTAACTCGCTTTGGATAAAGGCTTCATCGATTGCTAATCCCGCAGGAACACCATCAAGTACACACCCTATCGCTTTTCCGTGGGACTCACCGAAGGTGGTCATTGTAAATCGCTCACCAAAGCGGTTCATTTGAGCTCCTTACTCAGCATTTCAAGGGCGATTTGTGCCGCTTCTTGTTGCGCCTGTTTTTTACTTTTTCCCTGAGCGGAGGCGTATCGTTTGCCGTCGATGATGACGGCCACTTCAAACTCTTTTTTATGATCGGGGCCGTGAGCGGCGATGAGCTGGTACTCGGGTGTTGTGCCGAAATGAGCTTGGGTTAGCTCTTGAAGAGAGGTTTTATAATCTTTGAAGAGGGAGTCGAGTGAAATATCGGGATGGACATGCTCAAGAAGCTCAATTGTGATCTCTTGAACTTTTTGGAGACCCGTTTCGAGGTAGATAGCCCCCATAAGTGCCTCAAAAGCATTGGAGAGGAGAGAACTTTTGGTTCGTCCGCTGTTGTTCTCTTCGGCATTGGAGAGAAAAATATGCTCCCCCAATTTAAGATAGATAGCCAGAGAGGTAAATCCCCCTTCGTTAACGAGAGAGGCGCGCATCTTGGAGAGTTTTCCCTCATCGAACGCGCGAAATTTTTTGTAGAGGTATTCACCGACGATCAAATCGAGTACCGCATCCCCCAAAAACTCAAGTCGCTCATTATTGTAGGGCTGTTTGTAGCTTTTATGCGTCAGCGCTTCAATAAGGAGCTCTTTGTTTTTAAAGGTGTACCCTAAACGTTCTTGCAGGGTGGTTAAGTTATCCATTACTCTGTTATTCCTTTTTTAAATTTTTCTGCCTCTTCTCGGGCAATTTGGTCGCACTGTTCGTTTTCGATATGGCCGTTATGCCCCCGTACCCATACACCTTCAATCCGGTGTTGCGCGGAGACGCGGATGTACTCTTGCCAAAGATCGGGATTTTTGACTTTGGCAAAGTTACGTTTAATCCACCCTTGGAGCCATTCATTGATCCCTTTGATGACATAACTCGAATCCGAAATGACAGTCACTTCGCACGGTTCTTTGATCGCACGAAGTCCTTCGATGACTCCGAGGAGTTCCATCCGATTATTCGTCGTGTGTGCTTCACCGCCACGGACAATCCGCTCTTTATCCCCGTAACGCAAAATGGCTCCAAATCCGCCCGGTCCCGGATTTCCCAGTGCCGAGCCGTCACTGAAGAGAGTTATTTTCTTCAAACCGTTCCTTTGAAAGATTCATAATACTGTGAACCGAATCAATCGCATGGCATTGAGGGCAGCGATGAAACGGCAAAAATGAGATCGAATTACACTCACCACACGTGTATTCAAATTGTAATGTGGCTTTATTCGCGCCGCAGCGTCGCAGGGCGATAAGGGTATCGAGTTCGAAGACCGAACTCCCCTCTGCCAGCTCAAGCGACCCTTTTGCACTAAAGAGCTCACGCAAATAGGTGTTGCTTGCAATTATATCCAAATCGAGATTTTCATCTCTGAGTCGCCATAAAATATCACTAAGGCGGACGCTGAGTGATTGGTCATAATTCGCCCATGCCAGTAGGGGTCGATAGGTAAAAAGCCACTCATAAATCATATATCCAAGGTGGCGATGGGTTTGGTAGATTTTTATTAATCTATCGGCTTTTTCATCCATGTCGATTTTATGATCTCCTATGAGGATACGACATTCGAGATAAAGTTTTTCATTAATGGTATCGGGAGAGAGCTCTTGGAGCGATTCCATCACTTCAAGGGCTTTGTCGTATTGTTGGAGATGCTCATAAATGAGTACCAAAAAGTGCAATGCCTGCGGGGTTCGTGGGGCATTATGAAGAATCTGCAAGAACGTTTGGCGTGAACGCTCTAAAAATCCCGCTTTAAAGAAACTTTTCCCGAGCAGTAACAGGGCATCTTTTTGGAAAATGGGATCACGATTCTTGGCGAGGAGGGCGTGATAGATCTCCACGCTTTTCTCATAATTTCCCTGATGCTCGAAACTTTGTGCCAACAACAGCCACGATTCGGAGGTGAGGGAGTTGGTCTCTACCTGCTCGGTAAGTTTTTCCCCTTCGCCAATCGATTCGAATTTACCTAAAAACGATTCGAGGTCATGGTGCTCACGCGCGCTTTTATACCGCCCCCACCAATAGCTTAGAAAGGAGAGGATGAAAAGGAGGATAAAAAAGACGACGATACCGAAAAGGGGATCGCGAAATTCAATAAAAAATGTGTCCATCCCGTATTATAGCTTTTGATAGGTTATTTCGCGAATCGTTCTGCTTTTTGAATCGATTCGATAGAGGAGAGAGGGTTCCTCGGGGTAGTGACAGAGATCATCACTACACTTTAGGGTTTTTGTTTGCAGCAATAGATCTCCGAGCCCTTGGTTATTCTTGTTTTTAATGAGGGGTGAGAGGATATGAATGGAGGCAATCTTTTTTCCGGAAGAATCGGAGGCGATGTGTGCCATTGCAGTATTGCCCCGTTTTATCTGAAATAGTATTTCGCTCTCTTGCGGAGAGATTTGGCTTAATTTCTCAAATTCAAAGCCGCTTAGTGACGTGCTAATTTGCTCAAACGGGGTATCGGGATGGATGGCACCCAGCCCCTCTTCGCTGATGAGCAGCGGGTAGGGGAGGGTGTCACTTGGGGTACTGCACCCGATAAGAACGAGAGCGGTGATGAGGATACGGAGAATCAAAATATCCGCTCCACCATAAGCTGAAGGGAGACCCGTCCGTTCCACTCGTTTTTATTCACCGTATAACTGCACGACATTTTTTTACTCTCAGGGCATTCGAGTGTCCGCCGAAACGCAATCAGTTCAAGTGTCTTGGGGCTGAGCCGTGAGGGACGCAGTTCAACACGGCTGTGGGACTGATCGCTTCCGAAGAGTTTTACCGTAACGACATCGGCCTCACGGATCAAAAATCGCGGGCGGGGGTTCCCCTCACCGTAAGGCTCGAATCGCTCCAGAAGTTCAAGGAGTTGAAAATTGATCATCTCGTGCTCCAACTCCCCGACAATATCGTTATGGGGGATAAAGTCTTCAGGATTAACATGTTTGGCCGCGTCATTGATTCCGCGTCGAAACGACTCTACGGCGTCACCCTCCATGGATAGTCCTGCCGCCATTTTGTGTCCGCCGAATTTGGCGAGGAGGTGCTCTTGGGATTTGATAAGGGTGTAGAGATCGACGTTGCCGATACTGCGACCGGACCCTTTTGCAATGCCGTTATGGAGGCTCAGAACAATGGCAGGCTTTTGAAAATGGTTGACGAGGCGCGAGGCGACGATTCCGACGACCCCTTCGTTCCAATGCTCTCCGGAAACGACAAGGATGGCATCATCGGGGCTAACGTGCATCATTGCCTGTGATGTCGTTTGCGCTTCGGTCTCTTTTCGCAGTGTATTGAGAGAGGTGAGCAGCTCAAATTGATGGTATGCCCTCTCGGTGGTATCGGCCAGCAGAAAATCGAGGGCGATGGAGGCATCTTCGAGTCTTCCTGCCGAATTAATACGCGGAGCGATTTGAAAAGCGATATCTTCCGCCGAGATGGCGGAACGGTTTAGAAAATCGCGGATCATCACAAAAGGGGAGAGGGTTGATGTTTGCATCATCTCCAAACCCGTTTTGACGATGGCACGATTGATCCCCACAAGGGGCATGACATCGGCGATAATCGCGAGGGAGAGAAAAGGGAAAAACTGTCGCATATCGCTCGTGAGTCCCAGCTCTTGTTTGAGAAGCCCCATCAGGAGCCATCCTACCTGTGCACCGCATATCTCTTTGAACGGATAGGGGCAATCATACTGTTTCGGGTTGATGATGGCATAGGCATCGGGAAGCGTGTCTCCGGGGGTGTGGTGATCGGTGATGATCAGATCGATCCCTCTTGCTTTACACACCTCTGCCGCTTCGAGGGCATTGATTCCGTTATCGACGGTAAAAATGACATCGGCATCGAGTCGCTCCAGTACATTTTTAGAGACACCGTATCCGTCGGTAAATCGGTTGGGTATCGTGGTAATGAGGGGGTAGGGGATGAGGTCGAAAAAACGTTTGACGATCGCGGTCGAGGTGACGCCGTCGACATCGTAATCACCCACCAGTGCGATACGCTCACCGTTGCGGATAGCACGTGCGAGCCGTTCGACACCTTTTTGGGCATCTTTGAGAAGGCTAGGGTGGGGGATATCGGAGAGTTTTTCACTCTGCGCCTCAAATCGGCGCGCTAAAAAACTCCCCAGAGCGCTATGATCGAGTAGGGGAACCTCAGGCAGGGTTTGCATGTGCGAAAGTTGCCTTGACAAATCCGAGGATCGAAGCATTCGGACTTTGGAGACGTGAGGTGAATTCAGGGTGGAACTGTACACCTAAAAACCACGGATGCTCAGGAATCTCTACCGCTTCGATAAGACCGTGTGACTCACCGGTTACGACCATTCCCGCGGCTTCAAGCGCCTCACGATAGGTTGGATTGGCTTCGTATCGATGACGATGACGCTCATAGATAAGGGCTTCGTTGTTATAGGCGGCGCGGAGGTTTGAACCCTCTTTGGTTTCACACGGATATTCACCCAAACGGAGCGTCCCCCCCATCGGAGAGCGGTGGGTTCGGAGCTGTGTTTCGCCCGATTGGTCGATGAAATTATCGATCAAGTAGATCATCGGATGGGTTGTTGCTGGGTTAAACTCAATCGAGTTGGCATCCTCATATCCTAACACGTTACGGGCATATTCGACGACCGAGAGTTGCATCCCTAGACAGATTCCCAAATAGGGGATTTTATTTTCACGGGCATAACGAATTGCTTCGATTTTTCCCTCGACGCCTCGGTTGCCGAATCCTCCCGCCACGAGAACCGAATCACAATCACGTAAAAGAGCTTCGGCCCCCTGTGTTTCGATTTTTTCACTGTCAACCCAGTGGATTGCTACGCGGGTATCGAGATGCGCTCCCGAGTGGATGAGTGCTTCGATCAGTGATTTGTATGACTCTTTGAGCTCCAAATATTTACCGACGAAAGCGATCGTGACATGGTATTTTGGAGAGACGATTTTTTTGACCAATGAATCCCATTGTTCCATATCGGGTTTGAGTTCGCCCAATCCCAACTCTTTGCTGATCGGAGCAAGGATATTTTGTTGTAAAAAGCTGAGCGGCACGGCGTAAATGGTTTGCTCATCCATCGCTTCGATGATACTGTCACCACTGACATCACACGCTAACGCGAGTTTCTTTTTAAAGGTTTTCGGGAGCTTTTCTTCACTACGGGCGATAATCATCTGCGGAGTGATTCCGATACGGCGAAGCTCCTGAACCGAGTGCTGGGTCGGTTTGCTTTTGTGCTCACCGGCTGCTTTGATGAACGGGATGAGGGTGACGTGGATGAAAAATGTCCCCTCAACCTCATCATCGTGTTTCATCGTACGAATTGCCTCCATAAACGGAAGCCCTTCGATATCTCCGACGGTACCGCCAAGCTCGACGACAAGAATCTCATGCCCCTCACCCGCTTTTTTGATCCGATCGACAATCTCTCCGACGATATGAGGGACGACTTGAATCGTTTGACCTAAATATCCGCCGCTGCGTTCACGTTCAATGACCGAACTGTAAACCTGACCGGTTGTAAAGTTACTGGTACGTAAAAAGGAGGCATCGAGAAAACGCTCGTAGTTTCCGATGTCGAGATCGGTCTCCGCTCCGTCTTTGGTAACGAAAACTTCACCGTGTTCCAGTGGACTCATAGTTCCCGGATCGACATTGATATAGGGATCGATTTTGAGCATACCGACTTGTTTGCCGGAGTGTTTGAGGAGTGCGCCGATGCTGGCTGCCGTAATCCCTTTTCCGAGTGAACTCAGAACTCCGCCGGTTACAAAAATATATTTGGTCATTGAATCATTCCTTAGCTCTTAGCGTTTTACGATTGGGTTAAATGGGTCGTGATGATCCAAAACGTCGACAAATTGCCGCTCTTCTTAAGGAACGTATTATATACTTTTAAGACTTATAAAAACGTTTGAAAGATGGAATTTAATGGAATCGGCTTTATATTACGTCACGATAGCGTTGGGAATGTCGATCATTGTCAATCTTATTTTAAAACGGTTTGGGATTTCTCAAATTATCGGATACATTCTAACGGGTGTGACGGTAGCGTATGCTTTCGATTTACGCCATATGAGTGATTCGCATACCTTAGAGATGATCGCCGAATTCGGTGTTGTTTTCCTGATGTTTACAATCGGGCTTGAAGTTTCGCTCCAACGCCTCTCCACGATGAAAACCGATGTCTTTTTTAACGGATCGCTGCAGGTTCTTCTCTCCTCCGTGATCTTTTTTGCGATTGCCTACTGGGGTTTTGGTATTTCATTGGAGAGCGCTTTGATTACCTCTATGGCTCTTTCACTCTCATCAACGGCGGTCGTCCTCAGTTATCTAAAATCGACCAAAGAGATTGCCCGACCTTACGGTCAAAAAGCGACAGGAATTTTGATTTTTCAAGATATTGCCGTCATCCCGATCCTAATTTTGATTGGTTTTTTGAGCTCAGATGGTAAAGACATCGCTGATGTTTTACTCCAAACGGCAATCAGTGCGGTCGTCATCGTCGGATCGCTTTTTATCGTCGGTAAGCGGGTCATGTCATGGCTGCTCCATTTCTCCTCCTCCAGTGAAGTGGATGAGTTGTTTATGGGCTCTGTTTTGGTCATCGTCGTTGCGTCCTCACTGCTCGCTTCCTATGCAGGGTTTACCTATTCGCTGGGGGCATTTGTCGCGGGGATGATCATTGCCGAAACCCGTTACCATCATAAAGTTGAAGCAGACATTGCCCCCTTTAAAGATTTGCTCCTCGGGACATTTTTTGTCACGGTGGGGATGAAGATCGATTTGGCACTCTTTACGAGCCATTTTTTTGAAATATTGGCTATTCTCGGTGCCGTTTTAGCGGTGAAAGCTGTCGTAATTTTCAGTGTGATTCGAATCCATTCACAATCAAAAATAGCGTTTAAAACGGCTATTGCCCTCGCGCAAGTGGGAGAATTTTCGTTTGCTATTTTCGCGTTGGCGGGAAATTACAGATTGATTCCGGAGGAGCTCTCTCAGCTTTTGGTTTTAGTGGCGGTTCTTTCGATTATCCTGACCCCGTTTATCCTGACCTATCTAGCGACTATCAGCGGCTATTTTTTCAAAGATGTCAGCGTAACCGAAACCTTTGCGATGCTTCCGGGGCGGCATAATCATATTATTGTGTGCGGATACGGCATCGTCGGAAAGTTTGTGGCAAAAGAGCTGCGTGCTTCGGGAGTCGACTATGTCGTAGCCGATAACAGCTATAAGCACGTCCAAGAGGCGCTTCGAGACCATCAAGAGGTCTATTTCGGGGATATGTCAAAGAGTGCTATTTTGGATAAACTCTGCACCAAAGATTCCGTCAGTGTTATTATTACCCTCGATAATCTTGAGAAAAAGCGGCTAATCTGCGAAAGTATTATCCGCTATGCTCCGGAGGTAAAATTGGTTGTCAAAGTGGTGAGTTTGGAAGAGAAACGTGAGTTACGCGGTCTTCCCATCACGATTACGATTGATGGGAAAAAAGAGGTGGCTTCCCGCCTTGTGAGCGAAGCGCTGAGCTGCGAATTATGATTTTTTAGGCTGTTCGGTTACAAGCCACTGAAGATAGCCGATTGACCACTCCAGATCTTCTATGGCGGTATCAACGGCTTCGAGCGGCTGATCAAGATTGGCTTTCAGCTCTTTAAGACGCTGTTTAAGATACTGTGCCATATGGTAGTAGGTATTGAGTGACGTATCGTCTTGGGCTTTGATAATCAAATCTTCGAGTGTTGCGACGAGCTCTTTTTCGTTGGGGAAAATATTTCCCGCTTTGCGAAGGGTACGCTGGACCCTTTGGAGGTGTGCCATATCGAGTTTGAAATTCTCAGACATCAGTTTCCTCGTGAACCCGGTTTAATTGCTTCGCTTCCGTTTACGCACAACGGACACTTATCGGGTGCATACATTTCGAAATCGAAATCAGCAAGAGCAAAAAGAGGTTTGTCGCTAGGAAGTGCACAATTAGCTTTACGCTCCAACGCACTGCCGTCGCGTTTACAAAAACCGCGATTGGCAAGAGCGGCAAATCCGACGACTACGCCGCCGAGGGCTTCGATCGCCTTTGCCGCTTCCATCGCTGAACCGCCGGTGGTGATGATATCTTCACAGATGAGGACACGTTCGCCCGGAGTGATCTCAAAGCCGCGACGAATCTGCATTTCTCCGTTGACACGCTCTGCAAAAATCGAGCGTTTGTCGAGTGCTGTCGCGAGGGCAAATCCTGCGATCAAGCCGCCGAGGGCAGGAGCACATACGGTATCGATTTCGATTCCGTTTGCTTTGATCGTATCACTCAACGCATCGGCGAGGAGCTTCGCGGTTTTAGGCTCTTCAAGTACTTTCGCCGATTGGAGATAGTATTGTGAATGGTTGCCTGAACTGAGTTTAAAATGCCCTTCTAACATGGCATTTGCGTTCATATAAATAGCTTTAACGTCCATGGTTATACCGTCAAGATATCTTGCTCTTTACTTTTGAGCAACTCTTCGATTTTGGCAATAAATTTATCGGTGATTTTTTGAACTTGATCTTGACCTGATTTAGATTCATCAGCAGTAACGAGTTTATCTTTTTCGAGTACTTTGATTTTGTCGTTTGCTTTTTTACGGTCATTGCGTACCGCTACTTTTGCATCTTCCGCCATCCCTTTGGCTTTTTTTGCCGTCTCTTGACGCTGATCTACCGTCATTGCAGGGAAGAAAAGTTTGATTTCGGTTCCGTTGTTGTTCGGATTAACACCGATATCGGCTTTCATAATCGCTTTTTCGATAACGCTAAGCATTGATTTATCCCATGGAGAGATAGTGATCGTTGTAGCGTCGGTGGCTAAAACACTCGCTGCTTGATCGATCGGAGTGAGTGAGCCGTAGTTATCGACACGAACATTATCCAATATTTTAGTGGTGACACGACCTGTGCGGAGTGTGCGAAAGTTGCTGAGCAAGTGCTCACAGCTCCCTTGCATCTTCTCTTCACAAAATTGATACACTTCGTTTAACATGAAATTCCCCTTCGTCTTATTTGGTAGTGTTGGTGTCGTTTACGATATTGATCGTCGGCGCCGTAACTTCTGTAGTATCGATCATAGAATCAACAACGGAAGCATTTTTTTGTTGAGCGTAAAAATAGCCCAATGCGATGGTGTTGACTACGAAAACAAATCCGAGAAAAAAGGTTACTTTAGCCAAAAAGCTTCCCGGTCCTTTAGCTCCGAAAACCGATTCATTAGAACCGCTGTATGCTCCCAAACCGATGCTTGAGCTTTTTTGGAGCAGTACCGCGATGGTGATCATAACGACCAAAACGATCTGCACGATGAGCAGTATACCTGTCATGTTAATCCTTGATTTTTAAAAAAGTTCGCGATTATAGCATAGTGTTCATAAGTCTCGAATGAAGCTTCCTTTTAAAAGAGTAGGACTAAAATACCCTTTTTAAACAAGGGAGAGAATGTGTGTTCAAAATGTACCCAAAAGAAAAAAGTCGCTTTTATCTTTGCCATCGTTGTTTCATCGGTCGCCTATTATTATCTTTTTTCGTGATAGAGTTTTGATTCGGAATACAAACTAATTAAGAATTTACAGTACTTTAAAAAGGGGTGAATGATGGATACAAAACGATTAATAGTTTTTGGCGGTGTAATCGTCGCAATCGTTATAGGGATGAGTTTTTTTTCGCCGAAACCTCAAAAAAAAGAGGGTACGACAGAGGCTAAAGCGGTGGTTTCCGTGAGTACGTTTTCCCTTTATGAAGTTGCCACTGCCGTAGCGGGGGATGCGATGGATGTTCGCTCTATCGTTCCGCTGGGGAGTGATGCCCACATGTTTTCCCCTAATCCTACGCAGGTCGCTGAAATTTCAAGCGGCGCATTTTTTATTTTTAACGGTGCAGGTTTTGAGACTTGGGCGGAAAGTTTGAAAAACACCCTTCCTAAAACGACACAAATTGTTGATATGAGTCAGTATGTTGCAATGCAAAAAAGCGATGAGAATGAAGAGCATCAACATGGTGCCTATGATCCTCATTACTGGCTAGATATTGATAATATGATCAAAATGACCCAAACATTGGACGGCGAGTTCTCGAAACGTCTCCCGAGCAAAGCGGAGATATTTCACGGCAATGCCGCTACCTACATCGGAGAACTTCAAAAGCTCAAAGCAGAGTATGCTAAGGGGTTGTCGGAGTGTAAAAATCGGACACTTGTCTCCAACCATGACGCGTTCGGATATTTGGCACATTCGAATAAACTTGAAAATGTTTCGGTGATCGGTCTCTCAAGCGATGAGCAGCCAAGTGCCAAAAACATTGCCGATATTATTTCGGTTGTAAAAGAACACGGCGTGAAAACGATTTTTTTTGAAGAGATGATCAACGATAACGTTTCCCAAACCATTGCTCGTGAGACGGGTGCCAAGGCGGTACCGCTTCAACCGCTGGAAAATATTAGCCAAGATGAGTTAAAATCACATCAAACCTATCTTACTATAATGCGTGAGAATCTGAAAAAACTGCGTGAAGCGATGGAGTGCCGTTGAAATTTTTCCCGAGTCTTTTCGAAGTTAACGGTCTCAATTTTGAGCGGCAAGGTACTCTTGTCCTCAAAGGGGCTGCATTTCGTATATTAGCGGGGGAATATTGTGCCATCATCGGTCCAAACGGCGGGGGGAAAACGACCCTTATCCGTCTCTTGTTGGGACTCGAAAAACCGACTTCAGGTGATATCAAACTCTTCGGCATCCCTCAAAACCGCTTTCGAGATTGGAACCGTATCGGGTATGTTCCTCAACGCTCCGCCCTTGTGGACAGTACGTTTCCGGCTACGGTACGTGAAGTGGTCGGGATGGGACGATATGCCGTGCGGGGGATCCTTGGATTCGAATCAGCCGAAGATAAAACGGCAATTTCGGAGGCGATGGAGCTGATGGGAGTTAGTGATTTATCGGATCGTCTTATCGGAAACCTCTCCGGCGGTCAGCGTCAACGGGTGATGATCGCTCGCGCATTGGCGTCCAACCCCGATGTATTGATCGTCGATGAACCTAACACGGGGGTTGATGTCGAATCACAACACCGTTTTTATGAACTCCTCCGAACCCTCAACCGGACCAAAAAAATGTCTATCCTCTTTATCACCCACGATATCGGGGTCATTGCCGAGGACATTACCCGTGTTTTATTCGTGAACCAAACAGTCCTTGTCTCCCAAAATCCTGCCGAGATGATCCGATGTGACGAGATGAGCCGACTCTACGGCACACCCGCGCACGTCGTGAGCCATAACCATTGAGAAGGATAGTTGATGCTACTGGAAATGCTTGATTATCCCTTTATGCAGCGCGCTTTTATCGCGGGGTTAATGATTGCGATTTTAGCCTCTTTAAGCGGATCGTTTATCGTCCTTCGCCGTTATTCACTTCTGAGTGAAACTTTGGCGCATGTCTCCCTTGTCGGGGTATCGGTGGGACTATTATTCGGTATGAGTCCTCTGTGGATGGCGGTCTTAGCCTCTTTAGTCGCATCGTGGATGATCGAGTATTTGCGCAGTGTTCACGGGATGTATTCCGATTCGGTACTCGCCATTTTTCTCTCAGGCTCCCTCGCGCTGGCGATTGTCATCGTCTCTATGGCCGGATCGTTTAACGCCTCTCTCTTTAGCTATCTTTTTGGCTCGATCCTATCGGTAAGCACGCAGGATTTATGGGTCATGGGAATTTTCGGCTCGTTAGCGATGGCGTTATTGCTCGCGTTTTTCAAAGAGCTCTATTTTATCGCGTTTGATGAGGATGTTGCCCGAGCGGGGGGTATTCGTGTAACGATGCTCAACTTTATGCTGGTAAGCATTATCGCCGTTATCATTGCCCTCTCCATTCGGGTGGTCGGAACCCTCTTGATCGGTGCCCTTATGGTCATCCCTCCCGTTGCCGCGATCCGATTCGGGATGGGTTTTTATCCGACAACCCTCCTCTCTATCGCTATTGCCCTTATCTCGGTGGTGATCGGATTGAGTGCTTCGTATCTTTTTTCACTCCCTAGCGGTGCGGCGATCGTCTTGTGCCTGTTGGTTATCTTTATCATCGCATTGGTCATTAACCGCCGATGAGCAATGCGTGTCATGAGTTTTCCCGCTATGCGGCACAGTACGGCAGTCGCAATGTTATTCAGCGGCTCGTTGCCCAAAAACTGATTGCCTCTACCCCTAATCAGCCGAAACATATTGTGGATTTGGGATGCGGAAACGGAACCCTTTTCTCGTTGATCGATTGGGAGGTTGAACGTTTCGTCGGTGTCGATTTTTCAGAGCAAATGTTGGAACACCACCCCAAATCTTCCAATGTCGAATTAGTATGGGGAAATTTCAACGATCCGTTATTATTTGAGAGCTTGAAAAAGGAGCGATTTGATCGCATCTACTCTGCTTCGGCGTTGCAGTGGGCGGAGGATTTGGAGAGTGTTATAGAGTCTCTCGCCTCGCTCAACACCCCGATGTCATTGGCGATCTTCACCGCGGGGACGTTTAAAACTTTGCATGAGTGCGCGGGAGTTACACCGTTGTTACGTAGCAGTGATGAGGTGATGGCTATCGCCGAGAAACATTTGGATGCACGGTTTGAAGTGCTTCATACCACATTAGAGTTTGATTCGGTACGGGAGATGTTTCGCTATATCAAACGAAGCGGGGTGAGCGGTGGACGAAGAGTTCTCGATTTTTCTCAGACGAAGCGGTTGATGGAAATGTATCCGTTGAACTATCTCGAATTTGAGGTTGTGTTTATTACAACCCCATCTCACTAAACAGCGGTCTCTCTTCCACCGCTTCATTCATACATTTCTCTTTTAGCTCTTCTAACATAGTATAGACAGTCCCCTCTTTGGTAGGGCAGAGCGAGAGCATATCTTCCAGCAGACATCCGAACGCCCGCACTTCGATCCTCTCGAACTCTTTTCGGTGGGGTTCATAAAAACTTGCCGCGCCGAAATCTCCCAGATAACAGTGGTCATCGTCGTTGATGAGGATATTGTGGGCGTAGAGGTCGCCGTGCATTAGCCCTCGCGCGTGCAGATGCGCAGCGGCAGAGGCGATCCCTTTTGCCACTTCTAGGATGCTCTCAGGCGTGAAGGTTACTTTTGCTTCGAACGTATCACGCGTACAGGTCTCAAAATCGGGAGGAAGCCCAAGATTGCGGTAAATATCGGGGATGTATTCGAGTACCAACCCCAGACGCTCGTCACCCGCTAATTTTGAGAGGACTTTGATGAGGTTAGGATGTTCCCCCGTACTCATGGTGGCGTTCATCTCATCGTGTGCGTATCCGTCACTCGTGATGGCACCTTTAAAAAGTTTCAGTGCCACCTCCTCTTCGTGAGATTTCGAATAGGCTTTGTAAATATCCCCCGAAGCTCCTGAACCCAATTTCTCTTTGACCTCTAACGATTCGTAGGGTATCTCTTGAAGCTCAAACTGAGCCTTTGGACTGCATGGATTCCCCGAAAAAGCGAGCCAAGAGAGTTTCGGAAGACTCCACAGCCATGAGGGGATTGCTTGGAGATTGTTTGCCGAGAGGCGGAGGAGTTCGAGATTTCGGCACATTGCCATCTCGTCGGGAAGCGTTTCGAGACGGTTTCCGGCCAAAGCGCATTTTTGCAGTTTGTGGAGTTTGCCGATAGAGCTTGGGAGAGATTTGAGTCTGTTATCGGTCAGGATGAGCCAGCTGATAGTATCAGGGAGAACCTCTTCGTCAAACGTTTCGATCTGATTGTTTTTAAACCCTACCATATAAAGGTGTTCGCACCCTTTGAACGAGGGGACGGTGGTAAAGCGATTGTTGGAGAAGAAAGCGATCTTCAGATTCGTCAGTCTGCTTATATCTTCGGGAAGTGAGGAGAAGAGATTGTTGCTTAAATCAAGAATCTCAAGAGTATCGGCCAAATCGAATATCTCCTCAGGAAAAACACTCAGATTTTCAGAGAGGTTTAATCGTTTGATACCTTTGAGCTTGCCGGAGCGGAGTTGTGCCAACGTTTGCATAAAGCCCTTTTTGCGGATTAGATTAGTATCGGAATTTTACCGATATTTGATCACAAAGCGTTATACTATCCATTATAATAGAATTTTGACGAGGAGAGAATGATGTTGGGGATTGAAAAATACGATAATCTAAAAGATGTTATACCGAATCTTATGCCGGTACTTCGTGATGCGATTCAGTCTGAGTTTTTGGAAATCAAAAAAATCAATAAAGAGTGTGAAAAATATATAGCATCCTGCAACCATTTTCCCGAGCTGACAAAAGCCGAATATGTTATTTTCTCTCAGCATATTAAAAAAAATGAGCATAAATATGAGATGTTTGTTTTTATCGACGCGGAGGGAAATATGGTTCGTCATGTTACCGGAGCAGAGATGGAGCTTTACGGGCTTCTTGATTCATGTGCCAATCTTCATGTTTCCGAAGAGTATGTTGAACAGCAAACCCATTGTCACGACGGTGAGTGCCGTCACTGATTCAGCAACCTCTCTTTTCTCCGCATACTGTTTTTAAAACACCCTGTGCCGCAAATACTCCACTGGCAAAAGAGGCGGTTAATAAATATCCTCCCGTTGGTGCATCCCAATCGAGCATTTCACCCGCACAAAATACATTTGGCAGAGCATGCAGCATCAGATTTTCATTAACTGCTTCGCGCATTACTCCACCGGCAGTGCTAATAGCTTCTTCTATGGGTTGCATTCCATATAGTGTAAGGGGATGCTTCTTTACACATGCCGCAACGGTGTGTGAGTCATGCCATTTCTCTTTGGGCAATACTTCCCGAATGAGTGCTGCTTTAACGCCCTCCAAACCCGCTTTGCGCCATGTGTTGTCACGTGATTGTTTGCCGGATGAGGTAAGCCGTGATAGTAAGGCAGCTTCACTGATATGGGGCAAAAGATCTAAAAAAAGTACTGCCGATCCCTTTGCTATTATTTCTTCTCGAAGTGGACGGGAGAGTGCATAGACCAATCCCCCCTCGATTCCATAGGTTGTTAAAACGGCTTCGGAGGAGCTGATACTTTTTTCAACTCCTTGCGCCCACCCTGAAATATTTTTTAACGGCTTCCCAAGATAAGGATCCATATAAGAAGACCAAGTCGTTTTAAAACCACAGTTAGAGGGTAATAGCGGATTAATGGTTACCCCCTGAGCCGCCAAAATATTTACCCATGCACCGTCTGAGCCGAGACTGGCCCAACTTCCGCCTCCTAGAGCCAAAATTGTCGCATCGGTTGCCACGTTTTTTTCACCCTCAGGCGTCGTGAAACGTAAATCTCCTTCATCACTAAAACCCGTCCAATAATGACGGCAATGGACGCGAACCCCCCGTTTTTTCAAAGAAGAGAGCCAGCGGCGTAGTAGCGGAGCCGCTTTCATCTCGGTAGGGAAAACCCTTCCCGATGTCCCGATGAATGAATCCACGCCCAAACTTTCCATCCACACCCGAATGGCATTAGGATCAAAGGCTTCTATCATGGGCATCAGCCACTCGCTATGATCATAACGGCGCATGAAATCATCCATAGGCTCACTGTGGGTAATGTTTAATCCCCCTTTGCCTGCCATGAGAAATTTTCGTCCGACAGAGGGCTTGGATTCAAAAACATCGACACTCATCCCTGCAGCGGATAAAATATCTGCGGCCATTAAACCGGCAGGGCCTGCTCCGACAATGGAGATCTTTTGAGAGTTCAATGATTCTCGTTAGAGTCTAAAAGGTTTTTCTTTTCTAATGCATAGAGTTCATAGCGGATATGTTTGAATCGTTCGCTCAAACTCGGTTCCACTATCTTATACAGCTCTTCCAATACTCTGGAAGATTCTTGTCCCCGTTTATAGTTGGCAATCAGAATACTTCTGAGATCAGTACGGTTCATTTCGCTTTGCATGGTAGGGCGTAAGACATCATTGATGCTATCCCGTGAGGCGAGGAGTGCTTCGAGCGGTTCGATGCGGCATTGGTGACGGAGAGTTTTAAGGGAGGTTGAGAGTTCCTTGTCATTGTGAACATAGCGCGCTATATCCTCAATCACACGGATTCCCTCTTTGAGACGGTTGAGATTGGCATCCACCACCCGGAGGAGTTCCGGGGGGAGGAAGTTATTCGTCACTGCCACCAAAGATTCCGAAGAGTTGGAGCATGGTTACAAATAGATTGAAGAAATCAAGATAAAGTGCAATAGCACCGTCCATCGGTGTTTCATATGCACCACGGATAACGTTTTGGGTATCGATCAAGACCATGACACTGATAACAAGCAAGAAGATTGCTTGAATCGCTACATAGAGGATCGGGCTTTTTAAGAAAAAGACGTTGATCAATGAGACTGCTAATATAATAAAGAAAGCGATCATAATCGGTTTCGTCCACGTTGTAAAGTCTTTAGAACTTTTAATCGCAAAGAAACTCAATCCGCCGAACAATGCCGCCGTCATAAAAAACGCATTTCCTACGATCGTCGCTCCGCCTGCCATTCCGAGGATGTGGCTAAGAAGCGGAGTAATGATAACACCGCTTGCAAACGTAAACGTGAACAATCCGATCATATTAATGCCCGGTTTGTTTTTGATCATTTGAAGACCGAACATACCGAACAGCATCCAAGGGATAGCGATCCACCAGTAATTCGCCGCAACGATCCCCGCAAACGGCATTCCTACATAAGCACCTACACCGCCTGCCAACATTGAAGCGGCAAACAATTTATAGGTATCTTTTACAAACGAAACGATCTGCGCTTCACTCTTGTGAGCGCTCTCGTAACCAAAAGCACCTTCTCGTGCGTATTCGCGATCATATAAAGCCATAGCTTTTTCCTTATAAGGGTTTTTATAAAAGTGATTATACAAGAGTTTGATTAACCGTTCATTTGATTATGAAGATAAATAGAGGAGTTCAATGGGGTAAAATGAGTAGAAATGTTACAGTTTTAGAGCAGGGAAATAGAAAATAAAAACTTTTTGCCATATTTTGCCCCTTTGACTAAAAACCTCTTGACTTCTTTGTTAATTTCCCCTATAATTCCCGTCCACAAACGCTGATAGGCCTTGAGTTAAGACCTAGAGTTTGAGTTTGCGATCATTGAAAACTAAGTAGGTTAAACGGTTCGAGACTTTCTCGAAGACGT
>NZ_JAUYFF010000003.1 GCF_030691015.1 Sulfuricurvum sp.
TCAAGTTCATCGAGTTTTTCCCACGGGTAATCGCTTTGACCTACTTGACCTCGGCTGGCGACATCGGCATAAAGGAATGTCTCTTCACTCGGATGGTCAAGATCAAATTTACGGGTAATCCAGTTAGGGGTAAGAGAGAAGTTATCATGGACAAACGAGGAGAGGATATCATCATTCAATCCATCAATGCAGGTACCGCTGGTATCAACAGAAACAGAAGTAGGTTTAGCGACACCGATAGCGTAGCTGATTTGAACGATCGCTTTTTTAGCCAACCCTGCGGCTACGATATGTTTGGCAATCCAACGTCCGGCATAAAGACCCGAACGGTCTACCTTTGTATAGTCTTTTGAACTTTGTGCACCGCCGCCGATAGGGGCATACCCTCCGAAGCTGTCAACGATCAGTTTACGTCCCGTTAGACCGCTGTCATGAAGACTCGAATGTGAGACATATTTGCCCGTAGGGTTGATATGGATGATACACGATTTGGGATCAAACAGATTGGTCGGTAATCCCGTATCAAGGATAAGCTCCATAATCAGTTCCCGTACCTGCTCGATGTTCATTGTATTGACACACGGAGCAGAGACGACGATCGTATGGATCGCTTGGGGGTTACAGTTTTCAAAGTTGTCTTTGACGCCGTAGTCCATAGTGACTTGGGTTTTAATATCGACACCGAGTTTATGAGGGTGGGCGAGGGCGTAGTGGTACACTTTCTCCATCAGCATCCGTGCATAGGTAATAGCACTTGGCATAAAGTTTGCCGTTTCACAATCGGCATATCCGAACATGATCCCCTGATCTCCTGCACCGGTCTCACCATCACTCTGGTCAACCCCTTGATTGATATCAGGAGACTGACGGTTGAGGAGGACTTGTACCTCTACATCCTCAGGATGGAGACACTCTTCACGGGTAAAGTGAGGATGTCCGTTATAACCGATCTTTTTGAGGGCATCAAGTGCGATATGTTTATACTCTTTGGTACTCAGCTGAACATTAGAGGTAACTTCCCCTCCGATAACGACATGTTTCCCTGCAACAAACACTTCGCTTGCAACACGGCTTTTCGGATCACCGATGATAAGACGATCGACGAT
>NZ_JAUYFF010000005.1 GCF_030691015.1 Sulfuricurvum sp.
AATGACGGTAAGTGAAGTAAAAGGATACGGACGACAAAAAGGGCACAGCGAGTTATATCGCGGTGCAGAATATGTCGTAGACTTTCTTCCTAAGATTAAAATGGAGATGGTGGTTGATGACGCGATGGTAGATCAAGTGGTTAATACTGTTGTGGAAGCGGCACGAACCGGGAAAATCGGTGACGGTAAAATTTTCGTCAGTGACATCAGCAGAATCGTCCGTATCCGTACGGGTGAAACAGACATAGAGGCAATTTAATCCGATTGATTAAAAATTAATCAATCGTTCTTCTTCAATCCATTTATATGAATATATAATGCACACCTTTATTCTTGAACTAAAGGTGCTGCATGGATACTGCATACGTAATTGACACCCTCTTTGCCCTCTTCTCGATCACACTTATTATCTTAATGGTTCCCGGTTTTGCGATGCTTGAAGCAGGTTTGGTGAGAACCAAGAATGTCTCCAGCGTGTTGACCGTCAACGTTATGATTTATGCGGTGGCCTCTATGGCATTTATTTTGGTCGGATTTCATTTGGCATTCGGAGACTTTCACTCGAGTACGATGAGCCAATGGGCATTTTTTATGTTCCAGATGGCTTTTGTCGGAAAAGCGATCAACATTATGAGCGGCGGGGTGGGTGAACGTGCCCGCCTTTTACCGTTAACCCTTTTTACCGTGATTATGGGTGCGTTGATCTATCCGACGGCAGTCAATATCAGCTGGGGAAGCGATTGGATCAAGGATACTATTTTTGATTTGAACTTTGTCGATTTGGCGGGTTCAACCGTTATCCATTCAACGGGCGGATGGGCATTGCTTGCCGCTATTTTAGTGATTGGATCGCGTAAAGGACGTTATGTCGGCAATCAAATCCGCGTTATCCCCGCATCGAATATCCCTTTGGTCGTTTTAGGAGCGATGTTACTGTGGATCGGATGGTTTGGATTTAACGGCGGTTCCGTTGGTGGTATTTCGACGAAAGAGTTGGCGGACAGCGTAGCATTAACGGTATTTAATACAAATACGGCGGGGCTTGCGGGAGCAATTTCAGTTGGGGTATTGATTTATATCCGTTATAAACTTTTTGATATTACCATGATTCTCAATGGTGCACTGGGAGGGCTCGTTGCGATTACGGCAGGCCCTCATTTATATACGACTTTGGATGCGATTACCATCGGTGCTATCGGTGGGGCTTTGGTCGTGTTGGCTGTACCGTTGTTTGACCGTTTCCGCATCGATGATCCGGTCGGGGCATTGTCGGTTCATTTGGTCAACGGCATTTGGGGGACACTCGCAGTGGGGATTTTTGCCGCGGATTATGCAAACGGTATAACATTCCTAAACCAGCTTAAAGGGGTTGGGGTGATGGCGGTGTTTGTCTTTAGCGTATCATTTAGTATTATTTACCTTCTGAATAAAGTTATACCGTTCCGTGCTTCGGATGAAGATCAGGTTCAAGGGCTGGATGTCAGCGAATGCGGACTTGAAGCATATCCGGAATTTAAACGCGCCATTTAATACCCTCTTAACACTGTTGTAACACTTCTTCACTATTCTTCCTTTGGGGCTTTTTGCCCCGCAAAAGACTCTTTTAACCACCACGTTGTATAATTTGTTAATGTTGCTTGAAAAGGGAAAATATGTCTATTTATCGTGAGTATGATATCCGTGGAATTTTTGAAAAAGAGCTCAATGACGCGAATGTTACCCGTTTAGGGTATGCGTTGGCGGAAGAGATGCGTGAATTTGGCGACTATGTTGCGGTCGGTTATGATGCCCGTTCCCACTCTCCTGTTTTGTTTGAATATCTTACTGCTGGTTTGAATGCCGGAGGGATGAAAGTTCTGGGGATGGGTATGGTACCTACTCCCGTCAACTATTTTTGCAATTATCAAGAATTCGATGGGGTAACACCTTGTGCTTCGGTAATGATTACCGGTTCACACAATCCGAGCGAATACAATGGATTTAAAATTACTATCAACAAAGCACCATTTTTTGGAGAGCAGATTTATACGTTAGGACGTAAAATCGATGTAATGGAGATGCCAATTAAAGTCGAACGTCACGTGGTAGAAATTGATGCACTAAGCCGCTATAAACGCTTTATGGTTGAGTCATTTGGTCACTTGCGCGGAATGAAAGAACGGATTGTGTATGACTGCGGCAACGGAGTCGCTGGATTGGCGGTTGAGGAAATTTTCAAAGAGCTAGAACTCACTACCAAAGGGATATATGTCGAGCCGGACGGTACTTTTCCGAACCACCATCCCGATCCGAGCGAAGAGCACAACCTCGAAGATATTAAAAAACTTCTAGCCTCAGAGGGGGATATTGCGTTTGCGTATGACGGTGATGCTGACCGTATTGCCGTATTGACCCCGCGTAACAACATCAAAGGGGACATGATGGCGTTGCTGTTTTCCCTCAAGATGAAAAATCCGATCGTTATCGGTGAGGTGAAATGCTCACAAGTGATGTACGACACGCTCACTGAACGGGGTGCGACGGCGGTGATGTATAAAACGGGTCACTCCAATCTCAAAGTGAAAATGAAAGAACTTCATGCCGATTTGGCGTGCGAAGTGAGCGGACATGTCTTTTTTGCCGACCGCTATTTCGGGTATGACGATGCGATTTATGCAACGTTGCGTATGCTTGAACTCATTCACGAAGGGGTTGATTTGGATGCCGAAATCGCCAAACTTCCGCATGTCTTTTCGACTGAAGAGATTAAAGTGAAAACGACGGAGCAGGAAAAATTTCCGTTGATGGCAAAACTGAAAGAGTTACTCCAAACTCCTCCGGCATCGTTTCCGCCTATCAAAGCGATAATCGATGTAGACGGAGTAAGGGTTATTTTTGATAAAGGGTGGGGACTGGTGCGAGCGAGTAATACGACTCCGGTATTGGTAACCCGTTTTGAATCAACGGAGCAAGCCGAAGCGATTCGGTATGAAGAAGCGCTGAACGGCCTCATCCAAGAAGCACAGAAGCAGTTGAAGGCCTAATGATGAAATCGATTACCTTAACCATGCCGCTCGATATGCATCTTCATCTTCGTGACGGTGAGATGTTGGAGACGGTAGCGCCCCTCACCTCATACAGCTTCAGCGGTGCGCTTGTGATGCCCAACCTTGTCCCGCCTGTAACGACGTTAGAAGCGGTGAAAGAGTATAAAAAACGGATCAAGCACGCGATCGGTCGGGATGATTTCGAGCCCTATATGACCCTCTTTTACCAAAACTACAGCAGGGTCTTTTTGGAGAGTGTTCAGGATGAGATCACCGCGATCAAACTCTACCCGAGCGGTGTGACGACGAACTCAGAGGGGGGAGTGGCGAGTTTTGATATCGACTCTATGCGCGAAACCCTCGAAGCGATGTCTGATTTGGGAATCGTCCTCTCGGTTCACGGTGAGACCAACGGATTCGTAATGGATCGTGAGGCGGAGTTTATGTCGGTTTATGAGATGCTTGCATCCCATTTTCCGAAGCTCAAAATCATTATGGAGCATATCACGACCGCCGATGCAGTCGCTATGCTGGATCGTTATGAGAATTTATATGCGACGATTACCGTTCACCATCTCATCATTACTCTCGATGACGTAGCGGGTGGGATGTTGCGTCCCCATCTGTTTTGCAAACCGATTGCCAAACGCCCCGAAGATCGTGCCGCTCTTTTGAAAGTGGCCCTCGAAGCCCATCCGAAAGTGATGTTCGGTTCCGACTCCGCACCGCACCCGAAACATGCCAAAGAATCATGCGGATGCGGAGCAGGGGTCTTTACCGCTCCTATCGCATTGCAGCTGCTGTGCGAGGTGTTTGACGCGCATGATAAACTCGATAACCTCCAAGCCTTTGTGAGTGATAACGCGCAACGTATCTACGGTATCTGTGCCGAGTTTAAAGAGGTGGTCTTAGTAAAACATGACTTCGTTGTTCCTGATATCTACGGCAGTGTCGTGCCGATGCGTGCAGGTGAAATTTTAAAGTGGACCTTAGAGCGTGTCGACTAAGATTTTGCTTTTAGAGGACGATTTGCTCTTTGGTGAATCGATCGTGGATGTACTGGAAGAGGAGGGTTTTGAAGTGGTGCTGTGCCGCAACGGCCAAATCGCCCTCGATGAAACTTATAAAAATCATTTTGATCTCTATCTTCTTGACATTAACGTCCCTCTAATTGATGGGTTGTCACTCCTCAAAGAGTTACGCCGTGCCAATGACCGTACCCCGACAATCTATCTTTCTTCTCATCAAGAGATTGAAACCCTCTCTCATGCATTCGAGATAGGGGCGGATGATTATCTCAAAAAACCGTTTAACACCGACGAACTTCTTGTTCGGCTTCATGCATTGCTGCGTCGTAGCAAAGGGAAAGGGCGCCACTGTGTCGGTGAACTCTGTCTTGATGAACTGCACAAATGCGTTCTTATGGAGGGTAAAGAACTCTCTCTTTCGTTGAAGGAGTATCAGCTGATGGCACTCTTTATCCGAAATGCCGGAGAGATTGTCACCAAAGAGATGATCATGGACACCCTTTGGAACCCCTCTGAAATGATTAGCGATGGGGCGATACGGGTCTATATTAACCGCCTCAAGCAAGAGATAGGAGCTGATCTGATCGTCAATATCCGTGGAGTGGGGTATCGTCTTGTTTCGTAATGTCGAAATTGCTTTGGCCTCGCTGTATGTGACTACGACAGGTGTGTTAATAGCCGGAATTTATTACGTTCATCAGGTATTGGGCGTAGAGCAGTGGGGGATCATTGCCTTTCTATCGTTGATAATGACTCTTGTAGTTGGGGGGATTTTGGCGAAAATCGCCATTACCCCTCTAAGGGAGCATTTTTACCATTTAGAGCGGTTCTCCAAAGAGACGCTTCATGAACTGAATCTACCGATTAACACGATTACTGCCAATGTCCAAATGTTGCGCAAATCTCACAGTGATGAAAAAAGTCTAAAGCGGCTGGAGCGGATCGAGATTGCGGCAGAGATGTTAAAAGAGCGTTACAATGAACTCGATTATATGATCAAAAAACAGAGTGAGCGGGAGAGAATCGAACATTTTGATTTAGCTCAAGTGATCGAAGAGCGATTGGTATTTCTGCGCTCTCTTTATCCTTCTGTGACGTGGAATGTATCAGTTGCGTCTTATGCCGTCAACTGCGATCGGATCGGATTGGGAAAAGTTATTGATAATTTAATCGAAAACGGGGTGAAATATTCACCGAAAAACCCTATAATCACGATCACACTTCACGAAAATACGGTCAATATTTGCGATAATGGAATCGGGATGGATGAGATCACCTTGATGCACATTTACGATCGCTATTACCAGAATGATTCGACGATGGCCGGTTATGGGATCGGTTTGAATTTGGTGAAGCGCTATTGTGACCGTTACGGTATTGCACTGCATATCTCTTCTCACATTAACGAGGGGACTTGTGTCAAACTTGAATTTAAAAAAAGGGGAATAGTAAATGGATAACAGTTGGTTGGAATTTGCACATTCGGCGGTAGATTACGGGATTATCGGGATTTTAGTGATTATGAGTGTGGTCTCTTTATGGCTTTTTATTGAGCGTCTTATGGCGTACGGTTCAGTTCGTATCAGTGATTATGATACGAAAGAAGAGTTAGAACTTGATCTAGGAAATAACGTTAGTACGATTGCAACCATCGGGTCAAATGCTCCGTATGTGGGACTTTTGGGAACCGTATTAGGGATTATGATTACCTTTTATTCGCTCGGTGATGTTGGAGCCGTTGATCCTAAAAAGATTATGACAGGTCTGGCCTTGGCACTTAAAGCGACTGCAATGGGGCTTGTAGTGGCAATCCCTGCAATCGTGTTTTATAATATTTTGCTTCGTAAAATGGAACGACTTATTACGTTATGGGAAATTGACGCCCGTAAAAAACAAGGATAAATCATGAAAATGAAACGGATCGATACGATCAACGTTATCCCTTTCATCGATATTATGCTCGTTCTTTTGGTGATGGTATTGACTACCGCGACGTTTATTAAGACGGGATTGATCCCCGTTGATCTCCCCGAAGCTAAAGGCTCCGCCGCAGAACATAAACCATCGGAACTAAAGCTTACCATCCAAAAAGACGGAACGCTGATGCTGGGTGATGAAAAAGCACCGATTACTCTAGCGGAGTTTGAACAGAAAGTGACAGAGGGTGGTAAAGAGATGACGGTTGTCCTCTATAGCGATAAAGAGGCGGCATTTCAAAACTTCGTGGGTGTTATGGATGTGTTGAAACGCCTTGGGCATGAACAGCTCTATATTGTGACCGATAAACAGAAATAATTATGCATCAAATTAGTAACTACGTCTATGCACGCGATGAGTTACTGGGGTGGGATATCCCTACCGCGCGCCTTCCCAACCCCTATCACGATTTTCCCTATATGGTTTTGGAGGGGGTACTCACTCCGGCCGAATGCCGCGCGATAACCGCTCATACACTATCGGATAACAAAGCAGTGCAGGCAGAGCTTCGCGGGCGTTCTCTTGATACTGCTATCCGTCGTACCGATATTCATACCCTCACTTCGGAACATCGAGCAGTATATGATCGCCGTTTTGATGCGGTTAGAGGTAAAATTGAGGAGTTTTTTGCCCTTTCTTTGAGCAAAGCAACCGATGTTCAAGTCCTTGGCTACGAGAGTGGGTCGTTTTATCTCAAGCACTCGGACGATTCAAGTGAGCTTCGTGATCGTGAGGGAAACATTGTAGGATTCAAACCAGTTGCCCCCGAGCGTAAACTCACGACCGTCCTTTTTACCACCTCTTATACTCCCCATCCAACCGATCAGGATCATTTCAGTGGCGGAGAACTGTTGTTCAACTATCTGTGTGACGAGTCAGGCATTACGATAACCCTTCGTCCCGAAGCGGGGGATATGGTCGTATTTTTGAGCAATCCCTATTTTTCCCATGAAGTCCTTAGCGTTCAAGATGGATATCGACTCAGTCTCGTTCAATGGCACGATTCTCTTTAATTCGGCTATAATTTCGCATCTTTTTTTAAGGGTGAAATTATGCGCTACTTTTACAGCTCGTTTGCAATTATGGCTATTGGTCTGATTGCGGCTTTTTACCTCGGCGGACTTGCCGCTATCTACATCACCTTTTTATTGATTGTCCTTGAAATCTCATTATCGTTTGATAATGCGGTGGTCAATGCCAAAGTGTTAGAGACGATGGACCCGATTTGGCAAAAACGGTTTATTATTTTCGGTATTCCGATCGCGGTTTTCGGTATGCGTTTGGTTTTCCCACTGGCAATTGTTTCGATTGTGACCGGCATGGGGATGATTGAGACTCTCCAAGTAGCGATGAATCAGCCAGATGAATACGAAAAAGTGCTCAAATCGACTGAATCAACCATTTTTGCTTTCGGGGGAGCATTCTTACTCATGGTCTTTTTAGACTTTTTCTTTGAAGAGCGGGATGTTAAATGGGTGACCTTTGTTGAGGGGTCCAAAATGATGGAAACTTTCTCAGGGGTTGCGAATATCGAGTTGATTACCGCCATTATGGTTGGTATCGGTTTAGGACACATTACACAGGATTTCGGTGTTGTTTTGGCATTTATGTATGGAGTTTTACTTCACTCACTACTGGGGATGTTGGATCATTTTCTCTCTTCCGATACGGTCAAAAGCGGAATCGCTGGATTTATCTATCTTGAAGTTCTCGATGCAAGTTTTAGTTTTGACGGAGTAATCGGAGCATTTGCCCTTACCAGCAACATCTTTATCATAATGATCGGGCTTGGTGTGGGAGCGATGTTTGTGCGGAGTATGACGATCTTTTTTGTCGAGCATAAAACGCTTTCACATTTTCGTTACCTCGAACACGGTGCCCATTACGCGATAGGTATTTTAGCGATTATTATGTTGATGAAAATCACGACCCATATCAGCGAAATGGTGACAGGGACTATCGGTATCGGATTAATTCTGATTGCCTTCCTTCATTCCGTATGGGAAAACAAAAAAGCAAACGAAATCGCTTAATCTTCTTTGCCGTCATTTTTGGCGGCATTCTCTTCTCTCTTTTTCAGTTTATAATATTTGAGTATCCCGTACACACTAATCAACATCCAAATCGATTCCATTAAAAACGATGCAAGATTCCAATCATACAGCAGTGAGATGATGATCAGCAATGCTCCTAGGGTATTTAAGACGGAGAAGCTTAAATCTTTTGCCTCCATTTTTTCAAGTTGCAAAAGCATATAGGCAACAATGATGACAAAGACGCCGAGTATACCAATAAGGTCGGTTAGTGATAATTGCATGGGCTATGTTCCGTTGAGTATTTAGTGAAGAAGTGTATCGAAGAAGGGTTAAAAGAGGGGGGTTAGTTCAGCAAAATGACACATAGGTGTCATTTTATAACGCTGAACTTACATCATACCGGGCATTCCACCCATACCGCCCATATCAGGCATTGCAGGTTTATCTTCTTTGATCTCGTGGATTGTTGCTTCGGTAGTGAGAAGCATACTTGATACCGACGTTGCGTTGGTCAATGCGACACGCTCAACTTTGAGAGGATCGATGATTCCCGCTTCGTACATATCGACATATTCGCCGGTTGCCGCGTTGAATCCGATGTTTTCGTTAGTAGCAGAAACGATCGTGTTGACGACAACACCCGCATCGTATCCCGCATTTTCAGCGATTTGTTTCACCGGAGCGGTGATTGCGCGGAGGATGATCTCCCATCCGATTTTTTGATCGCCGGTAAGGTCGTGTTTTACTTTTGCCGCCGCACGGATCAATGCCGCACCGCCGCCGATAACGATCCCCTCTTCAACTGCCGCTTTGGTTGCTGAGAGTGCATCGTCAACGCGATCTTTTTTCTCTTTCATTTCGGTTTCGGTTGCTGCTCCGACTTTGATAACCGCAACCCCACCTGCGAGTTTCGCAAGACGCTCTTGAAGTTTCTCTTTATCGTATTCGCTCGTTGTCGCTTCGATTTGGGTACGGATCTCTTTGATACGTGAGTTCACCGCATCTTTATCTCCAGCTCCGTCAACGATCGTTGTGTTGTCTTTGCTGATAACCACACGTGAGGCTTGACCGAGGTCTGCTACGGTTGCGCTATCGAGTGTACGTCCGATCTCCTCAGAGATGAGTTGTGCACGAGTGAGTACCGCGATATCTTGGAGCATCGCTTTACGGCGATCACCGAATCCCGGAGCTTTAACGGCAGTGATATTGAGTACACCGCGTAATTTGTTTACCACGAGAGTTGCCAACGCTTCACCCTCTACATCTTCTGCGATGATGAGGAGTGGGCGTGAGCTTTTTTGTACTTGCTCTAATACCGGTAAAAGGTCTTTGAGGTTTGAGATTTTTTGATCGAAAAGGAGGATAAACGGATGATCCAACTCAACGGTCATTTTTTCCGAATTATTGATGAAGTACGGGCTGAGGTAACCGCGGTCAAACTGCATCCCCTCAACAACGTCGAGTTCATCATTGATCCCTTTGGCTTCTTCAACGGTGATAACACCGTCACGGCCTACTTTATCCATCGCTTCGGCGATCATCGCACCGATACGCTCATCGGAGTTTGCAGAGATGGTAGCGACTTGCGCAATCTCTTTTTTATCGTTGATGATACGTGACGCGGCTTTAAGCTCTGCCAAAATCGCTTCGGTTGCTTTATCCATTCCCCGTTTTACTTCGATAGGATTTGCTCCCGCTGTGATGTTACGTAAACCCTCTTTGAAAATTGAGTTGGCAAGGATGGTCGCCGTAGTGGTACCGTCTCCCGCCTCGTCCGCCGTGTTAGAAGCAACCTCTTTAACGAGTTGCGCTCCCATATTCTCAAGCGGGTCTTTGAGTTCTACCTCTTTGGCAACCGATACACCGTCTTTTGTGATAAGCGGTGCGCCGTAACTGCGTTGGATAAGGACGTTACGACCGCGCGGCCCCATAGTCACTTTGACCGCATCGGTCAGTTTTTGTACTCCGGCGGCTAATTTATTGCGAGCGTCATCTGAATAGTGAATTTCTTTTGCCATAGTTGTTTCCTTTATTTAATAATTCCAAGTAAATCGTCGGTTTCGATAACCAAATAACCTTTTCCCTCTAATGTGAGTTCGTTTCCTGCATATTTTCCGAATACAACAGTATCTCCGGTAGAAACGTTTTCTACTTCAGTGCTAACGGCAACGACGGTACCTGACGAAGGTTTTTCCTTAGCGTTGTCGGGGATGATGATACCCGATGCAGTTTTGGTTGCCTCTTCGAGACGTTGAACCAAGACTCGTTTTCCAAGCGGTTGAAAGTTCATAGCATTTCCTTTTATGATGAGATTTTTATGTGCGGGATTGTACACGAGTTTGGGTTAATTGTCAATACTCTTAGTCATAGTGACTCAATAATAGTGAGCTTAAGTATAGCTAATAGTGTGAGTTAAATTTTTTACTTTATAATATTTTACTTTTAAAGCTTTTAATAAGTTAACCATCACTATAATTCCGGTCTTCCCAAAAGATGGCTGGGTAGCTCAGCTGGTTAGAGCGCTGGTCTCATAAGCCGGAGGTCGGGGGTTCGAGTCCCCCCCCCGCCACCATCTTTCAAAAAACAATCCCTCTACTTTACATTAGAAAAAAATCATTTCCGTAACATTTTTATACTATTCATTGTGATATAATAATCCAACAGCCGTTCCTAAAGGAAGACAGATGGATATGGTATTAACGCTTATTTTATTGCCTATTATAGCGTCGATTTTATTACTTATGCTCCCTAATCAGCGGGCTCAGTATGTCGTTATTACGGCGGTTTTATTTTTTCTTGGCATAGGTGCTTTTTCTCTTTATACCTCGATGGGGCTGTTGACGTTTCAACTTTCCCATACGATGAATTTAGCGATTGTTGCCGCCGATGTTCTCCTACTCCTCTTTTTTCTCTATCAAGGTAGAGTCTTTAACCACCCCAAAGTGATGGCACTTGCGGCTGTACAGTTGGTATTGTACGGATACATCGAGTTAATTGCCCCAGAATCGGGGTCGGCTGAGATTATGGTGGATAGTCTCTCGAAATTTATGTTTTTGATTATCAATGGAGTGGGGGGGATTATTGTCCTCTATTCTGTGAAATATATGGAGGATGAACCGGCCTCTCCTCTCAAAAAGCGTCTTTTCGTCGGGGGATTGCTGGTATTTCTCTCGGTGATGAATCTGATCGTGATCGCCAACTCGATTCTCCTCTTTTTCTTCCTTTTTGAAATGACGACCCTTGCATCGTATCTGTTGATCGCCTTTAGAGATGATGATGTGAGCCGTGCCAATGCCCTCAAAGCTCTCTGGATGAATCAGATCGGCGGGGTGGTCATTTTACTGGGAGCTTTGGTCGCTATCATCGGGTTTAAGACGGTGATGTTTGATACACTGTTACAAAGTTCGGGGGGGATGGTACTTTTCTCTATCGCACTTCTCTCGATGGCGGCACTGGTTAAGGGAGCCTCAATCCCGTTCGAGGGATGGTTGCTCGGGGCGATGGTCGCACCGACTCCTGTGAGTGCAATGCTCCATTCGGCGACGATGGTTAAAATTGCCCCTTATTTGATACTCAAACTTGCCCCTGCATTAGCCGTGAGTATGGTCGGGGGGATCATCTCGATCATCGGTGCGCTGGTATTTGTTGCCGCATCGTATTTGGCACTCTCACGCTCGGTGCTCAAAGAGATTTTGGGATACTCCACTGTGGCATTGCTAGGGCTCATGATGGCGTTGGCGGCTATCGGGAGTGAGGAGAGTATGAACCTTGCCATGGCGTTGATGCTCTTTCATGCCCTCTCCAAAGCGTTGCTGTTTCTCTCGGCGGGGGTGTTGGAGCGTCTTCATCACGCCAAAGATATTGAGGATATGAAAGGGATGGTGACGCGTTCCCCTAAAACGGTGGGCTTTATCCTTTTTGGGTTTGTCTCGTTGACCCTCCCGCCGTTCGGTCTGTTTATGGGGAAACTCTTTGCGATTAGCTCCATCGCCGCATTGCTCAAAGAACACCCTTCCAATCTGATCATCCTCCTCTCCCTGATCGTCGGAAGTGCTTTGATGGTACTCCTCTATTTTAAAGTGGCATCGGCTCTTCTTTCTGCCCCGTCCGATATTAGAGCTTCAGAGGCGATTGCGATCCCCAACGGTTTTAATGTTCCGTTGGTGCTGCTGAGTTTTTTTATTGTGATCGGGGCTCTCGGATATATTATGTTGCAGCACAATATCTTCGTCGTACTGTTGGCATTACCGATGCTCTTTGTCTTTGCACTCCCCACATTGATTCGTCGTATGGATCGGTATGATCGCTCACAGCCGTATCATTGCGGTGAAAAGGAATCCTTTAATGCCGCATTGGTCTATTATGAACCCTCCCTCAAGCTACAACGGATACTCTATTGGGGATTTGGGTCTCTTTTTGTCGCCGTAGCGATAGTAGGAGCGTTGTCATGATCTGGGTATGGATAGCACTTGCTCCGATTTTAGGGGGCTTGGTTTATGGGGGAGAGCGGGTGTTACGGGCTCGGATGCAACGTCGTCAAGGCCCTCCGATCTTGCAGCCGTTTTACGATATGTTTAAGCTCCTCGATAAGCGGACACTGATCGTCCACGCCCCTCATGCACTTCTTGCAGTTGCCCACTTCTTTGTTCTATGGTTCAGTGTCGCGGCGATCTTTTTGGGATGGAATCTTCTCTACATTATTTTTCTCCACCTCTTTGCTCAACTCCTCCTCATTTTAGCGGGATACAGCGTTCGCTCCGTCTATTCGCATATCGGATCAAACCGTGAACTGTTGATGGTAGTGGCGTATGAGCCGATACTGATTTTGGTGGCGGTGGGGTTGTATCTGGTGAGCGGGAGTTTCGAGGTTTCGCAGATCCTCAAATCGGGGGGGTATCTGACGCAACTGCCGCTGTTGTTTGCCGCATTACTGATGATTGTCCCGATCAAGGTGAAAAAATCCCCTTTTGATGTCGGCGAAGCCCATCAGGAGATTGTCGGCGGGGTCGAGATCGAGTACAGCGGGGTGTTTTACGAGTTTTTGTATATGTCGCGGTTTCTCGAATATATTTTTATCTACAGTTTTATTTACCTCTTCGGTGGGGAGTCCCATTGGCTTGGGGCGTTGTTGGTCGCGGGGGTCTTTTTGCTTGTCAACCTCGTTGATAATGCGACCGCCCGTGTCCGACCTGCGCAGATGGTGAAAATCATCTACACGGTTGCGATGGCTCTGGCGGTATTCAATCTCGCGGGGGTACTCTTATGAAATTCTTTACCCCTTTTCGGAAAAAATCGCCGTGGGTATTGCACTACAATGCCGGGAGTTGTAACGGCTGTGACATTGAAATCCTCGCTTCCCTCGCTCCCAAATACGATCTGGAACGTTTCGGGGTGATCAATACGGGAAATCCGAAGCAGTCCGATATTTTCCTCGTGACGGGTCCGGTGACCTATCGTTCCCGTGAGCGTCTCGTCGAGCTCTACTCCCAAATCCCTGAGCCTAAAGTGGTCGTGGCGGTCGGATCGTGCACGGCGACAGGGGGTGTGTTTCGGGGGATGTATAACGTCGAAGACGGGATCGATCGTTATATCCCCGTCGATGTTTATGTCCCCGGATGTGCCGCATCGCCGCAGCTGATTATTGATGCGTTGGTAAAAGGGTTAGAAGTGCTCGAAGCGAAAAGCAAAGAGATTGAAAAACCGTTCAAACTCTTCGGTGCAATCGAGACGATACATAATAAACTCAGCCGCCTGAACATGGCAACAAAGGTGGAACCTCATGCGAAAGATTGAAACGACACTCACGACGCTGTTGAGAGACATCGGAGCGTTTTACGAAGCGAAAAAATGGCATTTTCTGAGTGTCAACGGGATCGATTTGGGGGAGGGAAAAATTGAGCTCCAATGGATTTTTTCACAATATGGGGTAAAAGATGAAGTAGTGATCTATTATGCCCTGAGCGATTATGAAACTCCTGTCCCCTCGATTGTCACTCTGATCCCCTCTGCATTTATGGGGGAGCGGGAAATCGTCGATATGTTCGGGCTTTCCGTCGATGGGGCGGAGAGCGGACTTTATCTTGATAAAGATTCACTGGCACATCCGCTTAGGGGGGAATCATGAAAAAAACGATTCAAATCCCTTTGGGGTCACAGCATATTTCTCTGCTAGAGCCAATCCGTTTTAAATTTGAGTGTGAGAACGAAAAGATTATCGGGGTCGATGCCGATGTCGGATTCGTCCATCGCGGGGTGGAACTGGCGTGTACCCGTAGTTTTGAGTTCAAGCAGGTGGGGTATGTCGTTGCTCGTGTTTGCGGTCTCTGCGCTATTACCCACTCCCTCTCGTATACGTTAGCTGTCGAAAAACTGCTGGGATACGTCGCCAATGATCGGATCAAATATCTGCGTATGCTGATGGTGGAGTTGGATCGTATCCATTCACATATGCTCTGTCTCGCTCATACGGCGGAGAATGCTGGATTTGAAGCTCTCTTTATGCAGATTATGGGGGATCGGGAACTGATTATGGACGTTCAAGAGGCGATCAGCGGGAACCGTGTTCAGTTTGATTATATCTCCATCGGCGGGGTGAACCGTGATCTGACCCCCGAACTGGTGGCAATGATTCATAAAAATCTCGGAGTACTCACCAGTAAAATTGATGCGCTGATCGGATTGTTTGATAACAACTGGTCGCTCTCGCTGAAATACAAAGGGGTAGGGGTGCTGAGGTTGGAAGATGCGTATACCTACAATGCGCTAGGACCGTTGGCTCGCGCGGCAGGGTTGGCGACCGATGTTCGTGCCGAAACGAGTGATTTTCCCTACGAAGATATAGGGTACAAGATGATCCTTGAATCTAGCGGAGACATCCATGCGCGCAATTTTCTCCGTCTTCGAGAGATTGTGAACTCGATAACAATGTGTCAAAATATTGTGAATAACCTCCCAGTAGGAGAGATTCAGGAAAAGGCAAAAGGGAAACCAAACGGTGAAGCGGTAGTTCGCGTCGAAGCCCCGCGCGGAGAGCTTTTCTATCTGGTACGGGGGAGCGGTCAGAATATGCTGGATCGTGTTCGGATCAAAACTCCGACCTTTTCGGCGATTCCGGCTATGATAGAGGTGTTTAAAGGCGCTGAGTATGCCGATGCACCTGCCATCCTCGCCTCGTTCGATCCGTGCATGTCGTGTACGGCGAAGTAGGAGACTCAGATGTTTAAATCGATGCTAGAGGCATTTTTGAACCTTTTTAGACCCATTCGTACACTCAAGTATCCCGCCGAAGAGATTGTTTTGCCGAGCGGGTATCGGGGATTGATCGAATACGGGATAGATGCGTGTATCTTTTGTGATAAATGCGAGAAGGTGTGTCCTCCGGGAGCGATCCTCTTCTATCAAAATGAAGACGGGACGAAAACGTATCGCTATAATCCGTGGCTCTGCATCTACTGCGGCGAATGTGTCCGTGCCTGCCCCAAACCCGAAGAGGCGTTGTGGCAAAGCGAGACAAAACAACTCAGTGCCCTTAAAGAAGAGGGGGCGAATGAGGGGTGGTTCGTCTGGGAAGAGGCGTGTAAACAAAGCCGAGAAGCGTACGCGACCGCCAAAAAATCGGCTAAAATTCAAAACAAGAGTGAGGAGTAACGCATGCGCATTGTTATCGTAGGAGGCGGAATTGCCGCTGTCTATATTGCCAATACCCTTATGGAGAGTGCTCCTGAATCTGAGATTGTCATTGTCTCTGATGAAAAACACCCTCCGTATGATCGTATCCATCTGTGTAAGTTGGTAGAAGACTGCACATGTGTTGATTCGATTGAGCTGGAACTGCACCCGAAAGTGAAACTGGAACTGGATCAAAAAATCATCTCGATTGATCCCGCTCAAAAACGGGTTTTCAGTGAACATGCCGCATTTCACTACGATAAGCTCATTATCGCTACCGGATCGGTTCCCAAAACACTTTTTGACATTTCAGGGATTAAAAATGCGGCGACGTTTCGAAGTCAGAAGGATTGCGAAGCGATTGCGAAGGGGATGGTCGGAAAAAATGTGATCATCGTCGGGGCAGGGCCGATTGCGCTGGAATTGCTCGATACGTTGATGCGAAGCGATGCTCCGCAAAGCATTACCCTTCTGGTACGCAAAAACTATCTCTACTCCGAAGTAATCAGCCGTGAGGGGCTAGAACTGATTCGGGGTATTTTTGAAGCGGATAGCCGTGTAAGTATCCGATTCGGCGACCAAATCGTGGATAAAGAGGTTGAGGGAAATGTTATAACCAAAGTATTGACCAAGCAAGGGGAGATCGACAATCCGTTTATCATTTTCGGTGTCGGAATCGATCCCAATATCCCCTACGCGCGTGACCTCCTCGAATGTGACAAAGGTATTTTGGTAAATGAGAGGATGCGTACCTCGGATGAGAATATTTACTGCGTCGGCGAAGCGGCACAGTTACGTGAGGGGGGATTTATTGCCGGACGGGTCAAAGAGTGCACGATCCAAGCCGATGTCGCTATCGCGAATCTCCTAGGGACGGAGAGTAAAATATTTAAAGAAGAGGTCTCCATCGACGGACTCAAAGTGGGATCATTTTTGTTCGCCGATGTCACCGCGACCGATTTTAACCCTAAAGATAGTGAGAATGAAACGATTTTGATCACGCATGGGGATCGTATCGATCAGTATATCGTCAATAATGACAGGCTGAAACGCTTTATCGGGATCAACACTAATATCGATCTTCTCGCCCTTAAACGTTTGATTGAAACCGATGCGCCGATTGATGCGGCGTATCTCTATTCGAACCGTTTAATGTCCGAATACGGGAAACTCGTCTGTAGTTGTGAGGGGGTGCATGAACTGGAGTTAGTCGATATTATCCGTGAGAATGCAGTGACGTCGTTCGCTGAGCTCAAAGAACACTCGAAAGCGGGACGTACCTGCGGACGATGCAAACAAGATATCTGCGCGATTATCAGTGCAACCCCTGTCGATCCTGCTGAAGCGGCACGGCTTAAACAAGAGAAGCTCGATGCGGCTGCGGCGGCGGAATTGGCAAAAGTGCGTGCACGAATCGATAAATACAATACCCTTCATCCGAAAAATCAGTTGAATCCTGAGAATTTCCATGAGGCGTTGGAATCGTTTGAGATGAGTCGTGAGTTTAACCGTTGGGTTTCGATGATCACGGCATCGATGCATCTGCATCCGCAGTTCGAAGGGGTCGTGGAAGAGGGGGTGACGCAACTCAACAAAATTCCGATCATCTGGCTCGAACTCTCTGATTGTACGGGTAATTCGGAAGCGTTTATCAAAACCTCCCACCCCAAAGTGGACGATCTAATCCTCAAATACATTTCACTTGATTATCATGAGCTACTGATGGCGGCTTCGGGGGATCAATCGGAGTCCGCGCTGGAGAGTATACTCCATAACGACAGCGGTAAATATGTCTTGATCGTGGAGGGGGCGGTTCCTCTAGGGATGGATGGAAAATTTTTGCGGATCGGACCGAAGGGTGAGACGGGAGTCGATTTATTGCGTCGCGTCGCCAAAAATGCCGCAGCGGTGATCGCGGTGGGATCATGTGCCTATGATGGCGGTGTTGTCGCCGCCGCGCCTAATCCGACGGGTGCCGTTGGTGTGGCGGAAGCGTTAGATCGTAGCGATATTATCAACCTCCCCGGTTGTCCGACCAATCCGATCAATATCGTCGGAACCCTATTGCAGTACATTATGTTTGATGAGTTTCCGAAACTTGACAGTAAAAACCGTCCCGAATGGGCGTACGGCTTCCGCGTTCATGATAATTGCGAACGTCGAGGGCATTACGATGCCGATGAGTTTGTCCGTGAATGGGGCGATGAGGGGGCGAAGAAAGGGTGGTGCCTTTTTGAAATGGGGTGCAAAGGGCCATATGCCGATCTCAACTGCTCACTCGTGAAATTCAACGAGGGGACGAGCTGGCCGGTACAGGCGGGGCATGGATGTTTCGGCTGCGGTCAGGGAAAAATCGCGTTTGATCAATATGCGAATAATCGTAAATTACCGGAGGGTGAAAATGAGCACTAAAAAAATTGTAATTGATCCTATTACCCGTATCGAGGGGCATTTACGGATAGAGGTAGAGATCGATGAGAATAATGTCGTTACCGAGGCATGGGCTTCGGGACAGCTGTTTCGGGGGATCGAGACGATCTTAAAAGGGCGTGATCCTCGTGATTCGGGTTTGATCGCTCAGCGCATCTGCGGTGTCTGTACCAACGTCCATTATCGCGCTTCGATCAGTGCGGTGGAAGCGGCGTATGGGATCGAAATACCCCATAATGCCGAGATTATCCGTAACCTCGTTACCCTCTCCTTGTTCGTCCAAGATCATATTGTCCACTATTATCACCTCCATTCACTCGATTTCGTCGATATCACGAGCGCTTTGAGTGCCGATTGTGCACAAGCCGCCGAAGATGCGCAGATATGGTGTGAACACCCCTATCGCAACTCCGATGGGCATTTAGAAGCCATCAAAGAAAAGCTCGAAGGGTTTGTCAAAGCGGGGCGGTTGGGGCTCTTTGCGAACGGCTACTGGGGGCATGAGACCTATCGTCTAAGCCCAGAGGAGAATTTGGTTCATATGAACCACTATCTCGAAGCACTTCGGATACAGCGTGAACTCTCTAAAGCGGTAGCGATTTTTGCGGGGAAAACTCCCCACCCTCAAAATCTTGTCGTCGGAGGGGTGACAAGTGTTGCGGATATGCTCAATCCTCAACGCTTGAATGACTTTTTGTTTATCATTAAAGAGACGAGAGATTTTATCGAACGGGCGTATATCCCCGATATGCTGATGATCGTAAATGCTTACCGCGACTCGATTAAAGCGGGAGAAGGGCGAGCTGTCGGTAACTTTATGTGTTGCGGCGGATACCGAGCAGGCAAAGAGCAGCAACTCTTTGAGAACGGTGTGATTAAGGGGCATAATTTTGAGAATATAGCGCCGTTTGATTCGAGCAAAATTACCGAAGAGGCGTCACGCTCGTGGTATGAGAATGATGCACCCCTCTCCCCGTATGAGGGGGAGACAACACCGTTTTATACGGATTTGAATGAGGACGGCTCTCTCAAAACAGAGGGGAAATACACATGGATCAAAGCTCCGAGATATGAGGGTGAGGTGATGGAGGTCGGTCCGTTGGCGCGAATGATCGTCGGATACATCAAAAACTCTCCCGTTATCCGTCCTTATATGGAACGGTTTATGAAACGTTCCCATATGGAGTTGATTGATTTTTCTACCACAATCGGGCGTAATGCGGCGCGTGCGGTGGAAGCACAAATCTGCTGCGATTATCTGTTTGACACGATGAGTGATTTAATCGAAAATATCAAATACTACGATGAGACGACGTGGACGAAATACGTATTTGAAGAACTCCCGAGCGAGGCGAGGGGTGCGGGAATATTCGAAGTACCGCGCGGGGTATTGGGGCATTTTGTCCGAATCGAGGATGCGAAAATAGCCAACTATCAGGCGGTCGTCCCGACAACATGGAATGCTTCACCCAAGGGAGCCAAAGAGGGGCGCGGAGCGTATGAGGAGTCGTTGATCGGGATTAAACTTGCCGATCCATCCGCACCGTTAGAAGTATTACGCGCGGTTCACTCGTTCGATCCGTGTCTTGCGTGTGCGGTACATGTGATCGATGCAACGGGGAAAGAGTTAGCACACTATAAAGTTGCAAGTGAGTGCATGCTTTAATTTATAATAGAGTAGAAGTCCTATTGTAAGTTGGTCTGTGGACTCACTTCAGTAATTGCGAGGGATACTGTAATCTTTTTCATTATTTGTTTGAACTCTATTTCTAATGTTAGCAACACTTCATCCAGATGATCTCTCATAGGTTCCCTTAGTAGGAATTCTAAAGTTTCTGCATTATGAAAAAGCGTATTGGCACCGAAATTACCTGCCAATCCTTTGATGGTATGAGATTCTCTGATCGCAGTCTCTAAATCATTTAAAGCTATTGCCGTTTTGATGCGGGTAATTGCATCGGTTTGTGTTTCGACAAATCGTCCTAAAAGTTTGCGAAGCAATTTTTCATTTCCTGCCACTCTACCCAAAGCACTTTTAATATCGATCCCTTCTATATAAAGCGTATTATCCATCATATTCTCCTTGTCATAAATTTATTTTGCAATTACATCCCAACGTTTGATAAAGTCAGAAATTTTACAAAGGTTATGGACTCTATAGATTAGCTCATCGGGATCAAACGGTTTGGTTAGATAGTCATCAGCACCAGAATTCATAGCTTTTATGACGGACTCTTTGTCAGTTGATGCAGTGAGTGCCATTATGGGGATAAGTTTGGTAAAGCGCTGTGACTTGATTGTTGCTATCGCTAAAAACCCGTCATTATCGGGCATAACAAGATCCATGAGAATGACGCTAATTTTCTCTTTGTACTCTAGTGACATATTAATCGCTGTTTTTGCATCACCTGTTTTTAGTACGGTATAACCGAAATCTTCGAGTACGCTTCCGATCATCTCACGATTGATCTCTTCATCATCAACAATGAGAATAAGTTTTGACACCATAGATCCCTTTAAATTTGCATGCTAATTAAATATATTATAATAGAATATATTTAAACAAACATTGCGCTTAAATTTGTGAACATTCATTCAGGATAGTTTATGAAAGAGTGAACTTTAACTAGGTGTATTTGCTATAATTATGAAAACGAATGTATAGTAGGTAACAACATTGGCACGTCCCACAAAAGAAGAACGCAAAGTTTCGATTATGACAAAAGCATTGGAGCTATTCTCCAAAGAGGGATTTTATCAAACGACGATGCCCTCTATCGCTGAAAAAATCGGAATGAGTGTCGGGAATCTTTATAACTATTTTACCTCCAAAGAGATGCTTGCCAAAGATCTCATCCTCTACATCGCCAATATTCTAGGTGATGAGATCCGTAAAATCAATGAGAGTCCGATAAGTACACAGGAAAAGATTGAAGCGATCGTCCACATGTATTTCCGTATCGCCAAAGATCGACCTGAGACGATCGAGTATTTTTTACGGGTCTACCTCTCCAATCGGGAAGTATTTCAGAACTGCTGTGAGGGGATGATCTGCGTCTCCGCTTTTGTAACGGAAATGATGATCTTCTTCGAAGAGGGTGTACGATGCGGTGAGTTGAGAGATCAGGATTTTTTCAGTGCGTTTGGTCTTTTCATGGGATATTTGGGGGGGATGGTGTTTATCAACGGTGAAAATATTCTCCCTAAACCGCTGGAGAGTTACGAGCATACCATTGCCGAAAATATCTACTATGCCCTCAAATCCCGCTAAACTCCGCGTCATTTGGCTACAGGGGATCACCTGCAACGGTAACACCCACTCTTTTTTAAACGATCCTTCGTTGGGAACACTTTTGGATTCGGTTGAATTTCTCCATCACCCGCTCCTCCCCTGTACTTTTACTTTGCAACAGTTGGTCAAAAAACTTCCCAAGTCCGATATCCTTATTTTCGAGGGAGCCTACAGTGCCTCTTTCGAGCGTGCCGGAATGGCGATGGAGAGCCTTTTGATGACACTGGCATTGAAAACGAAACATATTATCTCGATGGGGAGCTGTGCTAGTTTTGGCGGAATCTTTAAAGAGAATGATCCTGAACATATCAGCGGGATAGTGTTTGATAAAGAAAACGATAGTGGCCCTTTGCGGGATATGCGTAAAAAAGTGATTACCCTCAGCGGTTGTCCCGCCCATCCCAAATGGCTCAGTTTTACCATCGATATGATACGTTTTGATAAACCTATTGCGGTCGATGAATATCGTCGTCCGAAGGAATTATATGCCTATCTCGTCCATAACGGATGTCTGCGGAATGAGTATTTTGAATGGAAAGTGGACAGCGAACATTTCGGCACCAAAGAGGGGTGTCTGTTTTACGCCCAAGGGTGCCAAGGTCCCTTTACCCACGGCAGCTGCAATAAGATTCTTTGGAATGAGGTGAGTTCCAAAACCCGCTCAGGAACACCGTGTGTCGGATGTACCGAACCCACATTTCCCAAAAGGGAGCTTTTCACGACAAAAACGTACATGTCGATCCCCTCGGAGATGCCGATAGGAATACCGAAGCGGAGCTATCTGGCATTAGCGGGGGCGGCAAAATCGTTCCATATCAAACGGCTGGAAGAGAGGTTGATTGATGATCACACATGAACTGATTGAGCGGATCGAGGGGGAAGCGGTACTCGATTTTCAAACCGATAAAAGCGGAGCGGTTCAGGATGCGGCTATCCGATTCTTGCATTTTCGGGGGATGGAGGCGATTCTGGAAGGTCGCAATGCTCTCGATGCTCTGGTGATCACCCCCCGCGTCTGCGGTATCTGCGGTCATTCGCATCTGATCGCGACGGTCAAGATGATTGAAGATGCCTACCGTAATGCGGGAGTAGCGATCCGTATCAGTGATAAAGCAACCGCGATTCGTCAAATCACCCTCTCATGCGAACTGATCCAAAACCATATCAAATGGCTCTATCTTGTGATGCTCCATGAGAGCGGCAAGATGATGGGGGAAGAACCCACCGTTGCCCTTAAAGCACTCTATGTTTCGTCGCAGGTTAATCAGTTGTGCGCCCTTTTCAGCGGGCAGTGGCCTCATAGTTCGTATGCACTCCCAGGAGGAGTGAGCTGTGATCCGACCCACATCGAAGTAATGCAGGCGCTGAAAATTCTCTCCGATGTGGAGCGGTTTATCGAGGATGAGGTACTGGGGTGCACTCCTGAGGTGTTTGAGCAAGCGATGAGGGATAATGAAGTTCTGAGTCTTAGCGGGGATTTTGGAACCGTATTGCGTAATTTTGAGCGGTTGAAAGTATTGGATACGGGGAAAAGTCACGGCCGATTTTTGGTTCTGGGGGATAAGTCGGTAGCGATGGCAAACGGCATCCGAAACAGTGCCGACTTCGCGCTGGTTTCGGAAGATGATTCGCAAACCTTTGAACACGGCGGGAAAACGTATGCGAAAAATGCCCTCTACAACGGAGAATTTTACGAGGGGGGGCCTTTGGCACGAGCGCTGGTGCAGGAACGCACAGGAATCACTGATCTGTACCGCACCTATGGCGATAGTGCAATAATACGCTTAAGCGCCCGAGTCGCGGAAATGGTATCGTTATGCGCTCAGGTACGACAGCTCTTGACATCTCTTGATCTCTCTCAGCCTTCTTTTATACCCCCTCCCGCTATCGAGAGTATCAGCGCTGAGGGGATCGGGATTATTGAAGCCCCGCGCGGATCGCTGATTCACCGTGCAACCATCGAAAAAGGGAAAATAGTATCGTATTCGATTATCACCCCGACGCAGTGGAATCTCGGTAACGGAACAGCCTCAAATCTAGGAATAGCGCAAAAGGCGATGATCGGAGCCGAATCGATAGCCAAAGCGTCGCTGATCTTTCGCACCTTTGATGTCTGCTCGGTGTGTACGACGCATTAACGAAAATAAGTGTTATGATGAGTGAAAATTGTTAGTAAGGAATCCTATGGATGGGTACAATAGTAACGATATGAGCATAGTGGATATCTCTTCCGATAAACATGACTGTATCCATACACAGCTCAAATGTGAAGTTAAAGAGGCGATGGAGCAGATCGAGCGGGGTGAATACATGAGCATTGATGAAGCGTTTGATCGGGTGATTGTAAAATATGTTGATTAAGTCTTTCCCGTTCGCCCTGAGCGTGTCGAAGGGTGCTTGATGCAAAATATATATAATGGATTGAAATGGAACCAGTTACAACAATAAACGCAATTTTTTCTAGTATTAAGACGGCAACAGATATTGCTAAACTAATTAAGGATAGTAATACATCCCTAGAAGAAGCCGAAATTAAACTTAAAATGGCAGACCTTATCAGTACGCTTGCTGATATAAAAATTGAACTTTCAGAAGTACAAGTATCACAAAGAGAAAAAGAAGAAAAAATTTTAGAATTAGAAAAATTGCTTATCAAAAAAGATAAAATGAATTTTGATGGAAAGATGTATTGGATTGAAGAAGATAAAATTCCATATTGTAAAGTCTGTTTTGAAGAACATTTAAAATACCATCATTTAGAATATAACAATGGTCATTGGGGAACAAATTATTATTGTCGTATTTGTAATAATCGATATTACATTTAACCATGAAATTAGAATCCATCACCGACACCATGGACGTATTCGCCGAAAAATTCGAGAACGTAGATCTTCACGGCAAAAAGATCACCAAAGCCGAATTTGATGACTGCACCTTCGTCTCATGCGATTTCAGCGAAACCTTTTTTTCCTCTTGCAAATTTACCGAATGCCGTTTCGAAAACTGTAACCTGAGCTTGATGAAACTCACCAGCACTAAAATGAGCGATGTCGAGTTTGTCTCGTGCAAAATGATCGGGATCGATTGGACGATGGGGGATTGGAAAAGTTTGCTCAATGCCGATCCGCTCCGTTTTCGTGAGTGTATCCTCAACGACAGCAACTTTTTCGGTCTGAACTTAGAAGGACTTCTTATGAAAGAGTGCCGAGCCAAAGAGGTCGATTTCCGCAACGGAACCTTTCAAAAAGCCGATTTTTCGGGAAGCGATTTCAAAGGGGCGCTGTTTGGTAACACCCATCTCGAAGGTGCCAATTTTACCGACACGAGCAACACGATGATCGATGTACGCTCCAATCACCTGCACGGAGCGATATTCAACCGTTATGAGGCACTTTTTCTCCTCGAATCGATGGGGATCGTGCTCGTCGATTAAGATGAGCCTCTTTCCAATTTAGTCCTAAAATTAAACAACAAGATATCTTTTTTAAATAAAATTTAGGTTTTAAATATTCGTTTAAGTTATCCAACCGTACAATGGTGAATGACCATTCATAAAATACGAGGGAGAGATCATGTCTGATAAAGTAGAAGCAGTTAAAAAACTGTTTACTTCCCAAAGTTCGCGAGTCGAAACGAACAAGGGTGATACGTATTACCAGGAGTTGTTCGACAAGTGTGAGGCGAGATTGAACGAGATGCGCTCACATCAGCCGGCTAATAAGCTCGACTTTACCGATCTTTTAGAAGATAACGGGATTGATAGACGAGAGTTTATGAAATGGGCGAGTGCAACAACAGCGATGTTAATGCTTCCCCCTATGTTTACTCCGCTCGTTGCCGATGCGGCAGTGTTGATGAACCGAGCACCGGTTATTTGGCTTGAACTCCAAGACTGTGCCGGTAACTCCGAAGCCCTTTTGCGCGCAGACGGGCCAAAAATTGATGAGATTGTGTTGGACATTATCTCATTAGAATTTCATGAGACTCTTCAAGCCGCATCAGGACATCAAGCTGAAAAACAGCTCGAAGAAGCGATGGAACATTTCAAAGGGAAATATCTTCTTTTCGTTGAAGGTGCGATTCCGATGGCAATGGACGGTCAATACGGGACTATCGGTGCTAAGGGTGAAACATTCCATGATCACTTAGTACGCTGTGCCGAAAATGCTGCGGCAGTTGTCGCGGTAGGAAGTTGTGCAACGTTCGGAGGGATTCCTGCTGCTGCTCCGAATCCTACCGGTGCGGTTGGGGTTATGGATGTTGTTAAAAACAAACCTCTTATCAATATCCCGGCATGTCCGGCCAATCCGGCCAATATGGTCGGAGTCATTTTGCATTATGTTTTGACAGGACAGGTTCCTGAACTTGATTCACTTCTTCGTCCTAAATTTGCATTCGGCTATCGTATCCACGATAACTGCGAACGCCGCGCACACTTTGATGCGGGTGAGTATGTTGAAGAGTGGGGCGATGTCGGAGCTCAAAATAACTTCTGTCTTTACAAAATGGGATGTAAAGGTCCTATGACATTTAACAACTGTTCAATCGTCCGCTATAACGAAGGGGTTAACTGGCCTATCGGAGTAGGACGCGGTTGTATCGGATGTTCGGAACCCGATTTCTGGGATAAATATGCGTATGAGCGTCCGATGGCGGATGCAAAAATTAAAGCACCTACGGGTGGTGTCGAGAAAACCGTTGACGAATTTGGTTTGGGCATGTTGACCGCAGCCGGTATCGGTATTGCGATCCATGCAGCAGCCAGCACCGTAGCAGGTAAACGAGAAAATTCAGGAGAGAGCCATGAGTAAGCACATTGTAGTTGACCCTATTACCCGTATCGAGGGACATTTACGTATCGAAGCGGTCATTGATGAGAATAACACGATTGTAGATGCCTACAGTGCATCGACTATGTTCCGTGGGATAGAGACAATTTTACAGGGACGCGATCCTCGTGACTGCGGACTTTTAGCAATGCGTATTTGCGGTGTATGTACCGGAACCCATTATCAACGCTCTATTGAAGCGGTAGAGGATGCGTTTAATATTACGATCCCTAAAAATGCCCGTATCGTTCGTAACTTGATTCAAGGTGCATTGTATATGCATGACCATGTGGTCCATTTCTATCACCTTCATGCGCTTGATTTCGTTGATGTTGTTTCAGCACTTTCGGCTGATCCTGCTAAAACTGCGGCAGAAGCACGTAAATGGGCGAGTGTTGCCGGTGAATCTCCGTTTATTGACGGTGAGAGCGAATTTAAAGCGATTCAAGATCGTGTGGCAAAATTTGTCAAACAAGGGCGTTTAGGGATTTTCGGAAACGGCTATTGGGGCAATCCGCATTATAAATTGACTCCGGAACAAAACCTTATCGGTGTTGCCCACTATTTGCAAGCATTGGATATCCAGCGCGATATGGCAAAAATGCAGGCGATTTTCGGCGGTAAAAATCCGCATCCACAATCGATTGTTGTCGGTGGTGTAACGTGTGTTCAAGATATTCAAAATCCTGCTCGTATTGCGTTGTTCAAATCACTTCTTCTAGAAGGGACAAAGTTTATCAAACAAGCGTATTTACCGGATGTTTACATGGCCGGCACAATGTATGCGGGCGAAGCGACAGATTCTAAAGCGACGTTCAGCGAGCTTGTCGGAGGCAAAGGGGTCGGCGGAACCGGTGGAGGACTCTTGAACTTCATGAGTTACGGTGATTTCCGTCTCGATGATACCGGTTTTTACAAATCAGCCCTCCTTTTCCCTAAAGGGGTTGTTATGGGCGGAGACATCTCTAAAGTCCTTCCGTTGGATGAAGAGAAAATCGCGGAAGACGTGACCCATGCATGGTACAAAGGGGATAAACCTCTTCACCCGTATGAGGGGCAAACGATCCCAGAATATACCGGTTTGGATAAACGTGCAGACGGTATCGCGTATCTTAAAACCAAAGAGAAATACAGCTGGATCAAATCTCCGATTTACAACGATGCTCGTGTTGAAGTCGGGCCGTTGGCTCGTATGGTGATCGGTGTGGCGGCAAAAGATGAACGCATTACTAAATACGTGACCAACTTCCTTAAACGGGGAAATCTTCCGGTTACGGTATTGTTTAGTACGGTTGGACGTACTGCCGCTCGTGCTATCGAGACGGAATTGATGGCGGATGTTATGCTAGAATGGATCGACGAACTCGCTAAAAATGTTCTCACTGGCGATAAGAGTACGTGGACGGAATTTGATTTTGATGAAGTGAGTGTGAGTGCAAAAGGACGCGGTATGGCGGAAGCTCCGCGTGGAGCACTCGGACATTGGGTGAGCATTGCAGATGGAAAAGTCGTTAACTACCAAGCGATTGTCCCATCAACATGGAATGCGGCTCCTCGTGATTATAAAAATCGTATGGGAGCATACGAAGCAAGTTTGATCGGAACCAAAGTGGCCAATCCTGAGCAACCGTTGGAAATTATCCGTACCATTCACAGTTTTGACCCTTGTATCGCATGTGCGGTTCACGTCGTCGATACCAAAGGTAAAGAGCTTGCTGTTTACAAAGTAGATAGCTCTTGCAGTATCTAAGGAGAGAATAATGAAACAGGGGTACACACAAGTCAAACGTATGACACCTGCAATGCGCATCATCCATTGGGTGAATGCGATTTGTATGATCGGTGCCGTCGTGACGGGTCTTTATATCGGACATCCGTATTATCAGACATTTATGGCTGATGGTGCCGTTGATAAATACGTCATGGCGTGGAATCGTTACGGACATTTTATTATTGCGATTATTTTCGATGTAACATCGGTTATTATCGCTTATCTCTATTTTTTCAGCCGTTTTGAAAAACCGTATAAGAAATTGGTTCCGAACACTCAGAACATTACCGAATTTAAAGCGGTATTGGTTAATTTGCTAACGTTAAACCGTAAAAAAGAGTTTGATTCATCTCATGCGGACAGTTTCAACACCGTCTATTTTACAGTTTTTCATTTGCTGTTGATTTGGATGCTTTTAACCGGACTGCAAATGTACGTACATGGATTGGGATCAGGGCTTAGCTCTATCGGTGCATGGTGGCCATGGATGTTGCATTTGACAACCGATTGGACGATCTGGATCTGTGGCGGAACACTTATGGATGTTCGAATTTCGCATCATTTTACGATGTGGTTGATTCTCTGCTGGGTAGTTTTTCATATCTATTATCAAGTATGGAGAACTATTTTTTGGAAAGAGGCGGATATTGCTATTGTTATCGGCGGCTCTAAATTTGTCAAAGACGATTCACTAAAAAGTGAATAGATGCAAGTGCGGGCTTTAGCCCGCCGGCTCTGTTTTTCCTAGATTCCCGATGGGGAAGCAATGAAAGATAGCGCATACAATAAGGATTATTATGGCATTCACGTTAGAGGTAATCACCTCTTTTTCACAACCGACGATTAAAAATTATCTGATTTCAACTATTCGCTCCTTCGAGATGAAAGCGGTTGTACACCAACAAAAAAATAAAATTATCTGTGCATTTAACAGTGGCGATGAAAAACTCCAAGAGTGTTTGGAAGAGATCGCTTCGACGCTCCCCGCATCCTCTTTTATGAGCAGTTCCCAGTATTACGATATGGAGGGAGAACCTGAAGAGATTCCCGATTTTACGGTAGAGTATCCGGTGGCTTTGGGCTTATGCCCCAGCTGTCAAAAAGAGATGTTTGATCCCTCATCTAAACGCTACTATTACCCGTTTACCCAATGCACCCATTGCGGAGGGCAATACGCATTTTTCGAACATTATCCCTATAAACGCGAAAATACCGTTTTTTCGTATCTCAAACCCTGTCCGACGTGTGAAGATGAATCGAAACAGTTAGGCCGCCGTGAAAAACAGGTTCTTAACTCATGCCACACCTGCGGTATCCCTGTAAAACTTATCCATAAAGATAAAGAGCGCTATGCGAACGATGCGGGGAGTTTTCGTACCCTTTTTGAAGTTGCGGCCAAAGCATTGCGCGACGGTAAAACCCTTCTCGTGAAAACAACAATGGGGTATCGACGATTTTATCGCTCGCAGAAGCTGGAAGAGGGTTCGGTTCTGATGCTGGTGAATGCCATGAAAATCACCGAATTTTGCTCTCTCATTAACGATGAGTTCAATGCATTGCTTAGTATCGAGCGTCCGATTTTGCATGTAGCCCTCAAAGATGAGACACTGCGCAGTACCTTCGGAACTTCCATTGATGTTAAATACCCCGATGAGGGGTTTTCGATTCTACTCGCCAAAGAGCTTACCCTTTTGGGGGTTGATTTTATCGCATATGAGGCACTTGAGAGAGCAGCGGAAGCCGATTTTGTGATGGAGTTTGATCTGGAACTCAATCATCAGAGCGATATGCATCTTTTCATCAATAAAGATATAAAATTTATCACCTCGGGTGAGCGGGTCTCGTTCCCCTCTCGCCTCCCTTATGGAAGAGATACGCTCAGTATCGCTCACGGTTTGGTCGGGATCAAAGATGCAAAAGGGATGCTCTTCGATCAAATGGGACGTTTCACTTCCGCCTCTACTACCAAAGTCAATCAGCTTGAAACCGAAACACCTTCGGTTGAATCGGGCAATTTCCATACCATGGCTCCGGATGAGGCTTCGTTTATGTCGGTCATTGCCGAGCACAATAAATTCGGAACCAAAGTTGTCGGTGCCTATTTCGAGGGGGAACCCTCCTTTTTATATTATGACGGTAAAAAGGTGATTCGTGTTGTCCCGCCGAAGCATTTTAGCCCTATCGGATTAATAGACGCTCTGAAAACACTGCGTGAGGGATCGGATCGCCTGATCAGCAATGTTGAGAAACATCATCCTGAACTCTATGCGCTTCTTTTGAGAATCGAGAAGAGCGATGTGAATCTCTTTGATGCGACGGCCATACTTTTGGGGCTGGAAGAGGAAAGTTTTAGCGGAGTGATGAAAGAGGCATTGAAATTTATCGGCAAGGGCGGTTTACAGATCGATACAAAAGTCGAAGATAACCGTTTTAATCATTTTGCCTTTTTATCGAGCATTATTAGTTACCGCCTTGCAGGTGTCGATTCAGTTTATCTGAGCTATTCTATCTTCGAATCTTTCGGAGATTATTTCAGTGAATTGTTAAATGAAATCAAAGGTAAAACGAAAGCAAACGATATCGTGTTGTGCGGATCGTATTTTGCCGGACAATCCCTTTTTAGCCGATTGCAGAGAAATCTGAAAGCGTCTGCGGTGCTAATGAATATGAGTTATCCGATCGGGAAGGAAAATTGCGTTGTCGGTGGAGTCTTTTTATAGCACGAGTGTCCGTATCATTGTCAAAGGGATAGTGCAGGGGGTCGGATTTCGACCGTTTGTCTATCGTGAAGCTCTCCGTTACGGAATTACAGGGTTTGTCTGTAATACTCCTGAGGGGGTGGTGATCGAAGCGCACGGGAAACATTGTGAGCAGTTTATAAAAGCACTGAGAGAAAATCTCCCCGTCCAAGCCCGCATCGACTCGATGGAGATCGAGCCGTGCGAATTTGCCGAGTATACGGGTTTTGAAATTCGAGAAAGTACTCTGGGTTTAGGGTCTGTTGCGATTCCTCTCGACAGTGCACTTTGTTTTGCATGCCAAACCGAAATGGATGATCCCTCCAATCGCCGTTACCGTTATCCCTTTATTAACTGCACCGATTGCGGTCCCCGCTATACCATCATCCAAACCCCGCCGTATGACCGCGTCCGAACGTCCATGAAACATTTTACGATGTGTAAACAGTGTGAATCCGAATATACGAATCCCGCCTCTCGCCGTTACCATGCCGAACCGATTAGCTGTCCGCAGTGTGGGCCACAATTGAAATTCCTAGATAATAAGGGAAATGAGATAGCGGGAGAGCCTATCGATTTGGCAGTCGAAATGCTCAAAGCGGGAAAAATCATTGCCTTAAAAGGGTTGGGGGGATTTCATCTGATGTGCGATGCCACGTCGGAGCGTGCCGTGAGTGAATTGCGACTGCGCAAGCACCGTAAAGCCAAGCCCCTCGCGGTGATGTTTGGGTCACTCGAGCAACTGGAAACGTATGTATCGATCAATGAGGTGGAAAAAAGCCACATCACGGGCTCTATCAAGCCTATCGTGATCGTTGATGCACAATCGGGGACAAATCTATCCCCTCAGATTGCTCCTCATATTGAGAGGTTGGGGGTGTTCCTCCCCTATACGCCGCTGCATCGATTGTTGTTTGAATCGATCGATTTCCCCCTTGTCGCGACGAGTGCCAACATTAGTGATGAGCCGATTATGATCCGCTCCTCTGAGATTATCAATCGGCTGAGTCATGTCGTGGACGGAATTTTGGATCATGACCGTACCATTATCAATGCTCTAGATGATGCTGTCATTCATATCGCAGAGGGGAGGGTCGTGATGCTTCGGATGGGACGTGGATTCGCACCGCATACCTTTGCGCTATCCGAAGCCCTAACCCAAGATATTTTAGCCCTCGGTGCCCATCAGAAAAGTGCCATTGCGCTGGGGGTCAAAGAGAACATGATCCTCAGCCCCCATATCGGTGATTTGGGGAGTGTAGAGGCGGATGGGTATTTTGAGCGGACAGTGCAGACCTTTAAACGATTTTATGATGTTGAACCCTCACTCTTGGTGCATGATCTCCATCCTCAGTACGCTTCGAGCGCATACGCGCTGACGCAAAAAAGAGAGCACTACGGAATTCAGCACCATTACGCCCACATCTTGGCGTGTATGGCGGAGTACGGTTTGGATGAAAAAGTGCTTGGATTCGCGTATGACGGAACAGGTTACGGAGAGGATGGAAGCCTCTGGGGTGGAGAGGTGATGATTGCCGATGTACACGCTTTTGAGCGGATCGGACATCTAAAACCGTTTGCCCTCTTAGGCGGAGATAAAGCGATCAAAGAACCCCGTCGGATTGCGTTGTCGTTGTTATTTGAGATCTATAGTCTTGATGAGGTGCTAACTCTGAAATCGCCTACGGTTGAAGCGTTTTTACCGCATGAAATACGGACTCTGCACCACATGTGGGTGAAAAATATCAATGCCCCGCGAAGTTCTTCCATGGGACGCCTTTTTGATGCCATAGCGAGTTTGGGCGGATTTATCCAAAGCCTTGATTATGAGGGGCAGGGTGGGATGATGATGGAGTCTTTTGTCGATGATTCTACGTATGAACCCTTTGAATTTAGTGTTATCGACGGAGAAATTGATTGTGTACCGATGGTCAAACAAATTATGAGTTTAGGGGCTGATGCTAATGCAAAAGGGCTTATTGCCAGCCGTTTTATGGCTACCGTTGAAGCCATAATGCGCTATTTTGCGGATGCTTATCCCGCATTGCCCATTGTTGTCGGCGGAGGGGTATTTCAAAACCGAGCCTTAATGTGCCGACTTTATCGTCATTTTGGAGAGAAGCGGTTTTATGCGCAACAGCAAACGCCGATCAATGACGGATCTATTGCTTTAGGGCAGCTTTATTATGCACTACACAACACAAAGGAAAAGAATGAACGCTAACGTCGCATTAATCGGGTCAGGAAACGCATTTTTTATGGACGAGGGGGTCGGGCTTTACGCAGGGAAATATCTCAAAGAAAATTTTACGTATGAACCCGCATTGGATATTATTGACGGTGGGACGCTTGGGTTTGGATTGATGCCGTTGCTCCAAGAGTATGAAGTCGTCATTATCGCCAATACCAGCTCTGATGATTCACAGGCGGTAGGGACAGTTACGGTGTTGAGCGGTGAAGAGCTGATCGCCAACCAAGGGATCAAAAAAACAGCCAACGAGGTGGAAATTACGGAGATGCTCCAAATCTGCTCGATGGCAAATCATTGTGCGTCAACCACCATGATCAGTATTGTTCCCGAAGATATTATCAGTGTCTGTGTCGATGTGACACCTGCTTTGCGCGAACACTGGGAGAGATATATCGATGTGATAGTGGAAGAACTCACGAAATGCGGTATCACGGTTACGCAAAAAAGCGATGTGATGAGTTTGGATGAGATACTCGAGCAGTTTGCCAATCCGAGTATCGAGCATGGTAAAGGGTTTTAATGTCGATTGTCGTATTGGGTGTCGGAAATGTGCTCGAAGAGGATGACGGCGTCGGTATTTACGCATGCGCCTATCTCAATGCCAATTATACATTCTGCCCTGAAATCGAAATCATTAACGGCGGGGTAGAGGGGATTAATCTGCTCAACCTCTTTTTGGAGAACGACCGTATTATCATCCTCGATACGATCAATCTCGACGATGAGGCGGGGAGTATCTACAATATCCCTTCCTTTGAGCTGAGCGGTTACGGGCTTAACAGCGGCGGTGCGCATGAGGTCGGAGTGATGCAGTGTCTGGATATGATTGAATTGATGGGACATCCGCTCCCAGAATCGAACGTTATCGGAATTATCCCCAAAAGTATTACGTTTGAGATGGGGTTGAGCGATAAGCTGAGTGAACAGTTTAGTACCTATATAAATACAGTTATTAACTATCTTAAAACCATAGAGATCGATGTGACACCGAATGAGACACATACGAGTTTAAACGAGATTATCGAAGCGTTTAAATACCCAACCCGCTAGGGCGAAAATAGAGTTTTTCGAGGATATCAGCTCGTTGCTGCTGCGGGGTATTGAACTTAAACTCCGCCTCTTTGAGATAGTAGGGGAAAAACTCATTACTTACCCCTTTAAAAGGTGTAATAAACTGTTCAAAATAGTGCCAAAACCTTGTTATGACATTATCGTGTTCGGATATTTTAATGATTTTACTGGTTCGCATGAATTTTGAAAACTCTTTGGTGTAAACCTCTTCGAGATTATCTTCTAAGAACTGTTGTTTGAACACTCCGAGTGAGGGCATGAGGAGAGTGTAAATAGAGTTTCCGTATCCGAATGTCAAAAAGTTATGGGAGTCGAAGATAGCCGCTTTGTTGTGCCGTTTTGATTTTTCGAGGTAGAGGTACTCTTCATATTGAGACTCTTGCGTGCGAAAGGTTTCATATTGAGCTTCACAATATTCAGCCGCTAAATGGCGGAATTTTTGATAGTACTTGAGTGTTGTTACATAACTGAGATTGAGAGTTTTAGAGGTAGCGAGGGCATTTTCATCACAGCAGAAGAGTTGAATCAAGGATTTGATTTGATCAACGCGCATCGGGCTGTATTTTTTTTTACAGACAGAGCACTTGACCATCCCGTCACTTAGCTGATAGAGGGGATGATGACAGTAAATACAAGGAATAGAATTTTTCATAAAGAATAGTGTAGCGTAACATCGGTTAAGTTCTAAAAATATATAAGAAACGAGAAGATTTAGGTTCTTTTTACGGAAAGTATCTATAATTATTACTTCTGAATGATGATTCATAAAAGGGAATAAACATGGAAATCGGATTGATGATTATTTTTTGGTACGGAATATTACACGCTTTCGGACCTGACCATTTAACAGCCATAGCTGATTTTTCGATCGGAAAAGAGGCAAAAAAAACATTTATGATTGTGAGCGCCTTTGCGGTGGGACATGGACTGATGCTTTTTATGTTTGCCAAGCTGCTTCAATATTTTTCTATACCTGAGGGCGTGATGGCGTATGGAGATGTCATCGCTTCCAGTGTGATAGTATTTATAGGACTCTATCTTCTGTATATGGTCTACCGAAACAAAATCCATTTGCATTCACATGTACACAATCAAAAAAAGCACGTTCATATCTGGTTCGGCAATGAACATGAACACAAATCTTCCGGCGGTAGCGGATCAGCATTTAGTGTCGGTGTCTTGATGGGGATAGGCGGGGTGCGCGGAATGTTGGTAACGCTTGGAATGATGCAGGGGCAGAGTGTTGATGTGTCGATGATTCTTGCCTTCATTTTAGGTGTTATGGTCGTATTTTTGAGTTTTGGATGGGTCATAATGTGGATCAATAAAGATATACTCACCAATATCAAAAATGTACGTCGAGCCTTTGCTACGGTGGGAGTTATTTCTGTCCTCGTAGGCGGAAATATGCTTTTGGCATAATATATAGAAAATTTAAATAATAAGGAATTTTAAAATGTGTAAAGATTGCGGATGTTCCATTACGGATCACGATCATCACCACGACCACGACACGCATCATCATGATCACGGAGATCATGACCATCACTCCCATACGCATCATGCGGCGCATGAAACACTGCATCATAATCCGCAGTTGAACGATTCTAAAACGATTGCGGTCATCAAAAAGATTTTGGATAAAAACGATCAGGAAGCGCACCATAACCGCGAACATTTTAATGAGCACGGGGTATTAGCGATAAACCTTATGAGCTCACCGGGAAGCGGAAAAACAACCCTTTTGGAGAAAATGGCAGATTTGGCTCCGTTTAAATACGGGGTGATTGAGGGGGATTTGGAAACCTCACGCGATGCCGATCGCCTTATCGCCAAAGGGATCAGTGCGGTACAGATTCAGACGGGAAGCGCGTGTCATCTGGACGCGTTTATGGTTCATAAAGGATTGCATGATCTGCCGTTGGCTCCTTTGGATGTCTGTTTTATCGAAAATGTCGGAAATCTCGTCTGTCCGGCGAGCTACGATGTGGGATCACATTTGAATATCGTCCTCGTCTCTATCCCGGAGGGGGAAGATAAGATCGCTAAATATCCGGTGATGTTCCGTTGTGCTGATCTGATTCTTATCACAAAAACCGATCTCCTCCCTTACTTTCAATACGATATCGAACGTGAAAAAGCCGAAGCGCGAAAGATCAAACCGAACGTCGATATTTTGGAAGTGAACATCAATGATGAAGCGTCGATCAAAAGAGTGATCGAGTGGATTGAATTTAAACGAAAGATGAGAGCCTAATTTATGTGTTTATCGATTCCCTCAAAAGTGGTCAGCATTGACACGGAACAAAATATTGCAACGGTTGATACGATGGGAATCCAACGTACTGCCGGCCTCGATCTAATGGAAGAGGGGACAGTTGCAATCGGCGATTATGTACTGCTACATATCGGATTTATCATGAACAAAATCGATGAGGAAGATGCACTTGAATCGCTTCGGGTCTATCAGGAAATATTGGAAAAACTCGATGAAGAAGATCGCCGTCAAATGGTACTCGATGATGACAATTGTCCCGTGCGTGAAGCGCCATGAGTTCTTTGGAACTAAAAGATCTTTATGACGGATTTCGCAATCCCGAGGTAATTAAAAGCTTTCAAAAACTGATCGCTGCAGAGGCTGAAAAGCTTGGCAGGACGGTGAATATCATGGAAGTGTGCGGCGGACATACCCATACGATCATGAAATACGGTTTGACTCAGCTGTTACCCGAGAATATTAACTTTATTCACGGACCGGGATGTCCGGTGTGTATCATGCCCAAAGAGCGGATCGATCACGCCTATACCCTTGCCATGCAAGAGGATGTGATTTTGCTCACCCTCGGCGATATGATTAAAGTTCCGGGAAGTCACGGATCGCTCCAAGATGCCCGTGCCAAGGGTGCGGATGTCCGTTACGTCTATTCGCCGATGGATGCGCTCAAAGTCGCCGAAGAGAACCCGACAAAAAAGATCATTTTCTTTGCAATCGGTTTTGAGACGACCACCCCGATGAGTGCCGCATTGCTCGATGTGGTTATCAAACGCGATATCAAAAACATCTTTTTTCATATCAACCACGTCACCGTACCCGAAGTGATGAAAGAGCTGATTGACAGCCGTGATGAACACGTCAACAGTTACGATCACCGTATCGATGCGTTTATCGGACCCTCGCATGTCAGTGTTATCAGCGGATCGAAGATTTATGCGGTTTTCCCCGAACATTACCGTATTCCTGTCGTTGTTGCGGGATTTGAGCCGGTCGATGTGATGGAAGCGATTTATATGATGATCAAGCAGTTTAACGAGGGACGCAGTGATTTAGAAATCCAGTACAAACGGCTTGTCTCCCAAGAGGGGAACCTCAAAGCCCAAGCATTGATCGAGAAGTATTTTGAGAAAGTGGATCTGTTCAAATGGCGGGGGATGGGAAATGTCCCCAACAGCGGTTTGAAACTGCGTGATGCATTTGCGCCGTACGATGCCGAAGTACTTTACAAAGAGGTTCTTCCCTACGATGAGATCGACGATCACAAACTCTGTATCTGCGGCGATATTTTGCGCGGATTCGCAAAACCGCAACAGTGTAGTGTGTTTGGAACGGCATGTAAGCCGAGCTCTCCGTTGGGGAGTTGTATGGTGAGTTCAGAGGGGGCGTGCGCCGCATATTATAAATACGGGAATCTATTATGACAAAAAATATTGTACTTGCCCAAGGCAACGGCGGGGAAGAAAACGCTGAACTGATCTCAAAAATATTTTACAAACATTTTAAAAATGAAATTTTAGAAAAAAGCGAAGATGCGGCGATCATCGACGGGGGGCGTTTAGCCTTTACGACTGACAGTTTTACCGTCAGTCCTATCTTTTTTGATGGCGGGGATATTGGGAAACTCAGTATTTGCGGTACGTGTAACGATCTTGCAATGATGGGGGCAAAGCCGACCTATATGACGTGTGCGGTCATCGTCGAAGAGGGATTTTCGGTCGAAGAGTTGGAAAAGATTGTCCGCTCGATGAAAAAAGAGCTTGAGATTAACGGTGCCGTGATCGTCTGCGGTGATACCAAAGTGGTTCCGCGTGGAAGTGTTGATAAAATTTTTATCAATACGACGGGTGTTGGTGTCGTTCAAAAGAGCGGGATATCTTCGAACAGCGTGAGTGAAGAGGATGTGATCATCGTCTCCAACGAGATCGGCAAACACGGTGCAACCATTTTTGCCAACCGAGAGGGGATGGAGTTCAGCAGTAACCTCCAAAGCGATTGTACGTCGTTGTGGCCGTTGGTCGAAAAACTTCTTTCTGAGGGGATTGCGATAACCGCGATGCGGGATGCGACGCGCGGCGGTGTTGCGGCGGTGCTAAACGAATGGGCGAAACAGTCCAAAGTGTGTATCGAAGTAAATGAAGAGACCATTCCTGTGAGCGACGAGGTACGAGGAATCTGTGAGATATTGGGATTCGAGGCGTACAATCTGGCGAATGAGGGGACGTTTGTCCTCGCGATCAAACGCTCCGATGCCCAGCGTGCGGTGGAGGTGTTAAAAACATTCGAAGAGGGTTCAAAGGCGAGCATCATCGCCTCGGTAACCCATCAGCATGACGGACGGGTTCTCCTTCTCAGTCCGTGGGGATCGAAACGGTTTATGGATTTACCTACGGGTGAGTTATTGCCTCGAATCTGCTAAACGGGATAAACATTGCGTATTTTGTTGGTGGTCAGCGCATTTAATTCTTTATCTCAACGGGTGTTTTGCCATCTCAGAGATCGGGGTGAACAGGTCGGAATCGCTTTTGCGATCACCGAAGAACAGCTCATCACCGAAACGGAAGCGTTTTTCCCCGATATTATCATCGCCCCGTTTTTAAAGAAGAGAATCCCTGAAAGTATCTGGAGTACGATACCGACGTTTATCGTCCATCCGGGGATTGCCGGAGATCGCGGTGCTCATGCACTCGATTGGGCTATCTTGAACCAATCCTCTGAGTGGGGAGTGTGTATACTGCGTGCCAACGGTGAGTACGATGCGGGGGATATTTACGCGCACGGGACATTCGCTATGCCGCAGAGAAGCAAAGCATCCCTTTACCGCAATGAAACGACCAGTCTCTCAATACGATTGGCGGATGAGTTGTTGAGGGTAGTCAATGATTCGACGTTTATTCCGATAGCTCAAGATACGGAGAGCTTGAGCGGTTCGGCGCACAGAGCGATGACGCAGAGCGATCGTCGGATCGATTGGGAAAACGACTCCACCGAGAGTATTCTTACTAAAATCCGATCCGCCGATAGCCATCCGGGGGTTCTGGATACAATCTTAGGGTTGGAATGTACCCTCTACGGTGCTCATCGTGAGGGGAAACTGCGCGGTGGAATCAAAGAAATTCTGGCGAAGCGTGAGGGGGCGATTTGTCTGGGGACGAAAGACGGAGCGATTTGGATTACCCACCTCAAAGAGCGTCATCTCCCCAGTATCAAACTCCCCGCAACCTATGTCCTCAAAGATCGGCTCAAAGGGGTGATGGAAGATCGATTGCCGCTATTTGTTCATCCGACGGTGGAGACGTTCAAAGAGATTACCTATATTGAGCGTGATGAGATAGGGTATCTTGGATTTGATTTTCATAACGGTGCGATGGGTGCCCATCAGTGTGTCCGATTGAAATACGCGTTTGATCATCTGAAACAATCGGGGATTAAAGTCCTTGTGTTGATGGGGGGAGAAGAATTTTTTTCCAACGGTATCCATCTGAACATCATGGAAGATTCGAAAAAATCGGATGAAGACGGATGGTCGAATATCCATTCGATGAACGAAGTAGTCAAATCGATTTTACTGTGCGATGAGGTGCTTACTGTGAGTGCCCTGCGACGTAATGCTGGGGCAGGTGGAGTCTTTTTGGCTCTTGCTGCCGATTTGGTTGTTGCGCGCGAGGGGGTTGTTCTAAACCCCCATTATCAAACGCTTGGGCTTCACGGGAGCGAGTATTGGACCTATACTCTGCCACGCCGCGTCGGAGAAGAAAAAGCGTACGCGTTGACAAGCCGCTGTCTGCCGATCAGTGCTGCGTATGCGCAGGCTATCGGTTTGGTCGATACGGTTTTATCGGAAGATGATGAGACCTATAGAGAAGAGTTACATCGTTATTGTTTCTCTTTGTGTGAGGATGACGAGCGCTATGATGAGCTTTTGGATGCCAAACGTCAAAAAATCAATCACACCGCTTTTGCAGAGGAGATTCAGCGTCATCGTGAGGCAGAACTCGAACAGATGTATCCGAGCTTTTACGATCCTCTCAGCGAATTTAACCGTCTTCGCAAAGATTTTGTCTATAAACTGTGTCCGATACAGACCCCAAATTATTTAAAAGGATTGTAAAAATGCATGAATACAGTATCGTTCAAGCGCTTTTGACACAATGTGAAGATATCGCACGTGAGAATGAAGCCGAATCGGTGAGTAAAATCGTCGTCAAAATTGGGAAGATGAGCGGCGTCGAGCCTCATCTGCTCGAAATTGCGTTTAATACGTTTAAAGAGAAGACGGTGTGCGACGGTGCTGATTTCGTGATGAACGTTCAGCCGTTGGTGATCGAGTGCCGCCAATGCGCTACGGTAACCGAATTGAGTGAGATTTTTTACAAATGCCCTGCGTGTGAAAGTTTGGATGTCAAAGTAATTGACGGTGAAGATATGTTTTTAATGACTTTGGAAATGGAGTAGAAGATGCAAGAATATTGGGAATTATATATTAAAACGATCGATGGCCATCTTGCCTCGGTTTTGGTCAATGCGGGTATTTCGGTAGAACTGCCGAGTGAAGATAAATATTATGTCGGATTTATCAAACTAAAAATGAAAGCGCCCAATGATAAAGGGCTAATTAGCGAAGATGAAGAGGCACAGCTCTCTTTCATCGAAGATAAAATTGAGATGGAGTCTTTGCGATATCGTATCGGAAGTTATGTCGGTAAGATCGTATCCAACGGCGAGATGACGTTTATTTATTATCTTAAACACAATTTTGAATGGCCCGATGCGGTCAAAGCGGCGATGAAAGAATTTTCGGATTATGACTATGAGTACGGTTCCAAAATGGACAGTGACTGGGAAATTTATCATAAGCTCCTTTTCCCTACACCCATTGAATGGCAGATCATTCAAAATCATAAAGTGTGCGACCATCTAAAAACTCAGGGTGATTCGCTTCATTTGAACAGAGCTATTGAACATAAAGCCTATTTTGAAACGGGTGAGCAACGAGATGCTTTTATCACCCAAATCGAATCTGAAGGGTTTAGTATGAAGCATTTAATCGATCCTACGGAAAAAACACCGATGATGGGGGTCAGTTTCTACCGTCAAGACAAACCGTTTTACTACGATATCGATAGTTTAACGCTCCATTTGATCGATCTTACCGTCCGATTTGACGGTGCTTATGACGGTTGGGAAACCAGTGTTGTAAAAATGTAATAGCGATTTGCTGAAAAGTCATTCACTTTTAAGAAAGTTTAATCTATTCACGGCGATAATGTGGGTATTAACGTCTCACAAAAATATCAAAAGGAGCAGAGTATGATCCCTGAGGAAATCATGAAAAAAATAAAAGCGCAAGAGGGGCTTTCACGTCGTGATGCTCTTAAAATGATGGCGCTTTCACCGGTAGCCGCATCGGTATTAGCCGGAGCGGCAGCTCCTACAACGTTGGAAGCATCCGCATCTAACGCAGTGGGTAAAATTGTGATTGTCGGAGGGGGATCCGGTGCATTGATGGTACTTGCTCGGCTACGTCGTGCACTTGCCAAACCGGATATTACGATTATTGCTCCTAATGAGAAACATGTGTATCAGCCGGGACAGATTTTTGTTGCGGCGGGGGAATATGCACCCGAAGATATTATTTTCGATAATACCGGTTATATCGGTGATGATGTGACATGGATTAAAGATGAAGCAAGCACATTTGATCCGGATAACAACAAAATAACAACCAAAAATGGAACCGTCGTCGAGTACGATTTTCTTGTCGTTGCTACAGGGGTACAATACCATTATGAACAAATCGAAGGATTGACTTCGGATATGATCGGTAAAAACGGTATATCAAGTGTCTATTTAAGCGATCTTGCCGCAGGAACGGCAGAGGGGGGGACAATTACGTACGAATGGTTTAAAGCTGTCCATGAAGCGGCAAAAACCTCTAAACCTCGTGTCCTCTGTACGCAGCCTTCGACTCCTCTCAAATGCGGCGGTGCACCGCAAAAAATCCTCTATCTCAGTGATGATTATCTCAAGCGTGATAATTTGAGCGCTGATTTTATATTTGCAACCGCCAGTGACAAACTCTTTAGTCTTCCTGAGATTGATGAGGCTATCCAAAAAGTGCAAAAGGGGTATGGTAATATCACCAACAAATTCGGTCATGATCTTATCCGTATCGATGCAGAGAAAAAAGTAGCAACATTCCTGCATAAATACGAAGTCCAAGGGGAATACGACAAAGACCTCGAAGAATATGACACGATTGAAAAAGAAGATGAAGTTGCAATAGAGTACGATTTTATCCATATCTCTCCTCCGACAGCGGCAGTGGACGCGGTAGCTAACTCACTGCTCGGATGGCAAAAAGGGACGGCCAAAGGGTGGCTCGAAGTCGATCGTGAAACGCTTCAGCATCGTCGCTACAAAAATGTCTTTGGAATCGGAGACGTGTGCGGTATTCCGGTCGGTAAAACAGGGGGAAGTGCACGTCACCAAGGACCGATTGTCGTCGGAAATCTTATTGCGGTTATGGAGAAAAAAGAGCCTGCACTTAAATTTGACGGCTATACGGTATGTCCTCTCAAAGTTTCGTACGGCCAAATCATTATGGCAGAGTTCAATTATGACGGTTTGGCGCCATCATTCCCTCTGGATCCGGCACAGCCTCGATGGGTTTGGTGGGCATTTGATTTGTACATGCTTCAGCCTATGTATCGCTATCTGATGTTAAACGGGTTAATGTAAACGGATATTGTTACTAATTTACACATCATAAACTAATTGACGATGAATATATAATTATTTTCGTTATTTTTAGCCTCTTGGCACATTATTTGCATTAGTATCACAAAGATAACAAAATTTGTTGAGAAGGTGCAGGCAATGGGTAGTGAATATGTACTGAAAGATACTGATTTTTTAGTATCTCAAACGGACGAAAAGGGAAACATCCTTTTTGCTAATGACGATTTTTGCAAAATTGCCGGTTATACGATCGATGAGCTTATCGGGAAGCCTCACAGTATTGTTCGCCATGCCGATATGCCCAAAGCGGCATTTAAAGATCTCTGGGACACTGTCAAAAGCGGGAAGATTTGGACCGGATATGTAAAAAATGCAACCAAAAGCGGCGGGTTCTATTGGGTCTACGCAACGGTTTATCCTAATGTCGGATGCGAAAACGGGAAGTGCGGATATTTGTCATGCCGTCGTAAACCTTCAGAAGATGAAATTTCTGAAGCTGAGCGTCTTTACAAGACTATGGTTTAAGGGCTTAGCGATGAAGAATTCAGTCAAAATAACCATCTTGGTCGGCATAGCGCTCATCGGTGTCCTCATCGGGTTACTCACACAAAGTGTAGGGACTTTAATAGCGGTAGTGGTGATTATGATGCTTACGGCTATTGGGCTTGTCAGTACTTCGGTAGAGGGCGATGAAAAAACACGAAAACAATTGGATGATTTTTTACAGCTTATGCAGTTTAAGCGAAATCGTTTGACCCCGATGGAAGCCCAGAGCGGAAGCATCGAAGAAAAGCTTAATGCGGTTGCTAAAGCACATGAAGAGATGCTTCTTCGTGATACGCTTGTGGCAGGTGAGATGGTGCTTTTAGCGGATAAAGTAAGAGACGGTCATTATATGTGCCGAGTTATGAGTGATACAAAAACCCCTCATGTTCATTTGCTTCGTAAAACGATGAATAGCATGCTGGATGCGACCGAAAAAAATATTGACGGTGCAATCAAAGTTCTTGAAGCATTGAGCGAAGGAAAATTCGCGACTCGTGCCGAGGTAAATGTTGAGGGGAAAATGGGTCAGATGTTGACAAAAATCAACGATCTTGGAATCGCATTGCAGTCGCTGGAACACCAAAATAATGAAGCCAAAGAGATTCTTGATAACAATACCAAGCATCTTAAAGGGACGATTGAAGATCTTCGCTCTACCAAGTTTGTGGAACTCAACGGTATGATTAATTCTACGGTAGAGCGTATACAAAGCGTAGCCGGGAGAGAGCATGAACTTTCCGGAAATCTTCAAGCACTTGTTGGAAATGCTCAGGAGACGAAGGCTATTTTAGTAACGATCGGCGATATCGCCGATCAAACCAATCTTCTTGCACTCAATGCCGCGATAGAAGCGGCACGTGCGGGTGAACATGGACGCGGATTTGCCGTTGTTGCGGACGAAGTACGTAAACTTGCAGAACGAACCCAAAAAAGCCTATCTGAAATCTCTGCAACGATCAATGTCCTGATTCAAGCCATCAACGATAACAGTGAATCATTGCAACAAAACATGGATGAGATGATGGATCTAACCCAGTATGTCGGAACCGTCGATCAAAAAATGGATGAACTTCTGCTCTCTATGGATGCTATGAGCTAAGCTGAGCGGGGGTAACCCCATACGGCTTCAGCACTATTGTCGCTCCGTTCACATCGCCGCTTTCGAGTTTGAGAGATGCGGCATAAATTCTCCCCAATACCCCCGTATGTTCTAAGAGCGCATCTTCTATCTCTGAGGATGGATGAAGTGTTTGCAGTAATGATTCCATCGGAATATTCATAAATCCTTCCAAGAGTGAAAGCATTGCTATCAAATGGATTTGTTCTACTTGGCTTTCAGTAAAATCGGGGGTAATTTTTTGGAGTAATGCAATCATACGATCGATTCTGTTTTGGGCAAAAACAGCATACGAGTTTTTCTCATCAATAGCTTTGGTCCCCGATTTGGAATAAATGAGCAACAGCAACCACTGCATAAGAGCATTTTTCCCAAATCGCTCAATCATCTCCCGTATGGATGTTACCCCCTCTATATGTTCAGGATGGACGGAACGGAGAAATTGAAAGAGTTGAAGCGAGAGAATGCTTTGATGTTTAAAAGCGTCACATATCTCTTCCATTGTCGCATCGTTTTGAAGAAGTGAAAAAATTTTCATTAATTGGACGTACTGCGGATCGATCCGACGCTGTGTGATTAGATGGGCGCGGGCAAAATAAAATCCTTGAAAGTACTCAAATCCGAGAGCTTCATACGCTTCTGCCATTTCGTAGAATTCCACTTTTTGGGCAATGAGTTTCATTTGTCCATAGGGGTTAGGGAGATAGGTGAATTGTTCTACATCGGTTTGGGTGACATCGAATTTGGCAAATTCAATGTAGGGAAAAATCGTAGAAAAAGTTTCGAAATACGAAGGATGAAAGGAAGCATTATCCAAGGCAAACCGATATCCCAGCGCATGGAAATATCGAATCGCTTCATGAATACGGGAATTCATTTTTATCGATGCCGAGAGTTCGAAGACAAATTTTTCTTTGGGAAGGGTACGGAGTATATCGGTTAGGAGCAACGGTCCATCGGTGTTGATAAATGCCGGAAGTTCGCCAAACGCCGAGGATGAACCGATTTGATTGAGTAAATTGACTAATACCGATGCGGTAGCATGTCGGGGGTCATCGATAACGCATTCTCCATAGGTGTTACGATAAAAAAATTCGTACCCTATGATATTTTCCGCACGGTCTAAAATCGGTTGTCGTGCAAGATAAAGATTATTATTCATAAATGTTGCTTTATATTTTAATGTCTTAAGTGTAGCGTAAATTGAGTATCATTTCAAAAACAACAGATGGAACTCTTATGCAAGAACACAAAACGATTTTTTTTAAAGACTACACTCCCAGCCCTTATACGATAGAGACCTGCTCATTGGAGTTTATTATCGAAGAATCTTCCACCCGTGTTGAAAATATTATGGAAATTCGACGCCAAAACAGTGAAGCACGTGAACTGAAACTTGATGGTGAAATGGTTGATTTGGAGCTGTTATGGGTCAATGATATCCTCTACAGCGACGATATGTATACGAAGGAGGAGGGTGCAATTCGTATCCCCCTCGATTCCGACACCGCACGTATTCGTATCATCAACCGGATTTATCCTGATCAAAATACGGAGTTGGAGGGGCTCTATCGCTCCGGCGGCATCTGGTGTACCCAAAATGAGCCTGAAGGGTTCCGTCGCATCACCTATTGTATTGACCGACCTGACGTAATGACGAAATTTACAACGAAAATTATCGCCTCTAAAGAGAGATGCCCTATCCTTCTTAGCAATGGAAATCTTCGCGGTACGGCGACACTGGATAACGGCAAACATCTGGCGGTGTGGGAAGATCCGATCCCAAAACCGTGTTATCTCTTTGCCCTCGTTGCAGGGGATTTAGGCTCCATTCACGATAGCTACACGACGGCTAGCGGTAAAAAGGTCGATTTGGCAATCTATTGCGACCGTGGGAACGAGGATAAATGCCACCACGCGATGCGCAGTTTGAAAAAGTCGATGGAGTGGGATGAGGTCACGTATGGTCGAGAATACGATTTAGAGGTGTACAACATCGTAGCGGTAGACAGTTTCAATATGGGAGCGATGGAGAATAAAGGGCTTAATATTTTTAACTCCCATTATGTTCTAGCCGATGAAGACAGTGCTACCGACAGTGATTTTATGGGAATTGAGAGCGTTATCGCCCATGAATATTTTCATAACTGGACGGGGAATCGGATCACGTGCCGTAATTGGTTTGAACTGACTCTCAAAGAGGGGTTGACGGTTTTTCGGGATCAATCTTTCAGTGCCGATATGAACTCCCCCCTGACACAGCGTCTGGATGATATCAGAGCGTTGCGTGAGCGGCAGTTCGTAGAGGATGCAGGCCCCACCGCTCATCCGATCAAACCCGATCACTATATGGAGATCAACAACTTTTATACGGCAACCGTCTATGAGAAGGGTGCCGAGGTGATTCGGATGATGCATACCGTATTGGGGGGTGAGAAGTTTCGAGCCGCGATGGATTATTATTTTGATAAGTTTGACGGAAAAGCGGTGGGAACCGAAGAATTCCTCGAATCGATGCAGTCTCAAAGCCCCGTTGATTTGATGCAATTCAAGCGGTGGTATTCGCAAGAGCGGACTCCGACATTGCGTATATCCAGTGAGTATTTCCCCGAGTCGGCTGAACTGGTTTTGAAAATCATCCAAATCATCCCTAAAAACACCAAGAACCAAGAACAGTTGCCGTATGCGATGCCGTTACGAATGGCACTGTTAGCCTCAGACGGTAGCGAATATGCACTTAAAACCGATGATGTGACGCTGTTGCATAAGGATGTGCTATGGCTGGAGAAAGAGGTGAGTGAGATTCTCTTTAAAGAGATCCCTACCCTCCCGCGTCTCTCCTTGAATCGAGGATTCAGTGCCCCTGTGATAATCGAGTGCGAGACAATCGATTATCCATTTTTGATGGCACACGAGAGTGAAGGATTTGTCCGCTATGAAGCGGCTTACCGTTTTGGAATCGAGACACTTGAAGCTATGATGAGCGGTGCAGAGGTAAATGAGCACTATATTGAAAGTTATGGTGCATTATTACGTGATGAGTCGGTTGAGTCGATGTTTAAATCTCAGATTTTGGAATTGCCGAGTATTACAACACTGATGCAGCGTCAGGAGCATATCGATGTAGCTGCAATCGTTACGGCGCAAGAGAAACTCAAACGGATACTGGCGAAACGCTATTCCAGTGAGTTACACACTCGTATCGAAAGATTGTATGATCCTTCAAACACTCATATTGACGGGATCAGTATGGGAAAACGTGCCCTTAAAAATCGTCTGTTGGGGTTGCTGATGAGTTTGAAAGAGGAGCCGATAAGTGCCGTTTGTTTAGAACATTACTATCAATCTCGCTCTATGAGTGAGCGTTTGGCGGCACTTGATCTGCTTGAAAATTATGCTCCCGAATTAGCAAAAAGTGCATTGGAAGATTTTTACAATCGCTATTACGATCAGACGTTGGTAATGAACAAATATTTTAGCGTCTTAGCCTCTTCAAGACGGGAAGGGACACTGGAACGCGTCGTCGCGTTGCAAGAGAACCGTGCATACGATGTAAAAGTACCGAATCTTGTCCGCGCTTTAATCGGAAGTTTTGCCCGTAATCCGGTCGCATTTTACGATCATAGCGGAGATGGATTTAAATTTGTTGCCGACAAAGTGATTGAAATTGATGCCATAAACCCTCAAATCGCTTCGGGGCTGGCAGGGGCATTTAAAAATTACGGACGTTTAAATAGTGATCAAAAAACATTGATGGGGAGTGAGTTGGAACGGATAAAAAATCATCCGAACCTCTCCAACAATGTTTATGAGATAGTGACGAAGATTTTAGAGGCGGTTTAGTTACATCCCCGGAATGCGAGGGATATACCCCATTTTTGAAAGTTTATAATACCAGCCCCATACGAGTTTCATCCAATGCCCGATAATCGGGAGGGAGATGAAAAATACTTTTTTATCGTTACGATAAACAAACCCCGCTCCGTTTCCTGTATCCATAAGACACACTATATTCAGATGCTCTTGATAGGTTTTTTTCGGGTTTGATTTTAGGCCATACGCTACGGCACTATTATGGGCAGCGTTGCGTGCCATTATTTCGGCGAGATGACCTTGTTTGGCTCTCCATTCCGGTCCCTCGAGCGCGCTAGCATCACCGATGGCGTACCATCCCTCAACCCCTTCGATTTCACAGTAATTATTAATACGGATAAATCCGGCACTGTTTTGGGGAAGATCAGACTCTTTTATCAATGTCATTCCATCTCCCGCAGGGATAAACATGGTGAGATCACTTTCGAGTACGCTATTGTCCTCAAAAATGATACTGTTGGTTTCGAACCGTTTGATTTTTTTTCCAAAACGGGTTCCAAAGTGATTATTTTTAAACATCGTCTCAATAGAGGACAATGCTTTTTTCCCCATCCGTACACCGGGTTGGGGCATAGGAGCAAAAAACGTCATTTCATAATTGTCACGGATACCGAGTTGTGAGAGATGATGATGGAGATTGAAAAAAAGTTCGAATCCGGGTCCTCCGCGCACACTGCTGGAATCATTAGGATTGCCGCCGAATCCAAAGGCAATTTTTCCGCTCCCGCGTTCTATCAATGCCTCTATTTTCTCTTTAAGCAAGAGTGATTGTTCGGGTGCACCGCATATGGAGAGGGTATGTTCGAGCCCTTCATGTCTCATTTTTGCGGCTCCCGTCGCAATGACGAGATGATCGGCTATTCGGAGCCCTCCCAATTCAAGAGAAATGCTCTTTTCAGCACCGTTGATAGAAATGAGACGATCTATCGTGAGTCTAAAATTATGTCGTGCGGCAAGTTTGTCCAGTGAAAGGGTAGCCTTTTTAAAAGGGATAGTTTTGATGGGAATCCAAATAGCAATAGGATAGATAAACACATAATTGCGATCGCTGATAAGCTCAACCTCAAACCCTTCTTTACGGTAATAAATGGCAGCTTCGACTCCGGCTATTCCACCCCCGATGATAAGGACACTTTTCATAGTAACAACCCTTTTTAATTATAAATACATCTTATTATTATATTCATTTATGCACAGATAGAAATTATAATATTTACGACGTAAAAAGTCAAATAGAAAAGATATTTTGACGTCAGTATGCATTTCTGCTAAAAATAATGAAATAAACATTTTTAAAACCGAAAAGGACAAATTGGCTAGCTACCTCATAGATTGTGAAGAAAAGTAACACAGGGTCCTTTTCTAAAAACTTTAGTTTCGATTGCAATGTTTATTTTAAGTATGTGATATAATTGTGATGATAAGGTATTATAATCTGGTTTTATGGAATTCATTCAAGGAGAAGATATGGCAAGAGTAGTTGTCCTCGGTGGCGGTGTTGCTGGACATACCGCTGCAACGTTTGCGGCAGATTGGCTCGGAAAAGAACATGAGGTAGTTGTTGTTACCCCTAACTCGAAATGGAACTGGATCCCCTCAAATATTTGGGTCGGTGTCGGTCAAATGTCTAAAGAAGAGGTTACTTTTGACCTTGCTCCCGTGTACCAAAAAGCAGGGATTACGTACAAACAGGCAAAAGCACTAAGCCTCAATCCTGAGGGAAATGCTAGCAGCGACAAACCGTATGTTACTATCGAGTATACCGGTCAAGGCAAAGCGGGACAAAGCGAAGACGTAACGTATGATTATCTTATCAATGCAACGGGGCCAAAACTTAATTTTGCTGCTACTCCGGGTCTTGGTGATGCTAACGGCTTAGGTGAATTTACCGTCTCCGTTTGTACGGCAGATCACGCCGACCATGCAGCGCATGAGTTTGCAAAATCTATCGAAAAGATGAAAAAAGGGGAGCGTCAAAAATTCCTCATCGGAACAGGTCACGGTATGTGTACGTGTCAAGGTGCGGCGTTCGAGTATATCTTCAACATTGAACATGAACTTCGCAAAGCGGGTGTTCGTGATTTGGCAGATATCCAATGGATCTCTAACGAATCATTCCTCGGTGACTTCGGTATCGGCGGATTACACATGAAACGCGGCGGATACGCGGCATCTTCACGTCTTTTCGCAGAGTCTTTGTATTCTGAGCGCGGTGTCAAATGGTTGATCGGTGCTCACGTTAACAAAGTTGAAAAAGGGAAAGTGTCGTATGAGCTTCTCGATGGTACAATGGGTGAAGAGACATTCGATTTCGCGATGTTGATTCCACCTTTCGCCGGAGTAGGACTGAAAGCCTATGACAAAGCGGGTGAAGATATCACCGCAACCGTATTCGCACCGAATGGCTTTATGAAAGTTGATGCAAAATACGATGCGGGTGCGTATGAAAACTGGAAAGCGTCTGACTGGCCTCGTACGTATCAAAATCCAACATACAAAAATCTCTTCGCTGCAGGTATCGCGTTTGCTCCTCCGCATCCGATCTCTAAACCGATGAGTTCACCAAACGGTACTCAAATTTTCCCAACACCTCCGCGTACAGGTATGCCAAGCGGTATTATCGGTAAAGCGGTTGCTCACAGTGTTTGTGATTTGATCAAAAAAGGACCGAGTGCGCATTTGCATGAGGCATCAATGGCAGAAATGGGTGCAGCGTGTGTCGCATCAGCAGGTAAAGGTCTATTTGACGGTACCGCTGCGGCATTGACCGTTTATCCTGTTGTTCCTGACTTTGAAAAATATCCTGGATTAGGACGTGATTTGGATTATACTTTCGGTGAAATCGGACTTGCGGGTCACTGGATCAAACACATCCTTCACCACATGTTTATCTATAAAGCCAAGCTCAATCCGGGCTGGACTTTAATCCCTGAATAAGTAAAAAGGAGAAAAAAACTATGAATGAAATTGAAAAATACGTTAAACCGTACGATGCTAACTTTACAACTATGGTACCGACAAATTTTGTTATCAAAATGCGTACGTGCAAAATTTGGCAGTTTATCCGCTTTATTATGATCAATATCAAAATGTTGATCGTCGTTCGCAAAAGCCACTAATTTAAAGCCCCTTCAGGGGGCTCTACCTCCTACGAAAGATTTTCACAATGATTAAAGAATTGATCACCTACCCTGATGAGCGGATTAAGCACGTATCTGCCGATGTTCGTAAATTTGATGATGAGTTGTTTAGGCTTTTAGAAAATATGCACGATACGATGGAGCATTATCAACTGAATGCTATTGCGGCAATCCAAATCGCAGTGCCGGCGTGTGCCATCATCGTCAAAACCGAGAATGGCCCTCTGGAACTTATTAATCCTCGTATTCTTGTTACCGACGGAGAAGTTATTGCAGAAGAGATAAGTGCGTATTATCCGGATTTTACCGCCACACTCAAACGACATGACCGAATCAAAGTAGTCTATGAAAACAGATTCGGAGAGTTACAGCATTTGGATACCGAGGGGGACTTTTCTCGGGTATTGCAGCGAAAAATGGATATGTTGTTCGGGGGTACACTTCTTGATAAACTGAATAAAGAGGGACGACAAGAAGCCGAAAAGATACTGGTAAGAAAAGCGCAAGAAGCCGGATATGAGCTAGGCGAGTCATGCCCAACGGTTTTTGTACGCGATTATTTCAAACGGGGTGCCAAATATCTTTTGGCTCTTGTCGGATTTACCTTTCTTCTCCCCTTTTTCATTTCACCTGAGTTACGCACATTGCTCTACACCCTTGATAAATATGCCCTCATCGGTGTGATACTCTTAATGGTTGTTTATTTCATTTACGCCCAGTATGAAGGGAAAATGTATAAACAGTGTACGAGTTGTCAGATCGGCAATATTATCGGAACGGTACTGATTCTGGCCGTTCAACTACTGATTGTCTCTTTGGGTGTTTTTTTCTGGATCGCGCCAAATTAATTGTGCCGTTGCGGAGAAAATATGCAAAATACCCTTTTTAAAACACTGTTTGATGCAAGAGCCATTTTATTTGCAGAAAAAGAGCCTATTTTAATAGAGTGGGTGAATGAAACGCAGTGTTCTACTATTTTAGTACGCCACGAGATCGATAGAGATATTTTTTTAGAATTGTATGCGGGAAATGTTTTTGATTATTTCATGGGGGTCGTCTCAGGGCACATGGCACTCGGAGATTGCCCTGTCATCGGTGAATTGATTGAGTATCTTAAAAACAAAGAGCTTCGAGCAGATGAACTCTTTCTCCTTTGCACCCATTTTAAGCGCTCCGTCCTTAATGCAACATACCGTTTGGGAATCAACGATCAAGAAGTTTTTGTTGCCATCAGCTATTTGTTTGACCAAAATTTTGCGGGTGTTTTAAAACTCTATACGGATACGATATATCAAAAAGAGCAAGAAGCCCTTAATGCTTCCAAAGCCAAAGAATACTTTCTCTCCAATATGTCTCATGAGATACGGACACCGCTTAACGCTATTTTGGGTTTTGTCTCCCTTTTACGAGATGAGACGACCAATCCCCGTTATCAGCAATACCTCAATATTATTAGCAACAGCGGTGAAAATCTTCTCCATATTATCAATGATATTCTCGATTTCTCTAAACTTCGCAGCGGGGAGTTTACGGTTGATCCTCAGCCGTTTAATATTCACGATGAGATATCCCATACCATGGAACTTTTTGTTCCGGGTGCTAATTCGAAAAGTATTACGTTGACCAGTTTTATCGATCCTACCATCGCCTATGAGATTGTTGCCGATGCATTGAGGATCAAACAGATTGTCGGGAACTTTTTGAGTAATGCCATTAAATTCAGCCATCATGCCGGAGCAATCCATGTTGAAGCGCGATACGATGAGGGGATTTTATCCCTCTCGGTACGGGATCAGGGGATAGGGATCTCAACGGTCGATCAAGAACGGATATTTGATGCGTTTTCTCAAGCTCACGAAGGGGCATTGAAGGTCAACGAGGGGACAGGACTAGGGCTTTCCATTTGTAAGCAGTTGGCACTCCATATGGGGGGCGATATTGAGTTGAAATCGACGGTAGGGGAAGGAAGTCTGTTTACCCTTAAAATACCCGTGATCGCCAACCATCAGTGCGAAGTCTCTAAATTTGATGTTTCAATGTTTGAGGGGATCAAATTCGGGCTTTTGGCCTATGATCCGAGTGAGAGTTACAAACTTGAATCCCTGCAACGGTATTGGGACCATTTCGGATTGGATATTCAAATCATTAATAATGTTCAGGAGTCGTGCAATCTTCTCATTTTTTTAGAGAGTTCGATGGACGATGCGGCACGTGAAACGATTATTAAGAATCAGATACCCTCGGTAGCTATCCTAGATTTTCTTGACGAGCGCTATGATACTATTGAGACGATTGTACCGCTGACTTTTCCGATCTATTGTACCAAACTTCAGAGTGCTTTGAGAGACGTTTTAGGTATTAATACGCCGCATCTTCCTCATAGAACAGGACTACGGGGACGAGGGGGATTTGAGGGACGGGTATTGGTCGCAGAAGACAACCTCGCCAATCAGGAGCTTATTAAGATTATATTGGAACGGTATGCGTTGAGCTACACAATCGCCTCTAACGGAGCGGAAGCTCTTCATTATTATCAATCGGAATATTTTGATATGGTACTGATGGATGAGCAGATGCCGCAGATGAACGGCAATGAAGCGACGGCCAATATTTTGGCATTTGAAAAAGCGACTAAACGTCCCCATACCCCCATTGTGGCATTAACCGCAAATGTCATCAACGGAGCACGTGAGCGCTCTCTTCAAAACGGTTATGACGCATTTTTAGGAAAGCCGATCGTCATTAAAGAGATTGAACAAATATTTGAACGTTATTTGAAACCGATTGCTTTACCCGAAATGGAGCCGTGCGCTCTGGTCGTCTCAAAATGGCCGCATATTGATATGGAGCATCTTAAAACGGCACTGATGCTGGAAGAAGATCAAATTGATTATCTTTTAGGTATCTATTGTCAAAAAATGGAGCATTTGCTCCAAGACCTCTCACTTGGTATTGAAAAAAGAAGTTACGAAGATATTGCTTTTATTGCCCATGCGATTAAAGGTTCCAGTGCCAATTTTCGTTTTGATGAACTCTCAAGAGTCTCTTCCGTCATTGAAAGTGCAGCTATGGAAAAAGAGGAAGAGTTTGAGTTTAGTGAAGCATACGAAGTGCTTCGAGGGGAATTTGAAAAGCGTTTTGCTTGAATCCTACTCTTCTAAATAGTACCCAACACCCGAAGCATTTTTGATAACATCGGTAGGGAGTTTGGATCGTAGTCTCCACACGAGGGTTCGAACACTGTTGTCGGTCGCACCTTTGGTTTCCCACACGTAATTGATGGCTTGTTCAAAATCAACGACACTCCCCAACTGAGCTACAAGAAGGCGGATAAAGGCATTCTCTTTTTTGGTGAGTTTGATTTTCTGATTTTTGTAAAAGGTTTCACCCAGTCCGGTATCGTGACGATACCCTTCGCCAAACTCGACAATCGGTTTATCAGAGAGTTTTTTGGCATAAACCAGTTTTTCGAGCTCTTCACGATCGGATTTGAGTTCATCAATATTGGAATTACGCTTCTTCTCCTCTTTGAATCGATAGAGTGCCATTTGGATCGTCGTGTGGAGATTGATCGGATCGAAGGGTTTTACGATGTATCCGTAAGGCTCCGTTCTTTTGGCTTTGGCGAGCATATCGTTATCGGAATGTGCCGTTAGATAGATAAAGGGGAGCTGATTTTTATCGCGAATGTATTGAGCCAGTTCGATACCGTCCATTGTTTTTTGCAATCCAATGTCAATGAGGGCAATATCGGGGTTATATATTTTAATTTTATTTCTAGCGGTAACGGCATTATCAGCCAAAGAAATTACGTCATAGCCTTGCTTTTCTAATGACATTTTTAAATTTATGGCGGTTACTTCGTCGTCTTCAACGACTAGAACTTTTATCATCGGGGGGCATCCTCATTATAGATAGTGATTGTTGAAAGATTTTATCACAATGTCGAGAAAACTCGACAATAAAGCGTTCATGTTTTGTGATATTTTCCCACAATTATAGAATAATGTTTCTTTTTTATCCGTTATTCAACCCAAAAGGGGCATAATCGCGACATTCACAGGGACGATAGGGAATACGTATGCTTGATTTTGACAAATTTACCAAATATTCTAAGCCGGGGCCACGCTATACGAGCTATCCGACAGCGTTAGAGTTTAGTGAGAGTTTTGATTACGACAGTTATCTCTCAAAGCTCCATTCGCAAGACGTGACGCGTCCATTATCCCTTTATTTTCACTTGCCGTTTTGTAAAAATGCCTGTTATTTTTGCGGCTGTAACGTCGTTTTTACCTCCAAAGAGGATAAAAAAGAGCGCTATATTGATTACCTGATTCGCGAAATGCAAATACTCAGCACTCACATTGACGTTAACCGCTCCGTTATTCAGCTCCATTTTGGCGGGGGGACACCGACATTTTTTGATGCGGATCAGCTGAATCGTATTATTGCAGCGATCAAAGGTCATTTTAAAAACTTTACCCCAGATGCTGAAATCAGCTGTGAAATCGATCCGCGTCACATCAACGAAGCACAGATGAAAGTGATGGCGGATGCGGGATTCAACCGTGTCAGTTTCGGGATTCAGGATTTTGATGACAAAGTTCAGGTGGCGGTACATCGCGTGCAGCCGTATGACATCACCAAAGCGGCGATGGATTTAGCACGTAAATACAATATGGTGAGTGTTAACGTCGATTTGATCTACGGATTGCCGCATCAGAGTTTGGAGACATTTAAAAAGACCCTCGATCTCTCCCTCTCTTTGAATCCGGATCGTTTTGCCGTCTTTAATTATGCGCATGTCCCTTGGCTTAAAAAGACGATGCGAAAAATTGATGAGACGACATTGCCGCATCCGGCGGAAAAGCTCGCCATTATGCGCTATACGATCGATCATATGGAATCCAACGGGTATAAAATGATCGGGATGGATCACTTTGCCAAGAGCGAAGACGAACTTTTTAAAGCGATTGAAAAAGGGGAGCTTCACCGTAACTTCCAAGGCTATACCACCAAGGGGGGAGCCGATTTGATCGGTATCGGGCTCACTTCTATCGGAGAGGGAGCTGATTATTACGCCCAAAATTTCAAAGAGATGGAAAGCTATGAAGCGGCCATTGATGCGGGGAGATTGCCTCATGAACGGGGTGTCGCATTGAACGAGGATGACCGTATCCGTCAATACGTCATTATGGAATTGATGTCAAATTTTAAACTCGATATTGACCGTTTTGAGCGATTGTTCGGCGTGAAATTCGCAGAGTATTTCGCAGATGCTATAGAAGCGCTTAAACCGTTCGAAGCGGATGGGTTGCTCACTATGACCTCTCAGTCGATTGAGTGCTCGACAACGGGAACCTTGTTGATCCGTAACATTGCGATGCCTTTTGATGCGTACATGAAACGCCACGCAAGCTCTGACAAAGCGTTCAGTAAAACGGTGTAAGTGAATGGAAAAACGCGAATTATTCCATTTTACCGAAACCTCCGATGCGTGTATCAAATGCGGGAAGTGTATCCCCGTTTGTACAATCCACAATGTCAATGCCGATGAGGTAACTTCACCGCGCGGATTTATCGATCTCCTCGGTGCGTATGAGCGGGGGCAGTTGGAGCTAGACAAAAATGCGAAAGCGATTTTTGAGAGCTGTTTTCTTTGTACCAACTGCACCGATGTCTGTCCTAAAGCGTTGCCTACCGATATGGTAATTGAGCAGGTACGTGCCGATCTCGCCGATAAATTCGGCATCGCGTGGTTTAAACGGGTATTCTTCTATCTTCTCCGTCATCGAATGACGATGGATATCCTTTTTAAACTCGGATACGTGTTTCAAACATGCGGATTTAAGATTAAAGACTCAATCAACTCGATGCAACCTCGATTTAATCTCCCGATTATTAAAAAAGACCGACTTCTCCCCTCAATGGGGAAAACATCGTTTCTTAACAGCTATCCTGAAAATATTCCTAACGGGGGGAAACGTCGTGTCGCGATTTTCATCGGATGTCTAGCGAACTACAACTACACCGAAATCGGCAAGGGACTTTTAGAGATTTTGGAAGCACTGGGTGTCGATGCCTTTATCCCGAAAAAACAGCTTTGCTGTGGAGCACCTGCCTATTTTACGGGTGATTTCGCGACGGTTGATCACAACGCCAAAAAGAACATTGTCTATTTTGAGAGTTTTATCGACGAGGTCGAAGCGATTATCATCCCCGAAGCGACCTGCAGTGCGATGATTAAAATCGATTATGAGCACTTTTTCCACGATCAGCCCGAATGGCTGGAGCGTGCCAGAGCGCTAAAAGGTAAAATCTTTATGGCGACCGAGTGGCTGGAACAAAAAACGGAGCTTAAAGCACTGCTGGCGAGCAAGGGGAGAAGTGATTTGAACGTTACCTATCATGATCCCTGCCACGCCCGTAAAATGCAGGGCGTTTATAAAGAGCCGCGTGCCTTGGTCGGACAAAATTATACGATCACCGAAATGAGCGATCCGAACGCCTGTTGCGGTTTTGGCGGGGTGACCATGCAGACGGAGAATTTCCATTTTGCCCAAGCGGCGGGAAAACCTAAAGCGGCCATGATCGCCAAAACGGGTGCACAAATCGTTACCGCCGAGTGCAGTGCCTGCCGTATGCAGATCAATAACTCAATGAATGAGGCAAATGTGGACGTCATCTTTAAAAATCCGATCGAACTGATCGCTGAGGCACTACTAAAATGACCACGATAGAGGTGGAGTCATTTTTAGAAACGTTTCAAACCCTTGTCATGGCATCTCTCACCCCTGAGGGTGAACCGCATGCCAGCACTGCCCCCTATGTCCGTATCGACAATGATTTTTATATCCTTATCAGTACCGTTGCCCAACACGGGCGTAATCTTCTCGTGAATCCAAATGTCTCTTTGCTTTTTGTCGAAGATGAGTCGCAGTGCGTTCAACCTTTTGCTCGAAAACGGGTTACCATTGAAGCTATTGTTTCTGAAATCATGCGTGAGGATGAACTATTTACACGTGCAATCGAGCGTTTCAAAGCCCATTTTGATTCGGAACTCGTCACCTCATTAACCCAAATGGGCGATTTTCACCTCTTTAAACTCTCCCCTAAAAGTGGGAGCGTCGTAATGGGTTTTGGAAAAGCGTATCGTCTGGATCACAACTTAGAAGTAATAACACAGATTATGGGTCAGCATCAAAAGGGTCATGGCAATGGATAAACTCCTGATTGTATGGAGTAGCGGCGAACTCGAAGTGGCAAAAAAGCTTGTATTGCTTTATGGAAGCGTCATTTTGCCTCGCAGTTATTGGGATGAAGCCCATCTGATGGTATGGGGGCCTTCGGCGAAGCTTTTGGCTGAAAACACGGAGTTACAAGCAATGGTTGCGCAGGTGATCGACTCGGGTGTAAAAGCCTCGGTGTGTGTTGTATGCAGTGACGATTATGGAGTAACCGAAGAGCTTCGAGCACTAGGGATAGAACCAACCCATACGGGAGAGTTTTTAACGCAGGCGCTTAAAAGTGACTGGAAAGTGGTGACATTTTGATGGAATTCTGGCAGCATATTTACGAACATTTTAACCCTGTAGCTTTCAACATCTTCTCTATTCCTGTGCACTGGTATGGGTTGATGTATGTCCTTGCCCTCCTAAGCGCTCTCGTCATCGCAAAATGGATCGTTCAAAAAGATAACATTTCGATCACCAAAGATCAGTTGGATGACTATTTTGTTTATGCCGAGATCGGGGTTATTTTGGGGGCGCGTTTAGGGTATATCCTTTTTTACGATATTCATACGATGTACTATCTAACGAATCCGTGGCAGATTTTTAATCCGTTTATCGACGGGCAGTTTGTCGGGATTCGGGGGATGAGCTTTCACGGGGCGATACTCGGCTTTTTGATCGGCTCGTATCTCTATCATCGCCGTCACGGAATACCGTTTGGTCGATTGATGGATTTGGTGGCGGTATCGGTTCCATTGGCGTATGTATTCGGTCGGATCGGGAATTTCCTCAACCAAGAGCTCGTAGGACGTGCTACCGATGTGCCGTGGGGAATCTATGTCTATGATACCCTTCGTCACCCCTCACAGCTTTATGAAGCGTTTGTCGAGGGGATTGTGGTCTTTGTCATCATCTATGCGTATCGTCACCGTAAAGCGTTCGAGGGGGAGTTGATTTTACTGTACGGATTTTTATACGGAATCGGACGGGGTCTTGTAGAATTTTACCGCGCTCCCGATGCGCAGATCGGCTATCTCGCAGGGCAATGGCTCACACTTGGGATGGCTCTGAGTTTTGCAATGGCGGCCGTTTCGGTAATGATGTGGATCTATTTCCGTTCACGCAACCGTATACAAAAAATATGAATCCCCTCTTCGTAACGGTAATCTAATCTAAATTGATGTAAATCTATAACCGATTGGGCGATGTAAAGCCCCAATCCTAAGCCCCCATCCCCCCGCTCGGTAACAAATGCCTGCAACGCTTCCTCAACCGGACGCTTGAGCGGTTCACCGCTGTTTCGAATACAGATTCCTTCATGGTCACACGCTATCTCTATCGGGAGTGAAGAGGCATGGCGTACCGCATTATCGATGAGGTTTTGCAAGGCACTGGTAAAGAGTGCCTCATCGACGGTAATGTTCTGATCGCATCCGCGTAAATGAACATTTTCTCTCTCTATCATGAGATTATCGAGGGCATTTTGGATCATCGAATCGAGATTATGCGACTTTTTGACAAGGGAGTATGCATGCATTTTTTCAATGTCGGCCATTTGATGAATTAGATGTTCGAGTCGTGAAAAAAGTTTGGCTAATAAGGTGCGGTTTGGACTTGGTTCTTCAAGTTCGACGATCAATTTCCCTTTCGTAATAGGTGTTTTGAGCTCATGCATAATATTACGCAAAAAAAGTTCGCGTGATTTCTTGAGTTTGTTTTGTTTTGCCAATGCATCGTACAGTGCGTTAGAGATAAGAGCTATCTCATCTTTGCCGTTGTTGGAAGCATACAGGATATCTTCCCCTTCTCCATAGCGACGTATCTGCTCATATAGATGTTTGAGGGGCTTGAGATTACTCCACAATAGAAGATACATATTGACAAGACCACCCAAGAGGGCAAAAAATAAAAACCAGACGAAATAGTAGGTTTTACCCTCCGTCATATCACGATAAAGCATCGTACAGTGACCTTCAGAGAGTTCATAGATGAATCCGCTGTCATCTTTATAAATGGTCACTTTGACATTTCGGGAACGGAGTTTAGACTGCATCGGAGGGGGGAGGATGATTGCTTCACACTGAGGGGTTTTTGTTTCTATGACTTTGAATCCCGCTTCTGAGAGTTCGCTGTTTTTTTCCATACAGGTTTGGGCTTTGGTCTCATCGATAATCCGTGAGAGTTCCATGGAACGATGGGTAAGAAGGTGAAACTTTTGTCTTTCCTGCTCAGCCAATGCTGAGATAAAAAGTAATATCAGAACGATGAGTGCCAGAAAAAAGAAAGCATGGAGTTTAAAAAAAACGGAATGTCGGCGCGAGATCATAGGGTGAACTGGTATCCCATTCCGCGAATAGAGCGGATAAGGGTAGGGTGTTTGGGATTAGGTTCGATTTTTTGGCGTATGCGGCTGATAAGGACATCAATGCTTCGCTCTGAGCTTTCCCAGCCGATTGATTCGACATTGTTGGCTATAAAATCGCGTGAGATGATCTGTTTATGGTGTTTGATGAGAAGCGAGAGGAGTTCAAATTCGGCACGTGTGAGGGGAAGGAGTTCCCCCTCTTTATAAATACCGGTTTCGTCCACACGGAATATATCACTGCTGGCTTGGATAGTTTTGCCATTAATACGGCGCAGTAGACTCTGTATCCTCGCAACAAGTTCACGCGGCTCATAGGGCTTGGGGAGGTAGTCGTCGGCACCTAACTCTAAGGCGATAACTTTATCTCCCAAATCACTCCGAGCCGAGGAGATAATAATAGGGATGTCACTGCGTTCTCTGAGTGCTTTACAGACATCCAAACCATCCATATCGGGAAGGGTTAGATCGAGTAACACAAGATCGTAGGACTCTATTCCCAAAGAGGCGAGTGCCGCTTTGGGATGAGCGTAAGCGATCACCTCCATCTGATAACGACCCAAATATTGGGTGAGAAGATCTGATATTTCGAGATCATCTTCAATCAGGAGGATTTTAATCATACATATTTACTTTTGATCGCAGTTTTTGCAGCCCATGGTACCTTGAGGCATTTGCATTTGTTTCATATCATGAGGCGTTTTGGTATCCTTCATATCCCCTTTCATCGGGCACTCTTTTGAACCGTTCCCTTGTCCCATCATCATTTGCATCCCTTCTAATTTAGCACGTTGCTCAGAAGTGAGTACTGACATCATTTTCTCGCGCTGCTTGTTATGGAATGCTTTTCCCTCTTCACGGATTTTAGTAATTTGATCTTTTTGTTTATCGTTAAGATCGAGCTTTTCCATCATAGGAGGGAGCTTTTTGGTATCACATTCACATTTTTGCATCATGCCGCCCATGCCGCCTTTATTGCCACACATTCCACCTTGCATTCCACCTTGCATTCCACCTTGCATTGGGCATGCCATTAACGCTGTTGCACCGAGGATCAGTGCGATACTTAGAATCTTTTTCATTATTGTCTCCGTTTTGTAATATTTATACTCTGACAGTATAAAGGAAGCATGTCAATCCTGCAATAACCTAGTGTTAACAAGATTAATAGGTTGACTCTTCGCTTTGGGCTTCGGTAATTTTCATCAGTGTCAAAAAGAGCACGGTGATAGCCGGCCCTATAATCATACCCCAAAACCCGAAAGTTGCTAACCCTGCGATAATCGCAAAAAAGATAATGAGCTCGTTGATCTTCTCTTGGGGTTTGATCAGACGCTGGTTGATGATTTTGATAATAACCGGTTTGATGAAGGTATCGGCAATAATCGAAATGACGATGATCGTATAAAGGGTAATGAAAAGGGCATTTTCGGTATGTCCCAGAGAGAGCTCAAATAGGGCAAAGGGGAGCCACATGATGACCCCGCCCACGACAGGGATAAGAGAAGCAAATCCGTACATAATCCCAAACAGCAGACCGTTGTACCCCATATACCCTACCGCTATTCCAAACAGCGCCCCTTCGAATACGGCTGTTGCCAGAATCGAATAAAAGACGACACTCATGGAGGAGCGCATCTCAAACATGATGAGGGTGCTCTCTTGCTGCGGAAAGTGGGCGGAACGCTTAAAAAACTCAAAAATTTCTCGTCCATAGAAGTGGGCAATAAAATAGAAGATCAGAATAAACAGAGTTCCGGAGAGAAACGACATCGTAAACGTTCCGATCAACGAGGCGTACGCAAGGATGTGCTGACTTAACGCAGTGGGATCAAATCCGATTAAAGAGGCTTCGAGTTTCGCTTCGAGTCGCGAGAGGGAAGGGGGCAGATATTCCAACCAGAGCCTAAACTTGCTCTCCATCGTACTCATGATAGCGGGATCAAGGTTTTGCATCATTACGGAGATATGAAATAAAAAGTACCCTAAAGGGGCGAAAAAGAGGATTCCCAGTAAAAGAGTCGATAATGTCGAAGCCCAAAAGCGGCTTCCTGTGAGGTGGAGAAAACCCATTTGAATATGGTGGGTTGAAATCGCCAAGAGTGACGCGACAATAATACTCATCCAAAACGGTGCATACAAAACATAGATGCCGTACGAGACCATGATGAGTAAGAGAGGGGTGAAATACTCTTTTTTCACTGTTTTTCCTTAGTCCAACAAACCGTTTTGAGGGATGCCGAATTTGAGTAATTCGTAGGTTTTTGCCGTGGCAACTCGTCCGCGAGCTGTCCGTTCCAAATATCCGTTGGCGAGAAGGTAAGGTTCTAAGACATCTTCGATCGTCCCCTCATCTTCACTGAGGGCGGCGGCAATCGTGCTAAGCCCCATAGCTCTCCCTTTGGCCTCCATCAGGAATTTTAGGAGGCGGATATCCATCTCGTCAAACCCGTTGGCGTTGATCCCCAGCTGATCGAGTGCGTAGCGGGAGCGTTCATGCAAGATGGTAGTTTCATTGGCAACGTCGGCAAAATCACGAACCCGCTTCAGCAGACGCAGTGCGATTCGGGGCGTTCCGCGAGAGCGTTTGGCGATCTCTTTGGCAGCCTCTTTATCGATACTTTTACCGAGTTTCGTTGCGGCTTGGGAGATGATACTGCAGAGTTCATCGGGGGAATAAAACTGCATCCGAAAATTCATCCCGAAACGATCGCGCAGAGGATTGGAGAGCATTCCGGCGCGGGTGGTTGCACCGATGAGGGTAAAGCGGGGAAGGTCGATTTTTACCGTCTGTGCCGCAGGGCCTGAACCTATGATGATATCGAGACGAAAATCTTCCATAGAGGGGTAAAGGATCTCTTCGACTGCAGGGGAGAGTCGGTGAATCTCATCGATAAAGAGGATATCCCCCTCTTCGAGGTTGGTGAGGATGGCGGCGAGATCACCGCTTTTTTCGATCATCGGGGCGGCGGTCACTTTGATGTTGCTCCCCATCTCGTTGGCGATGATCAGAGCGAGGGTTGTTTTTCCCAAGCCCGGAGGGCCGTAAAAGAGGACATGATCAAGGGCTTCGGAGCGCTTATTGCTTGCCTCTATAAAGACGCCCAGATTTTTTTTGATCTGATCTTGACCGATATAATCATCCCATGCACTGGGACGAAGTGACGTTTCACTGGACTCTTCGGCGTTAAACTTTTCAATCTCTACAATACGTTCCACGTTAGACAGCCCTAGTAAACATAATTTTCATCAGGAAAAGAGCGCTCTTGTACTTCAGAAGCGTAGGTCGAAACCGCTTTTTTGACTCCGCACGCACCGTCCATATATTGTTTGACGAATTTAGGGACGAACGGTTCATACAGACCCAGCATATCGGAAAAGACCAGTACCTGACCATCTACTCCGCTTCCCGCTCCGATCCCGATAACGGGGATCGAGACACTTTGTGCAACACGGGTTGCTACGTCGGCTTTTACCCCTTCGATAACGATGATAAAAGCACCCGCTTGCTGGATGGCTTGCGCATCGGCGATGAGAGAGAGGGCTTCATGCTCGTTTTTCCCTTTGACTTTATATCCCCCCTCCGCACGAACGGCTTGCGGGAGAAGTCCGATGTGTCCGCATACGGCGAATCCGTTAAGCGTTAAATGTTTGATGAGGTGGGCTTTCTCGGCTCCCCCTTCGATTTTGATCGCATCGGCAGAAGTTTCGCGGTAAACGCGGATGGCATTGGTGAGGGCGGTGGCTTCGTCGGTGTAGCTACCAAAGGGCATATCGGTGATAATAAAAGTTTCAGGGGCACCTTTGCAGACGGCATTGGTGTGATAGATCATTTGATCCATCGTCGCGCTCAGAGTATCGTTATTGCCGCCAAAGCTCATATTGAGACTATCTCCTACGAGGAGTATGTCGGCGCTTTCACTAAAAAGACGGGCAAAAAGGGCATCATACGCCGTTATCATGACCAGCGGAAGAGCATCCTTTCGCTTTTGAATCGAACCGATAGTGAGTTTTTTCATACTATATATATCCCATAGTTATTTAAAGTAGATAGTTTACCCAAAAATTGAGTTGCAATGCTATTCTATGGCAATTAAGAGGGGATATTAAACAAAAGATGGTTATAATTTATCACCACAGGAGAACATCATTATGGGCATACGAAGCGTTCTAGAAGCTAATTTCGACTTTGAAATCATTGACGAATTTTTAGATCATTACGCAATGATGACAGAGATCATGGAATCGTTAATCGTCGATCTGGCTAATCCTGAACGTTTTCATCGTAGTATTGAAGAGTTATTTAGAATTTTTCATAATATAAAATCTGCTTCAGGCTATTTACAGATTGAACCTATGGTTCGCTTAGCTACATTTGCGGAAGATGCGCTCGAACAGTTACGATCACGCGATAAAATGGTCAATGACGAGACGATTACGTGGCTGATCAGTGTTTCTGACATGTTTTTGCAGTGGCATGAAGATTTTAAAATGGATAATGAACTGTCCAAAATACATTTTTCACTTTTAATTTTACCCGATATGGAGAGAGCGTGAAGAAACTCGTAGCGTACATTACTGCCGGTTATCCCGATAAAAATTTTACTGTTGATCTGGCGTTAGCACTGGGTGAAAACGGTGTCGATACCTTAGAACTGGGAATCCCTTTCTCTGATCCCGTTGCCGATGGCCCTGTTATCGAAGCGGCAAATCAGCGTGCCCTTGAAGCGGGATTCCGTTTCGCCGATATCCTTGATATCTCTGCGAGCATTGCCCCTAAAATCGATACGTTGTGGATGGGGTATTTCAATCCGTTTTACCAATACGGGATGGAAGCATTACTGGATCAGGCAAAGACTTTAGGGGTTAACGGTCTTATTATCCCTGACGTTCCGTATGAAGAGGCAAAAAACTATCATAACCTTTTTGAGAGCAGAGGCTTGGCCAACATTACATTTGTCGCTCCGACCGACGGTGAAGCACGTATCGCAACAATCACTGCCGAAGCACGCAAGTTTATCTACCTCGTTGCCTATGCGGGGATCACGGGAAGCGGAAAAGCGGAAGATTTAGCTCCTACCTTAGCGATGATTAAACGTCATACGCAGACGCCTGTGTATGTCGGCTTCGGTGTCAATGAAAAAACGGCAAAGGAAAAAGTGCAAGGGGCGGACGGTGTTATCGTCGGTTCCGCAATCGTCAACATCCTTTTGGATGATACCTTAAGCAATACACAAAAGATTGCACAATGCTGTGCACTTACCCGCACAATCAAATCACTTATCAACGAATAAAGAAGGTAGAGAACCCCAGTGTGCATGGAGTGCATGTCTGGGCTGTTCTTTTCCTCTCCTTTACCTTACCTCTTTTCGGTGATAACAACATCTCAAGCAGTGCGCCAAAAGATTATAGTCCTACGTTTATCAACGTCAATGAAGAACTTCCCACTCGCTATAAAGCAGTTGTCGAAGATTCTCTCTATTTGCAGCTGATTATGCTCTCATCGATCGGAGCACTGGCGATGATGCCCGAAGATATTACCAACTGGAATGCGGCAAAACTCGAAGAAAAGTCACTCTCTCAGCGATGGAAGGATCATGTCACCACAACACCTGTCTGGGATCATGACAGCTGGGCTATAAACTATATCGGTCATCCTATTTCGGGTGCATGGTATTATACGATGGGACGAAACGACGGGTTATCTATCGGAGAATCGGCCGCTTTATCGGCCCTGATGTCCACTTTTGTCTGGGAATACGGGTACGAGGCTTTTGCTGAGGTTCCCTCGATTCAGGATCTTATTTTTACCCCTTTACTGGGCTCCATTATGGGGGAGGGGATGTATATCCTTGAGGGGAAACTGGATCGACAGGGGGGAGTCGTTTTCGGTTCCAGAACTTTGGGAAATGTGAGCTATTTCTTTCTCGACCCGTTGGGACGCATTGCCGATGGGATGAAAAATGCCCTCTTGTTTTTCAGGATTGATCTGGACGTAACGATGAGTATCCAAACCTATCCGCAGTTTCGCGCAATACCCCATCATCTTACGGGTGAGCCGACCGATTCGATCCTCTATCGTGACCGTGAAATCGGATTTATTATCACCTTTCAGTAGAGTCTGTAGATTACCGATTCATTTACGCAGCTTAGGGTATAATTGCGTCATGACTTCGGTTATCCTTTTTTCTTGTGGGGGCGACATGGCTTCGACTGGATCAAGAAGGTTTAGGTTGCATTGCCGGACTGAGCAGCTCCGTTATACGGCTCACACTTGCTTAAACGCAAACAACACTAATTACCGTCCTGCTTACGCTGTAGCGTAAGTTTAATTTAATTTAGGACTGCGCTACCTTCCTATGCTATAACTGGAAGGGCTTGGCGTATAACCCCTGTGATAGCTATATTCTTGGAGTGTCTCGGACTTGAATGAATTTAGAGAATTGGATGATGTAGCTTTGCACGTTGTGTGATAGTCATCTGAAAAACAAACAACGTTACTAAGCATGTAGACGCCTTTACAATCTTGGTTTAGGACTCCGGTTCAATCCCGGACGCCTCCACCATAACTTTCATCTTCAATCCATGATATAATTTTCTGATAATACACACTACAAAAGGGGACGTTATGTTAGCCTATCATCTTGAATTACAAGACGAATCTGTAGCAGATAAAGTGATTGCATTTCTCCGAACACTCCCAGAAAACACCGTAAAACTCTCAAAAGAAGAGTATGATGAAGAACTCGAATGTATGATCGACGAAGGATTCAATTCGCCCCTTGTAGGGACACACGAAGAGGTGTTTGCCAAATTGGGCACAAAATATGCCTCATAATATCGTCTATCTCGAACACGCTTACACTGATCTTGAAATCATTTTAGATCATATCGCCGAAGATTCCCCCTCTCGCGCCGTCGAATACCTCGAATTTCTCAAAAACGGTATTTCGAAATTAGCCGATTTTCCACACTTGGGTGTTATGTGCAAACGTAAACACATCCGTAGAGAGTGCCGTGTTCTGATCATCGAGAATTATATGGTATTCTATAAAATCGATGAAATATTACCAACCGTCATTATCGGCAGGGTTTTACATCGCAGTATCAATTACAAAACAAAAAAGCTTTTTTAAAACTTCTAAATCATCTCTCAACTCATTACCCAAAGAAGACGTAACTCTAGTCGTTATGGGGATTTTTAATCAGAATGGGTGGAGTAGAGAAGGGGAATAAGTAGCCTGTCCCCTTTTCTTTAACATCAAATATTTTTTCAAATGCTTTTAATGCTTGTTTTTCGCCTGATTTAGGTATTTTTATTAAAATATTCTCTATTCGTTTTGCTGGGTTCATTTTATCTCCGATGAGTTATATTTTTTTGATAGTAGCTCCATATATTCACGCTCAGTCATAACCCCATACTGAGTTCTTATAAGTTTTTGATCTCTTGATTCAATGATAAATTTAGATGTAATGATAGGGGTATGCTCTATTAAACCCTCTCTAGCGCCAAGATTTAATTTGACTTCTGAGTAATTATCAATAATGTTTATAGCCCATATACGGAGAGCTTTATTTTTTTGAGTTGGATCTTCTTTGAGTATATTTATAGCAAGTGCAACATAATCACTATTTAATTTCTGCCTACTCATTTCTGCTTGATATGAGTTAGCCATATATCCTAAAACTAATGGGATCAATATTAGTGATGCTGTTGTAGCCCATGATTGGGCTATTTTATGTAGGGGCTCATTTTCGGGCATTTAGTTCTCCGATCCGCCGGCGGATTTTGATTTTAAAATTCTCATATTATACATCTTCGCCGTTGCATTACTGATTTATCGTGTGTATCGATCAAAAGTACGAAAAGAAATATTCAAGAATGTTCTGAGATATGGATCATTTGGATGCTGATGATGGGTTGTGGTTTGACTTGGGGTAGCAATGTCAGTACCTAAGGGATCAGAAGATTACTGGATATATCGAGTCACTTTCTTTTTAATGTACTTTGTAATGTACCTTTTTTATATAATATCAAATAACCTACCTAATATATGCAGTATTTGGTAGAGGACGCCTCCACCAAACTTCTTACTCCCCCTTTTCCAAACAAGACACCTCCATATCTCTTCGTAATCCCAAAGTAATTATTTTCACCTATCATTACTAATGACCATTTTATGACCGGTTAATAACTTTTTTAAATATATTGACACGTCAGTTTAAAGGTGATAGAATGTTACAAGTCTACCGTAAAAGGTTCTAAAATGTTAAACAATAACAATGAATGGATAGAAGAAGCAGGTGTTCTTAAGCGACTAAGACAGCTTACGTCTCAGCATATGGTTGTTGCGTATCGTGCCAGAATGAGCAATTATGAAATATTGACATGCCAAGAGATCAGTGCTTTGGGAAAAATTCCTTTAATGGACGTCCTTGAGAAAATGGCTGCTTTCAAACAAACAAGCGAACACATTCTGTATAAAAAAGATTTTATGTTTGTTTGATTCTTTTAACTTTTTTTTCTCCTCCTCTTTCTCCGCTATTAAATAAACCAAGAGATACCTTTTTAAATATAGTTTTTTACTGTAATAAACTTGACTTTATCTATTTTTTATAGGTAAAATACTGTAATTAACAGTTAAATATAGTAAGGAAATTAATGAATATTACCGTGGTCAATTTTAAAGGCGGGGTGGGCAAATCGATGATCGCCCATCAGCTCATATCGGGATTCGGATTTTACGGGTGTGAGGTCGATCCCTACGGTTCCCTTTCCGATCGATTGCCTGAACGTGTGGAGCGTATCGATATTCAGCAAAAACATCTTGAAAAGCCGAAGAATGAAACGATATTTGATTTCGGCGGGTTTGATGATATTAAACTCGATCAGGCCATCAGTTATTCGGATTTGATTATTATCCCGTTTATTCCGACACTCGAGACGATACAGGGGACGGTTGATACGTTGGTGCGTGTCGCATCGGCGAACAAACCGATTTTAATGATCCCCAATATGAGCCAAAAAGAGAACGATATCAACGATGCAAAGTTTGTTTTTGAAGAGACGCTGGGGTTTGAGATTGAGATGTTTCCGATTCCGATGAGTGTCGCGCTTCAAACGGCGATCAACGAAAATCGCTCCATCACGGAACTCTCACAGCAGGGGGGGATAAAAGCGTATGCCTACAAGAAGAGTTCTAAATTAATGGTTGATTTGCATGATAAGATCCGAGAATATGAGAGTTAATAAACAGTTAATTACTGTATAAAAGGTAGTCACAATGGAAGAAGTCAAAGAGAATAAGTTTGCCAAGCGGGTCACACAAAGAGAACTCTCAACCCATAAAGAGATTCAAACCGCTAAACATCCGGGAGGGCGGCCTAAAAAAACGGAGGAGATAAAGCAAAGCGAGAAGGTGTTTTTGACACTGACCAAAAGTGAAAAAATAAAACTCGATGAACATACGGCACGCACGGGTGAATCGATAGCGGGGGCGATACGCCGAGCGCTCAAAGAGATGGGGATGATATGAAACGGGCGATAATCAAACACGCACTGCTTATGGGGACACTTGCAGCAATCTTGGGAGGATGCGGATCGCAGCCTACACCCATCGTACAGAAACCGTGCATCAGTGCAGAACAGCTTAACGTCTATGGATATGATCACCTTGAAAAGGTGGCAAAACTGTTGCGTGAAGACAAAAAGAATATTGAATCGTTTGAACTCTTTATCAATACCATGAAAGGGACGGTTGACGGATATGACCAAATGCTTAAATCAAGTGTCTATATCAGTAATGTCGTCCGTTTTTTACCGATACCGTATGCGGGAGAAGTCTCTAATACGACCAAGTTGATATCTAAAACACTTTTAAATCTCGGAGGAGCCGCAAGTGCTTTGAATCGCTATAAAAACAGTTCGGATACTTTTTTAGCAGGGTTTGATAAGCTTAATCGCGCAGATGCAAAAGGATCAGATATTTCGAAACTGGCTCTGTATGCCGATACAAAATTGCTCAGTGACGCTAAAAACCTTGAAAATTCGTTAAAAGATATATCTGAATCGACGGCAATGATGGCCGCGACAACCCAAAGTATTTCGGATGCGTTGGATGCAACCGGCACCTACACGAATCAAGTGACAAGTTTTGTGGGGCTTTCACAGCCAAGCGTGGAGGAGAAATCGAAAGTAGTCCAAAATCGTAATTCGATCGCTGCCCGTATGGGACAGCTCAATCAAAAAATCGGTTCATTGGAAAAGAGCGAACAACTCCATCGCTATAATATTGCGAAAGCACGCATTTATTCGGAATTGGTATTGGAAATCGATACTCTCTCAAAAAAGTAGGATTATTCTACCTGTTTCGTAAAAACTTTTAAGGAGTCGGTTGTTCGACGTATTTGCGGAAAACACGTTCGACCTCTTTTTGCTCCGTCACTTTGACATTAATACAAAAATCGTCAAATACATTGATTTGGGTAGCGGCAGAATATTTGGTGTCAATATGACGTAAAACAATTTTATTCTCTTCCAGCAACACTTCTCCTTCGGCGTTGCCTCCGAGTGGAGGAATGGTGCATTTGTCAGCCTGATAGCCGTCTTTACTCCATTTTCCGCCGAGGTTCTGCCCGGATATTTCCAACTGAAATGTTTCGTTCATATAATTGCTCACGGGTACTTTTCCGACAAGACTGTAGGTGGATATGACGTCGTTGTCGTCAGGTGTTCTTCGCGAACTGAGAGTAATGCGGTTTCCTGACATTTCAAGTTTGAAGTATCGATTGTAATTGTCGACCCATACTCCCGCCAGGGCGGCAACTTTATTGGATTGTTCCATGCGGTATTCGAGTTTGATGATCTCGTCGCGTATTTTCGGAGCGTCTTCCGCCTTTGGATTCAGTGCAAGATACCGCTGATAGCTATTCATGGCCTCTTTGTAACGTCCCAGTTTGGCCTGTACCGATCCGAGATTGTACCATGCCGCAGAGAGTTCAGGTGCGATTTGAGTCGCTTTTGCAAACTGCTCGGCGGCTCCTGAGAGCTCTTTATCCGACTTGGCCATTTCGATCGCGGCGATTCCGCGTATCAGGTATCGGCGTCCTTCTTCCGTCTGATCGTCGGCGATACAAGTAGATGCTAGCAACCCTGCTAGACAAACGGCTTTTAAGAGAGTATTCATTCTGTTTTCCTTATACGTATTTTATTGCTTGTTGAGCTATTATACAAAGATAGAGTATAAATATTCTCAAGGGTGAAATGATGAAATGGTTGCTAATTACATTTTTATGTTTTGGATACGTGCAAACCGCATTTGCTCTAAAGCCGGGGGAACAGGCTGTTAATTGGGCTATGGCGGAACGCAATGCCGCCCTTGGGGCGGTAGCGGCTGCGGAAAAACGGGTTGAAGCGGCGGAATCCGACCTCAGGATTTCACGCAGTGTGGAACAGGATATCCGCACATCAAAAGACCCCGATGCGATGGTCGTCGCGCGCGAAGCGGTAGCGGTCAGCGAACTGGGGGTGAAGGAAGCTAATTCCCTGCTCAAACGTGCCAGAGAGTTGCTCTCCAAACAAGAAAAGACCCTTTTATCCATACGAACAGCGGTTGCGGATTTCGGCGGCGATAAAGCGATGGTGATTCCCGTAAGTGGAGAAGTCCGCCGTTCGTTCAAAGGTTCGGATGTCACTACGGATTCCGTATTGCCGCTTCGTGTCGGCGAAAAGGTCGAAGTGGGAGCCAACAGCTCCGCAAAATTGTTTGTGGCACGCGGAGACGCGGAGGTCGATCTTCATGAAAACAGCAACTTTACGGTTACCAAAGATGATACGAGTGAGAGTTTTGAAGCAATGCTTAATACAGGGCTTGCACACATCAAAGCGAAACTGAAAAACTATTTCGGAAAAAAGTTTGAGGTCCGAACGCCTGCTGCGATTTGTGCCGTTCGCGGGACCGATTTTTCGATTTGGAATTTTGAGGGAGGGAGCCGTATTGAAGTTTTTGAGGGGACGGTTTCGGTTCGATTGCCCAAAAGTGAGGTCAGTGTGGACGTGCATGCCGGTGAAGGATGTGATATCTTCAAAGAAGGTGGGATTCAACCCGTAAAAATACTCGAGCGTCCATGGAGTAAAAATGTCCCGTCTCATTAGTTTTCCCATAGCGGTTTTGGTTGGGATGTTGAGCAGTTCCACCGTGTATGGCGAGTATTGCATCGACTGGAGATCATGGCTTAAAAGTTACACCGGACAATCCGGTCATTGTTGGCCTACCGAATCCGAATGCAACTCGTATTATTTTTCCCGCTGTATGAATTCAAACTATAAAAACGACTGTGCGGGGCCGTGTTATTTTAAACCTGGGCTTTATCCCAAAACGGGTGCGACAAAAGCCAAACAAAAAGAGAATACTATAAACACGGCTCTGCAGAAAGCCGCTGAAGAAAGCAAAAAGAAACAGGATGCTTTAAAAAAAGCAGCGGAGCAAAAACAGTTCGATGCTGAAAAAGAAAAATTACTCAGTGGAATGAAAGGAGATGTGGGTGCTTCTTCTGTCTCTAATCAGATGATACTCAAGCCGATTCCTCCTGCGCAATCTCAGCTCAATTGCATTGCCAACAACGAAGCCAATCGAAGCTGGGAACAACACGCCCCTAATTGTAATCCGGTGATTTCAAATGTTCCCGAACCCGGGAAACCTGTCGAAGTTTTCGGAACAACTGTTGTCGACCCGCAGATGCTGTCAAAATTCATAGAGTCCCTACATCAGCGTGTTTCGACCACCCGCGAGTCACTGGCCAAACAAGACGCTCTAATCAAGGGATTGGAAAAAGAGATTTCGCAAAAAGAGATGAAAGCACCCGATATAAAAAATCCTAAGGGAGAGAGTGATGCGATGAAACGGGCGAGAGAAGCGCTGGCTAAAGCGAAAGCCGACCGCGAACGGACGGCTCAGGAACTCTCCCTCCTCGAGCAGCAGGAAAAAGAGGCGCAGAACAAATCAAAAGGAATCGCACCATAGAATATAGTGACTTTGGCATTACTGGGTTATTTGCTTTTTTTATGCTTTTTTCATAAATGCGGCGACAAGTACGATCGTACTGCCGTTGATTTTTCCCTCAATGTATCGAGCATCGTCGGTAAGACGGATATTTTTAACAATAGTTCCCCGTTTTGCGGTAAAACCTGCCCCTTTCACTTCGAGGTCTTTGATCAATGTAACGGTATCACCCTCAGCGAGGATGGTTCCGTTGCTGTCGCGTTGAATAACCGCTCCGCCATCATCGTTGGCAGCAGTGTTGAGCATCCCCGCTTGCGCCCACGCTTTGACATCGTCTTCGAGGTACATCATATCGAGTTGATCTTGATCTCCGAGTGCGCTAAGAAGGCGATACGCCATAACTTGGACGGCAGGTACTTGGCTCCACATACTGTCGCTGAGGCAACGCCAGTGATCCGAATCAAGATTTTGAGGATTTGAGATTTGGCTTTTGCAGGTTTCGCAAATATAGAGTGATTGATCGGCAGAGGCATCGCTTGGAGCGACTTCATAACTGCTTAAACCTTCACTTGCTCCGCATAATTCACAGATATTTCCACTTCGTTCTTGTAATGTTTGTTCAATACTCATAATAACACCTTACTAAATTAATAACGGCATTATAGCGCATTAGTGTAGAGAATAATTGATACGATCCCCGTCAATAAGGACTTTGCCACCATTGCGAAGTAGTTGAAGTGAATTTAATTCTTCGATAATTGCGGGGATAAAGAGTGCTTTGAGGTGCATAGCATAGATGCTAAAGTCCTCTCTGTGACATTTTTTCAGTTCATCAACCAAAAGAGCGGGGGTGAGATGTTTACTGTCGTAAGCCAATTTTTCAAAGAGTGACGGAAATGAGACTTCCGCGATGAGCGTATGGATAGCGGGACGTTCATCAAGTAGCTCCCAAATTCGGTTACATCGATAAGTATCGGCAGTAAATAAAATTCCGGAACCGTTTTTTTCAATGATATAGCCGCAGCTTCCTTCGGTATGATCGGTTTTAAAGGGAGTCAATATGACGTCATCAACGTTATAGGGAGATTCCAACTCAAGCTCTATAAATTCAATGGTTTTGTCCGTGTGGCCGATTAAGATTATCTCTTCAAAATTAGGCCAAATGCGTTCATTGAAAATAAATTGACGTAAATTATCAAGGGTTGCCCTCAATCCGTAAATTTTAAGGGAAACACTTTTTTGGGTAACAAAAAGATCAGCGAGGAAGGGGATATCAATGATATGATCGAGATGAGAGTGGGTGAGAAAAATATGCTCGATGGTAAAGACATCGTCTCCAAAACGGTTAATAAGATTTCCGGCATCAATGACGCAATGGTTCGAGACACGTAAACAAGTTGTCCCCTGTGTAGGAGTCCGCGTGCCGCCGGTTCCTAAGAATTCGATATAGTCCATTTCATTCTGCCTTTTAGCCGATCAACTTAAATTATAGTATAAAAAGACGAATTTAGATTCGTAAAAAGGGATTTTGATTACTTTTTAATCACGCTTGTAGTGATATTGTAATGTCTTTGATTTATGATTACAGTATGATTTACAGAGCTAAACCGATATCGTATCTTATGTTATTGCTGCTATCTTTATGGTTTTTTACCTCTATAAAGGTTGAGGGGAAAGAACTTTCGACCAAAAAAATGGTGGCACTCCTCCAACCGATAGAACATCATGCAATACAATACGGAGAGGGTGACATTAAAGTTTATGTTTTTGTCGATCCGAAATGTCCCCATTCTCGAGACTTTATCTCTATGCTTTTTGAAAACCAGAAAATGCGGACGATCTATCGCTATTACATCTATTTTTATGAGCTCAAGCGATTTAAATCGCATACTCTGATTGGGGCGATTTATTCGGCACCTTCTCCGTTACAGAGAATGTTGGAAGTGATGGTCGGGAAAAAAGAGCTGAATCCTGCACAGGATGTTGAGTTGAAAATCGAAGAAAAAATCGATGATATTAACCAAGTTGCTGAGCAAATCGGCGTTTCTAAACGCCCCTATCTTATTGTCGCGAAAGAGTGGGATTGATTATGTACTACCATACACCGAATACGTCACAGTTTGTTAAGTTTATCCGACGCTTCAGGGTAGCTGTGATCGCTTTTTTTGTTCTTTCCTCGATAGGGACATTTGTATTGATTAAACCGGAACTGATCTCATCCGATACTTTTTTTTGGTTGAGTGAGTCTAAACAGTTTGAAAAAACAACGCAGCAAGAGTATAGTGCAACGTATGTCGGGCGCTTAAGTGTCCAAATAGCTACATATGATGAAACAACTAAACAACAGTTGCAGTCACTTCAGACCGAGCTTGAATATCAAGCGGGCGTTGAGCGGGTAGAATCGCTTTTTGCGACCCACATGGTTTTTAACGATCAAACTTTCGAAGAATCGGCGATTGTCAAAGCATTGCCGATCGGCAGTTTATCGGCACCGAAGATGATGACGTTCGTCAAAGCGTTTCCTGAACCGTATACGCAATTTGTGAATGATGATTTTAACGAGTTTCATTTCATCATACATTCTCAACAGCCTATCCAGGTCGCTCAAATGACTATTCCGTTTGAATACCGTTATTCCGAACCGATTGTTGAAGCGCAGCTGGGGCACTACCTTTGGTATATCGGTGTAATCGTTTTAGTCGTTATACTGATGTCACGGATTATATTTCGAAACTATATCGCGGCATTCGGGGCGATCAGTGTCACCTTATTGACATTGATGTGGACCTTCTCTATTATGTATCTGTTGACTGGAAGCAATCAAATACATATTGCCATGAGTCTAATGGTCGTCAGTATCTCGATCGGTCACTATCTTTATTTTTATTACCGATGGCATGTCTCTCAATTTAAAAGTGATTCGAATCGGGCTTTAGAGAAAAGTATCAATCGTAACCTTCATCCTGCCGTTTGGACCTTGCCCGTTTTAATACTCAGTTTGGGATCACTTCTTTTCGCCGATTCTAAGATTGTGACTATGCTGAGTTTGAGTTTGATGGTTTCATCGGCAGTGGCGTATCTTATCAATATTGTTTTTTTGCCTGCATTGTTAAGCTTTTTTTCGGTGAAATATCCCCGAATAGGATTCGCACGAATATGTTATTGGTTTGCTAATCGTGAAATTCATTACAATCCTAAAATCTTAAAAGGGTTTATGGTTTTAACGACAATTATTTTACTGAGTATAGTAATCCGTCTTGTCATCACTCCGGACGGTTTTTTTGATAAGCATGTCAGCCAAAACACCATTACCTTAAAAGTTCCGTTTGAAGAGATCGATTTGGAGACCTTGCAAAAAATTGAAACGTTTGAACATGAACTTCGAAAATATAATAAAGGTATAGAGAAAGTCGATTCGGTTGTCACCATATTAAAACGGCTGGATATGGCCAATAAACCGCAGACATCTTTTGATGAACAGCGGCTCTTACAAGCCTTGTTTTTTCTTGAACTGTATGATCTTAAAAAAGCGTACATTGATAAAGATGCATTGAATATCTCTATTACCCTTCATAATACGGATCAATCGGCTGTGATACGATGGCTGGAAGAGTATAAGGCTCTTCCGATCTATTTTACCGATGTCGAAAGTCTCTCCGAGAGTTCCAAAATGGATAAAACGCTTCTGTTGGCATTTTCATCGCTTTCCGCACTATTAATGATCGGTTTAATCATGGGAATTATCTTTCGCTCGGCAAAAATCGGTTTTGTCGGTTTTGTCGCCAATGCAATTCCTATTATATGGTTTATACTTTTCATGATGGTATGTAATTTTGAACTAAGTATTGAAGCATTGATTGCGATGACAATCTCTGTCGGATTGACATCGGATACGATTATCCATTTCGGGTATAAATATTTTAGAAGCCGCTATTTCGGACGTACTCGTAAACATGCACTGGAGATTATGTTCTTCTACTCCGGTGTTCCAGCGATCACAAGTGCCGTTGTGTTAATGGTTGTTTTTGCACTTTTGACATTGACGCAGCTGCAATCGCTCCAATTGATCGGAGCTTATGGTGCTATGTTGATGTTTATTTCATTATTGAGCGATTTGTTTATCCTTCCGATTTTATTGTTGGCGGTAGATAAAGATTCAGAGCAGGTGTTGATTACCTCCTCTTAAATCACCCCAAAAGTATCGAATTCCCTATATATAATGTAAGAAATATTCATAATTCTTATAGGAAGTAAATTCTTTTAAATTTCTTCCCGAAACCTCTTGACTTCTTTGTTAATTTCCCCTATAATTCCCGTCCACAAACGCTGATAGGCCTTGAGTTAAGACCTAGAGTTTGAGTTTGCGATCATTGAAAACTAAGTAGGTTAAACGGTTCGAGACTTTCTCGAAGACGT
>NZ_JAUYFF010000006.1 GCF_030691015.1 Sulfuricurvum sp.
AATGACGGTAAGTGAAGTAAAAGGATACGGACGACAAAAAGGGCACAGCGAGTTATATCGCGGTGCAGAATATGTCGTAGACTTTCTTCCTAAGATTAAAATGGAGATGGTGGTTGATGACGCGATGGTAGATCAAGTGGTCAATACTGTTGTAGAAGCGGCACGCACCGGAAAAATCGGTGACGGTAAAATTTTCGTCAGCGATATTAATAAAATTATCCGTATCCGTACGGGTGAAACCGATAGCGACGCAATCTAAACAACTATCTTCTCAAAAGCTTCGCTTCTCTCTTCACCCTTTTGGGTGGAGTGCTTCTATAAAAATAATTGTGACAAAATCCCTTGTTTGAATTTCATCTTTACATTGATTAAAATTTAATCAACAAATTGCACTCTCACTTTTGGATTACTTTGTACAATGGTACCTGACATTTACGTTATAAGGAGAGAAAATGAAAAAGTGGCTTTTAGCTTTATCGCTAATGGGCGTATCGGCATTCGCCGAAGATGCTGCAGCACCTGTGCTTAACTCAGGGGATACTGCATGGATGATGATGTCGACGGCGTTGGTTATGTTGATGACCCCGATCGGTTTGGCATTGTTTTACGGCGGGATGACCCGTTCTAAAAATATTCTTAATACATTTGCCATGGTATTCGGTGCCTTTGCGGTTTCATTTATCGCATGGGTAATTGCCGGTTTCTCTATCGCATTCGGTACGGCTGAGGGTTCAATGAACCAAGTTATCGGTGGCTTTAACCATATTATGCTCAGCGGCATCAGCTGGACAGAGTTTGCCAGTGTTGATCTCGGTCAGCTTTATCCTAAATTTGTATTCGTTGTGTTCCAAGGGACATTTGCGGCGATTACCGTAGCAATTGCGGCAGGTTCTGTGATTGAGCGTATGAAATTTTCAACATGGATGGTATTTGCCTTTATCTGGACCATTGTCGTTTATGCTCCGATTACCCACATGGTATGGGGCGGCGGTTACCTTTTCAATGAAGGTGCTCTTGACTTCGCAGGGGGTACGGTTGTTCACATGAACGGTGGTTTGGCCGGTTTGGTTCTTGCTCTTTTGATCGGCAAACGTGTCGGTTACCCAAAAACAGCTATGAAACCGGCAAGTGTTATTTTGACTGCTCTCGGTGCCGGTCTTCTATGGTTCGGTTGGTACGGATTTAACGGCGGATCTGCATTCGGTGCGAACGCTATTGCCGGTCTTGCGTATTTGACAACAACCATTGCGGCTGCGGTTGCTACGGTGACTTGGATTGTGGTTGAGTATGCGGTATTCAAAAAACCAACATTGCTCGGTGCGGCAACAGGAGCTATCGCAGGTCTTGTAGCGATTACTCCGGCTGCGGGTTTCGTAGGAGTTAACGGTGCATTTATCATTGGTGCAAGTGGAGCTTTGATCGCATTCTTCGGTGTAACGGCGCTCAAGAAAAAATTGGGATACGATGATTCTTTGGATGCGTTCGGAGTTCACTTCCTTGCAGGTCTTTGGGGTGCGATTGCAACGGGTATCTTCGCTGCGTACACACCGAATACCGACAATGCATTGTTGTGGTCAGGACCGTTGAAAGATTCAGGTGACCGTATGGGACAAATTATGGTTCAAGCGGAATCAGTTTTGGTTGTCGGACTATTCACATTGGTCGGTACGATCGTGGTTTACTATATCGCAATGGCATTGACCGGCGGTTCACGTATTAACGAAGAACAAGAGAGCCAAGGTTTGGATGAATCAGTACACGGTGAACGTGGATTTAACCTATAAGAAGGAATGAACAATGAAAAAAATCGAAGCGGTTATTAAACCATTTAAACTAGAAGATGTAAAAGACGCCCTAGCCGAAATCGGTATTACGGGAATGACGGTAAGTGAAGTAAAAGGATACGGACGACAAAAAGGGCACAGCGAGTTATATCGCGGTGCAGAATATGTCGTAGACTTT
>NZ_JAUYFF010000013.1 GCF_030691015.1 Sulfuricurvum sp.
CTTCTCTCTTACCCCTAACTGGATTACCCGTAAATTTGATCTTGACCATCCGAGTGAAGAGACATTCCTTTATGCCGATGTCGCCAGCCGAGGTCAAGTAGGTCAAAGCGATTACCCGTGGGAAAAACTCGATGAACTTGATACATTTGAGAGATTGAAACATTGAGTATTTTGTCATTGATCGGTCGGGAAAAAGAACTTTTTATCGATGACATTAATACTCACGAACAACAACTATCCGAGATAGTATCTTCATCCTCTTTTCTCGTCATCGGTGGCGCCGGATCTATCGGTCAGGCCGTTACCAAAGAGATCTTCAAACGCAATCCGCGCAAACTCCACGTCGTCGATATCAGTGAAAACAATATGGTCGAACTGGTACGGGATATTCGCAGTTCATTCGGATACATCGACGGAGATTTTCAAACCTTTGCTCTGGATATCGGATCGGTAGAATACGATGCGTTTATCAAATCAGACGGCAACTACGATTATGTTCTCAACCTCTCAGCCCTCAAGCACGTCCGCAGTGAAAAAGACCCTTTCACGCTGATGCGGATGATTGACGTCAATATCTTCAATACCGATAAAACACTGCGCCAATCGGTTGAAAACGGAACGAAGAAATATTTTTGCGTCTCCACGGACAAAGCGGCTAACCCCGTCAATATGATGGGGGCGAGCAAACGGATTATGGAGATGTTCTTGATGCGTCGAAGCCGCGAAATCACCATCTCGACCGCCCGTTTTGCCAACGTCGCCTTCAGTGACGGTTCCCTCTTGCACGGGTTTAATCAACGAATTCAAAAACGCCAACCGATTGTTGCCCCTAATGATATCAAACGCTATTTCGTTACCCCTAAAGAGTCAGGAGAGTTATGCCTGATGTCCTGTATTTTCGGCGAAAACCGCGACATTTTTTTCCCTAAACTCAGTGAAGCATTGCACTTGATTACGTTTGCGGACATCGCTGTGAAATACCTCGAAAATCTCGGATACAAACCTTATTTGTGTGAAAATGAAGATGAAGCGAGAGAGCTTTCCAAAACACTCCCTGATCAGGGGCAATGGCCATGTCTTTTTACTCCCAGCGATACGACGGGAGAAAAAGATTTCGAGGAATTTTTTACCGACAACGAAACGCTCGATATGGAGCGGTTTCAGAATCTCGGAGTTATCAAAAATGATCCCGTCTATGATGAGACAAAACTCAACCGTTTTACCGAAACAATCGATCAAATGAAAGCTGATAAACAATGGACAAAAGATCACGTTGTCGAGCTGTTTTTTGAGATGATCCCCGGATTCGGTCATAAAGAGACCGGAAAATATCTTGATGGGAAAATGTGATGGATTTTGAAGCCGTAACGAAGTTCATACAAAAAACATTTCAAACCGAAACATTTTTACCGCTCCATGAACCCCGTTTTATCGGCAACGAAAAAGCCTATCTTAATGAGTGCATCGACTCCACGTTCGTATCGAGTGTCGGAGCATTTGTGGATCGTTTTGAATCAGAGTTTGCGGCGTATGTGGGATCAAGATATGCGGTTGCAACCGTTAACGGCACCGCGGCACTCCATATCGCACTCCTTTTGGCGGATGTTCAACAAGATGATGAAGTGATCACTCAACCTCTCACCTTTATCGCAACCGCCAACGCTATTAGCTACATCGGAGCACACCCCGTATTTGTGGATGTTGATAAAGAGACAATGGGACTCTCACCGGATGCCTTACAAATCTTTTTAGAAGCACATTGTAAAGTGAGTGATGCTCGGTGTATCAACACAACGAGCGGAAAAATAATCAAAGCATGTGTTCCGATGCACACGTTCGGTCACCCTTGCCGAATCGATGAAATCAAAGCCCTTTGCGATCAGTGGCATATTGCATTAGTCGAAGATGCCGCAGAATCACTCGGAAGTACCTATAAAAATCGTCACACTGGCACCTTCGGAGCTTTAGGAGCGTTTAGTTTCAACGGCAATAAAATCATCACCAGCGGCGGCGGCGGGGTTATTGTCACCGATGACGAGGATCTGGCAAAGAGGGCAAAACATATCTCGACAACCGCAAAAATACCGCATAAATGGGAATATGTTCACGATGAAATCGGATATAATTATCGCCTACCCAATTTAAATGCTGCCCTTTTATGCGCACAATTGGAAAATTTAGACCGATTTTTGGAAGATAAACGGATGTTGGCATCGATCTATGAACCATTTTTCAGCTCTGCTTCGATTATCTTTGTTAAAGAACCGCAATCTTCCCGATCAAATTATTGGCTCCAAACTCTTATTCTAAACGATAAAGAAGAGCAAGAAGCTTTTTTGAGCTATACGAATGATCACGGGGTTATGACACGTCCTATATGGAGATTAATGAATAAGCTGGAGATGTTCAAAAAGTGTCAATGCGGTGATTTAAGCAATGCATTATGGCTTGAAGATCGGGTGGTGAATATCCCCAGCGGAGTGCGACTATGAAACTGCTTCTTATCGGTGGCGGCGGACATTGCAGGTCTCTGATCGACGTCATTGAAGCCGAAGGAAAATTTGAGATCGGGGGTATCCTCGATACCCGTGAACGGATCGGTGAAAAAGTACTGGATTACGATATTATCGGTTCCAATGATGATCTGGAACGACTCTTCGGCACCTTTACCCATGCCCTCATCGCATTCGGACAAATCAAATCTCCCGATGGACGAATCGCCATGTTTGAGCGTTTGAGCACAATCGGTTATATGACACCTACCATCATCTCTCCCAGAGCCTATGTCTCTAAACACGCCCGTATCGGAGAGGGTACCGTAATCCTCCACGACGCACTTATCAACGCCAATGCAACAATCGGCAATAACTGCATCATCAATACTAAAGCACTCATCGAACACGACTGTACCATCAATGACCATTGCCATATCTCGACAGGAGCCGTACTCAATGGCGGAAGTATCGTCAAAATGGGAAGTTTTTTCGGAAGCAATGCCGTGTGCAAAGAGGCAATTACGATAGAAGAGCGCTCGTTTATCAAAGCGGGAAGTGTGGCAAAATGAGCATTTTCATCATTGCCGAAGCGGGTGTCAACCACAACGGCTCCATCGAACTCGCCAAAGCGCTAATCGATGTTGCCGCACAATCGGGTGCTGACGCGGTGAAATTTCAAACGTTCAAAGCGGACAAATTGGTCTCGAAAACAGCGCAAAAAGCCTCGTATCAAAAAGAGACAACCGATGCGGATGAATCCCAGTACGCTATGATCAAAAAACTGGAGTTGGACGAGAGGGCACACCATACGCTCATCGATCATTGTAAGAAGAAAAATATCCTTTTTCTCTCAACCGCCTTTGACCATGAAAGTATTGATCTCTTAAATCATCTTGGAATGGAAATTTTTAAAATACCGAGCGGTGAGATCACCAATCTCCCCTATCTTCGTCACATCGGATCACTCAAAAAAGAGGTGATCCTCTCTACAGGAATGGCAACCCTCGATGAAATCGATGCGGCACTCCATGTCCTCACAACGGCGGGAACTGCCAAAGAGAAGATCACCATCTTACACGCAACAACCGAATATCCCTGCCCGATAGAAGAGGTAAACCTGCGTGCAATGGACACCATACGAGAAACCTTTGATATACGCATAGGCTATTCCGATCATACACGCGGCATTGAAGTCCCTATAGCCGCGGCAGCAATGGGGGCAAGTGTGATTGAAAAACATTTTACCCTCGATAGGCAGATGGAAGGACCGGATCATAAAGCAAGCTTAGAGCCTGATGAACTCATTGCCATGGTCCAAGCAATCCGAAACATCGAAAAAGCATTAGGAGACGGCATTAAACAACCATCTCCAAGCGAGATGAAAAACATCCCAATTGCTCGAAAAAGCATTGTCGCGTCACAAGCGATTCAAAAAGGGGAACGTTTGAGTGCCGAAAATATCACCGTAAAACGTCCTGCGCTAGGAATTAGTCCTATGTTGTGGGATGAGATAATCGGTACTATCGCTTCCAAAAACTATCATGAAGATGAGGCGATATGAGAAAAGTTTGCGTCATTACCGGAACCCGTGCGGAGTATGGGCTACTCTGCTATCTGATGAGAGCAATCGAAGCCGATCCGGAACTGGAACTTCAGATTATCGCGACGGGGATGCACTTCAGTCCCGAATTCGGACTCACCTATAAAGAGATCGAGAAAGATTTTACGATCACTAAAAAGATTGAAATGCTCCTTTCCAGCGATACTCCGGTGGGAATTTCAAAATCAATGGGACTGGCACAAATCTCGTTTGCGGAGAGCTTTGAGGAGCTCAAGCCCGACCTAGTCGTTGTACTGGGAGATCGATTTGAGATATTCAGTGCCACCAGCGCCGCAATGATCGCGCGTATCCCTATCGCCCATCTACATGGAGGGGAAACAACGGAGGGGGCGTTCGATGAATCGATCCGCCACAGCATTACCAAAATGTCCCATTTGCACTTTACCGCTGCCGAAGAATACCGTGATCGGGTTATTCAACTCGGTGAACACCCAAACCGAGTTTTCAACGTCGGAGGGATGGGGATCGATGCCATCAAAAGAATCACCCTTTTAAGTAAAGAGGAGCTAGAAAAGAGTATTGACTTTACCTTCGGAACCAAGAATCTCCTCGTTACCTTTCACCCCGTTACCTTGGAAAATCATACAGCCTCCTATCAATTTCAAGAATTATTAGATGCCCTTGATACACTGGAAGATACCCATATTATCTTTACCAAGGCGAACAGTGATACGGACGGGCGGAATATCAACACAATGATCGATACCTACGTGTCAAAAAATACGCATAAAGCCATCGCGTTCACCTCAATGGGGCAACTGCGTTATTTGAGTGCCCTACAGTTTGTCGATGCGGTGGTCGGAAACAGCTCCAGCGGTCTACTTGAAGCACCGAGCTTTAAAATCGGTACGATCAATATCGGAGATCGACAATGTGGGCGGTTAAAAGCAGATAGTGTGATCGATTCGGCTCCGAATCAAGAAGCCATCCGTACGAGTTTGACCAAACTCTATACCCCTGAATTTCAACACCAGTTAGCAACGTGTACAAACCCTTATGGCGAGGGGGGGGCGGTTGAGAAAATCATTCATACCCTAAAACATACCGCACTGGATGATCTGCTGAAAAAATCGTTTTATGATATAGGACTCCGATGAAACCGATAGATGCCATTAAACTCTCTTTAACCTCTACCGTACGGGATGCATTGCAAATTATCAACAACGGTGCCATGCAGATGGCCATCGTCACGGATGATCAGGGGAAGCTTTTAGGAACACTTACCGACGGAGATATACGACGCGGATTGCTGGATGGTTTGAGCCTCGGTGATACCGTTGAAACAATACTACATACCACACCCACCGTGGCAACACTCAGTGATACCAAAGAAGATATTCTCAAAAAAGCGCTGAACAAAAAACTTCACCAAATTCCCATCGTAGACGATCAGTATCGTGTACTGGGTATACAAGAGATCAACGATCTAATCCAACCCGCAACCAAGCCCAATATGGTCGTACTTATGGTCGGAGGATTAGGGAGCCGTCTTCGACCTCTGACCGAAGAGACCCCAAAGCCGATGCTCAAAGTGGGAAATAAACCTATATTACAAACCATCGTAGAAAGATTTGCCGAATACGGGTTTAGTGAAATAATCATGTGCGTCAACTATAAATCTCATATTATCCAAGACTATTTCGGAGACGGCAGTGCGTTTGGGGTTACCATCACCTATATCTTTGAAGAGGAGCGTATGGGAACGGCAGGGGCACTGAGCTTACTCAAAACACTCCCTAATGAACCTTTTTTTGTGATGAACGGCGATTTGCTAACTAATATCAATTTTGATCATCTGTGTAATTATCATCTAGCTCAAAACGCGATGGCAACAATGTGTGTCCGTGAATACGATTTCCAAGTCCCTTATGGGGTAGTGAATATGGAGGGCAATACGATCCTCTCCATTCAAGAAAAACCGGTTCATAAATTTTATGTCAGTGCCGGAATCTATATGCTCAGTCCCGACGTGATCCGATACATCCCTAAAAACCAGTTTTACGATATGCCCTCTTTGTTTGAAACCCTTATCCAACAGCAGCAAAAAGCCCTCTCTTTCCTGATACGGGAATATTGGCTCGATATCGGTCAGATGGAAGAATATGAACGGGCCAACCAAGAATATGCGGGTGTGTTTCAGTGAGGGCGCTCATCATCGGATACGGTTCTATCGGTCAACGTCATTATGATGTTCTCACATCGATAGGAAGCTTTGAAGCGATCCATATCGTCACCTCACAAACACTCAATGATCTTACCACGTTTAAAACCTTGGAAGAGGTTCCGAATATTGACACGTATGATTATTTTGTGATCGCTTCTGAGACCTATAAACACTTTGATCAGCTGATCTATCTTGACCGACACGTCAATCAAAAAATCATATTATGTGAAAAACCCCTCTTTGCTCGATATCAAGAGATCACTATCGAAAACAACCGCGTCTATGTCGGCTATGTTTTACGTTTTCACCCGATTTTTGCCTCCATCCGAACTCTTCTAAACGAAGAGACCCCTATCTCGGTATCGATCAAAACAGGTTCCTACCTCCCCGCATGGAGACCGCAGAGAGATTATCGCACCCTCTATAGCGCTTCCAGCGAACAAGGGGGCGGTGTGTTGCTCGATCTGAGTCACGAAATCGACTATGCCCAATGGCTCTTCGGTCCTCTAAGGCTCTTGAGCTCCTACCAAGGCAAAATTTCGGATTTAGAAATCGACTCAGATGATATCACCGTTATTACCGCTCAAGGTGATCACAATGCACTGATAACGCTCTCGCTCGATTATATCTCCAAAATCCCGATGCGGGAGATGAGTATTCATACGAACAACCAAAGTATACTTGCCGACATGATAAACAATACACTAAAAATCGGCACCAAAGAGGGAGAGATTCAAACCATCGCGTTAGAGCCGTTTGAACGCAATGACCTCTTTATCAAAATGCACCGCTCTGCGTTAGGGGACAAAGAAAACCTATGCACACTCCACGAAGGATTAACCGTCATGAAAACCATCTCATATATTCAGGAACACCATCATGACTAAGGTGCTTTGTACGATATGTGCACGCGGCGGTTCAAAAGGGGTTAAAAACAAAAATATCAAACTCCTCAACGGCAAACCTCTCATCGCCTACACTATTGAGCAGGCAAAGCAATCAGGATTATTTGAGCATATCGTCATCAGCACTGACTCCGATCTCATAGCAACCACCGCTCAGGAATACGGCGCTGAAGTCTTTTTCAAACGCTCTCCTGAAATGGCCTCCGATACCGCCGGAAAATTGGACGTTATCCGTGATGCTTTTATCCGATCTGAAGAGCATTATCAGTGCACGTTTGATACTCTGATCGATTTGGATGCTACCGCACCGCTTCGAAGTGTTCAGGATATTACGGATTCGTACGCGCAATTTCTAAGAGACAATAACGATAATCTCATCACCGCTATGCCCTCACGTCGAAGCCCCTATTTTAATCTGGTAGAGATGGATAACTCAGGGAAAGTAGCATTATCAAAAAAACTGGAGTGTGGTGTCGTACGACGACAAGATGCACCGAAAAGCTATGACATGAACGCATCGATTTACATTTGGAAACGGGATATAATTTTGAATGAAAATTCTCTGTTTCTCGAAAAAACAGGATTATATGTCATGCCTGAAGAGAGATCGATCGATATTGATACGGAACTTGATTTTGAGTTTGTCGAATTTTTGATGAGGAAGAATCATGATTAAAGGACAAGTCGTCGTTATTACAGGCGGAGCAGGACTCATCGGAAAAGAGTTCGTTAAAGCCGTTATTAACAACGGCGGTATCGCTATCATTGCGGATATCAATATAGAAATCGGTACAAAAGTAAAAGATACCCTCTCAAATGAACTCAATACCCACAACATCGATTTCGTGACTTTGGACATCACTTCCAAAGATTCTCTCACTGAGACAATTGGCTATCTGAACCAAAAATACGGAAAAATCGATGCATTGGTCAATAATGCATACCCTCGGAATAAAAATTACGGGAAACATTTTTTTGATGTCGAATACGCCGATTTTTGCGAAAATCTCAACCTCAATCTCGGCGGATATTTTCTCGCCAGCCAGCAGTTCGCCCTCTACTTCCAACAGCAGGGATTTGGAAATATCATCAACATCTCTTCCATTTACGGTGTAATCGCCCCAAAATTTGAAGTCTACGACAATACCCCTATGAGTATGCCGGTCGAATACGCCGCGATCAAATCGGCACTTTTGATGCTGACGCAGTACATGGCAAAATATTTCAAAGGGATGAACATACGGGTCAATGCGATCAGCCCCGGAGGGATTTTCGATCACCAAAGCGAGCCTTTTTTAGAGAGCTATAAAAAACAGTGTCTCAATAAAGGGATGCTCGATAAAAGTGATCTGCAAGGGACACTCATCTATCTGCTCAGCGACATGAGCCGATATGTCAACGGTCAAAATATTATTGTGGATGACGGGTTTAGCTTATGATACAAGAGATCGTTTCCAAATACCGATTCGACAAAAGCAGTGACCGTATCGGTCCGGATTGTCCTTTTACCCACTGGAAACTTTATTTGAAATCTTCCATGGTTGCTCTGTGCCAAAATAAATTTACCTATTTTGGGAAAAATGCAGAGTTTCGCCCTGGGGCATACGCTATTTGCTGTAGCAAGATCTCTATCGGTGATAATGTCATCATCCGTCCGGGAACAATGCTCTTTGCCGACCCTAGAGAAGGGAAAAGCGGCTCTATCACGATCGAAGAGAACGTCATGATCGGTTCAGGTGTCCATATGTACGTCCATAACCATCGGTTTGATGATCCGAATCTTCCGATTATGGTTCAAGGACACTACCCGTCCGAATCGATCACCCTCAAAAAAGGCTCTTGGATCGGAGCCAATGCCATCATACTCCCCGGAGTCACAGTCGGTGAAAACAGTGTTATCGGAGCCGGAAGCGTTGTCACGCACGACATTCCCCCCTTTTCCATCGCCGTAGGTTCCCCCGCACGCGTTATTAGAAAAACAACGGATGCCTGATGTCTAGGGAAGATAGCCTTAAAAAAAGATATCTAATAAAACTTTTTTCAAACCTCATCAACGGTGCTATCAACATCCTTTTCATCGCCCTCATCCCTAAAGCTTTGGGCCCCATAGCGTATGGGCAATTCAGCTATCTGCAACAGTTTTTTTCTCAAATTTTCGGCTTGGCAGATGCCGGAACGTCAATGGCATTTTTCACAAAGCTCTCTTCCAATCCGAAACGCAAAGAGTTGATCTCTTTTTACGCTCTGTATATGGGAACGATTTTTATCCTTATCTCTTTCATGATTTATCTCCTGCGATACACCCCATTCACCGAAATATTTTTCCCCACTATTCCGCAAGAGTATATTTTCATCGCAATGGGTCTAGGATTTTTGACGTGGCTAACCCAAATTTTTATTAAACTATCCGATGCGTATGCCCTGACCGTATCGGTCGAACTCCTCAAAATTGTCCATAAATTTGCCTCTTTGGGATTATTGCTCTACTTTATCTATTATCTCACCTTTGATCTCGTCTCTTATTTTCAGTTTAACTACCTCGTCTCACTACTCTTTATTTTCCTTGCCTCCCTCTTGTTTGTCCGACGTAATGTCTTTAGCTCCGATTTATGGCGACAGAGCGTTCATATCGTCCAAAATATCAAAGAGTTCGCCCACTACAGCCACCCTATCCTTTTGTTTTCGATTGTCGGGGTAGCGATTGCGATGTTTGACATCTGGCTCCTCCAAACGATGGGGGGTTCTGAGCAAACGGGATTTTATACGTTGGCGTACTCTATCGCCGCCGTCTCATTTTTGTTCACAAGCTCAATGACCCCTATCATCACCCGTGAGTTTGCCCGCTCCTTTGCACAGGGAGATATAGAAAAAATTCGGCTCCATTTCAAACGCTACATCCCAATGCTCTATTCGGTTGCGACATTTTTTGCCGTTTTTACCGCATTCCAATCCGATCATTTCATCCAAATTTTTACCGATGAAAAATTTGCCCTCGCCGGATCAGCATTAACGGTTATTGCCCTATATCCGATCCATCAGACCTATGGACAATTGAGCGGATCGCTTTTTTTTGCTAACGGAAATACGTCGCAGTATCGCAACATAGGATTATTCACCTCTCTTATCGGTCTTATTTTTACCTTTCTTTTCCTTTTCGTTTTAAATCTAGGAGCACTCGGTCTCGCGTACAAAATGCTCATCACGCAGCTCATCGGCGTCACGATCCAACTCTATTTCAATACAACCTTTTTAAAAACCAAAATGACCCCTTTTCTCTTTCACCAGATATACTCGTTTCTTTTCTTTCTTATCGCGGCTTTTGTGAGCGTTACCCTCACCTCATCGATACAAATGCCGTGGATCAATTTATCGGTTTGTGCCGTTTTTTATACGGTGTTGACTATAATTGGAACAATCATTTTCCCTCAGATTTTTGCAACATCCCGAGGAGAAATCAAAACACTTTTTTCCAAAAAACCGAAGGATACTGCTGTTGATGCCTAACACCGCTGCACCTATTTTTTCATTGAAATCCGAATACCGAAACATTTTTATTCTCGATTCGATAGAGTGGTGGGAGGATGCGACGTATGATCCCGCATTGGATTTGGTACTCACGTACGACTTTGGACTAAAACACAAAATTCACGCCTTGAGAGGCGAGGTTTACTACATCGACCATCTAATCGATCAAGCCACCATGCAAGAAAATAATTTTTTGGTGACCGATTTCTTAAAAAACTGGCATTATGATGCTAACGGAAAGGATATTTTCACTTACAAAAATATCCCGTTCGGATTTTCATTACGATTGGATATTTGGAACGATCTGGTCTCTTACACACGCCTCTCTTTGTGTCTTGCCCAATTAAAAAACATTTCATTCGATGCTCTCTATCTAGGAAGCGACGATATTCGGATAAACACTATTCTAAATAGATATGGCTTTGACGTTCAACCCTCCTCCAAATTAGCTTCCAAAGCGGTCTTTTATTTTCCGATTGCGCAGTGGCTGGATGAAAAAATCCGCTCAACAGGTTTGCGAGGAGGTTTGGTTCGCCTCAGAGAGATCGTTACAGCCATTTACGGCTATACGCTCCCTATTATTGATGCACTTATCCCCAAATCCAAATCTCAACGTGCCCTTTTTATCCAAGAGTACCATCCGACGAGAAAGCTCATTGAGATTCTCAAAAAAGACCCTGCCTTACGTATCGTCTTGGTTAATTTTACACGAGGATCAAAACTGCTTGATCACCGATTTGAGCGTTTGATCCCCATCAGCGGTTCATTAAACGCATTTGATCTCTATGCCTCGGATCAGTTAAGCGCTTTTAGAGAAAACCGTCATGCTTCTCTTATTCTCACTAACGGCGATAATCTTACCGAAGCGATATACACGATCATCGAATCACGGATTGAGTCACGTATATCTCCTATACTTCGTACATTGCACAGTGTTATCCGCTATCTTGATAAACATCCGATCCAGCTCGAAATATTGATTGCCAATATGGGTCTCACCGCAACATTGGTCGATTGTGTCTGCAAAGCCAGAGGTATTCCGAGCTATCTCATCATCAACGGTATGCTGACCAGAGAGTTTATGGATGAAGCCAAATACGCTACCTATATCAACGCATACTCACCGAGTATCAAAGAGCACTATTTTCGAAATATGAAAGACATTGTTTGTCTCGGAGACCCTCGCATGGATAATTATCCTCCGCTCAAAAGCCTCAGAGTTATTAATCGTACCAGCCCTACCATCACAATCGGTACATCTGGATTTAATCCTATCGATTTGAACTCATACGTAGCGGTAGAATTTGAATTTCTATACGATGTGTTATCGGCACTACAGAAGATGATAAATACCCTTGCCCCGATGGAGATTATTATCAAAGTACGGCCTAACGGATACGAAAAGCAATATTCCGATTTTGTAGCAACCTTTTTCCCCGACCTTCGTGTCCAGCTGATAAGTACCGCCTCTATGAAAAGCGTTCTAGATAAGACTGATCTCTATATCACCATCTATTCGCAGACCCTTTTTGAAGCCTCTTGCCTCGGTATCCCCGCGATCTATTATAAAAAAGATGCTGAAATAATGTATCCTCCGTTTGACGGCACATCGGAACTGGTAACGGTTGGCAGTGTTGATGATTTGGTTCAGGCATTTGTTGATTTTCAATCTGATGATACACGTTATAATGCTTTTTTAGATCGCACTGTCATGGAGCGCTATATCGGTCCGCTCGATGGTAACAACATGCAGAGAAATATCGATTTCGTGTATGAACTATTAGAAAAAGATGGGCAAAACCAATGATTTCAGGTATAAAAAAAGCGATACGACTCTGGCAGCTACGTCGTCGATTTCCTATGAGTACCATTCATGCAGGAGCTATTGCTGATTTTTCATCCGTATTGGAATCGTACTCTGTTTTGTTTCCCGATACGATAGTAATACACTCCTCTTTGGGACGATACAGCTATATACAAAGCGGGTCGGTGATCAACAATGCTCAAATCGGCTCGTTTTGCTCTATCGCCGCAAATGTCCAAATCGGATTGGCATCACACCCGATAGATGGGGTAAGCAGCTCTCCCGTATTTTACGATCCCAGCCAACCGCTTCCCCGTTTTTTGACAGCTACATCTCATTACACGGACAATAGCCCTACAACAACTGTCCATACCGATGTTTGGATCGGAACAGGAGCAATGATCAAAGCGGGTATAACCATCGGGACAGGTGCCGTAATCGGTGCGGGTGCAGTCGTTACCCGTGACGTCGAAGCCTACAGTGTTGTCGGCGGTGTCCCAGCGCGTGAAATCAAAAAACGGTTCAACAACGAGACCATTCAAAAATTGCTAGATTCTAAATGGTGGGAACTGGATGAATCGACACTACGACGGCTTGCCCCGCTCTTTTCCGATCCTAAAGCTTTTTTAGATGCTGTAGAGGAAAATACCAAATGATTTCATTTAGTTTTTATAAACGCGTTATGAACACTCTTCAACGACACTGGTTCGCAGCCTTTTTTGCCCATACCTTCAAGCAGTTTGGTAAAAAAGTGGCTATCCTCAATCCTGACATTATTGAGGGGGAGCGCTATATTTCACTAGGAGATTATGTCTCCATTAACACCAAAGTGTGGCTCTTGGCGCTGCGTCAAAATGATACCCTCCCGCAACTCGTGATAGGAGAGAGAACCACGATCGGCAGATTTGCCCATATCGTCGCACTCCGCGAGGTTATGATCGGCAAAAATGTTCTTATTGCCGACAAAGTCTACATTTCTGATAACCTCCACGCGTATAAAGATATTGCTCAACCAATTATGGATCAGCCGATCGTCTTTAAAAAAAGTGTAAAGATTGGTGATAACAGCTGGATCGGCGAAAATGTCTCCGTTATCGGTGCCTCTATCGGAAAGCATTGTATTATCGGTGCCAATTCGGTCGTTACCAACGATATCCCCGATTATTGTGTAGCGGTAGGAACCCCTGCGCAGGTGATAAAAAGGTATAATTCGACTACCAATCAATGGATAAATGTATAATAAGAAAGTGAGCATGGCTACAACTATTTTAATCACCGGCGGTGCCGGATTTATCGGGTCTAATCTCGCCCTTCGCCTTATCGAACAAGGATACCGTGTCACGGTTCTCGATAATCTATCCCCCCAGATTCACGGCGACAATGGAGAAGACTCTGTCCTTTACCGCGCTATTTGCGACAAAGTCCGTTTTATCAAAGGGAGCGTTTTAAGCTACGACGATTGGAAAAATGCCCTCGAAGGGGTAGAGATCGTTGTCCATTTAGCGGCAGAGACGGGGACGGGACAATCGATGTATGAGATCGAGAAATACACCGACGTCAACATCAAAGGCACCTCGATTTTTCTCGATATTTTGGCGAATGAAGAGCACTCGGTCAAAAAAATGGTCATCGCCTCTTCCCGAGCGATCTATGGAGAAGGAAAACATTCCTGTCCCGATCACGGTATTGTCTATCCGACCGAGCGGCTTGATAGCGACATGAAATCGGGTGATTTCAATGTAAAGTGTCCCCTTTGCTCCCAGAATACCGATCTTTTGCCAACCGATGAAGAGAGCAAAATTCACCCTACCTCCATCTACGGTATCACCAAACAGGTTCAAGAGCAGATGTTTATGGTGATGGGTAAATCGCTAAACATCCCCGCTGTCGCGTTCCGCTACCAAAACGTCTACGGTGCTGGGCAATCGCTCTCCAACCCCTATACGGGGATCCTCTCAATCTTCTCAACCCGTATCAAAAACGGTAACGATATCACCATTTTCGAAGACGGTAAAGAGAGCCGTGATTTTGTCTATATCGACGATGTCGTCGAAGCCACTATCTTGGGTATTGAAAAAGAGGAAGCCGCTTATAGCGTTTTTAATGTCGGCTCAGGGGTCGCAACGGATGTCCTCACGGTAGCGCAAACGCTAAAAAGTGCTTACCAAAGCGACTCAAAGATACATGTGAGCGGAAACTACCGTCTTGGAGATATTCGCCACAACTACGCCGATTTAACACATATTACCGAAAAGCTCGGATTTAAACCCTCCGTGAGCTTTGAGGAGGGGATCCGCCGATTTACAAGGTGGGTTGAGCAGCAAGAGGTCGTTGAAGACAAATACGAACAAAGTATCAAAGAGATGAGGGAAAAAGGTCTTTATAAATGATCGATCTCTCGGGGAAGAAGATCCTTTTTATCGCACCGAAATTTTATTCCTATCACACTCAAATCATCCATTATATGGAATCTAAAAACGCTCTTGTAACCTTTTATCCCGAAGATATCTACACCCCCCCTTACCGAACGGCGAAAAAACTCCTCCCTTTCCTCGCCAAAGCGATCAAAAAAAAATATCTCGATAGGATTTTGGAGAGTGTCTCGCCTAACGCTTACGATATCGTTTTTGTAATCCGTGGAGGTATCCTCACTGCTGATGCAATGGAGACATTAAAGACTAAACTTCCGAATGCCAAGTTTGTGATGTATCAATGGGATTCTAACCAACAAAGCAACTACGAACCCATCATTAGCTATTTTGATCGTGTCAAAACGTTTGACAAAGAGGATGCGAAGCGTTACGGGTTAGAGTATCTTCCCCTCTTTTATACGCACCGATACAAAGAGATCGCCGAACATAAACAACCCAAACAATACGACATCGTTTTTTACGGTGCCTATCACAGCGACCGATTGGAAATCGTCAAATTTATCGATGCCTTTTGCCAAGCAAACGGATTAACCTTTAAACACCATCTCTATATCACCAAAATGGCGCTCTTTAGACTCCTATGCTTCGGTATTCTAAAATTCAAAGATTTAGACTACCTAAAAACCTACTCTGTAGGGATGGATGAGATTTTGAACGTCTACAAAAAGTCATTTGCTACCCTCGATATCGAGCTGAACATACAGTATGGACTCACCATGAGGACATTCGAAGCGCTAGGGGCGGGTTTAAAGTTGATTACGACCAATAAAAACATCCAAGACGAACCTTTTTATAATGATCAAAACATTACAATACTCGATCGAAACCACTTGCACATCGACTTGGATTTTTTTAAAACCGATTTTCTAAGCGATCTTGCTTTTGAGAGATATCTCTTTGAAAACTGGTTTAACAACGTATTTGAAGAGGATAAGAGATGAATACCAATTGGATTTCCGAACAAATCAATTTCACAGTCTCCCAGTGGGATACTTCAATGGAAAACGCCTATCCGCAGGTCAAAGAGTGGAACAAAGATTCCACTAAATATTATCATCAGGTATGCGAAGAATGCAATTTTTTAGATGCAGCCAAACTCATCAACTGGAAAAACTATCTCGTCGATGAGTGCACTATTCTCGATTTGGGATGCGGAGGGGGATGGCTGAGCGGCTACCTCTCGACATTTGAAAAGGTCAAATCAATCCTCGCGGTGGATACGAGTAAAAACTATCTTTATAACATCATGCCAGGAGTCATCGAGATCATGCACGGCGACCCCTCCAAAATCACCATGATCGAGGGGATGTTTTCTCCGATTCAGCTCGAAGAGGGCTCCTTGGATATGGTCGTAGCTTCTGCGGCACTCCATCATGCCGATAATTTACAGTTTTTGCTCAACGAAATACGGAGTAAACTAAAATCTGGCGGGATGTTAATGATTATCAATGAAACCCCCTCAGCTTATGGCAAATATCTCGCACGATTGGCATTTGCATTCTCCAAAATCTTTTTACGTGCCGTTTTGGGAAAATATACCCTCGTCTCTCCTAAAATTTCCTCCGCTTTTTTTGAATACGACCCTTATTTAGGAGATAAAATGTATCCGATGTGGTATTGGAAAGAAGCGATAACCCGCGCAGGATTTGAGCTCACGGAGAGCATCGATACGAAGATGGCAACCCTCAAAGGGACGAAAAAAGAGTCGCTAAAACATTTTATTTGTAAAGCTATCTAGTCCTGTGGAACCGACACTTACCCCTCTCATTTCGATCATTATCCCCCTCTACAACGGTGAACGTTTTATTGCCCAGACCCTTGAGAGCGTTTTGGCACAAACCTATCGTAACATCGAAGTCATTGTCGTGGATGATGCATCAACCGATGGAGGCTGTGACATTGTCCGACGCTATGGCGCCGATGATTCCCGAGTGAACCTGATACTATCCGAAACCAACTTCGGCGGTCCCGCAAGACCTCGCAATATCGGTATTGAAAATGCCAAGGGGGAATTTATCGCCTTTGTGGATGCGGATGATGTATGGAAACCTCATAAACTGCAAACCCAACTCGATTTCTTGATAGATAACCCCGACATCGATATGCTCTACTCACCCGCCGAAATCATTGACGAATACGGGGAAATTTCTCCTAGCCGAAAACAGCGGTTTCTTTCACTCCTCTTGCGATTGATGTCACCGAAAAATGCGATAATTTACGGCAATTTCATCAATATCAATACTCTGATGCTACGACAACCCCTCACTAGCCGCTTCATCGAAGATAGTCGCCTTGTCGCTATCGAAGACTGGATGTTTCATATCCTCAATTTGCAAGATGGAATGACAGCCGCCTCCGTTGAGGAGGCACTCATCTACTACCGTGTCCATTCCGCGTCCATCTCCAACCGACACTCCGATAAAAGCTACCGCAAAATCTTTTATATGCTCTCGCTCCTATTCCTCGAAACGCGCATCTCCTTTGGTCATTTTTGCTTGGCAAATATCCTAAATAGCGCTAAACTGTTGCGACGCAAACTTGCTAACGCATGGAGTTCTCATTGACTACCCTCATCATCGGTCAGCACAGTAATCTAACTCAGGCACTTCTTGCCGAACTTCAGGGTTCTCATGCACTTTCCTCACGAAAACTATCCGAAAACATAGAACTCTTAGCCCCTTATACCGATCAAACTATCAATCTCATCTTCAATAATTTTCAAACGGCGACACAACTCAATGAGTCCGAACATATCGCTCAATACATCGAAAATTCGATCCATATTACCGCCAAAGTTTTAGAGTATTTCAACACAACACCTATTGCCAAGATCATCTATACAAGTAGCAGTTCGGTCTATGGAAACAATATCTTCTGTGATGAACAAGATGAAGTAAAGCCTCTCAACCTCCACGCATCACTGAAAGTAAGCAATGAAAAACTGATCGAAAAATATGCCGAAAACCGTCAGATCGACTACACAATCGCCCGTATATTTAACATGTTCGGCGGAAATGACACGTTCTCGATCATCAATAAAATCCTCACTGCCTATACCAAAAATGAGCCATTAACCATCATCAACAATGGCAATGCTATCCGTGATTTTATCCATATCGACAGTGTCGTCAAAGTTTATCAGCGTTTACTCACCACACCCAATATCCCGATCATTAATATCGGAAGCGGCAGAGGAACATCGATCCGCAACGTCCTCGATTTTTTAAAAAATCATCAAATCGAACTGCAAACTCAAAATCTATCTCGTGATGAACTCAAAATTTCCACTGCCAATAATGCGATTATGTCGGAGCTCCTCACGCATAACACCACTATCGATGTCGAGAGCTATCTGTTGGAACGGCTAAAATGCACCCCATGAAAAAGAAAATTTCGATTATTGTTACCGTTCCTCTCTCTCTGGAAACATGGTTCAAAGGGCAGCCCCGATACCTGAGTGATTACTATGATATCGAGATTATCACCTCGAATGGCAGCAGCATCGAAAAAATCAAAGCGTATGAAAACGTTACGATCACCCTTGTCGATTTTACCCGCCAAATCAATCCCTTGAAAGATCTTAAAATCCTCTTCACTCTCTGGTCGCATTTTCGTCGCAGACGACCCGATATGGTCTATTCTATCACCCCGAAAGCCGGACTGCTCGGGATGATGGCCGCTTGGCTTGCCCGCGTTCCTCTGAGAATACACCTCATTGTGGGATTGGCCTATTTCGGCTCACAGGGAAAACGGCGCTTTCTTCTTAAATCGATCGAAAAAATCACCTATTTTTTTGCTACCCATCTCTATGCCAACAGTCTCAATCTCCCGAAGATCATTGCCGAAGAGTTGACCTCCAAAGAGGTGAACGTGATCGGATACGGATCGGTCAACGGGGTGGATACCGCCTACTTTCAAGATACTATGAGTCTCGAAGAGAAATCCTCGCTCCGCCAAAATCTTAGCATTGATGATAGCGATTTTGTAGCCCTTTTTACGGGGCGCATCGTTGCGGACAAAGGGGTAAACGAGCTTGTTATCGCCTTTGATACCCTTGCGCATAAGCACCCAACCTTTCATCTTCTAATGGTGGGCGATTATGAGCATCATCTCGACCCTATCGCACCCAAGACGTATAAGCTTATCCAAAATCACCCCCACATCCACGTGCTCCCTTTTCAGCACGATATCCGCCCCTACTTTTGTATTTCCGATCTGCTGATTCTCCCCTCATACCGTGAAGGACTCCCCAATGTCCTTATCGAAGGGGGAAGTTGCGGGCTCCCCCTCATTGCAACCGATATCAATGGATGTAATGAAGTGATTATCGAAGGGGAAAACGGCCTCCTCACTCAGCCGAAAAATATTACCCACCTCACCCAAACCGTAGAAAAACTCCTGCATGATCCAAGCCTCTACGCGGCGTTAAAAAATAATGCAAGAAAAAGTATCCTCAACCGATACGACCAACATTTTTATTGGGATGCCCTCCACCGTGAGTTGGAAACCCTCTTAAACACGGATTCTTCGTATGTATAAACACTTTTTTAAACCCCTTTTGGATCGCATCGGTGCCCTTTTGCTCCTATTCCTCTTTATCCCTGTTTTTAGTGCAGTAGTGATTGCCGTCTATCTCAAAATGGGGCGACCTCTCTTTTTTACCCAAAAAAGACCGGGGTATCAAGGAAATATTTTTACCATTTATAAATTCCGTACCATGAGCGATGAGCGAGATGATAACGGCGAGCTTTTAAGCGATGAATTAAGACTTAAGGGGGTAGGAAAAGTGATCCGAGCCCTCAGCCTCGATGAGCTTCCGCAACTTTTAAATGTCCTTAGAGGGGAGATGAGTTTTATCGGTCCTCGTCCGTTACTGGTAGAGTACCTTCCGTTGTATAATAGCGAACAAAAAAGACGGCACGACGTTCTCCCCGGTATCACAGGGTGGGCGCAAGTCAACGGGCGTAATGCCATCAGTTGGGAAGAGAAATTTCGTTACGATGTTGAATACGTGGATAGTCTCTCGTTTTGGAATGACCTCAACATCATTTTTTTAACCCTCAAAAAAGTGCTCATCAAAGAAGGTATCTCCCAAGAAGGCTCAGCAACGATGGAAAAATTCCTCGGAAATCCAACACAAAAGAATCGACTATGAATAAGCGCATTTTTCTCTCTCCTCCCCACATGGGAGGAAATGAACTCTCCTACATCCAAGAAGCGTTTGAGAGTAACTACATCGCACCGCTTGGGCACAATGTGGATACATTTGAAGCGCAGATTAAATCCTATACCGGTGCGAAATATGCCCTTGCCCTGACCAGCGGAACAGCGGCAATTCATTTGGCATTACGGGTTTTGGGGATTAAAGAGGGCGATGAAGTGATGGCAAGTACCTTCACTTTTATCGGCTCTATCGCTCCGATTCTTTACGAACGATGTACCCCGTTTTTTATCGATTCCGATACCGCCAGCTGGAACCTCGATCCTAATCTGCTAGAAGAGGAACTATCCCACCGCGCTTCTACAAGGAAAAAACAACCCAAAGCACTTATTCTCACCCACCTCTACGGCCAATGTGCCGATGTGAAACGGATCGCAACCATCTGTGAACACTATGGCGTTCACCTCATCGAAGATGCTGCTGAGAGTTTAGGGGCAACGTATGAGGGGAAACAGAGCGGAACCTTCGGAAAAATGGGGATTTACAGTTTTAACGGAAATAAAATTATCACCACCAGCGGCGGCGGAATGCTGGTCAGTGATGATGAAGCACTCATTTCCCATGCCCGTCACCTCAGTACCCAAGCACGAGACAATGCCCCCCACTACGAACACACCGAATACGGCTATAACTACCGAATGTCGAATATTGTCGCAGGGATCGGTCGGGGACAAATGGAAGTTTTACCCGAGAGGATTGAGCGGCGCAGAGAGATCTTTGAATATTACCGAAAAGCTTTTTCAGAAGTACCTGAAATATCATTTATGCCTGAATTAAAAGGGAGTTTAGGCAATCGGTGGCTTACCACGCTGATATTACCGGAACACCTCTCACCTGAGCGTATCCGCCTCTCTCTTGAAGAGCAAAATATTGAGTCTCGTCCCCTATGGAAACCGATGCACGCACAACCTCTGTTTCATGGCACTAAAGGGCGTCTAAACGGGGTCAGCGATATGCTGTTTCAAAGAGGAATCTGTCTTCCTAGCGGCTCTTCTTTGAGTACGGATGAACTGGAAAAAATTACTTTCCATCTAAAAGCGGTGATGGCGCATAACTAATTGATAATGCTACATCATTTGGCTAAAATACCCTTATAAAAATACGGAGCAACAAAACGAAATGTTAAAATTACACGAAGAACGCAACTCTTTGCGCACGTTATTTATTTTTATCGCTATCGCCTATATTTTTTCCATTTCACTCCGTTTTATTTGGATTGACGCTCTTGGAGATGCTCCGCAGTTTCGCTGGAATAATGAACTGATGATCAACAATAACGATGGATACTACTTTGCTGAGGGTGCCCGTGATATTCTTGCCGGCAACCATACTGCAAATGATCAATCCCCGATTGATGGGGCACCGGCTCAACTCACCGCCGCCCTCTCCAAAATCATCCCCGTGAGCTTTGAAGCCCTTATCCTCTATATGCCGGGATTTCTTGGCTCTTTGATTGTTATCCCGATGATTTTGATCGGCCGTGCGCTCAACCAAACGACCTTGGGCTTTATATCCGCACTCATCGCCTCCGTTGCCCACAGTTATTACAACCGTACAATGATGGGGTACTACGATACCGATATGCTTAATATCGTATTTCCTGTACTGGAGATGTATTCACTCATCCTCGCACTGACCCATCAGCGTAACCGCTATCTTATCCCTATTACCGTATCGATTGCACTTTACCAATGGTGGTATCCTCAAGCCTACGCGCTCGACACCGCTTTATTCGGGATGATTATCGGCTATGCGATCCTAATTGATCGCAAAAATATTTATCTTTACAAAATAGCCCTCTTTATCCTTATCGGTATTCTAGCAATCCCGATTATCAGTAAAATAAGTTTAGCCCTTATTTTATTCGCACTGTTTCATTTTAAAAGAGACCTTTCTAACAAAGTTTTTTTTGCTACCTTCGCTGCTGTGATCGTCCTCTATTTTTCAACAGGCGGAGTGGATCCGATTCTTCATTTTATTCAGGGGTACTTTTTTCGGGGGAACAGCGAAACGGTTAGTGCTTCTTTGAACTTTTACGATGTTATGACTACCGTAAGAGAAGCCGGACATATCCCATTCAGTGTCTTTGCCGAACGAATCAGCGGACATCCCATCACTTTTGTTCTAGCAGTCATAGGGTATGTTTTGGCACTTATTGCTTATCGTCCGCTCCTCATTACCTTACCGCTAGTAGGATTGGGATTCATCGCCATGTCTGCCGGATTACGCTTTACCATCTATGCCGTACCGCCTATGGCAATCGGTATCGCCTTCTTGATTCTTTATGTCAGCCAATTTTTGACAAAACCTTTTCTTAAGTATTTAAGCATCGGAACCTTTACTCTTGTAGCTCTTTATCCCAACTATACCCACATTAAAGCCTATATGACTCCACCCGTATTGACCAATCATGAGGTTCTTGCACTTAGTGAACTGAACAAAATGGCTTCGAGTGAAGATTATATGATAGGGTGGTGGGATTTCGGTTTTCCTATCCGTTATTATGCTGATGTGAAAACATGGGCGGATGGCGCACAGCACTCGGGCGGACAAAACTACCCGATCTCGTTTGTTCTAACCAACCAAGACCCGATATCCGTGGCCCATATGATGCGGCTTAATACCGAATATATGGAAAAAAACTTTCGCGATAAAAATTCTACCTACTCCAGTGTTTTTGAATACATGATGCATGAAGAGGGATTTAAAGATCCTAATGATTTTATCACGGCTATAGCTCTTGCGGAATATAAGACACCCCCTAAGACACGGGATGTATACCTTTATTTACCGTTGCGTATGATGGAAATTTTTCCCACATCCGCACTCTTTAGCAATCTTGATTTGAAAACAGGGAAAAGTTCCCCCCAGCCTTTCTTTTATGCCTCACAGAGGATTCAAGACGCAGGGAAAACTATCGAGTTAGGACAAGGGGTCTCGATCATTAAAGCAACCAATACCCTTAAGCTTGGAACGCAAAATCTCCCGATCAAAGCCTTTTATCAAGTGGGATACGATCCGAAACAAAAACTCCAGGTCAATCGACAAAACTTTGCTTCAGAGGGATTAACCGTTATTCATATGGCAAGTTATGGGCAGTTTCTTGTTATGGATGATTTTTATTTTAACTCCACCTACATTCAGATGTTTGTTTTGGAGCACTATGATCGAAATTTATTTCAGCCCGTTATCCTTAGCCCGTTGACAAAAATTTTTAAATTAAAGATATAAGTATGGCATTAACTAAAAAAGAGGCTAATTTAGGGCTGCCGGCCCCCACTTTTATCACAAGATCACTCTTTTTTTTAAGTGCTGATTTTATCCTCTTTTTTGTATCGCTTTATTTTGCGTATGCGCTTCGTTTTGATTTTAATATCCCTCTACATTATATGTCCCAATTTTATTTTGTCTTCTTTACTCTCGTATTATTAAAATGGGGAAGCTTTTATCTCTTTGGAATCTATCGTATGACATGGCGTTTTTTCGGTCTGCAAGATGCCAAACAGCTCTTTTATGCCCATATTCTTGCCTTTACAGGTTTTTTTATCCTCTATTTACTCAATACTTCCCTCTTTTTTCCGATGCCTCGAAGTGTTATCGGTATCGATATGGTTTTATCCCTTATTTTAATCGGCGCATTACGTTTATCTAAACGGCTTATGATAGAGTCTTCCAAAGGAGATGCCCACAAACCTACCCTGATTATAGGGATCTCCGCGAATACGGCAAACCTCATCAAAAGTATGCTTGAGGATTCAAACGATTATTATCCCGTAGGAATTATTGCGGTACAAGAAAAAAACTATAACCTGATCAATTCAACCATCCAAAATCTTAAAATATCCGGGGCAAATGACCTTGGTGTATTACTCGAATCAAAACGAGTCTCGGCAGCCATTATTGACGGGTCGCTACCCAGTGAGTATCTGCAACACGCCTATAAAATCCTCTCCGATGCCGGGATAACCGATATTAAGCGCTCCACCCTTTTATCCGATGGAAAAGAGTCTATTACCTCTTTATCGGTGGAAGAGCTCCTCGCCCGCCATCCTAAAGATCTCGATACCCAAACCATTGAAGCCTTTATTAGTGAGAAGTGCGTCCTTATCACCGGTGCTGGGGGAAGCATAGGAAGCGAGATTGTTTTGCAATGTCACCGCTTCGGTGCGCAAAAACTTATTTTGATCGATCACAGCGAATACAATCTCTACCAAATCGGTGAAAAAGTCCCCTCAGCCGAGCTCTATTTATGCAATATTATCGATCGTGACACACTAGACGGAATTATAGAAAAAAGCCGGCCCGACATCGTCATTCATGCGGCGGCGTATAAACACGTTCCTCTCTGTGAAGCAAATATCCAAACGGCGATCATGAACAATGTCATAGGGAGCCGCAATGTCATCGACAGTGCGATAGAACATAATGTTCCGAAAATTGTCATTATCTCAACCGACAAAGCGGTCCGTCCTACTAATGTGATGGGAACAACAAAGCGGGTGGTAGAGCTTTATGCCCAAAATGTCGATCCTCGTAACAGTGAAATCGTTGCGGTACGATTCGGAAACGTTCTCGGCTCCAGTGGGAGCGTTATCCCAAAATTCAAATCTCAAATCGAAGCGGGTGGGCCGATTACCCTGACCCATCCCGATATTACCCGCTATTTTATGCTCATCAGCGAAGCATGCCAGCTTGTTTTACAGGCTGCTGCCATTGCACGCGGAGGAGAGCTCTTTATTCTCGATATGGGGGAGAGTGTCAAAATCGCCGATTTGGCACACACAATGATTCGCCTTTATGCGTCCGTACCTATCGATATCGTCTATACCGGCTTACGCCCGGGGGAAAAGCTCTATGAAGAACTGCTTATCGATGAGAGTGAACAAAAAACGGCATTTGAATCGATTATGATTGCCCGTTCCACCCATTACCCGATTGAAACGTTAAAAGAAGATATAGAAAAACTCTTAGCGAATACTAACGCCATTGAAGCGTTGCAGAAGATTGTACCGGAGTTCCAACCCTCCGGTACATGAGAGGATTATAACTCTGTTTTTAATGCGGCACCGTTAGAGGCGTTAGAGACGAGGAGGCTGTAGCGCTTAAGCCATTTTGATGTGATCTCTTTTTTGATCGGCTTCCAATGCAAACGTCGCTGTTCCAACACTTCATAACTCACATTGAGCTGCAAGAGATGGCTATCAACATCGAGTTCGATCTCATCACCGTCTTCGATAAGTGCGATGAGACCTCCCTCTGCCGCTTCGGGACTGACATGACCGATCGAGGCACCGCGAGTCGCACCGCTAAAACGTCCATCCGTGATGAGCGCAACGCTCTCCCCAAGTCCCATCCCCATAATAAGCGCCGTAGGGGCGAGCATCTCTTGCATCCCCGGACCCCCTTTAGGACCTTCATAGCGGATAACGACGACATCACCCGCTTTTACTTTATGAGACATAATTCCGGCGATGGCTTCATTTTGAGAGTTAAAACAAACGGCAGAACCTTTGAATTGTCGCATATTAGGGGTAATCCCCGCTGTTTTAACGACGGCGCCCTCTTCGGCGAGATTTCCGAAAAGAATCGACAAACCTCCCACTGGAGAGTAGGCATTTTCATTAGTATGGATGATATTAGTATCTTTGATCACCGCATCTTTGATCCGCTCTCCTAATGTCTCACCCGTGATCGTCATCGCATCCAATTCTAACACACCACCTCGTCGGCTCACCTCTTTCATAACGGCATTCACGCCGCCTGCACGATTGATATCATCCATGTGTACCGTCGATAATGAGGGAGATATTTTCGCGATATGGGCTACTTTTTCAGAGATTTCATTGATCTTCGTAATATCGAAATCAACCTCTGCCTCTTTGGCGATACTGAGCAAATGGAGAACCGTATTAGAACTTCCCCCCATTGCCATATCGATAACAAAAGCATTGTGAATCGCTTTATCATTCAAAATATTACGCATATTCCATTTTTGAGCATTTTCATCTTTGACCATCTCGACGATACGGCGTGCCGCCGTCTTAACCATCTCGATACGTTCGGGCGTCATAGCGAGAACCGTACCGTTACCCGGCAAGGCAACGCCCATCGCTTCGCAGAGGGTATTCATCGAGTTGGCGGTAAACATCCCCGAACAGCTTCCGCCGCTTGGACACGCTTCACACTCAATCTCATACAGTTCTTCATCCGACATTTTCCCATCGGCGTGTTGTCCAACCGCTTCAAACGCGGTTGCCAAATCGATCGGGGTACCGTCTTTTTTATGCCCGGCCTTCATCGGTCCGCCTGAGACGAAAATCGTCGGCACATTAACGCGCAATGCCCCCATCAACATCCCCGGAACAATCTTGTCACAATTCGGAATACAGATAAGACCGTCGAGTTTATGGGCATTCATCACCGTCTCGATACAATCCGCGATCAACTCACGGCTAGGAAGGGAGTAAAGCATCCCATCGTGTCCCATCGCGATACCGTCATCGACACCGATGGTATTAAACTCAAAAGGGACTCCCCCCGCTTCGCGGATTGCCTCTTTTACGATTCGTCCGTACTCTTGAAGGAAAAAATGTCCCGGAATAATATCGATATGAGAGTTTGCCACCCCGATAAACGGTTTGTCAAAATCTTCGTCTTTAAGTCCGGTTGCTCGGAGTAAACTTCGGTGAGGAGTTTTATCAAATCCCCGTTTAATGGTATCACTGCGCATTTTTATCCTTTATATCTCGTCATTCCCGTGAAGATGGAAATCTAACTCATAATTTTATAATAAAGTGATTATACGGCAAGTTTCTCTAAAAACTCTTTACACACACTAAAAATTTTGATATACTTCCAGTCCACAAAAACAATGCGGGAATAGCTCAGTGGTAGAGCACAACCTTGCCAAGGTTGGGGTCGCGAGTTCGAACCTCGTTTCCCGCTCCAGAATCTCAGTTGAAACATTGCTTTTTGATGTTTGAACTGAGATGTTTTTTTCTACGTGAAGCCCGGATGGCGAAATCGGTAGACGCAAGGGACTTAAAATCCCTCGGTGGTAACACTGTGCCGGTTCAAGTCCGGCTCCGGGCACCATCATGGTGGCGGCATAGCCAAGCGGTAAGGCATGAGCCTGCAAAGCTCTGATCCCCGGTTCGAATCCGGGTGCCGCCTCCAGCATAGAAAAAGATAGCTTCATTTTTATACGGGTCACTGGCAGAGTGGTCGATTGCACCGGTCTTGAAAACCGGCGAGGGTTAAACCTCCCAAGGTTCAAATCCTTGGTGGCCCGCCATCACAAAACTACATAACTTCCTACCTATCAATTATTTCAAATTCTATTAATCCTAAATTTTTATTTCATTCCATTCAACTCATGTTATGATTTTCTACTTTCGCTTGAGGAGTAGTGTATGGAAACCCATTTTCAAAACAACCCGTTTAAAGCCTCATTGGATGCCGATAAAGAGTATTGGTACTGCACCTGCGGACAATCGAGTACCTTTCCGTTTTGCGACGGAAATCATGAAGGAACCGGCAAAACACCGATCAAATTTTCTGAAGAGGTTGAAACCGATAGATGGTTATGTCGATGCGGACGATCCGGTCGTAAGCCCTACTGTGACGGATCGCATCAACAGGGAGGCTAAAGCAACCTCTCCATCAAATACGCGAGCAACGGTAAAGTCACTAATGCCGCAAGTATCCCATACCCTACCAATGCGGCACTAAGTGCCGGAGCAAACCCTGAGGCTATGGCCAATGCACCGGCAGTAATCATCGAAGGCATCCCCGATTCAAGTACCGCCGTTTTCAGAGCGAGCGGGTCGGTTCCCATCGCAAACAAAATCCCAAAAGCAATAAGGGGCATCACTATTAATTTTAGACTCAGTGCTTTTGTAAAAAGGGGATAATCAATATCTCCCCCAAAACGGAGCGAATACCCGACCGATATCAACGCTAAGGGGACAAGAGTTGAAGAGAGGGTTTGTACATAGGGTTGTATAACAAAAGGGAGTTCCCCCCACGCAAGAGCAAACAGCAAAATCAAAAAAGGGGGAAACAGGAGCATCTTTCGGACAATCAGCCGCTTATGAATTTTCCCGCTCTCATATCTCGCAATCACGGCACTTCCATACAACGAGAGGATCAAAAAAGTCCCAAACTGATCATACATTAAAACATACGCAATCGCATCTGAGCCGAGTAAGGTCTGAGTAATAGGAATTCCCACGAATGAGGTATTACCAAGCGGCAGGACAAGGAGCAAGGCGGCGCGGACATGAGAGGGATGATTACGGGTCATCACTATAACGATAGCCACAGTAATCGGTAATAATAGCCAAGGGATCAGCACCACCCCGAATGCCGACATATCCAAATGAATCTTCGGAACCTGCAGTAGTACGGTAGCAGGCAAGGAGACATAAATAACAAAAAAATTGAGACTTTTAGCAAAATCTACAGGAGCAGAACCTCTTTGAAGTGCCATACCGATCAGCAACAAAGCTATGATAAACGCAAACTGCTCCATTTCCTACTCCGATTTTAATTACCGCAATAGTAGTCACAACCCCCTTTCAATCCTCTAAAAAATCTTAGCAGCACTGATACTCGCAGTTTTTCATTAATTCAAGACCTATCGTATGTTGGCTCTCCTCAAATAGCTCTTCGATATAAAAAACAGACGCGCAAACATGGTAGAGAACTTTTTCATCGGATTGTTTCTCATGGTAGCTTTGGGGTATTTTTTCTTTAAATACCTCCCAAAAACGGTTGTTGTATTTTTCATCCTCCGTCACTTCAATAATGGCGTCTATCACTTCGGTCGCATGCTTATAACAGTCGATATTCATAAAAGTGACATATCTATCCACTGTTTCTTTGTTCTCGTGTTCCATCGTTTCCCCTCATCTCATGTGAGAGAATTGTATAGCAGATACGAGAGAACAATGTCCGTTTATACTGGAAAAATTGCTCATTTCTGTCTAAAAAAAAGGCATGAGTGATTAATCATCCAAACGGTACAATTACCTATTGAGAAAAAAAGGGATATTATGCCGCATCATCACACTTCCCCTAAGGTATCCTTTACGACGATACTCAAATGGCAATTCTCTAAATCTTTTCGAAAACGGCGCACAGATCGATCTAACCTCCCCATCCTCTCTCAAGAAGCTCTTCCTGAGGGCGAATATGCTCTCTGGCTCGGACATGCATCGCTGTGGCTTAAAGTGGGAGAAACAACGGTAGCCGTCGATCCTGTTTTAGGAAATATCCCCCTCTACCGACGGCATAGCCCTCTTCCAATCCCAAAAGAACGCCTGCGTGCTGATGTAATCCTCATCACCCATGCCCACTATGACCATTATGATAAATCTTCCGTTTTATTTTTATTGCAACAAAATCCAAATACGATCATTGTTGCCCCCGCTGGATTTTGGCGCTATCTCAAAGGAAAAATAGCCCGCGAACGGTGTTTTGAATTGGAGTGGTGGGAATCGGTTATGGTAGGAGAACTCTTCATCACCTTTGTCCCCTCAAAACATTGGAGCAATCGTACAAATATCGATATGAATAAAGCATTATGGGGGGGATACGTCATCCAAAATAATAATCACACGCTCTATCATAGCGGTGACAGTGCGATGGGCGAGCATTTTAAAGAGATAAAAGAGAGATTTGATATCAATGAAGCGTTTTTACCGATCGGAGCGTACCGACCTGAGCCGATCATGCGCCATTTTCATATTTCACCCCTCGAAGCACTCCAAGCAGCACACGATTTAGGAGCGAAAACTCTGATCCCGATTCATTATGGAACATTCAAACTCGCTGATGATACTTTAGATGAACCGATCGAATGGTTTGAAAAGCTGATCGGTACAAAAAAGTATCCCTTTGAATCTAAAATCCTCCGTGTCGGAGAGATTTATCGTTTTAAAACGACATCCACATTCAAATCAACCTGATCGCGTACGACTAAAAAAACCATTTTCGGCGGAGTGATCCCAAAATCGGTCATTTTCATACTGCTTTTGACTTTGATACGGACTTTTGACGCTTCTTCGCTAACCGTCCCCTCAAAACTCATCGGTTTCGTAACACCGTGGAGATTCATTGCCCCTTTGAGGATGACGTTATCTCCCCCTTTAACCACAACCTCTTTGACTTCAAACACCGCTTTAGGGAAAGTAGATGATTCCAATGTCTCTTGCATATTGGTATCACGCTTTTTATTATCACTAATCAAATCAGACATAGAGATTTCAATCGTCCCTTTTAACGTTGCGGGAGCCGCATCCATTGACAAATGCGATGTTGCTTTTTTTGCAGTCGGATCAATCGAGCTGTCTCCGAATACTTCGGTATGTGCTTTTATACTTCCCGATTCAAAGCTCAAATTCCCCGCAAACGCAGAAGTAGCCAATAAAACCGCCGCCAAACTCACTATTTTTTTCATGTCAATCTCCTAAAATAAAATGGGTATACCAATGCAAAAAGAGTTAGAATAACTGCCGCTATCCAAATCTCATTGTGCAAAGCAATGCCGTTAGCTGCCGATGCCGCTATCCAGCCGACACCGACCATCGATAATCCGATAAGACGTATATCCGCCAAACGTATCAGCGCTTGAAACAACAAAACATTATAATACGAAATGGCAATCGGATAGACAATAGCCAACAAAATCGGCTCTTCTATCCAATACAAAAGATAGCTCAGGACAAATAGAACCCAAATAAGACGGGTTTGGCTCATCAGCTCGCCTCCATAGCGAAAGGCGGCATAGACTCCCGCTAAATGGGCGGTGATAATAAGCAGTGTATACTGACTCCAAATATCCATACTTCCCGATCGGCTAAGGGTCTCAAAGAGTGCCGAATCGGCAAAAATCCAAAGCATCATCACCCCGAGCGTCGGCCAATGAAACGGTTTTTTTTCACTGGTGCGTGTCGATTTAAGCTTGGCAAAATATAACGCGACAATGGAGATAAAAGGAAAAAGAATCGCAATACTGCCGCGCGCTTCAAACGGATAGGTATAAAGAGCCGTTCCCACCGCATAGGAAATGGCCATCCCTACAGATAGCTGTAGCTTGCTCTGAGACTTGAAAATATACAGAAGCAACGGCGTTGTGTAACCGACGACAAAACCAAGCGCCAAGAGCATTCCCAGCGAGTAGTTGGGATAAAACCATGAAATCATGATCTGAATACCGAATAAAAACGAAAGCTCATGTTTCAGCGCGTGATGACGCCAAAATGCACTGAACAGTGCCCCTATCACTCCGCCGATGGGGAGGGTAAAGAGGTCGTGGATATGGGAATCAAATACTCCCACGACTCCCGTTTGTGCAATAAGGAGATAATAAAGAAGCTGTGAGCTGAGGACAATGACGAGAAGATTCACTCTTTACCTCGCAATACCAGCCAATAAAACAGGGCAAATAGCCCATCATAAAATCCCACTAAAAGGGCAATTCCATCCATGGCACCCGCCATATAAAGTGCGACAAATACGGAAGCACAGAGGGCACGCACACTCGCGCTAAGTTCTGCAAAGCGGTGCGGATCGCTGTGGATTCCATACCAGTGCATCAATCCCGTCCCGATCATAAAAGTAAATACAATATACTCATACGTTCCGCTAAAGCTAAATCCCAGCAAAGGAAAAAGTGCCGCACCGCCGAGGATAAGGATTACCCCGCCCCCCGCATCACTCAAAAAACCGCTTAAATGGTAAAACTTCAGCGGTGAATCGAGACGGAATCGAAGCCTCTCATAGGTAATCCAAAGTACCATTCCCACAAGTAACGCACCGATCAACGCTCTAAGGCTCAAGAAAGGCTCTACCACCCCGCTAAATCCTCCCGCTTCGATAATCCCTGCTATCGTGAGGGCAAGTGCCATCAGCGCCATCAACACCGTCCAAATCACCGCATACACACGACGGAACAGATTAGGCAAAAGATAATGCAAAATTGCGAGACCCATAAATGCCACCCCAAGCCCCATCGCGATATGAGCATGCCCCACTACCAAATCGTTACGGTGGATCAAAGCGCGGATTTCAGGGATAAAGAGAAAATTCCCCTGAAGATCGACAAAAACAAAAGCACCGATGGAGAGAATCAGATACGGGTTTGTTTTAAAGTTCACCCCCGCATCACGTAACCATACCCATAACAAAGGGAGGTACAACAGCGTTAAATACTGAAAAAACCACTCTTCACTGTAGCTCAAACTGTGAAAAAAATTACGGATAATGAGCGAGAGGGCATAGCCTGTGAGAGGAACGATCCACAACCAATGCCAGCGGGGTTTAAACTCCCCTGAGCCTACCAGCTTGATGAGAAGATAATAGATCGGGACCAGGGTAAAACTCATCCCCAAGGTATTATCCCCATGCGGCCCCACAAGGGTCTGCTCCACCTGACCGTAATCAGGGTTCATCAATACCACCAACGCGATGGGTGCTGCGATAACCGCCACAAGCGAGACATTAACCCACAAAGGGCGTTTTTCATAGCGGCGCAAGGCATCCACGAGGGCGAGGAGATAAAACAGACCGCTAAAAGCGAGGAGAAAATTGAGCTGATAGGGGAAATCGTAAAACGGCAATCCCCGAATATTTCCAAACAACAATGCCATAGACATAAAGAGTAAAAAGAGGTTCCAAACAACGAAATAGCGGCGCAAATGCCCAATTGCCGTTTCGGACAGTACCCCCTCTTTTTGAAATAGGGCAAAGGGGAGCAGCGAGAGGATCAACGGAAAAAATCCGTACAGCATCTGCGAGATATGAAGCGATCGTGCACGCTCGGGAGAGAGGAGTGTCATGGAACCGTCCAATCCCACCATCTCTACCGCATAGACCAACCCCGCAAAAAGTCCGAGAATCAGCCACAAAAAGGCGAGGGGAAGCTCATCATTTATGAATTTGTTTAACAATGCCATCCTCCATCTCAATAATAACGTCTGCGTAGTCGGCTATCTTTTTATCATGCGATGCTACGACAAATCCTGTTCCTGCGCGCGAAAACTCTCTAAATAATTCATACACCCCAAGTGCATTTTTACTGTCCAAATTCCCTGTCGGCTCATCCGCAAATACGACTGAGGGATGATTGATCAAGGCTCTGGCGATCGCGGCACGCTGACGCTCTCCTCCTGAGACCTCATCACTGTAGCGTTTACCCAGCCGCTCAATCCCCAGGCTTCCCATCAACGGATCGATCAATGTCGCATCCAATGCCGCCAACGCAATATTTTCACGTAATGTCAAATAGGAGATAAGATAGTGAAACTGAAATACAAACCCTATGTTATGCTGACGAAAATGGTCAATGTTTCCGAGTTCATTCAATAGCTTACCGTCATATCGGACGCTTCCTAATGAGGGCTGAAGCAGCGTTGAGAGAATAGAGAGAACGGTTGTTTTCCCGCTTCCGCTCTCCCCGATAATGGCGGTAAAACTTCCCGGTAGAATCTCGATATCAACACCGTTCAATACTTTTTCATGGCCGTAAAAATGTTCCAGCCCACGTGCCTCGATTTTCATGCGCCACCTCTTTGAATCAGACTCATCGGGTCGATACGGGAAGCATACACGGCAGGGAGCAAGGTTCCGAATAATGCCATCGTAACGGAGACGATAAAGACCTTAATCATCAACGCTGCGGTTATCTCACCGTTGATGTAACCCTGAAACTTATCGGCATGCTCGATCATCTCCAAAATACCCAGCGAAGCCCCAAGGGCCACCGCATAGGCGAGAATCGCGATAATCAACGTCTCACTTAAAAGCTTCACAATAATCGTTGTCGAAGAGAGCCCGATGGAACGCATAATGCCAAACTCCCCCTTACGGTCATTCACCACCATACTCATCATGCTCACAATCCCCAGTATTCCCATCAAAAAGGCCATAGCTCCGATCACATCGGAACTGGTTTTGATGATCTTGAACTGATTGTACGAATCGATAAAGCTCTCGGTCGTTTTTGCCTCAATGTCAGAGCTCAGGCTGTTGATCTGCTTAACAATCCCCTCGCTTTTCCCGAGGTCGTCCAAGCTGATCAAAAAGATAGAGGCACTTTTATGAAACAGTTCTCCCGCATCGGTGAGATTCATAACAACCCCGCCGTCTTCAAATCCGATACGGCTTTTAAAGACACCGCTTACGACAAACGTTTTTTTGGAAAGGACGATTTTAGTCGGTTTTTTGAGCGTTTCATAGATTTTTGATCCCAGCATTACTTCGCCCGATTTAGGATAGGTACCTTGTTTGAGGAGATAGCTTTTATACCTGTTCTCGCTTGCTCCGTATATTCCGACAATCGGAAGAGGATCAACTGGTGCGGCACCCAAAATCAACGCGCTCGCCTCTTTAACCCCCTCCATCTTTTCTATAGAAACACTGAGAGAACGGTTAATATCACTGAAAAAAGTATCGGCAATCCCTTTTTGAGTGACAATAATATCACCGTCGGTTTTGAGCATTGCACTGTACATACTCACTACGCCACCCGAAATAGCGCTGATAAGAAAGATAGCGGCAATCGATACGCTCATGCTGATAAAAATAAGGGCGGTTTTAAACCGGTTTTTACGAAGAGCTTTGATCGGTGTAATCACTGCTCAATCGCTTTTTTAAGTTCAGCGGCCGTTTCGATAAACTCCACTTTGGTCAAGAAATTTCCCCGAAATTTCATCACGGTGATCTTATCTTCCTGATATGGAAAATTAAGCCCCTGTACTTCGTCTTGAATCAAGAGTACCGTATGGGAATATTTTCGCATTTTCGGCAAAGCAAAACTCTCGGTGATAAATTTCGGCATCTGGCTGATATCGGCGACAAACGCCGCTTTATTTTTGGCTAAATACCCTTTTTCTTGAACGGTAAGGTATTCATTCACCGTCGCACCCGTCCCTTTTTCGAATGCCATAATCAGCGTTTTCGGCATCATTTTAAGGGCAACGCGCTTGCCGAACTGATCACTCAAATCAAGCGGCATTACCGATTGGCCTACTTTATAGGGAGCGGCCCAGAGAGTTAATGTCACGAATAGTAAAATGATAACCTTTTTCATAATAATCCCTTATACCTAATAATATGACGAAAGTATAGGTGAAAAAAGGATAATTGACGGTTAATAGAGTTTAATGGGTAAGTTTACTCAATACGTTTTCGAGTTTTGTATGCTGCTCGAGAGTGAAAAGAAACGTATCATCCATCACTTTATCCAAATGATTCATTTCGGTGAGGGTAATTCCGAACGGATCTTTTTTTGCCACTTTACTCCCCCCCGACCCAAGCACCACGTTATCTAGTTTTTTAGAGCTGTGACGGATAAAATAGGTCAAAAAGTAGCCGCCGGAGTGATCTTTTTCAATAGCGACGACAACTCGTGATGCGTTTGAACCGTTCCAGCTCAAATCAGGTGCAAGGATTTTAAAATCTTCAACCGAGAGAAATCCGACATACACTTTCGTATAGATATCATGATAGCGCTGTGTCGCGGCACGACGGAAAAATTCTAAATCGATCGGATCTTTCCCGCGTAGGGAACGAAGCATCCACGAGAGGGTTGCATAGTATTTAAATGCCGCAACTTTCAACTCTTCCGCATGAGCGATTTTGCTGCTCTCGATCCGAATCATCGGGGCACGCTCGGACTTAGAGCTCAAACGTTCCAAAATATGGCGTGCGCTGTAAGGTTTTGTCAGCCATACCGACGCATACGGCGGCAAATCAGACGTTCCTGTCGCCCCTTCGTTGAGGACTAAAAGCGCCTTAACACTGTAACGGGGGAAAAGAACTTCGAGCAATGCCCGTTTTTTACGAAGCCGTTTTTTGAGATTGCTCACCGATTTAACCAACGTCATCTCGACAAAATAGAGCTCTTTATCGGTAAAGAGAAGTCCGTCGAATTCACCGATCTCTTTGTGACGGGCACGGTAGATAATCTGCCCTTTCCAGCTCACAGAGAGGGCATCACTTTGAGCGCGGGTACGGTGTTTATGAGGCCCTTTTATAATAAAGCTTTTGATGCGCGGCTCATTGGCGGCGTAGCGGAGAAGCTTTTCATAAATATAGTTCTCATATACCTCCCCCTCAAAAGAACGAAACGCACTGATGTACCCTTCGTCTTCCATCGTGAGCCCTTTCGCTTCAAGGGAGAGAAGATGGTCAATGTTGTAGTCATAATATAAAAGATTATCGCCGAGTTCTGCATCACCTTCGGGGATAATAGTATGGTCGAATGTTAGGATGGGAGCCTCTTCTGGCGGATTAAGGTACTTTCACAAATACCCGCTAACATTTTACCTTATTTTTGACCTAACACTACTCTAAAGATCATCGTGATATACTTTATTTATGCAAAACCGACCGACCGAAGATCAAATCCGTACTCAATTCGTCACTTCGTTGATGAATTATTTTAAAATTGATGAAGATGTTTTTTTACGCAGCCATATCGATGAGCTTATCCGCCCTATCGGATCCACTCGATACAGTAGCTTTCTAAATCGACTCTCATCACGTGAAATGCCGTATAAAACTGCATTTGAAAAAATTGCCCTTATTGCTGAAGAATTTGAAAATGAGACGCTTAGCCCAATTGAGCATGAAGCGCAAGAGCGTGCAGAAAACTTATACCATTTGATGTACGATATCAGACGGGATGTGAGCTTGGTACGTGATGGTGAGAAAAGTGCGTTGGAGCGATTTGAAGCGATCCGATTTACTTCGATCAAACACGCAAACGAAGATAAACCTCTGCTGGATGAAACCGATATTAACGTTGTTAAAATAGTGACGAAGCGATGGATTTACGACTATGTTTCGTTGGATCGGAGCCTCTTTGAAGCGCGCGTTATCCACGAGTACCGTAATGAAATTCTCCGCCGCGAGCGGGAAAAAAATAATGTATTAGCCGCTCCGCTCAAAGCTAAACTTCTCCGTTCGGTAAAAGAAAAATGATTACCCTTCCCACCTCTTTGATCGATCGTGACGATTTGAGCCTCTTAGAGCGCGCGTTGCTCCCCCTCATCGCCCGTTATACGCAACAATGGGGAGATAAACCCGGAGATGTTGATGCATCTACTCTCGCACAAGCTCTCAGGAACACCCCTAGAGAAGTGATCGAAGCACTCGATAGTATGGTGAAAAAAGGGATTCTAAAAACCCTCCGACGCAAAACCGATCAGGGGATGATGATCTACTATACCTTTGCCCCTGTTTCCGTCCTCACATCTGCGGTTGTAACCCTCAGCGCAACTGAATACAGCGATAGCAACTATTATCTTAACCTCTCAAATGAAACATACACAGAGTTACACGCATATGCACTTGAGCTATGTGATCGCGAGGGACTAAGACGGGAGTTATTCGAAGATTTCAATTTGTACCAACGGAGTCAAAACCGCCGATCTTTCGACTGGTGTGCCGAGTTCGAGCGGTGGGTACGCCGTGAAATCGCTTCCAATGCGCCAGTTTTAGCATCGGCACAAGAGCTTGCCGAAACCAAACCAACTATGGAAGAGTTTGAAATGGCGCAGTATTTTATCCGCCATCTCGCCTCCATTGATCCACAGTTCGAAATGCCGGACAATGTTCAAAGCTGGGCAAAGCAGATTAAAACTCTCCTTGATACGGAAGGATACACTCTACTCGATATAAAATCGGCGATTGACTGGCTCTTCAGTGCCAAAGGGGACTGGTTCCGCCCCAACGTTCCCGATGCTTACCATTTACGTAAACATTTCAAACGGCTCATATCCAATACCCGTTCATTTCGTGACGGGAAGCCCCGTCTGCCGGATGGGGTTAATATCTTCGATATTATCGGGCGAGAATAAACTCTACCCGTCTATTTTTCGATCGACCCTCTTCGTTTTCATTGGAAGCTACAGGATCGGCATCGCCCATCCCTTTGACGGTAATAGCACCTGCATCAACTCCCTGTGTCAATAGATAATCGGCCACCATTTTTGCACGTGCTTCCGAGAGGATACCATTCGTCGCATATTGTGCCTTAAGCCGTTGCGGAGGGATATTGTCGGTATAACCTTTGATGGTTACCGAGCTATAACCGCCCGATTTAAAAAGCTTCGCCCATTCGCGCAGACGCTCTTTCCCCACTTCACTGAGAGCAACTACCCTACTTTCAAATAGTTGAAAATTTCGAAAATACTGAGCCGGAGTTGCGGTCGAAGCAACCGGTTTTTCTAAAATCGGCTTTTCGACTATCGCGACAGGTACTACTTCAACTTTTGGTTCTACAACGGCAACGACGACAGGAACTTCAGGCTTTATTTCTTCGATAATCGGTACAACCTTCGGCTCAACATTAACCACTTTTACAACTTCAACTTTTTCTACCTTGGAGAGAGGTTTAATCGGGTCTGCCATCGCCACAACACTTTGACCCGGCTTTAATCTCTCTAGCTCCATCATCACACACGCCCCTTTGACATCGCGGGCGGTGAGCGTAAAGGTATTTCCTTTACGATCCCATTGCGGGTTTTTGAGAGGTTTGAGGTCTTGATCCAACCCCTGATATTTTCGAACACCGTACCCTTTGGGTACATTTACGGTAAGGATATTCTCCGCCGTAACGCAATCAGGGCTCCCCTTACAATCCCCTCCGCTAAGGAGAATCTTCACGACACCGTTTTCTTCAGAGACTAAAAAGTCATCTCTAAAGGCACGTTGAAGATAGGAGTAGCGATCGGTATTGGCAAAAGAGAGCTTCGTCATCCCCTCTTTTGTTTTTTCAATTGTATGTGTAGCGGGGCGGACATACACGATACGATCCGCGTCAAACCCTTTCTCGAACATAAACCCGTAATTTTTATTTTTTTCGCCTTGATAATTAAAGTGAAAAATACCCTCCGAAAAATCGGCTTGCGGATAAAAAATCATCTCTGAAACATCTGCTGAAATAGGACTCCAGCTCAACCATAACCCTAGAAATCCGACTGCTATTTTAGTTTGCATTATCACCTCATTGTAATAAAGGGATGATACAATAAATCAAACCAATTTTCGGTTAAAGGGACGACTATGAATCTACTCTCACTCTATTTGAACCATCCCCTGACAACTGCAACCGTTGAATACGCTCTTGATGTTACCCTTGTGCGAGGGGTAGAAAACGGTTATTACGGGAAGAATGATCTCCTCCACGTCGTACTGGCTCCGTTTGGAGTCCTGACTCTGATCGCTAGAGAGAAAAAAGAGATACTCAACGCCCTCTCATTGCTAAATATCTCGTTAGATTCACAAAACCTCATCACCCAAGATTATCCGATCCTCATCAATCCTCATCTTGATGCACTTTTTGAAGTGACTAATGAAGCCATACTATTGCGTGAAGCTTCAATACTGAATCTCAACGTTATTGCCCTCGCGATTAGCCAAAGCGTCGGATTGGAGCATTACGAGAAACGGCTCGACACCCTCTTCTCCCAAAGTCGCCGTATCGTCGAATCGATCCATACGTTCTCCATCAGCCGACGCTCTCATTTGATGCAATTTGCCAAACGTCTTGCCCTCACTCGACACGATATGGTGAGCAATCTCCTTCTACTCGACAAACCGAATATCCTGTGGGACAATGAAGATGCCGAAACCCTCTATATACGGCTGGCATTCATCCTTGAACTCAACGATCGGCATGAAATTGCCCTCTCTAAACTCTCTCAAATCAAGGAAGATGTTATGCTGGTTATGGATATTATTAACCATAAAAAAAGTGAGTTTTTAGAATGGATCATTATCATCCTCATCGGTGTCGAAATAGTCATGGGAGTTATTGATTTTATCCGCTAGTGTGGCATTACTTTTATGCTACAATAATCCCCTACACTTTGGAGGTGATGAGAATGATGAAAAAGTTACTTGTTTTAGCGGTTCTTGGAGTATCAGCATTGTGTGCTGCCGATGGAGCCAAAATTTTTGGTGCAAAATGTGCTGAATGTCATGGAGCAAACGGAAAAGAAGCTTCTATCTCCGGAAAAGCGATTGCCGGAGACACTGGCGCATTGAGTAAACTAACAGGATACAAAAGCGGATCATTCGGAGGTGAGCAAAAAGCAACTATGCAAGCGTCTCTTGAAGGGCTGAGCGATGAGGATATTAAAGCTCTCGCGGCGTATGTCGGAAGTCTCAAGTAAGCGTTATCCCAACAGTTTTTCAAACTCCTCCGCCTTCACCGGCGGACTTTTAAAATATCCCTGATACATCGTGCACCCTTTTTCTCTTAAGAAATCGATCTGTTCTACCCGTTCCGTCCCCTCAGCCAAAACTTGAAATCCTAATGCCTGCCCCATCGCGATAATAGCCGTAACAATCGCCATATCATCACGTTCATACGGGATATCATCCACAAAACTTTTATCGATTTTAAGGACATCTATCGGAAAGCGTTTGAGATACGAGAGGGATGAATATCCCGTTCCGAAATCATCGATCGCCAAACGGATACCGTGTGCACGAAGAGAATGGAGCATAGTAACCGTCTCTTCTTCGCGCTGCATCAACGCACTCTCGGTAAGTTCAAGCTCCAGCCGATCGGCCGGATAACCGCTTTTTTTAAGAGCCGTCTCAACCATAAGGAGTATATTTTGATGGCGTACCTGATGGGCCGATACATTGACCGCTAAGGTGAGTCTATGTCCTTTGTCGAGCCAAATTTTTCCCTGTCGGCATGTTTCGCTCAAAACCCACTCGCCAATCTCACCGATAAGTCCGATCTCTTCAGCAACATGAATAAATTCGCTAGGCATAACGAGCCCTCTCATTGGGCAATTCCACCGTATTAGTGCCTCAGCTCCGACAATACGCCCCGTCTGCATATGAACCTGTGGTTGATAATAAACTTCAAACTCTTGATTTAGTATCGCACGTCTCAAGCGGGTCTCACACTCGATACGCCGCCGCGCCGAATCGGTCAGTTCATCCGTATAATAGTGATAGACTCCCCGCCCCTCTGCTTTAGCTTTATAAAGTGCCGCATCGCCATGTTGGAACAACATGGCGGCATCTGCTCCGTGATCTGGGAACAATACGATTCCGGCACTTGCCCCGACATGGATGAGTGCACCGCCTGAGAGTCGATACGCTTCAGCCAATGTACCTAACATCTCTTGGGCTAAATGCCCCGCATCTTCAGAATGGGTGATAGTTTCAACTACAACCGCAAACTCATCCCCCCCTAAACGTCCGATCAAATCACCCTCTCGCAGACGTGAAGAGAATCTCTTTGATACCATTTGTAAAAGTTCATCCCCCGCACTGTGCCCATAGCTATCATTGATATCTTTAAAGCGGTCTAAATCAAACATCAAAAGAGCTATTTGCGTTTTATTCCGATTCGCCTTGTCAATCGAATTTTGTAAATGAGCATGAAGCAGCCCGCGATTTGCCAAGCCCGTAAGCGGGTCAAAGTTGGCTAAGATTTCCAGCTGTTCTTCATGCTTTTTACGTTCACTTATATCACAATAAACCGCCATCATATACGGATGGTTTAAAAATCTAATGGCGACAACATTCACTAAAACATCCAGCAATTCGCCGTTTTTAGCCTTATGTTTGGTTTCAAAACAATCTCGACCGTTTTGTATAATAGATTCAATGCGACGGCGTGTTTCGTGGGGAAATTCGATCGCTTCATAATCCGAAATGGTAAGTTCTGAAAACTCATCGGAGGTATACCCCAAATGCTCATACGCGGCACGGTTAAATTCTACTGCCCTCATTGTAACCGAGTCAATCAGCACTACCCCATCGGGAAGTGCTTCAAACAAGGTTCGGAGCTTCAGCGCATTTTGCTCGCTTGAGATTTTTTCCGCTTTTAGCTCGTTTTTGCGCTCTCCGATTTTAGCAATCGTCTCATTTTTCTGATCGATTACCCGAAGGAGAAATTCAAAATAAGCCCCATTGATCGCATGTAAAACATCATGACGGCTCAGCAGTCCAACGAGGTTTTCCCCCTCATCGACAACGATAAGCTGATGGACACCGTGCTCTTCCATCCGTATTGCCGCCTCTTGAAGAGGGGTCCCCTTTTGGATGAAATGAACATTGCGAAGGAGCAGTTTTTCTATTTTTATATCGTTTGAGTTCCCCTTAAGAGCATACCAATGTGCAATATCCCGCTCTGTCACGAGACCGACAGGCTGAGCTCCGCGAAGGACAACCGCATAGTCACATTTACGTTCATGCATCAAGGCCGCCACTTCAAAAAGAGGGCTCTCCAATGAGACAATTAAGGGTGAACCGCTCATCGCATCTGCGACCAGTTTAAATTTTCCCAACTCCTCAAACCCGATATGACGGAGGAAATCTCCCTCGCTTACCACTCCGACAAAACACTTCTGTCCATCAACGACGACTAAATGACGATACCCTTTTTCTTCCATTATCGTATAGGCATCATGCAAATAGACACTCTCTTCAACGCAAAAAGGTTCAAGAGTCATCACCTCACTTAAGGGCTTTTCAAGATTGATAGAATCGGCAACAACACGGAGTGCGTCTCGTTCGGTAAAAATTCCTATCGGCCGGATATCGTCATCAACAATAATAACAGAACTGAAAGAACGCTCCGACATCATTTCAAGGGCGTTTGAAATCGTTTGAGTAGCCCGCAGCGAAAGTACTTGATCGGAAACGATCGATTTAAGGGTAATTAATTTCATATGCGATTAGAACACGCTATAGTCCGATTTCGCCCCATATCTTTTGCCGCATATAAAGCACCGTCTGCACGTTCGATAGCGCTGTGGAGGGAATCTTCCTCAGATACCTCCGTAATTCCGATACTGCACGTAATATGTCCCGCATCCTCAAACACTTGCGATTCGATTAAACTTCGAATTTTTTCTCCTACGCCATAAGCCTCTTCACACCCAGAATTTCGAAGCAGCAAAACGAATTCTTCCCCTCCCCATCGTGCGAATAAATCAGCTTCGCGAATCGTAGAAGCAACTAAAGAGACAAAATTTTTCAGCACATAATCGCCGATATTGTGCCCATAGGTATCATTGACTTGTTTGAAATGATCCAAATCGATCATCATCAAAGAGAGCTTTGTCCCTTGTCGCTTTGCAACGGAAAGTTCTTGAGAAAAAAGTTCGGAAAACATATGCCGATTATGAATCTCCGTCAAAGAGTCTTTCGTCGCCAACTGTGTCAAATGACGATTCTTTTGCTGGAGGATCTGGGTGATCTCTTCAAACTGCTTAAAATGATCCTGCATTAACTGAGACCATTTCAAATAGGTTCGTGAAATAAGGTCCTGTTGGGTAACAATTCCTACCACATGCCCCTCATCATTGATAACGACAATCCGCTTAAAATGGCCGTTGCGCAAATATTCAAGTCCCTCGCTAATCGACGCCTTATCACTCAGCGTATCAACGGGAGAAGACATCACATCCCGTACCTCAATAGAGGCACAGTTCCCTTCTCCGATAAAGTTAATCACATCCTTGGAGGTCAGTATCCCTACCGCCATTCCGCCATCTTGGATAATGACACAATCGCTCAATGAATCTTTCATAAACTCTAGAACGTCCAACATCACTGTAGTGGGGGAAAAACTTTTATACCCGTATTTTTTCTCAAAAATCGTCGAAATTTGAAGTGACTCCAAAATAACTTGAGGATCGACGCTCCCCACAATATCACTGTTGGTGACAAGCCCGTACAAACTTCCATCTTTATTACAGACACAGATATGCTCATCAATATCATTGGTTAAATTGAGGGCATTGATAATATTGCTATCTTTATCGATCAAGGGGAGCGGACGAAGGATGATTTGCGAGAGAGGGGTAGAAAAGTCCACTCTTTCGAGACGTAATCGGATAATATCTTTGGTTGTAATGATGTAATGCAGTGTTTTATTGACCACAATGATACTGCGATGATTATGTTCATGCATTTTATCGAGCGCATCTTGAATAGTATGATACATATCAACGCTAATCACATCGGTGGTCGCTATCAGACCGAGAGTAGGGAAAAACATAAGGAAATCTCCTCTTTACTAGTGTTTTAATTATACCGTTTACAAACACAAAATAGACTCAAACAACCAAGATAGTTTAATGTTAAAATTATATATAACATTATACAATGCATAAAATTGCCTTAAGGATATCGTCTGAATCCCATGAGTTTTTGTATACGCTTAGCCACTTGTATCGGTTGTATTGTTCCGCTCGCGATTGCTTGGCGTGTGTCTCGAATATAATCAGTGATAGAGCTTGTTGCAATCCCCTCTCTCGTACTCGTTTTAGCTCTTTGGGTCGTTCATTCCATCTTTTTAAATCGTCGTCTTATCGAAAGTCAGAAACGGTATCTGCAATTTTTCAGTGATTCCCCTGTTGCTCTGATTGTAATTGATCGTGACTATCGTATCATTGAGTGGAACCAGAGCGCCGAAGCGATTTTTGGATGGAACTACACTGAAGCGGTGGGTGAGAATATCATCGATTTTATCGTTCCCAATTTTGACAAAGACCATGTTGTTTCCGTACTCCAAAAAACCTCTCTTGAGGGGGTAAGCTACTCCAAAAATTACAATACCACCCAGCAACATAATGAAATTTTTTGCGAATGGCGTAATCGTCTTCTGGAGGGGGGAAAAGGGGAAATACTTTGCATGGCGCAAGATATCACCCTCTCAAAAAAAACACTTGATGAACTTAATAAACGTTCTGCCGCCTTGGAAAGTGCCGGCGATGCCATTTTTTATACTGACCATAAAGGGATCATTGAGTTTGCCAATCCCAGTTTTTTCGCCCTTTCACTTAACGATCAACATACCCTCTACGGCACCCATATCGGTAAATATCTTTTTAAAGAACGACTCACATTTAATACAATCTTCTCCCAATTCAGTACAAATCACACATGGAGAGGAACTCTCACTAAAAACTCAGCGTCAGGGGAAAAAGTTTTCAGTACCACCATCACGGCGATCTATCATCACAACCGCCTTGTCAGTTATGTGGCTAATCTCCATGATATCACCCATATCACTTCCCATGTCGATGCCCTGACCTATCGTGTCCAGCATGACCCTCTCACCGGAGCCACAAACCGCACGACATTAAACGATCGACTCGAACATGCTATCACTCGTTCAAAACGGCGTAAAGATAAAATAGCCCTCTACTTTATTGACTTAAATGATTTCAAACTGGTCAATGACCGTTACGGACATGAAGCAGGAGATCGTCTATTGCAAGATGTCGCGAAAAACATTCGGGCATGTTTACGTAACAGCGATACGGTTTGCCGCTATGGGGGAGATGAGTTTATCGTAATGATCGAAGAGGTCAAAGGGGAAGATCATCTGCAAAGCATTCGAGATGCGATAGCGGCTGCCATAAGCGAACCGATCTATCTGGACGAAAAAACCACCCTTTTCGCAAAAGCGAGTATCGGTTTGGCATGCTATCCCGACGATGCAACCGATACGGATAGCTTGATTAAAGCAGCTGATATGGCAATGTACGCCGTCAAAAAAGAGAAAAATTCTAGCGAACGCGCACCAATGCTTTGCGTTGACAGTTACACTCGGTAAAATAGCACCCATTATCGGAGGAACATTATGCGTATATTCACTCTTTTTGCCGCTTCGGCATTACTCTTTTCACATCTCAGCGGAAATCCCCAATGCTATGTCGAAGGATATAACGACCTCATCGCTTCTGCTGATGAAAACGCTCTCATCCTCAAAGACGGAACAAAATTCCCCTATCATACCGACAGTTCAAAATCTTCGTGGGAGGATAAAATAAACAATGCCGACCTCGCCACGCAACTCATCCAAAGCTACGATGCAGGGGGAAGCGAAACACCTCCGCCGTATCTGTTCGATCCGGGACGCTTACGCTATCAGCCCTTTTTTCAATCTCTTTACGGCAAAAACAAAAAAGAGATAGAGAAAAACCTCGTCACCATTACTTGGCCGACACTGGGAGGCTCGGTTAAACTCCCCGTCAATAAAGTGGGAGGGGTGGATAAAAAACTCTACGCCATCGGTCAGGAGATTTCCAAACTACCCAAACGTGATCGTATTTGGGCCGAGGGGGCAACCACTTATGCGTATCGGGTAATCAAAGATACCGACCGACTCTCCATGCACAGTTTCGGAATCGCAATCGATTTGGCACCTGCCAAAACCCAATACTGGAAAGACGAAGCCTCTTCAGAAACGGCTCACATCGGTTACAAAAACACGATGCCCCTCTCCATCGTCCGCATTTTCGAAAAACACGGCTTTATCTGGGGAGGACGATGGTATCACTACGACACGATGCACTTTGAGTACAGACCGGAACTCCTCGCATCTTCGTGTGTAGCAACGGCAAAGTAGTCCATGAACAAATGGATGGCTATGGCTTGCGATGAAGCGCTGAGGGGGATGGGAGCAAACGATGGAGGACCCTTCGGCGCGGCTATCGTCCGTGAGGGTAAACTCATTGCAACGGCACATAATGAAGTACTGGGGACAAATGATCCTACCGCTCATGCCGAAATCAATGCCATACGTCGTGCTTCTGCCGCACTCGGAAAATTCGATCTCTCTGACTGCACTCTCTATACAACATGCTACCCATGCCCGATGTGCATGGGGGCTATTTTCTGGGCACGAATCCCCACGGTTTATTATGCCTCATCCATGAAAGATGCCGCAGAGGGGGGATTTGACGATGAACATTTTTATACGATGATCCGCAGCCCCGAAACGGCTATCGATCTACGTCCTTTGGATGCCGAAAAGGGAAAAAAGCTATTCTCCCAATGGAATGCAAAAGAGGATAAAAAACTCTACTAGCCGATAAATTCAACTACTTTTTCTTCCAATAACGTGAGTGCTTCACGCCATTTTGAACATTTGGGGTTATGCCAGATGGTTGTCATAGGATTTCTCTTTTTCTGACATTATAACTTTTCATATAGTATTAATTTATTCTTATTATTTTTACTTAACACAAATGTAACACTAATTCTTCATAATCCCACACTTTATTATTAGGAGTGGTGATGACAAAAATCCCTCACAGTATTCTTCTCTCTGCCCTGTTGGCTAGCTCTTGTATCGCTGCTGAAAACCTTGGGGTCATCGAAATCGATTCTACGACCATCGACGATCGCTTCGCAACCAAACGTACCGAGGTATCGAGCACCTCGACGATCAGCGGCGAGAGTGTTGACAATGCCCATACCGAAAATATCCAGCAAATTCTTCAAAGTATTCCGGGCATTACAACCGAAGTAAAAACGGGAGACAGTATCAAAATCCATATTCGCGGTATAGAAAACCAAGTCTATATGGGGGAAAAGCCGGGGGTTGCCGTCGTTGTGGACGGTGTTCCCGTATTTGAGCGGACGGGTTCGGTGAACATCGACCTTGATAATATCGAATCGATCAAAGTGATCAAGGGGGGGGCATCGTACCTCTTCGGGGATGATGCCCTAAGCGGTGCGGTCATCATTACCACCAAAAAAGGGGCAAAATACAATCAAAATTTTGCCGCCATCGAGCGCGGGAGCTTCGGTTACCAAAAATTATTAGCGAGAACCGGATACGCTAATGATGACTTTAGTTTTCATATCCAAGCGAGCGAACGCAAAGCAGACGGCTACCATGAGGATTCCGATTACACCGCCCAATACCTCAACGGCAAACTTCAATACTACATCGACAGTACCAGTGATCTGACATTCGGGCTCGAAGCATCAAAGCGAAAAAAAGATTCCCATGGAACCGTAGGGGGTGAAACAGAGGCGCAAACGAATCCTGAAAGTATTTTCACGGGGGATATGGAGAGCAGAGACTACACCCGAAAGTTTGATGTTGAACTGTTGAAACTATTCCTCACCTATTCAAAAGATTTTTCCAATAACTCTAATTTACTCATCAACGGATATATGTATACCGATGACACCTATTTTTGGTCGAGTCCTCAAACTAAAAACGGGAGCGGTGCGAGCGGAGTCTATACCGATGACGACTATGTCTATGATAACTACTACGAACAAATCCAAAAAGGGATCAAAAGCGAATACAGAGCGTCGTTTGACACCTTCGCAACACTCTTGGGACTAGACGTAAGAGACAATAATTATAAAAATAAAGTCCTCTATCGGGTTGATCAGCGAGTTGGAGCACCGGGGAATTACACCTATTTACTCGCCGGCGATGAAAACAGCAACAACGAGACAGATGAAACAGTGTACGCTCTCTACGGTGAGTACAAACAAGGGATCACGGATAAACTCAGCGCTACCTTCAATATTCGGTATGATGATATTAATCTTGACTACACCGATTCCCGCTCTAACGCTCTTGAGAAATCATTCGATGTTTATTCCTACAGAATCGGGACTAACTATAATTTAGATCCTCAAAATAACCTCTTTTTAAATTATTCGACAGGGTTCAGAGCGCCGACGATTACACAACTTTTTGCAGGGGATGTGAGCACCTACGGCAGCACGCAGAACAATCCCGAATTAAAACCTGAACACGCCAAAAACTATGAAATTGGGTTACGGGGAGCTATCAGTAATATCAATTACGAAGCTTCTGCTTTTAGAATTGACCGAAAAGAGTTCATTATGAAAACTGCCGGGAATTACGGAAGTGTAGATAGTACCATCACCGATATGTGGGACAACATAGGGGGGGCGAAACACCAAGGGCTAGAACTTGCAATGAACGCTAAAATCAATGATCACTTCTCCTATAACCTAGCCTACACCTATCTCAACGCAAAATACACCAAATACGATAACTTCGGTATCCATTTTGATGCCGATCATGACGGAAGAGTTGATGCAGGTGAAGTCGCGTATTACGATGTGACCGGAAATGTCATACCTCGAACCTCCAAACATAACCTCAATTTTATACTCGACTACCAGCATAATTCGAATATCAAGTTCTCTACGGAGTACAGCAAAAAATCGGATTATTATGCGGATGATCTAAACAAAATTGAAATTGACGGTCAAGAAGCGGTTAATATCTTGGCCGAATATAAAGCAAAAATGAACACGGTAACGTATGCATTTTTCGCAAGAATCGACAATCTATTCGACAACCAATACTACAACACAGCACGTGCAAGCAGCGATAGAGATACAAACTTACTCTTTAATGCAGAAGACCTCTCCATCACCGTGAATCCGGGACGTGTTTACACTGCCGGTCTTTCAATCAAATTTTAAGGAACTGATATGAAAAAAATACTCTTCTCACTCTTACTGGGAGTCTCCCTTTGGGGATATGGCGAGGGAGTTCTTTATTGGACTCCGCACGGATGCGATGAGGGGAAAACGACCGCATCCAAACACGGCGGACATGGAAAAGGGGAGAGTGCTATGTTCGCTTTAATGAACAGTGACGCGAACGCTTCGGCTCACCTCATCCTCCCTGATCTCTCGGAAAAAGCGTTGACGTTTACCTTAAATACCATAATGCTACCTAAGCCCTCTATGGGGGGATATTATGCCATGGTAGCCGAAGTTTCTACCGCAACCCGGGTTCAAAGCGCCATCCGCTATCTCTCCCTTCAAGGGCGTCCAGCCAAAGTTTCCCCCACTCTACTCATCGCTTTGTCTAAAACAGCATTAGAGATTGTCCCCGATCCTCTGCACCGTGAGCACGACCGTTATACTGCCTCAAAATCGTACCGATTTATCCTCATGTTTCAAAACAAACCGCTCAAAAATGCAACCGTTACTTTAGAAACCCACAAGACTCCTATTCAAAACTATATGAGCGATGAAAGAGGGTCATTTACCATTACACTCCCCAATGATTTTACCAATGTCCGTGTCGGTCGAAGTGAAAACAAACCTTCTGAATTCCTCCTAAGTGTTCATCACAATGATAATTTTACAGCGTATACAAGCACGTTTTCAATGCCCTACCATATCAATCCAAACGATTTTTGGCAATCACAGAGCTGGGGAATCGGTGCGATTTTTCTTGGATTTTTAGGTGGGATATTTCTCTATCGCAGACACAAAAAACAAGGAGTTTCTCGTGGATAAATTCTTAACCGTTACGGCTCTTAGACGGGTCGTTCAACTTACCGCCTTTGTCTTTTTTGTGTATGGAGCTATGATTTTTGCCACTTTTTATACGGATGACAAACTGACCCAAGCCCTTCCGGCTCTCTCATGTGCCTATGATATGAAGGGGGGAGACTACTGCGCCCTAATCCCTCTTCAACATCAGATGGATCACCGTGTTTCCACCCTCTTTACCCAAAATGCAGGGGCGATGGAAGCATTTATGGGGACACTCATCACTATCGGTACCGTTGCCCTTTTGATTCTTATCCTCAACAAAGCATTTTGCGGATGGCTCTGTCCTCTCGGATTTTTTCAAGAGACCATCACGATGATCGGCACCAAACTTGGATTCACCCAGCTTACGTCACTAAGCCGTGAGACGATCACTAAAATCCGCCCGATCAAATGGTTTATTTTCCTCTTTTTGGTTCTCATTTTACCTCTGCTTACGGGGATCGGTTTTCTAGGACACGAGTGGGGAAATCCTTATTGTTCCATCTGCCCGAGTCGCATCATGACAACGGCCATGACGGGTGATATGTCTCAAGTTTATATCTCTCAGGCCAACGGAGGCTACTTTGCCCTCTCACTGATCGCCGATTTACTCTTCGGACTGATGATCGCCCTCGCCCTCTTCGTCCGTCAGCCGTTTTGCCGTATCTGCCCGATTCTCCCGATGCAGACGCTGTTTAAAAAAATCGGTCTTTTACGTCTCGTCAAAAATGGATCCTCCAGCTGTGAATCGTGCGGAAACTGTATCAAAGCGTGTCCGATGGATATTTATGAGATTCAAGACCAAGCCGAAAACCGTAACATCACCCACAGCGACTGTACCCTCTGCGGACGATGTGTCGAGTTTTGTCCTCATGATGGGGTCATGAGCTTCAAATACGGTCCGCTCACCCTCTATAGCTCTTCCAAAGAGAGGTTCAAAAAGCGGACCAAAATCGATAAATGGTGGAAGGGTTAAAGAGTGGAACCGCTAGCCTTCCTCTCCCTTTTTATCGTTGCCCTCTCCTATGGAGCGACAGCCTGTATGCTCACCTGCATGCCGCTCCTCTCCCCCATACTTTTGGCCAACAGTGCAACACGCCAACAAAGCCTCCGAGTCCTGCTCCCTATCAGTTTAGGGCGTATCAGCGGCTATATAGCCCTCTCTGTTGTTGCTTACTATGGTGCAACGATGATTAAATCTCTCATCAGCGATACCATCCTAATGGGGTACCTGCTGGGGAGTGTCACCCTCATTCTCGCAGGGCGATTATGGTTCTCCCTTAGAACCTCATCCTCCTGCTGTAGCACCACAACTGATACACCCCAAGAGGCAATACCCCTTTTTATGACCGGAGTTTTCTTATCGATGTCACTCTGTGCCCCCGTTATCACGATGATGACCCTCAGCGCAACCACCCCCTCTTTAATCTGGGCAATTGCCTATGGCTTTACCTTCGGATTAGGGGCAACACTCCTATGGTTCCTCTTTTTTTCCGTGGTTCTCACCGCCATACTCAAAGAGAGTCTACTTCACCTCTCTCGCTACCGAGTAGTGCTCCAACACACCGCACCGATCCTCCTTGCGGGGGTAGCGATTGCAATCTTTAACGGATGGATACACCTATGATGACAACCGCACGTAAATCGTTTTTCCTCTCCCTTACCTTTCATGCCCTCATGGGTTCTTTGGCTTTTGGGGTACTAACCCAGCTCACTACCCCCCCCAAACTTGTGAAAATCCCTATGCATCACGTGAGCCTGATCTCTCTCTCAAAACCCTCCCCATCTCCAAAACTCCAACCTCGTCAACCTCTTCAACCGCCTCTTGCGGAGACAATAAAACCTCTTGTGAAAGAGCCGCAAAAGCCGTTATTACAAAAACAGAGTGTCGCAAAAGAACCAATCGCAGCACCGATTCAATCGTCTGTACTATCGCAAGTAACACCGACTGCACCTCTTGCACAAGCGATTATTGCACCCGCACCGCCACCGGTAAAAGTGTCGCCTAAACCCGATCTAACGGCTGCAAAAAGATCATTTTTTGCCTCTTTGCGCACCACGATACAGAACCATTTACGCTATCCGAGCGCGGCACGACGCAGAGGGATGGAAGGGGAAATCGATGTCCGATTCACATTGGCTAATGATGGAACGATTAATACCATTTCGGTTCAGCGGGGAGAGGCTATTTTCCATAATGCGGTCAAAACCGCCGTTTCCTCAGCTTCAGGTATCGATGTTCCGAAAAATCTTGTAGACTCTTTACCGATGGAGATTGAACTGACGTTAGAGTTTAAGCTGAACAGCTAAGGAATAAGCTCAGCTTAGCCCTATTTGTGGTAGGATTAAACTTATTGAATTCGTCGCGCTATGAGGATTGTTCGTGTCCCTAAAATTACCCTTTTCTTCTTTACTCCTCCTTTTCATCTCTACGTATGCGCACGCTTACGAATTGGGTCGCGGGGCACAAATAAACGATCATATCAATGTAGGCGGATATTTTTCGAGCGAATTTGAAGCAGGCCGAAGCGATGAGACCTTTACTCTCGATGACGTAGCCGTCATGGCCTATGGGGACATTAACCCTATGATTTCGTATTTAGCAGAGTTTGAAGCGGTCGGGTTTTACCACAAAAACCTCAGCGACGGGAGCGACGGGGGAAGCCAAAAGTTCCATGCCGAACGGCTATACGGTGATCTGTGGATGTCGGATGATTTTAATATCCGTTTCGGAAAACAAATCACCCCTATCGGATATTGGAACATGGAACCGATCAACGTATTACGCGATACGACCTCTAACCCCCTTTACAGCATGCTTCTTTTTCCAAAATTTCTAACCGGTATCGATATCAACGGCTATGTACCAAATACTGAAGGGTTGCGCTATCACCTTTTTGCCCAAAAAAATCATGATTTGGACGAAGAGTACATCAATATTCCCAACACCCATTTTTACGGTTTTGCCGTTGAAAAAGAGTTTTCTATGGAGTGGAACGGCGGCGGAAGCGTAGGGGAATATATTACGAAAACCAACCAACGAACGCGTTTTCTTCAAGCGAATGTCAAATACGATGATACCAAGTGGCAACTCGTCAGTGAAGCGCTGCTTGCCAAAAGTGACTACAACAGCAGAGAAGACGATTATACCCTCTCAGGCTATGTGCAGGCAATGTATCATTATATGCCCGAACACGCTGTAGTCGGAAGAATTGAGCATTATAACGACCATTTCTCTGACTATAAAGATACTATCATCACGTTGGGCTACAGCTATCGTCCCCTTTACCCCGTCTCTTTAAAAGGGGAATACCAATGGCATTCTCAGAATGAGGAGAATCGTGCACTCTTCTCTTTTTCGGTACTCTTCTGATGAAAACCATTACGCTACTCCTTATTGCTGCCTCAGCCCTCTTTGGAGCACAATACAGTGTGATCATCTCAAAAAAAGCCGATGTGGGGGCATTATCCGCACAACAGATTCGGGATATTTTTTTACAGAAACGGCACTCTTTAGGAAATCAGAAAATCATTCCCCTCAATTTAGTCGGTCAAGAGGCTTCTCGAATCGCATTTGAGAATGACGTTTTAGGAATGGGGAGAGATCGGTTAAATGCCTACTGGGTCAAACAGCATTTCCAAGGGATTACCCCTCCGATCACCCAGCCCTCCCATGAATCGATCAAAGCGTTTGTCCAAAATGTGGAAGGCTCTATCGGATATATCCCCTCTTCCATGGCCGATGGCAGCGTAAAGGTGATCTATGAGTTTTAAACTTAAAACCATTCTCCTCTTTTTAGGGGTCAGCCTTATCCCCTATGCGTTGAGTATGATATTGCTGGGCAGCTCGTTTCGTCAAGAACAATATAATGCCGTTACGCAAGAGATGAATACCCAGCTAAGCCTTACGGTAGAGCGGATCGATCAGCATCTGCAAACCCTCCAAAACGATATGGCATTTATTGCCAAATCAGAAGTTATGAACGATCTCTATACCCAAGATTTGGATCGTCGTATCAGTACCATGCTTCTCTCTAAAAAAAATGATATGAAGATGAGCGGTGATTTTTATGTCATAGACGTAAACCGTAAAATTATCGCGTCCAGTGACTTTAGCACTATTTCCAAAATCAAATCCATACAACCTTTTTTTGCAATCCCTATTCACTCAACCTTTACCCAAGAAAAAATTGCTGAACTCATCGTCACCTATCCGCTCGATAACTTCCAACCATTTTTTTCCAACTCTCCGCAGCGCCATTATTATCTCAAGCATCGTAATGGAACCATCGCGCTTCGACCCAATGTTTTTGAAGAATCGCTCCAAGTCTCCCATCCGCTCAAACATCAGCCGGAACTAACCATTGTTTTGGAAGAGGAAAAAGGGTTCGCGTACCGATTGCTCTACAAATATGAACAATGGTTTATCGCGCTACTGATCGCAGGTGCCATTTTCATAGCCGCCGCTGCCTATTATATTGCTACGGGGCTTATCCGCCCCGTAATTGCCCTCTCCGATACGGCCAAAAAAATCACCCGCACTCAAGATTACACCCAGCAAGTTTCCGTTGATCGGGATGATGAGATCGGGCAGCTTTCCGATGCTTTCAATACGATGATCGGGGGGATGGATAAAGCATTGGATGAAATCACCACCCTAAATCATGAAATCGAAGATACTCAGCGGGAAGTCGTTTTTACAATGGGTTCCATCGGGGAGAGCCGTTCCAAAGAGACGGGAAATCACGTCAAAAGAGTGGCGGAATATTCCAAACTTCTTGCTCTGTATTACGGCCTTAATGAAGAAGATGCTGAGATGCTTAGACAAGCCTCCCCAATGCACGACATCGGAAAAGTAGCCATCCCCGATGCCGTTTTAAACAAGCCGGGGCGTTTTGATGAGGAAGAGCGGCGTATCATGGATACCCACGCCGAATTAGGGTATGAGATGCTCAAACACTCCAACCGACCGCTCCTTAAAATGGCCGCGACGGTGGCGTATGAACATCACGAAAAATACAATGGAAGCGGGTATCCAAGAGGCTTGAGCGGTGAAGAGATCCATATCTACGGCCGTATTACGGCATTGGCCGATGTGTTCGATGCACTGGGAAGTGATCGTGTCTATAAAAAAGCGTGGGATGATGAGCGGATTTTTACCCTTTTTAGGGAAGAGCGCGGGGAACATTTCGATCCTAAACTGATCGATATCTTTTTTGAGCATTTGGATGAATTTCTCGCGATTCGTGAGACCTTTAAAGATACCCACGAATCTTAAAGCAATTTTACTTTCTACTATAAAGTTATTTAAGATCGAACCTATCCGCATTCATCACGGTGTTCCAAGCCGCCACAAAATCATGGACGAATTTTTCTTTTGCATCTGCTTGAGCATACACTTCCGCAATGGCACGGAGTTGTGAATTGGATCCGAAAACGAGATCGACTCGGCTGGCGGTGTATTTGACTTTTCCCGATGTTCGATCTTTTCCCTCGAACGTCTCTTCCTCTTCACCGACATTGCTCCAGAGTATACTCATATCCAAAAGATTCACAAAAAAATCGTTAGTGAGCACACCCCCTTTATCGGTGAAAATTCCTTTGGATGAGTTGTCATAATTTGCCCCCAAAGCCCTCATACCACCGATAAGCACTGTCATTTGCGGGGCAGTAAGACCTAAGAGTTGCGCTTTATCAACCAATAACTCTTCGGCACTGACGGCATATTTCTTTTTCTGAAAATTTCTAAATCCATCGGCTATCGGTTCGAGATACGAAAAAGAGGGGGCAAAGGTTTCCTCTTGTGTAGCATCTGTTCTCCCTGCCACAAAGGGAACGGTTATCTTCATGCCGGCATCCTGTGCCGCTTTTTCGATTCCTGCGGCTCCCCCTAGGACGATTACGTCGGCTAAAGATACTTTTTTGCCCTCCGTTGAGGAATCATTGAATCCTTTTTGGATTTCTTCGAGTTTGGCAATGACGCTCTCACATCCCTGATTCGCTTCCCAGTTTTTTTGCGGTTCCAACCTTATTCGAGCACCGTTTGCACCGCCACGTTTATCCGAGTCTCGGTAGGTTGAAGCAGATCCCCACGCCGTTTTGACAAGTTGGGAAACACTAAGCCCGCTTTCGAGTATTTTTGTTTTCAACGATTCGATATCCGCATCGTCCACAAGTTTATGATCTACCGATGGTACGACATCTTGCCAGATCAAATCCTCAGCTGGAACTTCGGGTCCGAGATAGCGCGATTTTGGTCCCAAATCACGATGGGTTAATTTAAACCATGCTCGCGCAAACGCATCGGCGAACTCCTCGGGATTTTCATGAAACCGTTTCGAAATAGGACCATAAATCGGATCCATTCTCATAGCCATATCGGCGGTAGTCATAATGGTTTTTACTTTTTTACTCGGATCATGGGCTGCGGGTGCCATATCTTCCTCTTTGGGATTGATCGGAGTCCATTGCCAAGCCCCCGCCGGACTTTTTTCCAGATTCCAGTCGTATCCAAAGAGGATATCAAAATAGCCGTTATCCCACTTCGTCGGGTTCGCCGTCCAAGAACCTTCGATTCCGCTACTGATCGTATCGTCTCCTTTTCCGCTTAAAAACTTGCTCAGCCAGCCAAGCCCCTGAGCGATCAAACCTTCTCCTTCGGGTTCAGATCCGACATGAGATGCATCCCCCGCACCGTGGCACTTGCCGAAGGTATGACCCCCTGCCACCAAAGCAACCGTTTCACTATCTCCCATCGCCATTCGAGCAAAAGTTTCGCGGATATCTTTGGCCGATTCGAGAATATTGGGCTCACCGTTGGGACCTTCGGGGTTGACATAGATCAGACCCATCTGTACGGCGGCTAAGGGATTTTCCAAGCCGTCTCGGTTCTCTTTTTTCTCATATCGTTGATCCTCGAGCCATTTATCTTCACTCCCCCAGTAGATATCTTCTTCGCTCTCCCATACATCTTCTCTGCCGCCGGCGAATCCAAATGTTTTTAATCCCATAGATTCAAGCGCTACGTTCCCGGCTAATACCATCAGGTCTGCCCAAGAGATTTTATTACAGTATTTTTGTTTGATAGGCCAAAGAAGACGTCTGGCTTTATCGAGATTGATATTATCCGGCCAACTATTGAGTGGTGCCAAGCGCTGACTTCCGCTAGCGGCTCCGCCTCGGCCATCCCCTGTTCTATAGGTACCGGCACTGTGCCATGCCATACGGATAAAAAGCGGACCGTAATGGCCGTAATCTGCCGGCCACCACTCCTTCGAATCAGTCATAAGGTCTGTCAGATCTTTTTTCAGGGCATCGAAATCGAGCTTTTTAAATTCTTCTTTATACTCAAATTTTTCACCGAGAGGGGTTACTTTATTGGAATGCTGTGAAAGGATTTTAAGATTGAGTTGATTGGGCCACCAATCTTTATTGTAGGTCCCTTTATTCCCGGCTGAGGGATTTCCTCCACCTAAACCTGTGATCGGACATTTTCCCATTACTTCCACCTTATTTGTAAATTATTGACAAAACTGATATCAAAGTAGCGCCGTTTTACTTAGTTGAATTTTAAGTATCTCAGTTCCCATTAATCATCCGCGATACCAAACCGCTTTGATCCTTCTTCTCTGCGAGGACAACCCCGATAATGTGGAGCGCGATAAAAGCAAAAATCGCCCATCCTAAAACCATATGAACCGTTTCAACATTCTCTTTTGCTTCACCCGTTATTTTGTAATAGAGCGCCAAACCGCTAAGCGACATAGTTGCCATCAAAACATATACCGCTCGATAAAGGAGATACACCTTTTGCATAGCAGGATTATCATCGAATCCGAATCCGTTTTTGACCACCATCGCCAATCGCCAGAGTAATAAAACGGCAACCGCAATCCCCAAATAAATGTGCCAATCCCACATCGGTGAACGGACTGCTTTACCGATCATTACTGCCTGATCATCCGTGATAATGGTCCCCAACTCCGCCATTTTTGTTTGGACGATTGAGCCGATATTAGCCTTGTGCATGACACTTTCTCGCAGCACGACCGTAATAAATAACCCAAATAGCGCAATGGCATTCAGCCAATGCCAGACCCTAAATGATGATGAAAATTTTCGCATAGAAACTCCTTGTATTTCAATACACCTATCTTACACTAAAATAATATATCTTGTGTTAACTCTGCATCAACACCCTAAAAAAGATCAACTATACCCCAAAACGCTAAGACTCACTATGGTATAATCGCGTCATTATTTAGACCTTAAAAGGTAATTCTTATGCGCCAAACCATTACTGAAAAGATATTCTCCTCCCATGTCGGACGCAACGTTTATGCGGGTGAAATTGTCCGCTCGCCTATCGATATGGTTATCGGTAACGATATCACTACTCCTATTTCGATCAAAGCATTCGAAGACTCAGGTGCGACTAAACTTGCTAACCCTGAGGGGTTCTCGATCGTCCTCGATCACTTCATCCCCGCCAAAGATATCGCTTCAGCAAACCAAGCCCGTATCAGCCGTGATTTCGCTAAAAAATATCAGATGAAACACTTTTTCGATGAAAAAGATATGGGGATTGAGCATGCATTGCTTCCTGAAAAAGGGCTTGTTATTCCGGGTGATGTCATCATCGGTGCCGATTCACATACCTGTACTCACGGTGCATTAGGGGCTTTTTCTACGGGAATGGGTTCGACCGATTTGGCATTTGCCATGATCACGGGGGGCAACTGGTTCAAAGTTCCTGAGTCAATCAAAGTTATATTGAGCGGTAAACCGGGCAAATATACTACGGGGAAAGATATTATTTTAGAGATTATCCGCATGATCGGGGTTGATGGTGCGCTGTACCGTACCCTCGAATTTACCGGAAGCACGATCCCTTACCTCAGCATGGATGACCGATTCAGCATGTGTAACATGGCGATCGAAGCGGGGGCAAAAAGTGGGATAGTCGCGTATGATGAGATCACGGCGGAGTTCCTCGCCGACAAACCGCTTGCTCGCGAACCAAAAATTTATCATTCTGATGACGATGCAACGTATGTTCAAATCCTCGAAATCGATGTGGCTAATCTCGAACCGGTTATCGCCTATCCGTTCTTACCGTCCAACGGCCACAGCCTCACTCAAGCCGTCTGTGATAACATCAAAATCGATCAGGCATTTATCGGAAGCTGTACCAATGGCCGTCTATCCGATCTCAAAATTGCCGCAGAGATTCTCAAAGGGAAACGGGTTCACCCTGATGTCCGTCTTATCGTCACACCGGGGACACAGAGAATCGTCCGTGAAGCGACCAAAGCGGGATATATCGACATCATAATCGATGCGGGGGGCGTTGTATCTAACCCAACCTGCGGTGCGTGTTTGGGCGGATACATGGGAATTTTAGGAGACAATGAAGTAGCCGTCGCGACGACTAACCGTAACTTCGTCGGTCGTATGGGTTCACGCTCATCAAAAGTCTACCTTGCCAACTCTGCCGTAGCTGCCGCTTCAGCTATCACAGGCTATATCACCGATCCCGCAACGATACTATAAATTTCTCTTTTTTTTAGAGAGGAAAGGACGTTTTTATGTCTTCTCTGGAATTTATAGGGCGGCAGCCTATTATAGATCATACAGGAGAACTGATCGCTTACGATTTGTTTTATGACATCTCGATCCATGAAGATAGTTCTAATATAGCTCCTTTGATCGCTTCGGTTATCAACACCTTCTGTATCCATAATGTGTTAGGGGATGTTCAGGGGTTTATCAAAATTGATGATACTTTTTTGATGAGCGGAATCATTTATTCGGTTCCAAAGCAGCTGTTTATCCTCTCATTACCCGATTCGATCACACTCAACCATGAAAGTTATGAACGGCTTGTCGAACTGCATGGATTAGGATATTGTTTTGCACTTCACGATATCTCCTATATTCAAGCCAAAACGTTAAAAAAACTCTCCCCTCTTTTCCCTCTACTCAGCTATCTCAAGGTAGATATTAAAAACCTCTCTCAAGAGTATATGGCCAAACTCACAAAACTTCTCAACCCCTATTCTCTCAAAATGATTGCAACCGACGTCAATACCCAAGAAGAGTACGCTATCGCCAAATCGATAGGATTCCCCTATGTAGAGGGGTATTATTTCAGTGAACCGATTAGTGTTGAGCATCAGAGTGTCGACTCAAAACTGTTAACGGTAATCCGCCTTTATAATATGCTCACATCGAGTGCCACCACCACCGAAGAGCTTACTATGACGTTTGAATCCAATCCCGAACTAACGATCCAACTGCTTCAATACATCAATTCCAGTGCCTTCTCTTTACGAATAAAAATATCTTCCATAGCTCAGGTGTTGATCCTATTGGGGAGAAAATCTCTCTCCCAATGGCTCCTTCTCTTAATGTACGGAAAACATATCAACCATTCCCCTACCCAATCGCTCCTGATGCAAATGGTCTCGCGAAGAACCGCACTGATGAAAGGATTTTATAAACTTCTCAATCCCCGTACAACATCCGATGCAATGGGAGAAGCTTTTTTTGTCGGAGTTATGTCACTCGCAAGTGCTGTTATGTCGATGCCATTGCGTCTAATCCTCAAAGATATGCATCTCTCTGAAGAGGTGATGATAGCTTTACTCGAGCACAAAGGGGTACTTGGAGAGCTTTTAGAGACCGTTGAGGCGATAGAGCGGTTCAACATCGAAAAAATCCAAGCGTTTATCCATACTCACAATCTCTCATCGGCCGCAGTTTTGCAGTTGATTTCCACCACTGCCCTCTCGTCTCAAGAACTCGATTAATCTCTATGTTGTTATAATAGTCGTACTTTACTATCGGAGTTACCCATGCGTTCACTCACCCTTACCGCTTTATTACTTTTAGTTTCCAATGCATCCGCGTTGGATTTTGGCTCACTTATGCAGAGTGTAACACCGGTAGCCCAAAGTGCGGCTCCCGCCGTGGATGCTTCACTCAGCTCAAACCCCCTCATCAAAAATCTCACGACCACATTAGGGGTCACTCCGACGCAGGCTATCGGAGGAACAGCCGCCATCATTAATGATGCGAAAGGAAATATGAGCCCAACTGACTTCACTTCCCTTACCAAGCAAGTACCGCAAGCAGGAACATTCTTAAATGCCGCTCCAGCAGGAATGCTCAGCCTTGGTAATGTAGGATCACAGTTCTCTTTCTTAGGAATGGACGCTTCGATGATCACCAAATTTTCCCCTTTGGTACTTGAATACCTCCAAAGCGGTGCAACCCCCGCCATGGATAAAATTCTCTCAGCGGCCTTCGCACAATAATGATTACAACACCGTGCATCCTCTTTGCAGGGGGGAAAAGCTCCCGCATGGGAGAGGACAAATCACTTCTGCCTTTCGGAGGGTACCCGACCCTTACAGAATTTCAATATAACCGCTTAAAAACGATATTCTCCCATGTGTATATCTCTGCCAAAAGTCGTGATAAATTTAATTTTGATGCCCCCTTTATCCTTGATCCTCCCAATGCCGATTATGCGCCAACAGCAGGATTCGTCAGTATATTTAGAGAACTAAAAGAGGAGAGAGTCATCGTCTTAAGTGTTGACACACCGTTTGTCGATGAGAGGGTACTTCAGGCATTGGTGGATGCTGATACGGAAAATTTGGCTGCGGTAATCGCCCGAACGAGTGAGGGGAGCCATCCCATGTGCGGACTCTATCACCGTTCATTGTTAGGAGAGTTTGAACGAATGCTAATCGAGGGAGATCACCGTCTGGGCAAACTACTCGCTGCTTCCAACACACTCTACCTTGATTTTAGTAATGATGAACTCTTTGCCAATCTAAACCATCCGCACGAATATGAAGAGGCAAAAGTGCGTTTCAATGCACTAACAAAATGAATCCGCTCTTCCCACTGATTATAACCCTCTTTTTTTCGATGGTTCACTACCTTGGGTATACGCGCATCGTTCGCCATTTGCATATAAAACCGCGCACCCGTACCGCACTCATGACTTTCCTGATCCTCAATATGGCGGGAATCATAGGCTATCTCTCAAGCCGTTATCTCCTCAGCCCGCCGAAACTCATTTATTTCATCCTCTCTCTGAGTATCGGTATCGGGTTTATCCTCTTTATGGGAATCATTCTATACGAATTACTCCATCTATTGCAGCGGAATATCCCTTTTAACCCCGAAAAACGGATTTTTTTCAAACGTGCGACCGATATCGGATTTTTAGGCCTCGGAAGCGCTTATCTGGGAGGCGGAATTATTGAGGGGTCCAAAGAACCTGTCGTAAAATTTGTCGATGTCAATCAAAACCGCTTCGGCGGAAAAACTTACCGAATCGTCCAAATTAGTGATATGCACATCGGCGGGTTGATTGATAGAGATTTTGTTGCCAAAAGTGTCTCTATGATCAATCACCTTAACCCCGATCTTATCGCCATAACAGGTGATTTATCCGATGCTCATATCGATGTTATCAAAGATGCTGTGGATGAACTGCGTCATCTCAAAAGCCGATACGGAACCTTTTATGTGGTAGGAAACCATGAATATTTTCACTCATTGGAGACAACGGTTGCTTATGTGAAAACACTCGGAATCCATGTCTTGGAAAACAGCGCTTTAAAAATCGAAGATTTCTATATTGTCGGAGTTTACGATCTTTTTGGCTTTCGTGCCCAAACCCATATCCCCGATATCGGGCATGCTTTTAAAAACATCCCCTCTGATGCACCTACACTCCTTTTAGTCCATCAGCCAAAGTATGTAGAATTTTTGGAAGGGTTCACCCCCTCATTGATTCTCAGCGGCCACACCCACGGAGGTCAAATTTGGCCATTTGACTCGGTGGTAAAATTAGTACAGCCTTACGTCAAAGGGATCTATCCCCTCGCTCCCAACCGCCATATTTATGTCAACAGCGGAATCGGCTTTTGGGGGCCTCCGATGAGACTGGGATCAGAAGCTGAAATTACCTGTATTTCGTGGTCGTAAAACTTATTCTTCTACACTTTTAGCACAAGGTTCTTTCTCACTTTTTCGCACCAAATAAATAAAGACCGCGAATACAAGGAGTAAAAATGCCAATGCCGCGATTAATGTCGAGGCATACGGCAAATCTTTATAATCGTGTAGCGCGATTTTAAAGACCACCAGCAGAGCTTCGATTAGCAGCGCGATAATAATCGATACTGAAAAGTTAAGAAGTGTTTTCGCATTAAACGCGTCGCTCACATGCTGTGTTCGAGGCAATACTTCCTGCTCAAAAATCGTTTTCCCCAAATCGTATACCGCAAGCCCTAGCGTCAGAGCAATGATCGGTTTAAATACCGTATCCATACTGAGAGGCTCGCTTCCGAATATATACCCTCCGAAGGTATAAAACCCGTACAACACGACAAAAATCCCGAAAAAGAGGAGTCCTCCCCCGATGACTGCATAGGAAGAACGGTTAATCCGCTTAAAAATATCGTTCTTCTCGATGAGATCAAACCTCTCCAATAAACTCCTCACTCGAAAATCCAAAAACAAGTACCCATCCGAAACCGCATAAATAACCGTTATACATAAGTGTCCGGTCGCTGTTGAGATATACGGTTCACTGACGTGGTACCCTTTTTGAATTGCCACCTCATCAACCAGATACGCCCGATCAACCCCCGCATGATGTGCCTCTTCGTGATCGGCATAAATATTGGGCGAATTTTGGACAAACCCTTCATCGCATTTATACACGAGTTCCAAACTCGGAAATGTTTTATAAAGCCGTTCCGCAAGTTGTACGTTAAACGTTTTTAAACTGACTCTTCCCAAAGATGTAAGGATAAATTTCTCAATTAACGGGGCATTTGCGGCGTAACTTCGTACTAAATTTTGCATGGCCTCCCCCTCGACTTTATAGTTTAAAATGGAAAATAAACGAGTACTTTGGACTTACTCACTCTTTAGCGATCCCAAAGTCTCATGGCAAAACTATAGCCCAATTTTTATCATCATTATGATCATTTTTTAATCAAGTCTCGATTTACCTCTATGGGCTATAATTATAAAAAGACTATTAGGGTACCTACATGAATTTAACCCATCTCGATGAGCGTGATCGTCCAAAAATGGTCGATGTCTCGGATAAAACCACAACGTTGCGTATTGCAGTCGCCAGCGGACTCATCACCATGAGTCAAGATGCGTATGATGCTGTCGTCAATCAAACCGCTAAAAAAGGGCCTGTTCTCCAAACGGCCGTAATAGCCGCCATAATGGGAACAAAAAAGACCTCAGACATCATTCCGATGTGCCACCCTCTAGGTCTCAGCGGTGTCAACTGTGACATTGACGAGCTTCCTGACTTACCTGGGTTCCGCCTTAGTGTCACCGCAAAACTAAGCGGACAGACAGGGGTCGAGATGGAAGCACTGACCGGCACAAGCATAGGATTGCTCACCATCTATGATATGCTCAAAGCGATCGATAAAGGGATGGTGATCGGTCCTATTCAGCTTGAAACCAAATCAGGAGGTAAAAGTGGTAATTATCAACGATGAAACACAAAAGCTTGAACTGAACTATCCTTGCAGATGGTGCTATAAAGTTGTTGCAAGTGAACGAGCAGGGATAGAAGTTGCGGCACTGGAGATCTTCTGTGAAAGAGAATATTCATTAAACCCCTCAAATGCAAGCCGTAACGGCAAATATATCAGCATGAACTTAGAGTTGTTGGTTCATAATGAAGACGAACGAACCTATTTTTACGAAACGCTCAAAGCGCATCCCCACATCAAAATGGTACTATAAAGGATCGAGTGATGAAAACAGATACATTTGCCAATGAGATTCAAAGACGCTATTCAGGGTTAAATCCCACGGTTTTAACCCTTCAAGAGCTTCGCGAAGTAACGCTAAATTCGTTAAAAGAGACAACCTTGTCCCTCCATAACGAGCTTGAAGAGCTAATGGTGCAAAAAGAGCAGATTGAGCGCTCTATTACCCGTAAAAGTGATGAGCTCCAACAGCTAAAATACCGTTTCTTTGATGTATTGGAAAAAATGTTCAGCGAAGATGATGCCATGCTGGAGAAACTCCACCAGATCAAGATCCAGTCGGTTGATCTTCTTGATATTCTCGAAGAGATGGTAGAGAGTGCCATTATTACGACATTAGAGCGTGGCTCTGACATCGAAGAGACCCTTCATGAGATCATCAAAGAGATCACGTTTGAAACACTCAATGCCAATGTCCTTAATGCCATCCGTATCCGCCGAATTTTGGCAAGTATTTTACAGACGGCACTCAATCTTGCTGAAGCGACTCCGAATCAAGCAGATACTATTTTACGAGGTACATTGCAGGGTATCCGATCTGCCCTCTATAAGTCGATTGAGAAATTCCATCAATATCTCCTCTATGTCCCCGAAGAGGTGAAAGCACTCTATCGCGACGAGTACAAAACCATCGAAAATGAACTCGATCATATCGATACACTATTCACTCAGGTGATTCACTCTCTCAGCCATCACAATGCACCGGCCATAATCGCCAAATTAGAATCCGTAAGCCATGATATCCGTTTTGATACGGAAGAGATAAAACACCTCTCTAAAGAGACGGTAGAGTTATTGCGCACCCGTCTCTCAAAACTCACACGCGGCGTAACGGAGCAAGGAAATAAGCTCCTCAAATCCAAATCGGCTCAAGAGGCAAAGGCGATGGGTGTGCGCGCTTGGAGTGTTGCCAAATCAGCCATGAACGGTGCTATTAAGGGGGCCAAAGAGGCTATGGATAAGAAGTAGTCCGCTACTTACATATCCCGCGCTAATGTAAACATATTGACGTTGTTTTTCATAAAGCCCTCACAGCGATCACATACAGGATCGCCCCCTTTATAGGGGTAAGGACAGCGGCATTCATGACAAGTCACCATCTCATAATGAACCATCTGCTCAGAACGCTCATACGCGATACCTACCAGATCGAATCCCTCTTTTTTACTTATTGCTTTGGGCTTGCATATATCCTCACAAATACCGCATCCGATACATTTCCCCTGACTAAAATAGATTCCCTGTTTATCTGAAGTAGGAAAGAGCGCGTCGGTAGGACAAAATTGTGTACAGTCACCGCAGTTGGTGCACGCTTCAAAACTGATCTGTTTATTAAAAAATAGCGGAGAGCTTACAGCAAATTGTGTCGTCTCCATCCTTCCCACAACCTCTTTTAGAGAATTTTTGAGCAGTATCCTCTTCAGCGGCATTTTCATGTCGGGAAGTTTATGATGAGCCGCTGTCATTGAGATAGAGGCTACCGTCTCTTCTGCTAGAGACTCTTTTACTTTCTCGAAGCCTTTACGGAAAAGGGCACGCCGTTCACTCTGCTCCTCTTTCACTTCAATAGTTTCTACCCGATGGGGGCTATCTATCGTCTCTAAAAATTGGTTTGTTGCACCAATTTTTGATCGTATAGCCTCTTCTAATTTGCCGTTTTCATTAAGAACGCACCCTGCACAGTGGCTCAAATCACACGTCACATTCCGCTCACCGCGCAGTGCCATCACACTAAAATGTTCTACATCAAAGATACCCAAACACGGTGTGCTCACTTTGCACGTGAGTGTCGGTGCTTCTTCTAGATGTTGATACATTGCGGCATATCCGTTAGGATCGAAGCTCTCTATCTCCAAGGCTTCAGTAGGACAGCTTCCGATACACCCGGCACACTCAACACACTCATTTTCAAACAAAGTCAATTTGTTTCGAACGATATGAAAAGCTCCCTTGGGACAGATATCAATACAGATGGTACAATCGTTATGATAGTACTCATTCCGCAAACAACGGGTCGCCGTAAAACTAAATAGATTGCTTTTCTGGACAAAATTAATATTACCCATTTGTATTTCCTTGTACCAAGAAATCGTAATCAGCACTTAAAAACTCAACGATGAAGTCGCACATATCACGATAGAACGGTGTATCTGCCATACTTTTCATCCCCATCATATATGGAACTACCCATGGAAATATATGCTGATCCAAAAATTCAAATTGTGATTTCACTTCATTCCGATAGACCAATGTTTGCATAAATGCAAACTCAATCCCCAAATGATCCGGTGCCATAATCTGCGTTTGATCCATATTCACTTCAAACCCGTGAGTAAAATAAAAACCCATTACCGGATTTTGAAGCCCTACAAGTGTCTCATTCTTTGCATCCAAGACAAACGATTCTACAGGCTGAGTGTTGAGGATATACATCGATGTATAATCGGTATTGAGTTTCTCATATAACGCTTCCGTATCTGTCGCGTTGACCCATTCTTTCGTCTCTTCACCGATAATCTCTAAAAGTGACGCATTGTTTTTGAGATCATTGATAAAACGACGATCCGGGATATCGCTCATAACACGAGATAAAAAAGCATAGATGTAGAGACGATATTCATTATTCATACATATTCCTGATAAAAAGTAAGGGATTGTGTCATAGGAGGACTTTGAGACAGCAAAGCTTAGATAATTAAGGTCTAGCCCAAAAAGGGGCTAGAGTGGTGTTATAAGCACCCTTTAAAGAACGATTTTTTCGGTGGTGGCGGAGATTTAAATTCCGTCGCTTTAATCGTGTTGGTTGCTTCATCAAGTACACCAACGACAATAACACCGTTTTTATTGATCCCTTCACGCATTTCTGAAAGTTTCAATTTTGTGGTATCAATCGTATAAACTTTACCCGTATTGTGTTGATAAAGGGCATACTTCGCTTCTTTTGTCGTCACACCTACTTCAGTTTTACGAAAACAACCATCCGATCCGCACACATAATTTTCCAAATAACAATCGGCAAATGCACCTTGAGCGGCACATCCCGGAGTTGTTAGAAGCCCTTCGAACTCTTCAGGCTCATTGGCGAATGCACTAAAAACAAGTGCAGCACACAATAATGTTATCTTTTTCATTATTCTACCTCCGCTTTTAGGGTTTTGAGGTACGCTACGATATTATCAACCGTCTCTTTATCCAAGAAACTGTAATCGGTCATCGTAGATACACGTTTCCCTTTTTCTAAATTGTACCACGGTGTATTAACATGCGCATTACGGTTATAACCTGGCACAACAACCGCAGACGGTTTTAAGATTGACTCACGCAAATAGGCTGATGTTGAATAGCCGCCGATGTTTTTCAAAGAAGGCGCCATGAATGATTTCGGATCGGTCGCTTCAATTTGATGACAACCGTTACAACCGTTTGTCATTGCCGCTTCTTTACCTTTTAACGCATCACCTTTGCTTTCAGTGGTCAATTCTGCGACCATTGCCGTTGCAGACTTTTGACCTTCGAGGTTGATAGCAACCCATGAACTTAGATTTTTCAATCCGTTACGTCCCATTGTTGAACCGTCCCATACTGCAATCGCAACAGGTACGGTTCCGTTTAGGTTAACATAGTCGTCTTTTAACGCTCGGACTAACGTTCCACTCCAACCTGCAGGTCCATGAACCATCGCTCCGTTTGATTTAACAGAGTTGTCTTTTACTTCGGTAGTAGAGCGAAATCCTTCCGCTACGAAAACTTTCTCATAGTCTGTTTTCGCCAATGAGGCTACTTTTGCGTCATATTCTGCTAATTCTTTACCGAATACGCCAGTTTGCTGGCGGTTGATTTGAGTGGAAACATCTTTGTTCCCGTTTGGCTCATACACTTTAGCTGTTGCTTTTTGCAAATGTACCACGACAGGACGCCCCTCAGAACCCATACCGATATACGGAAGCGGCTGAGCTTTTTTGGTAGAACCGGCAAATTGAACGGCAAATCCGTCTGTGTAGACATCACTGCTCATACACTGTTCAACATCTTTGGTTTTATCCGCCCATTTCACCATTACGGCAATGTTTTTTCCATCGTACAATGCGGCAACTTGAGCTTTTTTCCCTTTAGCATTTTCGACAAGCGCATTCGCTTTTTTATCGTTAAACTCAATAGAGGACTGAGGATAAAGGGTAAGTGTTTCGAACTTTGCTTTTGACCAGAGAGGAGAATCTGCTTTGATCCCGTCTAAACTCTCTGATACTTTTGTTGCACTAATTGCAGGATTAGCTGCCAATGCCGCCGAAGCGGCAATACCCAATGAAAGAATGGTAGTAAGAAGCTTTTTCATTAGTGGTGCCCTCCTGCTTTTGTAAACTTGCCTGCGATGTAACGGGTATCGACCGGAGCCAATGGATTACGTTTGTTATCACGTGCAACTTGTTGATAGTAGTTATTGTCCAAACGGAACATATCAGAGTGCTGATATGCGATCAATAGATCCATCAATTCGCTTACACCGGTCTCTTTACGCTTTTTCATCTCAGCTTTAAGTGTTTTGATCGCATCGTGTACGGCAGGACCAAACAATTTTTCTAACTCTTCAACCGGAAGACGGGTTGAACCTTCGATGATTTTACCCTCAGCATCAAATTTCGCCGGAGATTCGGTCGGAGGAATGTAATATACATTCGGTTGTGTACCGTAATCACTGCGAAGCCCAAGTGCTACTTTGTATTTGTGTACCAATTTATGGACTTGTGACTCTTCATCATCCAAGAATCCTACGAAACGGATACGACCGACACACTGCTGCGCACATGCAGGCGGTAATCCTTGTTCGATACGTGGGAAACAAAGAATACATTTCTCTGATTTAGAGATTTTCGGATTGAAATAGATTTTTTTGTAAGGACATCCTGCGATACAATAGCGGTACCCTTGACAACGATCCAAGTCAACCAAAACGACACCGTCTTCTTCACGTTTGAAGATCGCATCACGAGGACACGCACTCAAACATCCCGGATTTGTACAGTGGTTACAAATACGCGGCAAATAGAAGAAATAGTTGTCTTGAGGGAATGCTCCCGCACCCTCATCTTCATCCCAGTTTGGTCCCCAAGTAGGAGAGACGTGAGGATGAAAATGGTTGCTGTCGCTTTGTCCACCCATCAATGATTCATAGTTGTAATCCCAAGGTACCCCGTAATCGGCTTCGAGGTTAGGGATGACACCCGGCTGAAGGTCACCTGCAGCGTCAAATCCGCCGCCAAGCTCCATCCAGTTTTTTGGATAACCGGTACCTGGATAGGTCTCGACGTTATTCCAATACATATATTCACGACCGTTACGGTTCGTCCATTGCGTTTTACATGCTACGGTACATGTTTGGCACCCGATACATTTGTTCAGGTCCATTACCATTGCTAATTGTCTTTTAGACATCTAAACCCCTTAATACTGTACGTCTTTTGCTTTTTCGTAATTCACGGCGCCATCATAAGCGTACTGATTACCATCCCATAGTCCACCAAATTTCAAGTGTCCCCATCCATCAGCCATCTCAAGTAGGTTCAATGCAGTTGGTACAACTTCATTGTGCCCTTTGTTTTTCAAATACATGTACGGTTCCCATCCATGCTCTAATACCAATCCATCAGCCGGAGCGGAAGAGGAGAGTTTTGCCATTGCATAGAACTCACCGAGGGCATTGTAGATACGGATAGTTTCACCGTCTTTGATCCCTTTAGCTTCTGCAACCACACGGTTGATTTGTGCTGCAGGGACACCGCGTTGAAGACGCAATAATGTACGTGACGTTTTGTAGTTCGAGTGAATAGACCAACGAGCATGCGGTGTCATAAACACGTACGGATAGTCTTTCGACTGTGGACGAATCCCTTCCATACCTGTGTTAGTTGCCGCACCCATTTTGATATACATCTCATGGTCAACGTAGAACGTTTGACGTCCTGATAGTGTCTCAAGACGCTCCATTTTATACAAATGGTCCTCGTTCGAGTTAAACGGACGATCCGAGTACAACGGTGAAGATTTTGCCGCTTTTTCATTGATCAGCAAGAATCCGCCCACTTTGTACATTTTCTCCATCGTCCACGGCTCATACTGCTCACATTTTTCCAATGCTGCTTGTACCGCCATTTTGTCGGTTCCGAGATACACTTCACCTGCACCCTCAGACTCTGCATCGGTGTTGGTAAATTCTTTGTGGAAAATAGTCAAATCATGGAAACCCGGTTTCGCGAATTTCGGATGATCTTTAACTTTTGCTTTAGAGATATTTTCAGGGCGGTTTGCCAACTCTTCCATTTTTTTAGCAAGGAAGGTAAACATTGACCACTCATCCATCGATTCACCAATATTTTTGATGTTTGCAACCGGTTGAGCAAGATTCGTAAAGCGGTGGTATCCAGGGCTGGTACGAAGGTCATACACTTCATAGTGCGATTTCGCAGGGAGAAGAATATCGGCATATTGTGCCGCTTCAGACATACGATAATCGACATACGCATAGAATTTTGTTTTATTCAAAAATGCTTTGCGATATTCAGACCCTTTGTTACGGCGGAATTTCGAATCGGCTACGATAAGAGCACAATCAGGCTGCCACCACGGTTTATTCACATTACCGCGTTTAGAGGCTTGATTCACTTTATCGTTTTCACCCGATTTGAGCATTTCAGACAATACTGCCATATACTCCTCTTTTGACATCCCGTTTTGAGCACGTTTGACATCTTCGTCACCGAAGTATTGATCAAACGTTTTCATCCCGTCACCGAATACGAATTCACCGACGAAACCTGATCCGAAACGGGCATTGTATTTACCGCTAAATCCTGACAATGCGCCAAGTCCTGAGAGGGTAAACTCATTCTCCGTATTGATACCGCCGTATGGTCCCATACGTCCGGTAAGACCACAGATGGAAGCAACGTTCCAAATGGTCATAACACCGTTGAAATATTTATTCAACGAGAACCCAGTTGTAATCTCAACAACTTTAGGGATTGCGATATCGCGTGCCAACTGACGTGTTGTATCAGGATGAACACCTGTCACTTCTTGGATCGATTCAGGGCTGAATTTCGCCGCTGATTTTTTGAGCATTTCGAATACGGTGGTCACTTCACGTTTGTGACCGTGCATATCGGTAATGGTCCATTTTCCTTCAAGTTCCGGAACGATTCCGTGATCATCAAGACGAAGTGATTTCTCACTGCTTCCCTCAGTACCAGGCATCAAAGCGATTTTACCGGTCGCTTTATTCATACAATAGAACTCTTCCATATATTTGTGATGATCCTCATCATTTGCCGCATGTTCCATATCCGAACGACGAAGCATTTTTTGAGTTTCAACATCCACCAAGAACGGAAGGTCAGTCAAGCTTTTCATAAACTCAGGTTTGTAGAGTTTTTCATTCAAGATAACATTGATAACACCCATCGCAAGAATATTATCTGAACCCGCTTTGATCGGGATCCAAAGGTCGGCTGATTTTGCCGTTGCATTGAACTCAGGGGTAATAACGATAACTTTCGCTCCGTTATATTTCCCCTCCCATACGAAGTGAGCATCCGGGATACGAGAAACCGATGGATTTCCGCCCCACATTACCGCAGTATCGACGTTATACATGAAATCCCATGTACAACCGAGGTTACCCTCACCATAAGCAATCGCCGCACCTGAGAACATATCTCCGAGGTAAGATGATGGGTAAATACGGATCGCACCGAGCTGAGTCGAGAAACGTAATGGCGCACCGCGACGACCCTCTGTCAAAAGACCGGTTCCCGCGTGTACCATCAATTTATCCGGACCGCGTTCAGGATCGGTCATACAATTGAAAATCTCTTGACATACGCGCTCAGCAGCTTCATCCCAGCTGATACGTTTCCATTTACCCTCGCCGCGTTCGCCAACACGAACCATTGGATAAAGAATACGATCTTTTTGATACATCGTTTGAGAGTGCTGAACCCCTTTGTTACATCCGCGCGGGTTAAAGTCAGGAATTTTTGCATTGATGATCGGATAACGAGCTGATTGGTTCTCACGGGTAACAACACCGTTGTTAGACCATACTTCCCATGCACAGTTACCTTGACAGTTAACACAGTGGTATGCAAAACCGTGTTCCTCTTTTTTACCATACGTAAATGAAAACTCATTGCGATACATATCTTCGGTATAGTTGGTATTCGGATAATTTTCTTTACCGTTCTCAACCGACATTACATTGGTTTTAGCGAATAGTGAGCCTTGTGATGCTACTAGCGCTGCCGTCATCCCTGAAACTTTCAGGAAGTCACGGCGTTGATTGTTCATTACTTTTGTCATAGTCTTAGCCTTATCGTTTAATCGGAAGGTTCATATCGTTACCCCAAACATCCCAGCTTCCTGTGAAGACTTTGACGTTTTTGTAACCCAACAATTGAAGCGCCGTGATATGTTCCGAGCTTCGTCCCGCACCTACGTGACAATACGCATAAATCGTTTTGTCCGGAGTAATACCGTAATTGTCATATACTTTTTGGATTTCAGCAGCTGATTTAAATGAAAGTTTTTTATCGGCATCGGAGATTTGGCTCCACTCAATAAATGTAGCACCCGGAACATGTCCGCCGCGTGCTACGTTATCCATTTTACGTTCACCGACAATTTCACCGATACCGCGAGAGTCGATGATCACATATTTGGATTTCTTACCGTTTTTCAGGATATCTTCCATTGCATGTTTGACTTCATTTTTGTCAGCGATTACATTCCACTTGATTTTTTTAGGATCAATTTTATAGTTTTTCGCTTTTACAACCTCATCCCCTTTTACAACAAGGAGACGTTTTTCAACTTCCGCCATTTTTGCACTCAATGCTTTCGCATCTTCAGACGCTTTTTTAATCGTTGCATCTAGGACAGTTTTATCCGCTCCCTCTTTTTTAAGAGCTTCTTTCGAATCTTTTTCTACTTTTTTGAGAGCCTTAAACTCTTTATTGAGGGCATCGTACTCTTTTTGCGCAGGATCTGCCGCCATCATAGCCGCACGTCCGCCGTTAAGTACTTTTACATTTTTATGACCGTAACTGTCGAAAAATGAATAAACGCCTGTAGCATTCGGCCCTTTAAAGTCATCATAGGCGATAACCATCATATCATTGCTGATACCTTTTTTGCCGATTGTTTGTTCAGCATCATCGATACAACGATAAAGTGGGGCACAATGCATTTCGCCATCAATATCCGAATGGTGAAGGTGGTGAGCATACATCTCTACCGACCCTTTAATATGACCGAGTTTATAAATATCTTCGTTATCACCCGATACGAACATCACTTTTGGATTACCGATCAGCTTGACCGCTTCTTCGGCAGAGATAAGGATTGAATTATCCTTATACCCATCGGCTGCCATCAATACGCTCGCTGCCGACAGTGATGCCGCAACACATAGTGTTTTTAGCAATCTGTTCATCCGTGCTCCTTTTTTTGAATGTACACACACTGGTGCTTTTATTTACGGAATTTCCATCTCTATTATAGGTGCCTCTCTCTTAATAAACGGTAAATACCTGCTTTAGCTCCACACATGGATTACTTTTTGTTACATAATTATCACAAAATTGAGAGTATAAATGATTGGACGTTTTTTTACGTTTTCTTATACTGCCTACACTGTTTTAAGCCTTACATAGTATTATTAATACTTACAATTTAATCACTTTTTGATAGTATGACGAATACTTTTATCACAAAAAAAAGGGAGCATATGCATACCGAAATGATACAAAACGCACTAACACACTCCGACACTTCTGAACTTATTGAATTATTAGAAGATAAAAGTCTTCCCATTGAAGAGGTCAAGGCAATCTATTCTGCATTTAAAACCGATAAACTCGTTGTAGGCCAAGTCGCTATGAACCTCTCATTGCGTACCTCTGTTTATGAACGAGATCGTGAATACAGCCCTATCATGGTTGAGCTCCTTATCGATATCGCAAGCAATCCGATCGATATGGGTGCACGCTGGGCCGTTGCTAAAAACCCGCATACGCCGGTTGAAGTCCTTCGTCATCTCTCTCAAGATCCTATTAACTTAGTACGCGCCCTTGTCGCAGCTAACCCCGCAACCCCGAGTGATGTCCTGGAGAAATTTTTCAATGATGAAAAGATTGTCCGTGACGGACTCTCCGGGAATCCTAATACACCTCCAAAATTGCTCAAAATTTTATGTGATGACAATGATAAAATGGTGCGCATGCGTTTGGCTGAAAACCGTTCCGCACCCAAAGAGATCATAACTCTGTTACTAAACGATACCGATTTCGATGTAAGCAAAGCGGCACAGGCAAATTTAGGAGAACGCGCATGAAAAAACGTCATTTTGAAGAGCGCAGCCAGTTCATGACTCTCGAAAATCACTTTTTAAATACTTTTTTTTCGGGACTCTATTTGAGTGCAGGTGATTTTATTACCATCGGTAACGCCAACGGAATAGAACTTCGAATGCATTCTCGTGAAATGCTGATTAAAGATTTACTCAATGAATCAAACAAGATAGGAACACTTAAAGATGTCATAGCGTCTCTCAATGCACTCATCGACGAGCGCGTCAGCACCTGTCATCGTCTTAGTCTTGAATATCCAAATGCCCGAGTTCCGTTAGCCAAACTTGCGCAAAAAGCAAATGGAACCAAAGCTCTCTTAGCACGCGAAGCGAGAGGAAACCCCTATGAACACTAAAGAATTACAAGAAGCTCTCAATACTCTCTCTTATCCGGGGCTTAGCCGAACACTAGGGGAACTCAAGCTCATATCCGATGCAAAAGTCAGTAATGGCACCGCTACAATTGAACTCCTTACGGTAAGCGATGACTCATATCTCACGGTAAAGTCAGCTATTGAGACGGCGTTGAACGAACACTTCTCCAGCCTCAATATCACCAAAAAAACACTAGTACAAAAAGATACCAATTACGGAAACAGTGCTTCCCCCAATAATCGTGCGCCTTATGCAGCAAATGTCATTGCCGTAACGAGCGGCAAAGGGGGAGTCGGCAAAAGTACCGTCAGTGTCAATCTCGCAATAGCCCTTGCTCAGAGGGGGTATCGAGTCGGGATTTTAGATGCCGATGTCTACGGTCCGAATGTTCCGCGCCTCACCAATACCGATTTGGAAAAAATCCGTTGGAATGACGATAACAAAATTATTCCCAGTGAAAACTACGGCATTAAAATCATGAGTGTTGCCCTTACAACTCCGACCTCTGATACGCCCCTTGTATGGCGTTCATCAGTCGCAGTCTCGGCACTCATCCAATTTCTTGAGGATGTAGAGTGGGGAGAACTTGATTTTCTCGTCATCGATATGCCTCCGGGAACCGGTGATATCCAACTCACTATGGCCCAAGAGCTCCCTATCACGGCAGGAGTGATCGTAACCACCCCCCAACTCGTCGCCAGTGATGACGTCAGCCGCGCGATAAGGATGTTTCAGGATATCCATGTACCGATGGCAGGATTGGTAGAGAACATGAGTTATTTTATCGCTCCGGATACGGGAACACGCTACGATATTTTCGGAAGCGGCGGCGGAGCACGTTTAGTAGATCGTTACAATATCCCCTTGTTGGGACAGATTCCTCTAAACATGGATATCCGTGAAGGCTCGGACAACGGTGAACCGCCGGTTGTTTTAGGCTCAGATACATTAAAAAATTACTATAAAGAGATTGTAGAAAATATGCTCAAAGCTGTGAAGTTTAAAATCTAGAGGTGAACGATTCCACTTTAAGTGGAATCGTTTTATTTATTTAAAAATCTTTTTAAGATCTACTTCAATAGCACCTGGTACAGTTGCAATCGTCATAAATTCTGTCATAGTTAGTAACGGATAGCTGATAGCGATAAAATATTTTGCACTCAACGCTTTTGCTTGTCCGCCTTCAATCAATACTGCCCATGGAAGCAATTGAGAGTTTTGTGTTCCGATTTTTTTAACAAATCCGTTTGTACGTCGATCCAAAGTAACGAACGCAACATAGCGATCCTCTGAGAGTTTCACGACTGCTGTTGTCCCTTTTGCCGCTTGTGCTTTAGCCACAAGATCAGCCGTTGATCCCTCACCAACAACACTCATATCTTCATAGTACGGCATACCGACCATAAAATGGTATCCTGCCAATCCCGCAAATTCCCATTTATCGTTAGAATCTTTTAAAGGGCCGAAGGCTTTCTCAAGTGATCCCAAAACAGCAGAGGATGCTGCATGGCTGTACTCTTTTTGCATAAATGCTTTTCCAAAATAGACCGGATTGGCAATACTGATTTGCTTACGCTCATCATCAACTAAAATCCGCCCTACGGCTGCAAGACCACGAGTCGCTTTATTAGCTGTTGCTTTCATCGCTGCATTGGTATAGAGTACGGTTGTTCCCGCATCTGTTTTGTAGGTACCGACTACATCAAATCCCGCAGATGAAAGTTTTGATTTTGTACTCTCTACATCAGCGTAAGCTCCTATTTTATAGGTTGCAACAACTTTTTCAACTTTCACTCCGGCTTCCGCTTCAGGAGAAACTCCGGCACATCCGCAAAATCCGACAACGAGTGCGCTCATAATGAGTGTATAGATTTTTTTCATTTCTCTTGTGCTCCCAATTCCGTCATAATTTTAATGATCTCTTTATCCAAAGCAACGATAGAATCGTTCATTTTTTGATCTTTGATCCCCATAACCGCTGTCCAAGTAGCCAAACGAGGCATACCGATCATCACTTTATTTGATCCTTTTTCAATGTACATATACATTGAACACGGTGCTAACGCTCCTGCATCCGGGCGTCCTTGGTTAAAAATTCCTTCGGAGAATTTAAAGTGGCAAAGAGAGTAAACCCAATACGCATCAAATCGACCAAACTCAATATTGGCATCGGTCATAGAGCCTTTAATATCTTTATACCCGGCAATGATATATTTATTCTCTTCAAATTTCTCTTCAAATTTTCCTTGGAAATCAGCAATAAAGCCGTCCAAGCTAGCACCGCGTTCAAACGGAAGTTCAAATGTCATCATCGGCTTCGCAGGAAGTGCGCTGTACTCTACAATTTGGACTTTACTCCCGATCTCTTTTTCGATCATTTTATCAAGCTCAGGGAATGTTGCAATAAATTTAGCCCGAACATCTGCATCTTTAACACCAGTGATATCGAGCATCGTTTCAGGAGTGATGTGCCCTACATAGGTTTTATCTTCAGATTGCTTTTTCCATACATGAAGATTGAACGGACTGAATCCGCCCAAGCTTGGTTCTTTTAAAAGAAGTGGACCGACTGCTGCATCTTTCGTTACCGAGAAAAACCCGAGATTATCAAGATTTGTCCCGCCGTATTTCGTTTTATACGCATCATTGATACGCTCATGCGGATCGGATAATACAAATCCGATAGTACTGATCTTATTATTGACCATATCCATATACGCTTTTTCTTTATCACCGTCGCCGATATAAAACTTTGCACCCTGTGCTCCGAATGCTACCGAAGCCGCCAATGAAAGCGCTGCCGCACCCATTAATAGTCTATTAAACATTTGATTCTCCTCTAAGTAATCGCTTTTGAGCCGTGTATTGCCCTTTATGTAAAAGGGTATTTTATCACAAAGCCATCAAATAAACGATAATAACAATCCAACTATTTTGGTCTCTTATTATGGTTTGAAAAGGTGAATGGATTGTGAATCTCTCCCGAGAGGAGAGAAAAAGTTATTTAGAAAGCGAAATTAAGTTGGAAGCTCACAGCATCTTGACTGTGTTTAGTTGAAACTTGGTTGTTAGCTGTCATACCTGTAGCTGTGAATGTTTCAGTATTTTCGGCTGCATATACATACGCCAAATCAAGTGATGTCATTTTTGTAAATGCATACGTTCCACCTACAGTGTAGTGTTTTTCAACAATACCAGGGAATCCAAGTAAATTAAACAAGTTCTTTTGTGCTGCATCAGTACCTACTTGCTCTTTAATTGGACTTTTCGCATAGTTATAACCGGCACGTAACGCCCAGTTGTCTTGTGCATATTGATAACCGATTATATAGACGTTTTGATCTTCCCATCCAAAATCTTTATACCCTTTTGCACTTTCCCATTTAATTTTTTTGTAATCTAATGCTACAGTGTGACCATTTGTAGTATATGATGCACCTATACCGATTTCAGCCGGTTGTTCAAGGTTGTCAGCTAGTCCAGCACCACCATTCATCCCGAACTGTACAGTTGCTTTAGATAATTGTCCTTTATAAAGCATATCAATGGCTGATTTATAAGATGCACCAACCGTCAATCCAGACATTTCATATGACACACCAAGATTGTAACCCATACCAAAATCTTGTGCTACACCTTGTGTAGTACTCTGAGCAAGTGCAGGAGTAAGATAATTAATATCTAATGAACCATATTGCACTACAGGCGCAATACCAACACTCAAACTATCAATCGTGTATGCAAGAGGAACAGCAAATTGCATTAACTGTAAATTTGTCACCATTTTATAATTGTTAAAAGCCCCGCCAGTTTCCGCTCTATGGTCTACACCCATACCTGCTGTACCGAACATACCAATACCCCAAGTAAAGTTATCAGATACTTTTTGTGCAACAGCAACTTCTGGAATAACACTTAAATCAGCCGAACTATCTTTATACCCCTCACCTACAGTTGTTTGTACATCTGGCATAAAGATAGTCCCACCGAAAGAGATTTCAGTACCTTTAACAGATGAGATCAAAGCTGGATTGGCAAGAGCCGATTCTGCGCCATGTGACATACCGATACCGATACCACCCATACCACGTGCTTTAGCACCCATACCGATCAAATGATCCCCATTGGTTGCAAATGCAGATGTACCACTAAGAGCGAGGGCAGCAGCCACCGCGATTTTGATTGAACGTTTCATTAATTCTCCTAGATAAGTTTGAAATTGAATCGGTAAACGATTCGTAAACAGCACTATTATAGGGGCGAAAAAATTAAACTAAACTTAACACAAAAATATCACACTATAAAAAAAAGTAATATTTTAAATCATACTTATAATACGACGCATTAATAGGTTTAACTTATACCAATAAATCGTCATAATAGCCAGTTAACCTACTATATAGTGAAAATAAGATCATATCTATAAAAAAAATTTGATTTAGCTCATTAAACAATTTTGTAATGATGTTACGGTAAGAAACACAGGAGGTGACATTTTTGTGATAAATAAAAAGTTTACGCTTAATATCGTTAGAGATAATAAAAAAATATCGCTTGGATTATGAGATTTTAGTTTTAATTGATTGATTAAAAATGAGGGTTGTATTGAAGAAGAAGAATAAATCTGAGGCCAGGCGGCGACCTACGTTTCCACACCTGAAAGATGCAGTATTATGAGCGATGAGGGTCTTAGCTTCCGGGTTCGGAATGGGACCGGGCGTTTCCCCCTCTCTATAGCCACCTGAACACTCAGAAAGGAA
>NZ_JAUYFF010000015.1 GCF_030691015.1 Sulfuricurvum sp.
CGCATATTTCAAACCCTTCCGATAATTTTCCCATAATTTTAGACAAGTCGGACATTGACAAAGAGAAATGCCAGTCAGACACTTGTAGTTACAACAAAACAAGCATCAATCACTGTGAAAACGAGAATACAAACTGAAGAAAACCTCAACAAGGTGACAAACAGGTCAAAATATCGACAGCCCAAGCTAAAACCCTCATTAATGATTCACATCCCGAAATCAGATTTTGTTATTTTCCATGTCGACCAGATAATTCAGAAATTTCAGATAAACCCCCGGTTCCTTTCCAGAATACGTTAACTCTCTAAAACTCCCTTCAGAAATCACCAAAAATGGCTTGAATAACCATTCGATAAGCCCATACGTTGGATTGTCCATCGGCCGTTTAGCATACTCGATATTCGGAAGTTCAAAGAAATTTAGCGATCGGTCTCGTGCCATAGCCTGCATAACTGCCTGAAAGAGTAACGCAATATAGGTAAGCATCATCAACGCTTCGATACGATCTGGATTTTTCAGAAAGAGGGTATCGACTAACATCGGCTTCTTGAGCCGACTGAACAAATTCTCAACCTTCCACTGACCTTTATAACGGAGCAAGACGTCTCGGTTGACCAGTTTATCAGCAGAAACATTAGTGATCAGAGCAAATGATTCAGCTTCCTGCCGGTATTTTAGAATGCGTTCATTTACAGGGATAACATCGATAACTTTGACCCGGAATACTGTCGTAGATTCTTGGGGGCGTGGGTTCTTCGGGGGTCTCCCGGCCGATTTTTTAATGTGCGTTTCCGGTATTGACTCCAGAAGAACCTGATATCTGCCGCGGTTCTGCTCCTTCAGGAACACTCGAATATCCTTCAGAGCATCTGCATCACAGGCATATGTCTCTTTAAATTTCTCTGTGGCGTGTATACGCAGGTCGTCTCGTTCTGTTTTGAGTCGTTTCTCAGTCATCTTATCCGACTTGTTCGTCCGGTAGATCAAAATACGGTAAGAGTGTCCATCGATCATCTCGGAAAATTCCTGCACGGCATAAGTTGCCCGGTCTTTCCCATTTGTATTCACACAACAGGCACCTAACTCAGTCCATGCATTTTCACGATATGCCAGATCACGGAACCGGGATGATACCTTATTGTGAAAATTTGCCGGAATAAGCGATATAAACCAGAGCGGAGTCTCTGATGACGTCATCTCCTTGAAGTTTTTCAGGTTGACCAACTTGGAATCGGCGATATAGATATATTCAGATAGTTTATCTCCCAAGATTACCTTTAACCGTAGGATGGCTTCGGTGTTCCAGGTGCTGTCGGACATATTGCCATCAAGCGATTTGGCGTCGAACACAATGCCATTGCCGTCAACGATTATGCCGGTTTTTACCTGTTTCAGATCCGGTCGGTGATCTTTACTATGTCCATTCGCGGGAGTGAGACCTTTATGAGCTGCCTCATCACACATGGCATAGATTCCCTGCAATACATGGGAAGTGGTATCGCTATGCAGTATATAACTCCGGGGTAACCCAAAAAGTTCATAGACCTGCAATGAGATTGATGTAAAAATATCCTGGCATCCTGCTTCGTGTAACCTGTCAAGCAGTGTTGCGAAGGCATGGCTGGTGAAATCCGTAAGCTGAACCGATTCTTCAAAAAGGAGAACCAAATCCAGATCTTCAAGCCGTTCTGAGACTTTATAAAGGGGGATCCGACCATTCTCGGACATAAACATCATATAGATCAGGCATAATGCGAGTGTGCCTGGACTGACCTTCCACTGGGTATCATCCCATCTGACTTTTTTGTTGATGAAGTCTACAAGATGGAACCGGTCGGAGTAGTGTTTTACCAACAGAAAGATGTACGGAGTGGAGTATCCTGAACGCTTTCGGGCGGTCTTGATGATCTCTTTCAAATCGTTGTTAAATTTCTGACCGTCCCGGAATCGGGGATTCAGTTTACGGAGCTCTTTAGGGTTTGCGGGTGCTTCTGAATTCATTAATCCTATACATTATTGATTTCTTAGTTATATATTTAAGTACTAATACATTTGGACAGAAGGAAATCTGTAACTTAAAATAATTCACCACTCAGTTTGAAGGGGGGATTGAAATATGCG
>NZ_JAUYFF010000018.1 GCF_030691015.1 Sulfuricurvum sp.
GGGTCAAGTAGACCAAGTAACCCAACAAGTTGCCGCCAACTCCGAAGAAGCGGCCGCAGCAGCAGAAGAGCTTAACGCACAAGCGACATCGATGATGGAAACCGTTCGTATCCTTGCCAAAATGGTAGGAATGGAGAGTGATGCACCCGCAGCACATTCGCTAAAAAAGATGAACCTTCATCATATCGAGATGAAATCATCGGCACCGCGTAAAGCCTCTCCCGCACCACAAAACAGAGTTGCACCCAAAGCAGATGATGTGTTTCCGCTCAGCGAAAACGATCTGAAAGAGTTCTAAAGAGAGTGTAAACTATGCCTTTGAAAAGTTGCAATTTTTGAAGGCATTTGATTGTTAATAGTGAATTAACAAATATTTACCCAACACCGACTACAATACCGAATATTTTTCACATAGGTATTCCATGAACAAAGTTCTCTCCTTTCTAGGCTCCATGAAAACCATGGCGGCTCTTATGCTCGTATTTGCCGTCACGATCGGCTATGCTACGTTTATTGAAAACGATTACGGCTCAATGACTGCTAAAGCAGACATATATAATGCGAGATGGTTTGAAATTCTTCTTGCATTGCTGGCGATTAACCTCACTCTCAATATCATTAATTTTAAAATGGCGCGTAAAGGTAAATGGCTTGTATTTATTTTTCATGCCGCTTTTTTAATTATTCTTGTCGGTGCAGCAGTAACCCGCTATATGGGATATGAGGGTGTTATGCATATCCGTGAGGGGGAAAGCAGTGATGTGATTCTCAGTGCGGAACCTTATGTCACTTTCAAAGTCACAAAAGGTGACAAAACGTATGACTTTAAAGAGAACCTTTTTCTCTCAAAACGTACCTCGAACTCCTTTGAACGAACATTAGAAGCGAATGGGGAACAAATCCATGTGAACCTTGATAGCTATATGGGAGATGCTCGCTATGAAGCTGTTGCCGATCCTAAGGGTGAACCGCTTTTTAATTTGATGGTGACCGGAGCGCAGGGAGCACAGCAAGTTTCTCTAAAAAAAGGGGAATTCATCGAGGCAAATGATATGGTTATCGATTTTGATTCAAACAAAACTTTTGATAAACCGGTTATCGCTCTGAGTGTTGAAGGAGAAAAAGCCTACTTAAGTGCTCCTTCTGCTTTGACAACCCTTAGTATGGATACACAAAAAAGCAGTGCTTTGAGTGCAGGTAAACACGAAATGACGTTACGTACACTCTTTCAAACGCCGCAAAGCGGGTTTGTATTGCGTGAATTCCTTCCAAAAGCATCTATGCAACTGGTCTCAAAACCTGCAAAAGGTCCTATGATGCAAGGGCATGATGCATTAACCTTTACCATATCCAGCGGCGATAAAAAAGAGTCTGTTGTTGTCCTCGGCTCCGTAGGAGAGGCCGATGATGCTAAAAAAATAGCACTAGGTGATACTCAAATCGAGATAGCTTACGGTTCAATTGAGCGTAAACTCCCTTTTGCCGTGGCTTTGCGTGATTTTGAGCTAGAGCGTTATCCCGGTTCAATGTCTCCGGCATCGTATGCGAGTGAAGTGAGTGTCATAGACACCGTAAATCAGGAAAAGTTTGATTTCCGTATTTATATGAATCATATCCTTGATTATCAAGGGTTCCGTTTTTTCCAATCGTCATTTGATCAAGATGAATTGGGCACCGTCCTCTCTGTTAACCGTGACCCGGGGACTCTTATCACGTATATCGGTTATTTGCTCCTCGCAATCGGAATGTTCGGCGTATTGATCGTCAAAAACGGTCGTTTCAATGCATTAGGGGAAAAGCTCAAGGCATTAGACGGCAAGAAAGTAGCAGCCTCTCTGGCCGTTCTCCTCATGACGTTGGGGACGACCGACTCTATTGCGGCAGATGCTGAGAATCCGGTCATTAAAACGGCAAAAGGGTTTGATAAAACCCATGCCGATAAATTCGGTCATCTCATCGTCCAAGATTCCAGCGGTCGCATGAAGCCCCTTGATACCCTTTCCCATGAGATTTTGGCAAAACTGAACCGACACGATACCTTTATGGGGCTAACCTCGAACCAAGTTATTTTAGGGATGATGCTCCGTCCTGATGCATGGCGTGAGATCGCGATGATTCGTACAGGAGACAAAGAGGTTAATAAACTGATCGGTCTTCCTGAGAGTGCTAAAACAGCGGCATTTTCACAGTTTTTTGAATTCCCCGATGAAATCGGCGGGTATAAACTGGCACAAATGGTTGATGAAGCTAATCGTAAAGCACCGGGAAAACGGGATAAATTTGACAAAGCACTTTTGCAGGTGGACGAGCGGGTCAATGTTGCCTATATGGTTTATACGGGTTCACTAGTCCGTATGTGGCCAAAACCGAATGATAAAAACCATAAATGGGATGCGACGATTGAATCGCTGCAATCTCTCAGCCCGAAAGAGTCTGAAATGGTTCGTCTTCTAGCTATCGGCTATTTTGGCTCGATCGATGAAGCGATGAAAAGCGGCGACTGGAAAAAGGCTGATGAAGCGTTAGCGCGTATCGATAAATATCAACGTTTTGTCGGAGCAAGCGTATACCCGAGCGATGCAAAAACAAAAGTAGAAATTCTCTACAACAAATTCAATATATTTGAGCAGTTGTGGCCTCTGTATTTCGTCGTCGGATTTACGTTGCTTATTTTATCTTTCATTAAAATTATTAAGCCCGCTATTCGTGCGGAGTGGTTGAGCAAAGTTTCATTTGGTCTTTTAGTTCTTTTCTTTGTCGCACATACGGCAGGACTTGCAATGCGTTGGTATATCTCAGGACACGCACCATGGTCAAACGGATATGAATCGATGATCTACATCGGATGGGCAAGTGTATTGGCAGGGTTTATCTTCTCACGCCGCTCAGTAATGACGATGGCGGCTACGGCGATTATGACGGGGTTGATCCTTTTTGTCGCCCATCTAAACTGGATGGACCCGCAGGTGACTAACCTCGTTCCTGTACTTCAATCGTACTGGTTGACGATCCACGTTGCGATGATTACGGCGAGTTATGGATTTTTAGGTCTTGGTGCGTTGCTCGGACTGATTACACTAATCCTCTTTATCCTAAAAAATCCGACAAACTCTGATCGTCTAAATCTTGCGATCAAAGAGCTTAATGCGATCAATGAGATGAGCCTGATTATCGGTTTGGTACTTCTCACCGTCGGAAACTTCCTCGGAGGTGTCTGGGCAAATGAGAGCTGGGGACGCTATTGGGGATGGGACCCGAAAGAGACATGGGCATTAGTAACGATCCTTGTCTATGCAGTCGTTATTCACTTACGTATGATAAAAGGTGCCTACAGCGACTATATCTTTAGTGTTGTATCGCTCTTGGCATTTACGTCGGTACTGATGACTTATTTCGGAGTGAACTATTATCTCGCAGGACTTCATTCGTACGCAAAAGGAGACCCTGTTCCGGTTCCTGATTTCGTTCCATGGACCTATGCCGTGATCGCCTTCGTGATTGCGATGGCATACTCGAAGCGGGCGACTCGATAAATTATGAACACCGCGTTAAGAGAACTCTTTTACGCGTATAAATATCTCCCCGTAGGGGTGATAATTTTTAAAGATGAAAAGCTCTTTTTCGTCAATGACCATCTCAGGAACGTATTACTTTTAGCATCTCTTCCCAGTGATCACATTATTGAAATTATTAGCAATATATTGGGATTGGAGAAGCTTTCACACCATTCACTTCACGAGTTTCTTCTGCATAACAATTGTTTTTTGCATCGAAGCAGCATTATACAAATAGAGCATAAATCCGTTGATAATATTGATCTTTTTATTTTAATCAAGATATCCAATCAAACGATTGAGACGATAGATTCTACTCTGCCTCTTAGATCACTTCAGCATGTAAACACGCCCGTTGCAACACCGCATATTATCAATGAAGAGTGGAGATTGCTTATCAACGTTTTAGGGGAGCAATTTGAAAAAAGAAAATTTACCTCTATCGTACTGTATAAAGAGATCCCTATAAAAGCCGATTGCAGGATCGTGAACATAAAAGAGGGGATGATCGAATTAAGCATTGCAAAAAGACAGCTTATTGCGACAGACATCGGACAAGAATGGTTATTGGGTGATAAAGAAGATAAGATGATTTCGGGCAAGGTTGAGAGCTATGATTTGCAGCGCGGGAAAATATGGTTGAGTAATCTTACCCTTGTTTCTAAAGGATTTCATTTACGAAACGACATTCGCTACACTATAGAAGAAAACGGCTATTTTATCACTTCAATCAGAAAAGAAAAGAAATCCCTGCAATTACACGATTTATCGGAAAAAGGATTATCTGTACGAACCGATGATTCGACGGTATTGTTGGCATTATCAGCACTGATTGGTAAGACATTAAATGCCGAAGTGAGTATTGATACTCTGCATTTGCAAATCAAAGCAATCCCGCTTCATATTGAGACTACGGATATTCCGGGAATGATGAAAGCGTCCTTCAAAATTGCCTATGATGCGCATAACGAAGCTCTATTGCATCATTGGACAATCAATGCACAGATCAACCTTATAAAAAAAGTCCAAAACTTTGTTCAAATGATTTCTGCCCAAAACACCGATATCCAAGAGCAGTCGGTTATTTAAACCATCCCTTGACTTTTTCAAATGTCGATTCAAACATCGATTCATGCGGTTTTGATTCGATACCGAAACTCTCTTGGAGTTTTTGCAATAGCTCTTCTTGTGCAGAATTGAGACGGTTAGGGTAGGTGAGGTGGATTTGGGCGATCAAATCCCCTTTGCCTCGTCCGTGAACATCGGCAACCCCTTCGTTTCGGAAACGATATTGTTGTCCGTCTTTAGTACCCGTTTCAAGCTCTAACGTCAGCTCACCGCCCAGTGAGGGGATCGAAATATCTTCCCCGAGAACCGCTTGGGTGAAAAATACGGGAACTTCGAGATAGATATCATTGCCGTTTCGGATAAAGTGGCTGTCTTCTTCCACCTCAAACGTCACATACATATCGCCTCGTACGCCGCTTTTGCCTGTATTTCCGCGTCCTGAAACACGCAGGCGGTTACCGGTGTCGATCCCTGCAGGAATTTTGACAGTGACACTCTCTTTTTCCTCGGTGTAACTTTTCCCTTTGCAATCGCCACACTTTTCACTCGCCATCGTCCCCTCACCGTGACATGCAGGACAGGTTTGGGAGAAGGTCATAAACCCTTGACGGACATACACTTGTCCTTTGCCGCCGCACTGGCTACAGCTGGTCACTTTGCCCTCTTTGGCACCGGTTCCTTTACAGGTTTTACATGAGCTTTTCGTCGTAAACTTGACCTCTTTTTCGCATCCGAAAACCGCCTCTTTGAAGCTGACGCGCATCTCGACACCCATATCGAGAGGGAATTTATCTGCTGCCGCGCGAGATTGTTTACGTCCCCCTCCGGCAAAACCGTTAAACATCTCTTCGAATATACTTCCGAGATCATCAAATCCGCCGCCGCTACTTCGACGACTACCGCCCCCTTGAAGGCCCTCTTTGCCGTAGCGATCATAGATGCTGCGTTGTTGATCGTCGCTGAGCACTTGGTACGCTTCATTGCAGAGTTTGAACTTATGTTCTGCCGTGTCATCGTTTGGATTACGGTCAGGATGGTAGAGTTTTGCCATTTTACGATACGCTTTTTTAATCTCGTCTCCGTTGGCATTTTTGGTGATCTCTAGAATCTCATAGTAGCTCATTTCTTCCACGCAATAACTCCAAAACATATTTTTTTGGAATTATACCATATTGAAAAGAGTGTTAGCAAAGTTTAGTCTTAAAGACTCAACTATATTTGGAACAACCTTTGCTACAATACGTACATGAAACGTTCCTTAGAGAAATTTAACCGCCTTGTCGATGCCCTCCAACAACTCCCCACCGTCGGGCAAAAATCGGCTACCCGTTTAGCCTATCATATGGTCATGCACGACAGTTTTGGTGCCCTCAAACTTGCCCATGCGATCGAAAATGCGATTACCTCTCTTAAAAAATGCCGCTCGTGCGGAGGATTGAGTGAAGATGAGCTTTGCTCGATCTGCAGTGACGAACGACGTAACCATGAGATTCTCTGTGTCGTTGAAAATGCCAAAGATATTTTGACGTTTGAAGAGAACGGCCTGTTTGACGGTCGCTATTTTGTCCTTGAATCCCTCGAAGAGCTTGATCTTTCCCATTTGCGCGGAGTGGTCAAAAGCGGTATCAAAGAGGTTATATTTGCCCTAACCCCCTCCATCGCCAATCAGGGGGTAATGCTCTATATCGAGGATAAACTTTATGACTGTGACGTCCGTTTTAGCCGTATCGCACAGGGAGTTCCGACTGGGGTGAGTTTGGAGAATGTCGATATCCTCTCACTAACCAAAGCGATGGAAGATCGCGTTAGCATTTAAACTACATATATTTTTTTGTCCTACTCGTCGCCTCGGCATTACGCGGATCATCAGGCCAGTAATGTTTGGGATATCTCCCTTTCAGCTCTTTTTTGACATCGTTATAGGAGCCGTTCCAGAAACCGATGAGATCACGCGTTACTTGGATCGGACGGCGTGCAGGGGAGAGGAGATGGATCAAAAGCGGTATTTTTCCCTCAAATACGCTCGGATGGCTCCCAAGACCGAAAACCTCCTGTATCCGCACCGCTAAAATAACCGCTTCAGGGTTTGAGTAATCCAATGCTACGATAGTGCCGCTTGGAGCACTAAAGTGTGTCGGGAGGAGGGCGTTTAATCGTTGTGTCTCTTCCCAACTAAGCTGTGAGGAGAGGATGGCGTAGAGATCAAGACTCTCACATTCACGGAGCGAGCTTTGGGTACTCAGATGGGGCAAAAGCCATGTTTCCAACGAGGATAGGAGTGCCTCATCAGCGAAATCGCCGAACGAATTCTCATTAGAGTGATAGTGCAGGGTTTGAAGACGATGACGCAGTGCAACCGATGATGCAGACCAAGGGAGGGCATCAACCCCTTTTGAACGTATCCCCTCCAAGAGTGTCTGTTTCACCTCCATCGCGTCGGGATGCGCTAGCGGTCGAGCTTCGATGAGTATAGCCCCGATGCGGGTGATCTCTCTCGCTTCAACCCGCTCTGACTCAGCGTTCCACGTTATCGTCGCTTCCGTAGTAAAGAGTTCAGGGAGATACCGTTCCAACACATCGATACAAAGCGGAGCGCATTTGTAAATCTGCCCCGTTGTTGACTCTCCGCCGCTTTGGGTGACGATGAGCCACTCCTCGCCGATCAAATCATCTTCTTGAGCTAATCTGACCTCTTTGCCGTTGCTGAGGAGATATTTATCCCCTTTGGGAGTACGGAGACGGGCGATTCGATCGGGATAAGCGAGGGTGAGCAAAAGGGCGATCATCTCTGAGGGGAAATCCGCTGACAAACGCAATGATGATGTGAGCCGTTTTGCGATATCTCTGGCCGTTGCGAGGATAAACTGTCCGTTCTCAGCCATCACATGGGGAAGCACTTTGCCGTTAAACGCATCACACAATCGCCAAAACCGCTCCCGCATATCGGATGTCCGCTCACTGCTTCGGGCGAAGAGATCACGTTCATTGAGCAAAGCGGCCAATACAATAGCTTCACTCTCATATCCCAATGTTCGCCCGATGAGTATCATATGCGCCAAGCGGGGGTGAATCCCTAACCCCATCATGGCTTTGCCGTGAACTGTAATCGAGCCTTTGGCATCCATAGCACCCATCATTTGCAAAAGTGACACACCGTGTTCCAGCGCTTTGGCGGGGGGAGGGGTGATCCATGAGAGCTCGGTATCACCCCATAAACCCAGTTCCAATGCCAAAGGGGTGAGATCGCACAGACGAATCTCCGGCTCTTTATGAGAGGGTAGCATCTGATGGCTCGTCGCACTCCATAGGCGGTAACATTTCCCCGCACTTAAGCGGCCTGCACGACCTGCACGCTGATCGGCAGAGGCACGGGATATTCTCTGCGTTACGAGCCGCTCCATTCCGCTGCGAGGGTCGAATGTGAGCACTTTTTCCAACCCCGAATCGACAACGATTCTGATCCCCTCGATGGTGAGACTCGTTTCGGCGATGTTGGTAGCGAGGACGATTTTGCGCATTAGCGACGGTGCGATAGCACGCTCCTGAGCCTCTTTGGAGAGCTCGCCATAGAGTGGAGAAATATCGATCTCCATTCCCCTGCAATACTCTTTGAGCATCCCCTCAAGGGCTTTGATTTCACGAGTACCGGGTAAAAAAACGAGGATACTCCCCTCATCAGAATGAATAATGGTTTGGATCAAATCCATCAGTGCTGCGGCAATCTTTTTCGGCTCAATTGTTGGCGAATTGGGTGGCAGATGCTCTATCATAATCGGGTAACTGCGCCCTTCGCTGGTGATCAGGGGAGGGTGTTTGAGCAATGTCTGCAATGCGTCGGTGTCCAGCGTTGCCGACATCACCATAATCTTCAAATCCTCACGCAAAAATTCCTGAGATTGCAGAGCAAAGGCGAGGGAGAGATCACTATGGAGGTGCCGTTCATGGAACTCATCGAAGATGATAAGGGCGACATTCTCTAACGAAGGGTCACTTTGGAGCATACGAGTCAAAATCCCTTCGGTGACGACGAGGATTTTTGTGTCGCTACTTAGTTTTTTTTCGGCTCGAATTTGATACCCGATCCGCATTCCCACTTTATCATCCAGCAGGTGTGCCATACGTGCGGCGGCACTCCTTGCGGCGATACGTCGCGGTTCCAGCATAATGATCTGTTTCCCCTCCAACCACGGCTCATCCAATAGCGCAAGGGGAACCGATGTCGTCTTTCCCGCTCCCGGAGGGGCTTGGAGGATAAGGCGGTTTGAGGTTAATAGTGCGGAGCGGATATCGCCGATAACGTCGTATATGGGAAGATTCATAAGGAAAATAATAGCTAATTCCTTCTCCGAAACCCCTTATGTAGTAGACGCGTGAATTGTTAGAAAATACAATCACATTATTAGAACATGAAAAGGTAGAATACAACAACAGGAAACTTATGGCTAAAATTAAACGTTATAAATCGATTGATAAACGGGTTATTACCGAAGGTGAAAAGATTGATTTCACCATTTATCTTCGTAATCAGACCAAAACAGAAATGACACTCTTTTTGCAAAGCGACACGGTTGTTGATTCGAACAACAGAAGCCGTTTACGAGAAGTAGAACGCCTCTATATTGAGGATGAAGACTCTCTGCGTTATGAAGCATACGTCCAAAAGCACATCCAATCCATTGCACGCGCCGAAGATATTCCAATGGATAGCAAAGCACTTATCATATACGAACGGGCAACCTCTGTTATTAATGACATGTTTCATAATCCTGAGTCACTAGAAACGATTCAGAATACAAAGCCGCTTGTTAATACCATTGTTGAAGTAATCTTACGTGATAGCGGTGCGATTGAGTCTCTCTTGAAAATAACGGCTCACGATTATTATACCCATACCCACTCACTCAATGTCAGTATTTATGCCCTTAGTCTCGGAAATTTTTTAGGGATCAATGAAAAAGAGTTAGAACAACTTGGTATGTCTGCGATATTGCACGATATCGGGAAGAGTCAAGTTGATTACGACATTATCAATAAAAACGGGACATTGAGTGAACAAGAATTTGAGACGATGAAAGGTCATCCGTGTTTAGGGTATGAAATCGTATTAAAATTAGGGATCAACGATCCGAAAATATTATCCGGCATTCGTCATCATCACGAAAAAGTCAACGGCAAGGGATACCCCGATAAGATCAAAGGCGATGAGATATCACTATTCGCACGAATCATCGCCGTATGCGATGTATTTGACGCATTAACGACCAAGAGATCGTATAAAAGCCCTATGAGCACATTCGAGGCGATCAAACTGATGAAAGAAACAATGCGAGAACATTTGGATATGAAAATTGTCGATTCATTAATCCGAATGCTTCAAAAAAGATAGACTGCCTCTACTCTAGAACGTGACACTCCTACAAATCAGCTATCGATAGTTATAATTTAATAATTTTACATTCATAATTTATAGGGACTTTTATGACCATACGCGTGTACTATGAGGATACCGATGTCGGCGGTGTCGTCTACCACTCAAATTATCTGAACTTTTGCGAACGGGCGCGGAGTCAACTTTTCTTTGATGCAGGGCGTTCACCGATTTTAGATGGGGGACATTTTGTGGCAAAACATATCGAAGCCGATTATCTTAAAAGTGCAAAATTCGCTGATATTTTAGAAGTAAAAACAACACTGATAGAGCTTAAAAATGCTTCATTTACATTATTACAGGAAGTATTCAGAGCTAATGAAAAACTTTTTTCGATGAGGATTGTATTGGTTTACATTGATTTTACAGGAAAAATGGGGAAAATCCCCGACTCAGAGAAAGTATTTCTAGCAGCGCTATAAAAGAGGCTTGAGTTTCGGAGCGGCTTTAGAAATTGCATCAGCAATTTTCTGATTCCCCTGCATCATAGCGATATCAAAAGGGGTCATTCCGTCTTTGCTCACGGTCTGTCCTGATGCACCGTTTTCGATCAAGTACAATGCAATCGGTGTAAAACCTTTCCAAGCAGCAAGATGCAATGCGGTGGCACCTCCTGAATCTTGTGCGTTCACATTTGCTCCCTTAAGAATCAAATATTTCACCGCTTCAGTATTTCCAACCCAGCACGCATACATCAAAATAGTTTTGTTATTATCCTCGCGAGCACTATTGGCATCATTAAGTGTTTGAACGCGTGATTGAAACGCAACCATGTCGTTTCGATCGAGTAATCCGACTAAATCAAGTATATTTGCCGCTTGAAGCGAAATAGCAAATAGAAATGAAAGGAAGAAAAAACGATATCGCATCATTATTTCTTGAATTGCTCAATAAACTCTTCGATATCGTCAAATAGAGCCTGAAGATCCTCTTCGTGCTCAACTTCATCCGCCAAAATCTGTGAAACGAGGTCATAGGTAATGATATCTTTTTCACGAGTTATATCAAGAATATTGGAATAGACTCCGATAGCACACTGCTCACCCTTAATTGCTTGTTCAAGGACTTTACGTACGTCAGGCTCAGTTGGAGCGTCATAGCCACAGTTAGAATTAGTAAGCCATTGGGCTGGATGAAGTGCAGGCGTACCGCCTAGTTGAATAATACGATCGCATACCATAGTCGCATGGCGAAGTTCATCCGCAGCATGCTGTGTCAGCTCAACAATAGCGGCATCTTTCATCAATCCTTTTACGACTTTTGCCTCAATAAAGTATTGATAATAGGCAAGCCATTCATCACAGTAAGCTTTATTCAGAAGTTCATACACGGTTTGTGCTTCAATTCCTCGCAGAAGCGAAATCCCTCTTTTCCCCATTCTATTCTCCTTGATGATAGTTAATCCAACTCTATCATTGCTTCTCTTAAAGGAAAATTATTCTCCACAGTATCGGCTAAGTTCTTCAGGAAGCAAAAGGATTATCCCATCTGATTTTGACATAGTAATAATCCCCTCAGATTTCAACTTCTTAATCATTCGGGAGAGAGTTTCTGGCGTTATACCGATCATACGTGCTATCTCAATCCCTTTTAGACGCGTAAACATATGGTGATCTTCACGTATTATACGTGCGACTTTTGCCATAGCGTTAGGTGCACTATGACGTTGTAGCGAACGCTCCAATGCTGAAATCTTTTGAGTTAATGAGGAGATAAGAGCAATACTCAATGAGGGATCATTTTGCAAGAGATTTAAAAATGGATCACGCGAAATCTTGAGAATAACTGCCGAGTGCAAAACTTCACATGACGCAGGGTAGGGTATCTGTTTTAGGGTTGCTACTTCAGCTATCAGAGAAGGGGCACGGAAACGATGAATCAGCATCGTCTCGGCAGAAGCAGTCGATTTAAAAATAGAGACTTCCCCATCAATGAGAAAATGAAAATAGTCGCTCTGATCGCCTTCATAGAAAACAATTTCATTTTCATTGTAGTGACGAATAATTCCAATTTCCTCTATTTGTTTTCGCTGATTAGGTGTTAAATGGCTAAATATCCCGACTTTATCGAGAGATGTAGAACTACCGTGCAGTGAGGGATTCAAAGCCATACTCTTTCGCACGTACTAATTCTACCGGGTAAATTACCTGAGAGTTAATGAGACGCATTGTATATTCTCTGCTCGTATTATCTAATCTTGAGACAAGATAATCGATACCGACACTGGTTGCGTATTGGATCCAATCAACTGTAATATCATTGTGCATGAGCGCGTTAGACTCGTATATCCTAGAGGGAAATTCTATGAGAGAATTGGCAAGAATCATATTTTTGCGGTCAGCATATTGGGTCAAGGTAAGAAGTGTAGGATCGAGATTGATTTGCGTCGAGAGAATATTGCGTTCCTTAACACCTGTAAAGGTCATGTGTGCGGTTAAAAGAGCGCTCTTAACGACGGGAATATGGAGGATAACGCTCGATTTATTAAATTTGGCAGGTTTGGCAAGATGGGAAATAATATTTTCCCCTTTGGTATCTACCGCATACGAAGCGACTTTTTTCTTTTCACTTTTATGGGCTAAAAAGACCTCTTCTGTATCTCCATTCAACTGTGTTCCAACATTAGAAGTGTCATAAAATATAGCAATAGAGTCACTCATATAAGGGAGAAGGGCTTCAATCTGAGCTACATAGTCTATCCCGCCGAAGGTGAAATTTTCACCGGCTGAGGGTATGTCTCGTTTGTGCATTGTTGGGATAAACACAGGGATTTTTGTCTCCATCTCAACCAAATTCCTAGCGCCTGAAGCCGTAAGAGGGGCAAGTATAGCATCCATATCGTCGTGACGTACTTTTTCTAGCACTTCTGCAAGTGCAACAGAGGATTCATCCACCATATCGTAGCGTTGAATCACAAAATTAGTATTTCGGAGGCTCAAGAGGGTTGCCAGCGAGACATTATAAAGCGTTTGAGAATATTTACCGATCACATTAGGTGAGGAGATCATAGCTATTTTTATTTGCTCATTGGCTTCTATCAGAGTTTCCGGCTGATTTACACTATCAGAAGATTTTTGAATAATGAGTGTTCTTCCCTCAGCAAAAAAGCTTAATAATAAGAGAATAAAAACGACTCGTATACTTTTCATGATAACTGAGCCTTGATACTCTGCAAATCACGCATCGCCTCTTTTTTTAGAGAAGGATTTCGGACAAGATAAAGGGGATGATACATAGGAATCAACAAAGCTTCTCCAAAAGTGATGATCTCTCCACGCACACGTTCAAAATCTCCGTTATCACCGCTAAGGATTTGATACGCATCCGACCCAAGCGTCACAATAATACGCGGTTTAATTAAATCAAGCTGTTTGGATAAAAAGGGGGAACAACTGCTACATTCACTGGGAGAAGGATTTTGAAAACCAAACGGCTTGCATTTGACAGCATGGGTCAAATAGACATCTTCCGTTTTCATTTGAAGTACTTTCTCAATCATATCGCGAAGCATCGCACCCGATCTTCCGACATAATATTCTGATCCTTCATCCTCCGCAGCAGAAACATACGCATCAATAAACAACAATTGCGCTCGCGGATTACCATACCCGATCATGCTCTGAGATCGAGATTTACTCAAATCACATAAATAACATTGCGAAATACTTTCTCCTAATACACTAAGGGTATCAGGCAATGAATTCGAATGGGTTTGGATGTTCGGCGTAATGGGATCAACATAGGTATATCCCAATGATTTTAAACGGTACAGATTTTCGAGCAGTGCGAGATTTTGAAAAGAGTCCACGGGTTTCACTTCTATGAATTTGAAGGAGTATAAAGAAGAAGCGGTTAAAAGGAGATAAAGTGACTTTTTAGCGATTTCTTACCGATAGAGAATATCTTCCGTTTCGATTCGGACAAAGGAGTTTTTTCGAGTTTCAACAAGAATCTGCTTTAACCGACTCAAGACGGCTGTAGGTGACTTAGACGTATCAAATGTATCCAGAGCCATACACGTATGCTCATTGCTATGTCCATCCAGATTATGAATAAGATTTTGCGAAGCTTTATAGGCGTTTTCCTGTGAAGTAAATGCAAAAACAATAAAATAGTGATGCTCATCAAGATGGATCAAATGATCAGAAAGCCTGACGAATAAAGAGAGTTCTTCTACACTTAACGGCTCTTCATGATAGAGAAGCGCAAATGTCGCATCGACTTGAAATCTCTCATACGTATAGTACGTTTTTTTGATGAGTACATTGACCCGATTTAAGATATTTTTGTCCATGGTTCACTTATCTTGAAATAATTTAACAATAGTACCTTAAATCAGTCGATTTATGGCGTATTATTCTAAACTTTAACCGTTTTAATGCAAATTACGTTCTATTACTCTGTATCGCAGATTGAAGCTATCTGCTCTATTAAGGACCCGTTACACTTATAATAGTTTGTTATTCCGTTTGAGACCAATTGCAATCTTTCATCCATCTCCTCCGGATACTCACCATGCCTACAGCCGGAATGATGGTCACACCAATATATGTCTTCTGGAACGTACGTAACCGTAATGTTTTCATTCAAGACACATTCCGCTTTTGTCCCGTTCAATTTTTTGATATTTTCCGATAAAACCAAATTGGGGCAAGTTTTGATTAGTATTTTAAAAATTGAATTATTCCCCTGTTTATTTATGGCTTTCAAGTTATTGATAGATATCTCGGCTAATGATTGGAGACTTTTTTCCCGTTTCTCTCTTTTAAATCCGGGCATACTTTGGATATCAGAAAATTCTGTATACGTGGAGCCGGTTGCATTCGTTAATTTTATGTGAGTTGATTCGATTATGCCCCTCCCTTTACGCTCTGTTTTGGTGATATCCACCGATTTTGCTGAACCGATATGAGTGTATACGCACTGAATATCATTATTAGGGCATTTTACGTGATCTTGCGCTATTGCATTGAGTACTAATAAAGAAGATAGAGTTATCAAGTACTTTGTCATTTTCTATCCTTATTTCTCTGTTCTCATATAAGTCAGTATCTTATTTTATTCTTTAAATCTAACTTATTGATAAGAAGAAAAATAGGGAATGATTAATGGAGAGTGGGGAGAATTTTAAAAAGGAGGGAAGCCCTCTTTGAAGGGCTTCAAAAGTATATTGCGCAAAACGCTTACGAACAGTGTCCACCACCGCAGCATTGTGAAGCTTCTTCAACTTCAACTTCTACCGGAGTTGATTCCCAAATGCCGTGTTTTGTACAGTAACCGTGAGCAACAAGGGTCAACTTTTTACCCATTGGAACGATGTTAAATGTAACTTCTGCATGATTTTTTTCATTTCCGAGTGTCCCAGGTACAAAATCAGCACGTGCAAGCAATGTTTCTCCATTATAAAGAGCAATGTTTGCAATAAAGTGATCGAAATCATCCGGATGAGAATATTCATTTCCCATTTTTACCGTAACGGCAAATTTTTCACCTTTTTTTGCATTTGCATTACAGTGGATAAACGGAGAGTGACGATCAATATAGTCTTTTTTCGCTTCGCGATCTACAGTGCTGATATCGACGTAACGGTTGATTGATGGCATGGTAATTCCTTATTGTTTTTAAATGAATGGAAACATTGTACACATCAAAACTTTTAACTAGACCTAAATCGGATACTTTATCTCTTAATTAATTTTTTCCAAAGCAACAGCGATTTTTAACCATCTAAGCGATAAAATCGGGCTTTAAAAATGATTGATGGATAAATATATGTTAAAACCTCTTTTGATTGAAATCGGTGTCGAAGAACTCCCGGCTGTTCCTCTCCTTAAAGAACTAAGTGAAATTGAGAAAAAATGGGTATCCGTTTTAGAAAAAAATGCCCTGCTGGGTGAGTTTGAGTTCTATTACACGCCGCGACGGCTTGTACTGTGGCACCGCGAATTTAAAACACGTCAAGACGATCGTATCGAAGAGTTCTTCGGAGCACCCGTCGAAATGGCGATAAAAGACGGAGCACCAACACCTGCAGCACTTGGCTTTGCAAAAAAATGCGGTGTGGAATTCGATCAGCTCTCACGTGCCGAAAAGGGGGGCAAAGAGGTTCTTTATTTCAGTAAAACCATTGCGGGACGTGATAGCAGTGAGATTTTGGGTGAAATGATCGATCAATGGATCAAAAGCCTCAACTTCGGAAAATCGATGCGCTGGGGTTCAAGCCATGAGAGCTTTATCCGTCCAATACGATGGGTCAACGTTAGCTTGGGTGAAGAGCTTGTCGATATCGAACTCTTCGGTGTCCGCTCATCCTCTGAGACGTACGTCCATCGTATCAGCCATTTCGAAACCAAAAAAGTAAACTCTATCCATCACTATTTTGATCTTCTCAAAGAGGGCTCTGTCGATCTTTACCCACAAAGCCGACGAGAATCGATTTTGGCAAACTTCGCGAAACTCGAATCTGAACATGGAATTAAAATTGAAATCGATGATGATTTACTCGATGAAGTCGTCGCCATTACCGAGCACCCGACACCTCTTTTGGGAAGTTTTGATGAGAGTTTCCTCGAACTTCCACCGGAAGTCATTATCACCTCGATGAAAGAACATCAACGCTACTTCCCTGTCTTCAAAGAGGGGAAACTGATCAATGCATTCGTCGTGGTTTCCAACGCACTAACCGATGATTTCAGCCATGTTATCGAGGGAAATCAGCGGGTTCTCCGTCCGCGCCTCTCCGATGCACTCTTTTTCTACCGTAACGATCTCAAAAAAGGGTTGAGCACCGCAGGATTGGAAAAAGTCGTATTTATGAACGGTTTGGGGACGTTGGCGGAGAAAATCAAACGTGAAAAAGTGGTCGCTTCGACCATCGCGAATCTCATATATGATAATATTAATCCATCTGATTTGGATCGTGCAATGGAGTTGGCAAAAGCCGACTTGATGTCTGAGATGGTCTATGAATTTACCGAACTACAGGGACTTATGGGGTATTACTACGCGTTAGCTCTCGGTGAATCCGCCGAAGTTGCACTTGCCATCAAAGAGCAGTATCTCCCTAGCGGTGAAGAGAGTGCATTGCCGAGTACGATGCTCAGTGCTATCGTTGCTATGTCGATGAAAATCGATACTTTGATCGGTATGTTCAGCATCGGTGAGATTCCAACAGGTTCACGCGATCCGTTCGCCCTTCGCCGTGCCGTAAACGGGATTATCAAAATTGCAGTAGAGCACCAAATCCCCCTGAACTTCTCAACCTTGATCGATCAACTCTCAAACCTCTATCCACAGGGAAAAGAGTTTAAAAAGAATATTGAGACGTTTATCATCGAACGTCTCGCTGGTGCGTATGTTGGGGTTAATCCTTCTATCATTCAATCGGTCGTTACTAAAGAGGCTCATGTAGAGCTAGATGTTCTCGACATCGACCGCAAAATTCGCGCCGTTACGACTATTGCGGCATCCGATTCGTTTATCGAAGCGTTCTCCACTTTTAAACGGGTCAGCAACATCCTCAAAGACGAAGTGATGGATAAAGGGTTCAGCGTTAACGAAGCGTTGTTTGAAAACGATGCAGAACGCCATCTACACTCTGCCGCGACCTCTGCGATCTCCGCGAGCTACGAAACACTAGAAGAGCGTTTGGATGCTTTGTTCGCTCTCAAAGCTCCATTGGACAACTTCTTCGACAATGTTATGGTTAATGCCGAAGATTTAGCTGTCCGTGCCAACCGCAAAGCGTTGGTCGGGATGATCTACGCCGAGATTTACTCAATTGCCGACATCAAAAACATCACCTTATGATGTCATCATCATCGGTGCAGGGGTAAACGGCTGCTGTAGCGCGTATACTCTTCATAAAGCCGGTTTGCGTGTTGCCCTGATAGATCAAGCTGGTATCGCTTCAGGCGGTAGCGGTGCGGCAGGAGCATTTATATCGCCCAAAATCTCCAAAGCGGGTACGCTCAAAGAGATCATGAGTGAAGCACACGCCGAAGCACTCGAATTCTACACAACCAATTTTCCGAATTTTACCCTTGTCAAACCGCTCCTTCACATTGCAAATACTCCGGAAGAGGGTGAAAAAGTTGAATCCTTCAAGCATGAGACTCATCTAAAACACTCGAATATTCCCCATAAGATACAAATACTCCTGAGTGATGAAGCGTTAAACTCACCTTCTATTTATTTTGACATGGGTGCCGTTGTCGATGCACAGGGGGTATGCAATGCCATGACAGAAGAGATCGATTTTTATCCGATCAAGGTAGAAAAGCTAATTCATAATGACGATTTGTGGCAAGTGGGCGAACTGAGAGCCAAACACATCGTCCTTTCCATCGGTGCCTATCCGAAGCTTCTCCCCATTGAGTATGTCGGTTTACGGGGTATTTGGGGGCATCGGATCGATATTGAAACTGCTACTCATATCCCCTGTATTCTCCACCACCATGTCTCGATCTCTCCAACAACGAAAGAGGGGACCGTCGCTATAGGAGCAACCCATAACGTCCATTACTCCCCGTTTTCAGGGGAGCCGTATGATGTAGAGGAGGGGAGAAAAGCGCTCCTCGATAAAGCCTCCAAAACACTAAAATTAAATAATATTAACATACTAAAAGACTATACAGGTCTTCGATCAGGGTCAAACGACTATCTCCCGATGTTAGGCAGTTTGGTCGATGCGAACACAACGCTCGCACTTCATCCGCATTTACGCCATGGAAAAGCACTCGATCCGCAAGAGTATATTTATTATCCGCAACTTACAATGATTAATGGCTCAGGGGGGTATGGGTTTGTCCTCGCACCGTATTTGGCGAGAAAACTCAAAGAGTATCTAGTAGATAATCAACCGATTGGTCCTATTCTTTCGCCGTCACGTTTTTTTCCTAGATGGGCAAAAAGTAAAAAAAATCAATCGTAAACGACAACTCCATAATTATCATCAATACGGTAAAAACGGGAATCGGATGTAATGATCAGTTCATCCAACCGTGCCAAATGGACATAGCTTTTTTTACCGATTTTAATCCCGTTTTCGAGAAAAAACCGTTTGAGGTTGACGAATTTAATATCGTTGACGAATTTGTATTCGAACTGGTTGTACAGCCTCATTTTTTTGTATCCGAAAATATGACTGTCTATCCCCAGTTGGGTCGCGGCGTATTGGGTCGGAAGATAACCGGATAGGTCGGTAAGATCTTCTTCAATATGGGAATATTTTGAGGGGAGGGTCTGTTTTTCCAGAAATACATAGCGGTTAAGCTTAATATGTCGGGTATCGTTCCAATACTGATATGCCGGCGAAGAGATATCAAGTTTTGTGTATACCTCTTTCCAAAGCCAGTGTTTGTCCAGTGTTGTATAGAGGGTAGACATCGTTACTCGTCGTGATCGGGGTCGTTAAATGCCAATCGTCTAGCGTACATAAAACGATCTCGGTAATACGCTTTTTCGATTGAATCGTATTGTACTTTTTTAGCGGCAGAAGAGGCGTGGATGATTTTTCCGTCACCTGCATAAATAGCGACATGGGACGGATCTGATTTATAAGTGCGATAAAAGAGCAAATCGCCTACTTGTAAATCATTCGGATTGACACTTTCACCCAACAATGCCTGTTCCGATGCACTTCGCGGGAGTGATACGCCAAACGGTCGGTACACTTGCTGAGTAAACCCGGAGCAATCGGTACGCCCTCCATCCTTATCTCCAAAACCATACGGAGTTCCAAGAAAATCTTTCGCACGTGAAAGAACTTTTTCTTTAACATTTTTAAAATTTTTGATAATTTTTTGCGGTACGTTTTTAGGGATTTCAGCTACCTTAACGTCCTCCGGACAAAGTGCTGCAGAAGTGATCGGTGCAGGCTTAGTAACCACTAAAAATGGTTTCGTATCTTCTCCGATCGTATCGGTATCGACTTTGGTGTTTTTAAGAACAGTCGTTTCTATTGCAGCTGTCGCTTTAACTGTAGGTTCTGGAGAAGGAGTCGGTTTGGAAACCAATATAGCAGAGATATTTTTCGTAAAGGAGATATCTTCATGATTAAGAGAATCGTTTGTTTTTTTTAATTCTCGTTCGTATTCTAAAAAAAGGGATGGTTCACGCCTCTTAGTATCAGCTAGAGCCGCTGTTGTGAGTAAAATCAGTGATAACACTGTGCGCCTTATCAGCATTAACCCTCCTCATTTTTCTGCGTTATAGTCATTATAGATTAAAAAGCTTTAGTTTTTTTTATAATCCGCTAATTTAACGGAGCGTTATGGTACACTTTCCTCAAAAACGAATGGATAACAAGCATAAAAATGAAAGAAGCAATCGTATTATTAAACATGGGTGGTCCCAACAATTTAGGTGAAGTTGAGATGTTTTTGCACAACATGTTCAACGATCCCTATATTATACGTACAAAAAGTTCTCTTTTACGTCGGTTTATTGCCGGCTTGATTACCTTGACACGCGCCGAAAAATCTCAGGACATATATCGGCAAATCGGTGGAAAATCTCCATTGGTTGGACATACGATTGCATTGGTTGAAGCATTACAAAAGAGTATCGGAAATAATACCGTCGTAGATTTCGTTATGCGATACACTCCACCAATGGCAGATGAAGTGTGTAAACGGCTAAAAGAGCAGGGGATAGAAAAAGTCTACCTTATCCCCTTGTATCCACAATATTCTTCTACCACTACCCAATCGTCACTGGATGATTTTGAATCAACCGCTCAGAGAATCGGCTGGGATGTCATAACCGTAGAAATTAAACATTTTTTTGCCCGTGAAACCTACAATCTATGTTTATTAGAGCGTATTAAAGAAACTTTGGATGAGGATAATGCGGAGTCGTTCGATATTATCTTCTCTGCGCACGGGCTACCTCAAAAAATTGTTGACCAAGGTGATCCGTATCAACGACAGGTAGTTGCCCACGTTGAGCTCATCAAAACGTTAATGCAAGAAAAAGGGTTCAATTTTAACGGTATACATTTGGCCTATCAATCCAAAGTAGGACCGATGAAATGGCTCGAACCTTCATTGGAAACGGCTTTACGTGAACTCCAAAACAAACGGGTCATTATTGTTCCCATCGCTTTTACCATTGATAATTCTGAAACCGATTTCGAGCTCTCTATTGAATACGCGGAAGTAGCTCATACCCTTGGTTATGAATCGTACCGTGTTTGCCGTTGCCCGAATGAGCATCCGCTCTTTGTCCGAACCCTTACAGAACTCTATGAAAAAATGAAATAGATGCGTCACATTGCACTTTTTGATATGGACGGCACCCTGATCGATTCCGGTCTTGATATTACCCTCTCAATCAATTATGTGCGCGCATCTTGCTACAATCTTGATCCGCTTAGTGTCCAGTGCGTTGTTGATACTATTAATGCACCCGTGCGTAATTTATCTGAGATTTTTTACGGAAAAGAACACTATGAAGAACGTGCACGGGAACTTTTTGAAGCCCATTATTTTGAACAGTGCATTCAAAATGTCACCCCTTATCATGGGATTCATGATCTTTTGAATGTCCTCAAAAAGAATAACGTGATTATGGGCGTTGCCACCAATGCACCGAGTATTTTTGCAAAGAGAATGCTTAAGCATTTGGAGTTGGACTCTTTTTTTCAGCTTATTGTCGGTGCGGATGATGTTGATGCTCCTAAACCACATCCGCAAATGCTCCACCGCCACCTCGATCATTATAATTATCATATCGGTACGGATTATGCTTTGATGATCGGAGATAACTCAAAAGATATGGAAGCGGCTAAACGAGCCGGAATCGCAGGAGTATTTGCTGGATGGGGATTTAGCTCGAAAGGGGAAGGGGATTATTTTGCCTCCTCTCCTCAAGCCTTATTGGATATTATCTATACAAACAGAAGGTAGATTATGATCAGCATCGATTTATTACTCATTATGATTGCAATGTCACTCTTATTTTTACGGCATACGGTCGTGTACAAAGATCCCAGTAAAATCAATTACACCCCTGTCGTCTTTGCGTTAGGATTCATCGGTGCTCTGTTACATTTCATCCTAAGCCTTACTATTGATATGAGTATCATTAAAGAGTCTCTTTTATCTTTGAGTGTCGGAGTTCTCCTCTCCAGTATTATGAGTGTAATGAATCAAACGGTTACGGTAATTAATACCCATGCCGATCGTTTTCGTCTGAATGAGATAGGGGATGAGATTACCACTCTATCCGCTTCCGTTGCAACGCTGAGCGATCGTCTTGAACTCATCACGCAAATGGAAGGTTCCACTCACGATCAAATACGGCATGTTTTTAAAGAAGAGTTTGATGCACTGAGTATTATTCAAACCAATCAAAAGCTTTTTATCTCTAAAATTGAATCCCTTTTGGCGCAACAACAAAATGCTATGGGGAAATTCGAAGAGTTTACCCTCTCAGAACTCCCGAGTTTGGATAACGTGGTTCACCGCCATATTGATTTACTTCGCGTCGCGGAACAAGACCACTTTAATCAGCTCAAAAATGTTGTCAGACAAAATAGTGACGATCAAAAAGAGGTACATACGCAGGTGCAAGAGCTTCGTGATCTCGTAATCCAAATGTCTCATCACCAAAATCCGGATCATACCGTAACCGTATTGCAAAAAGAGTTGGATCGTATTGTCCATGATTTTTCCCATCATCTTCAAATGCTGGGGGCTAAAAGCGAATCGATTGTCACCTCGTTACTGGAAAATGATTCCTTACTGCGCGGCTCTCGTGAACAAAGTGAACTGATTATGCAGCAAATGGTTCTCTCTTCCAAACAAATGCGTGAAATGACCTCTCACTCCAAAGAGCTCTCCGACTCGTTGGTACCCCTCTCTCGTCTTTTTTCCTCGGCTGAAACGCTCCATAAAGAGTTTGTTTTGGCTAAAGGGAAACTCAGTGAGTTAATTGTTACCCTTGAATCCTATGAGCGTCAAGAATACCGCGCTATTCGTCAAAACTTGGAAGAGGTTGCGGCTGAAGCAACCGCTCAGATGAAATTGTTCGTTCAAACCCTACAGACAAAAGAGTCTCATCCCCTAATAGAGGCGAAAAGTGTCCAAGAGTTAGCAAGTAAAGTGAAGCTTCACAAGAGCTATTTGGGAGAAAACCAAGAATAAAGACCATATAATGACAAAAAAATAAGGTTTTTAGTCAATGATAGAATTTTACGAACTCCTCGATGATGAAAATGTACCGTATCGCTGTGATATAGAGCTCGATCTCATCGAAGAAGCCCCCCAAGAGGAACGTCCTTGGCTCCTATGGCTTTTTGTCAAAGCCGACAGTGTTACAGAAGCCTTAGAAACGTTTAGCAGTGATTTAATCGCAACGCTTCATACTTCGTTGAATGCCCTATTTGCGGGGAGAGTTATGAAAGAGGGGTGGGCTGAATTTTATTTCTATGCTCCGCAATCCAAACGGTTCGAAAACATCAGCTCTGAGGTCATGAGTCGCCATGGGGGATACGTCTATGAACGCGGTTCCTCCAAGGATACGAAATGGGAGATGTACAGCGACAATCTCTATCCTGATGCCTATGGACTTTTGAGTATTCAAAACCGTCATACCATTGCCGCTCTTGTCGAAGCAAGAGATGATCTCTCACTCCCCAGAGAAGTCGAACATTATCTTTTTTTCCAAACCAAAAGTTCTATGGAACGCGCAATTGCACAACTTGCTTCTCACGGCTACACGGTCAAAGACTACGCTACCGATGATGAGAGCGATTACGCCTATGGGGTGGTTCTTCTTAAAATAGAAGCCATCACCCCCGATTTGGTTGAAGAAACAACGACATCGTTGTATGAATCGGCAATCCAGGAACACGGACTCTACGAGGGTTGGAGTACGGTACTTGCAGGAGAAGACAATGGCGCTCAATAAGCCTCATTACACACTTTTTAAAAATACCCGCTATGCATTGAATGGCCTCGTGGAAGTAACAAAAAATGAAAAATCGTTTCGTCTTCAAATCGTTTTATTTGTTGTAGGTATCATTGTCTCTTGCTCTTTGCCAATTGATTTTGTCTCTAAAGCGATACTTATCGTTGCACTGTTTATCCCTCTCATCGCTGAGATCATTAACAGTGCGATTGAGCGAACGGTTGACTTGGTAACATTTGATCACCATGAGCTTGCAAAGAGGGCAAAAGATGCCGGTGCGGCATTGGTATTCCTCTCTTTGGGTATGCTGGCTGTTATCTGGAGTGTAACCCTTTATGCGGCATTTTATCTGTAACGTTTTTGTAAGAGACTTTAACCTATAATTTTCATAATTTTTAAATCAGGGGATATGCCGTGGCAACAGCACTTATTATCGGCGCCGGTGGAGTAGGGCGCGTTGTGGCACATAAATGTGTCATGAACAACCAAATTTTTGATCGTATCATTTTAGCGAGTCGCAGTATTTGGCGTTGTGAAGAGATTAAAAGTGAACTTCCTGAAGGTGCAATCGAAATCACGACCGTGGATGCAGATAATACCGATGAAGTGATCGCATTAATCCAAAAATATACACCTGATATTTTGATCAATGTTGCTCTTCCTTACCAAGACCTAACGATCATGGATGCATGTATCGCAACGAAAACCCCTTATCTCGATACGGCTAACTATGAGCATCCTGATGAAGCGAAGTTCGAATACAAACTCCAATGGGAGCGTGATGCCGCGTTTAAAGAAGCAGGTATCATGGGATTACTCGGAAGCGGATTCGATCCGGGTGCAACGAATGTATTCTGTGCGTATGCTCAAAAACACTATTTTGATGAGATCCATACGATCGATATTCTCGACTGTAATGCAGGTGATCACGGTTATCCTTTCGCGACCAACTTCAACCCTGAGATAAACCTTCGTGAAGTGAGTGCAAAAGGGCGCTATTGGGAAAACGGTGAGTGGATAGAAACCGCACCGATGGAGATTATGCAAGTGTGGGATTACCCTGAAGTAGGGCCAAAAGACAGTTACCTTCTTTACCACGAAGAGATGGAATCGTTAGTAAAACATATCAAAGGGCTCAAACGTATTCGCTTTTTTATGACGTTCGGTCAAAGCTACCTTACCCACATGAAATGTCTCGAAAACGTCGGAATGCTTGGAATTGAGCCGATTGAGCATCAAGGGATGAAAATCGTTCCGATGGAGTTTTTGAAAACACTCCTCCCTGATCCGGCATCACTCGGTCCGAGAACCAAAGGGAAAACGAATATCGGTATCGTTGCTGAAGGGCTCAAAGACGGTAAAAAACGCCGCATCTATATTTATCAGGTAAAAGATCACGAAGCGTGCTACGCCGAAGTAAAATCCCAAGGTGTATCGTACACCACAGGTGTCCCGGCCGTTATCGGTGCCAAACTCATGGTTGAGGGTAAATGGAGTGGAAAAGGGGTGTTCAACATGGAACAACTCGATCCTGATTTCTTCATGGATGAGATGAATACTCAAGGTCTTCCTTGGAATATCATAGAGATGGAGTGCTAATCAAAGCGCTTCTTTTCAGCAACCTTTTACGTAAAGGGCAATCGTGAATCTCAACCCCAATCAGCAAATGGCTTTTGATGAAATGGGGATGGCCGAAAAAGTTGCAATATTGATGATGCAGCTGGGTGAAGATACCACTGCTACTATCTTTTCTCGGATGAATGTCGAGGCAATTACCGAAGTTTCAAAATACATAGCCTCTAACCGTTCTGTAGAAAAAAATATCGGTGCAGCCATCCTTGAAGAGTTTTATGCGATCATCCAATCCAATCAATACCTCAATACCGGAGGTCTTGATTACGCCCGTGAAATCCTCTACAAAGCACTAGGGCCTGAAGAAGCGAAAAAGGTATTGGAACGTCTGAGCAAAACGATGCAGGGTGCCCAGAACTTTTCGTACTTGTCTAAAATCAAACCGCAGCAGCTCGCCGACTTTATTATGAATGAGCACCCGCAGACCGTTGCGTTAATCTTAGCGCACATGGACCCTTCCTCTGCTGCAGAGACCCTCTATATCTTCCCGGATGATTTGCGGGCCGAAGTAGCAATGCGTATGGCGAAATTGGGCGATATCACTCCGGCGATTATCAAGCGGGTCAGTGCCGTTCTTGAATCCAAACTCGAATCTCTCGCCAGCTATAAAGTGGAAGTGGGCGGACCGCGGGCGGTGGCCGATGTCTTCAACCGTTTGGGAGCGAAAGCCTCCAAAGCGACCCTCACGCAAATCGAACAGCTCGATCAGGAACTTGCGGCATCGATCAAAGAGATGATGTTTACGTTCGAAGATATCGTCGATCTTGACGGTAATAGTATCCGTGAAATCCTCAAAGCAGTCGATAAAAACGATCTTATGCTGGCACTTAAAAATGCGGCGGAAGAGCTTAAAGAGAAATTTTACGCCAATATGTCTCAACGTGCCAAAGATGCTTTTGTCGAAGAGCTCCAATTCTTGGGTGCCGTTAAGATGAAAGAGGTAGAGGGTGCTCAGCGTAAAATCGTTGATGCGGTTCAGGCATTGGCAGAGCAGGGTATCTTGCAGCTCGGCGAATCCGAAGAGATGCTCGAATAACCCTTAAATATCTAATTGGCTTATCTCTTCCAAAAAACGGATAAACATTTGATATTGTTTTTTCTTTTGCGTTGTAGTGGCCTCTATCGTTTTATTGCGGTAATGTTCTATCAAAAAGTTTTGAAAGCGATCAAATTCAGATGGACTCAGACGGTGCGCAGAATTGATCTTTTCGATAATATGATGGAGTTTTCTTTTAATAGTCCCAGAAAGTTCATTATCCATATTGCTAATAAGAGCATCACACTCAAATATTCCTTGAGCATTGAGAGAATTTTTTGGTTCGTCTGATGCTTGAGTAGTGAGTGATTTAATGGTATGGGCCGAATTTTGGTAAAGATACCGGTATTCTGACACTAACTTATATTGATGTATCAGGCTGTCCGCAGCAGCATCCATGCTAAGATAGTACATCGGAAGCTTATTCGGGATATAGATAATCGTCTTACCGTTTGGAGATTGTGACCACGAAGTTATCTTTGCCCCTTTTAATCGTACTTTGGCAATGATCTCATCGAGTAAATTTTCGTATATTATTTCGGGTGGATTGTCTGTAGAGTATGTCATATAGTATCACTGAATCTAAAGAATCTGCGGTAAAAAAATTACCGATATATTAAGTAGGGAATGTTAGCGTTTTATTCTTACAAATTCGTAACAAAAAAAGATCTCATCTACTATCCAAGACTCTATAAAGAAGAATTTGAAAAAACTGCTATATATCTACAATTTTGGCTATTCTTAATGAATAAACGTGAGATTACTTAGATCATTTCTGGGAAGTTTAATTTGAAATTCCGAACCATTCTCAAATGAGTGAAGGGTGAGTGATCCTCCAAACTCTTTTTCAATAGTGAGCTGAGCAAAATGCAAGCCGATTCCAAATCCTACCCCTTTGTCTTTAGTTGAAAATTTAGGCTCAAATATCTTTTTACGGATCTCTTCGGGAATTCCTCCCGCTTCATCTCGAATAGAAAATAGATAGGTGTCTTTATCGATGAGCGCTCGAAATGTAATCGTTTTTTTCCCATCCATATGATTTCCGTTATAAGCATCACAGGCATTGTTAATGAGGTTTATGAGTACTTCTTCAATATCTGTTTTAAACCCGTAAATTTGTATCTCATCATCAAGAATATCAATAACCAAGTCAATCTCTTCTTTTTGAAATTGTTCATTGAAAAATAGTTTGATAGAATCGGTAAGTTCATGAACGGTGAAAAGTTGTTTTATCCGTTCGTCTTTCCCCATATTAAGGATACTTTTAAGAATATCAGACATTCTAGAAATCTGCTGTGAGATAAATTCGCTGCTTTTGAGGACTTCAGATGATTTGACAGTTTTATCGATATTGGCCAATACCATCATATTGATAGCCTCCATACTGATAAGGTTGATAGGCTGTCGCCACTGGTGTGCAATGATCTGAAGAGTATCTAACACACTTTTTTGGTACGAAGAACGGGTAATAGCAGTATTATAATGATTGGTTCGGGCAATAGAGGAAAAAAAACGCTCTAATTGTTTCCACTCCACTGTATTCGTATTTCTAAGCAATTCGCGCTCTAAGCAAACTGTTTGTGCTTCTAACGAGAGGATATGTGCCAGTTTAGGCTGAAAGCTATCCGTGCAAAGGCAGATTCCCATATTTCCGACAAGCGCGTTGTGTGCCAAAACAATATCGCACAGCGAATTCGACAAAGCAGAGACGTCAACTATAATCCCTACAACATATTCATTAACCAGAAGCGGAGAATTTAGAGGAATGGGGATGACTTCAAACGATTTTATAAAAAATTCGGGAAGCGCTAATTGACGTGTGTCTTCGAAAAAATGGAGAATTATAGGGCGTTGTTTTGTCATATTATTTCACTTCATACGGTGCTGCAACGGCATAGCCTTGCAGATAATCGATATCAATTGATCTGAGTAGTTCAATATCACTCGCTGTAGAGAGATGGGTGGCAATCGCTTTTGCACCCACGAGATGAATTATATCCACTAATTTTTGAACAATCTGGATAGCTCTTGGTTCGGTATGAAGCTGTATTATCAGATCAGGATGAATTTTAATATAATCCGGTTTTAACTCAAAAAGGTAGGCAAGGTTAAAATCACCCGAACCAAAACGGTTTAAGATGATTTTATAGCCATGAGCTTTGAGCTTTTTTATAAGAGGGAACATTGAGTTAGATACACTCTCTTTTGCACGTCCGACAAGTTCAAATGCAACTCTCGAAGGCTCCAATCGATAACGTTCCGTCCAAAACTGAATATAGGAGAGGAGTGCGTCATCGTTGAGATCTTCATCTGCCAGACAAACGGTCAATATGGCATTTTTAGGCGTTATAGTAGCATTAAGGCTGAGAGTGTTCCGAATCATCGAACGGGTGATCATCGTCATTTGGTGTGTATTGATAGCAACATTTAAAAAGGTTTCCGGCCCGTATATTTTCTCTTCTTGACGTATTCTAACAAAGCTGTTAAAAATTTCGATATCGCCGCTCGATGCATTTACAATCGGCTGAACATATGGGACAATGTTTTCCTCTTCAAGGGCATGAAAAATCATCTTTAACACTTCTCGACCGTGTACAATAGTCTGATCACGCTCCTCATCGCTTTGGATAAACACCATCACACCGGCCGTATCAGGATGAATAATATTTTCAAGTGCCAAGCGTGAATTGGCCAATAAGTTTTCGGTTCCGTATGCGATTCCGATAGAGAGTGTTGAGTTGAGAATTATCCCTTTTTCTGATGTGTGAAAATAGCGTGCAATCGATACCATATCGTTGGCTAGAACATTGGCAAATTGTAGATTTTGATTTTTTAGAACAAGACAAAATTCATCACGGCTACAACGATAGAATGTACCTTCTGAATTAATTTTGAGACTCTCCAACAGCGCTCCCAACTCACTGACATATTCGTCTGCATACTCTTCTCCCACAAGATCATAGATATTGGAGAGATAATTAACCCTTATACGCAGCAAAGCAACCGGTTCAGAAAGAGGCGATTTAAAAAATCCTTCCAGTTCAGGGAGTAATTTCCATCGAGTAACGGGATCGGTATGCCGTATCTTTACAACACTAGCCGAGGTATCTAGGAGAATTTTTTCAAGATATTGAAAAAATTTCGGCATTGAAAGAGGTTTTAAAAGATATCCCTGTACTTCCAATGAAATCGCTTCAGCCATGAAATCGGCATCATCATGGGCGGAAAGGATAAGGATCGGCTGCGATTTTGAAAGAGAACGAATCTCTTTTATGACACCAAGCCCCCCTTTTTTAGGCAGTTCAAGATCGGTAATGACAAGGGTAAACGACTCGTTAGATTCCAGCTTGTTTCGGTAGGTTTTTACCCCTTCGTCTCCGTCCGTCGCAATGATGCACTCTTTAAAAAACATTTGGACAATTCGTTTGAGCGATTCTGCTAATTCAGGATCATCATCGATAATAAGCACTGACCGACTGGCACTGTCGATTTGAAGCCGCTGAATGATATTAGACAAAATCTCCCCTTTTCATAATATAACCGAATCCACGAATGTTTTGAATCAAATCCTCTTTGAGTTTTGCTCGGACACGATTGACCAATGAACGGATTGTCGAAGACTCGGTATCTTCTCCATCCCAGATAAAAGATCGGATACTTTCATCGGTCATTATTTGCCCAAGGTTACTGACAAATAAAATAATAAGTGAATATTCCCGTTTGGTAAATTGCTGTACTTTACCGTCATGATAGAGGAGATAGTTTTCTTTATTAAAGGTATAGTGATTGCTCAAATGGATAATCGGATCATTGACTTGCTCGATTTTCGGTTTTGCCTGTACGGTCAAATGGTGTATCCTGATATCGAGTTCTTTCAGATTAAACGGTTTTTTGAGATAATCGCTGCACCCAAAGGAGAAGGCATCCGATATATAGTCGACATCATGATAGGCACTAATGATGATTTTAGGAGTATCGGGATATTTTTCTGCAATAACTTTGAGGCATTCTAGCCCTCCGATGAGAGGAGTATTAATATCCAAAATATAAAAATCGTGCGCTTGAGATTCTATGACTTCTAAAACCTCTTGTCCGTTATCGTAGTGATCGACGAGATGGCCACGAGAAAGGAGGTAAGTCCGAATGGATCGTGCCAGCATAAATTCGTCTTCTAATAACAGTATTTTCACGTAGTAACTCCACTGTGCTTTGGTAGCGCCATTGTAGGCGAATTATGTTGCAAGAGTGTCGCATTTTCAAAAATATAACGAAATGAGGTTCCGTGTTTGGCGGTAGATGAGATTTCAATCGCAACATTTTCCTCTTCACAGATTTGGGCGACAATACTTAGCCCCAGACCGTATCCCCCTTTATGATCGGATTCGCGGTGAAAACGTTGAAATATTTTCTGTTTATCTTTGATTAAAGGGCCATGATTGCGGATTTCAAAAAAGAGGTCTCCTTTTCGAGACCCTACCGTGACATTAATTTCTCCCGGGCGGTAGGAATACTTGATAGCATTAGACAGTGTATTGTCTATAAGTCTGGAAAGCTTTAATTCATTAAAATTTATCCAAGGAAGGTTCGGCTGACCGACCCGCACCGAAAGGGTAAGTTCATTAACTTCAGCGATGCACGTAAAATATCGTACACGTTCATGAATAAATTCGACCACATCAATTGCGCTCATTTGTTCACTTACGCGATCGCGTTTCATCAGATAGGTCATATCTTCGTAGCTGTTTTGGATAATTCTTGATCCCGCTTCAATAGAGTTTAGAAATTCATTATCGATTCCATTCATCCGTAGCAGATCGATGTTGGTAATTATAACGGCAAGCGGTGTGTGGATTTCGTGGATCGCATTTTTTAAAAATTGATCCTGTTCTTCTAGGAGTTTAAGGGCATACTCTTTTGAATCTTTGAGTAATTGCTGGCTTTTTTTAAGCTCCAGATCATATTCTATTTTTTGCAATACATTAATAATGGCGTCAAAGAGTTCATCATGACTGATCGGTTTCAGAATAAATCGATCTACTCCGCATCGGATCGATTCAACAAATACCGATCGATCTTCGGTACCCGAAATAGCAATCACTTTTTGATCCGGATCAATTTTTTTAATCTGAGCGGTTAAGTCAATACCACTCTCATGCGCAAGATTGATATCCGTTAATATTAATATGATTTTATTATCGTTTTTTGCTGCATGATAGAGGGTTAGAGCCGCAGAAATAGTTTCAGCACGTTCGATATTTTTAAAAAATTTGGAGAGGATTTGGGCAAGTTTTTCACCTATTCGTTCATCATCTTCTACAATAAGGAGTGTTTTTTCATCTGCCAAATCTTTTAATAGTGCCAAGGAACTTTGCATAGTCTCTTTCTCTTTTATAGTAAAATGAGGAATCTTAGTATACCACTTTAGGTTACGTATTGAATGGAGTGGTTCATTGCTATATTATAAGGGATCGCCTGACCGTATAAGAAGCCCTGAGATTCATCAATACCCATGGCATTTACTTTTGCGCTTATAGACTCTTTACTGACAAATTCAGCAATCGTCTTTATCCCCATTTTTCTTGCAAAATCAGAGAGCATCTCAACGATAACCTGTGAAATCAAGGTATCTTCAATGCCGAGAATAAGGGATCCATCGATTTTTATATAATCGATATTGAGCTTAGCAAGGTGCTCAAAGTTAGAATATCCTGATCCGAAATCATCGATTGCTACTTTGCATCCATAATGTTTAATTTCAGAAAAAAAGTGTTGCACCGCTTCATAAGAACCTATCCCCTCAGATTCAAGAAGTTCAAATATCAAACGCTCAGGCTGGGGAAACAGGGCTATCTGCTCAATCAAAAATTCGCGAGTAGGGCGGTCTCTAATATCATCGATTGAGAGATTCATACTGACGGAACATTCCGAATGAGAAAAGCTTTCGAGAGTTTTTCGTATGATCATTTTCGTGATAGAGTTATACATTTTGGTCTCTTTGGCAATCGGTAAAAAAAGTCCCGGAGAGATTACTTCACCATCGGGTAAAATAAGTCGTGCCAATGCCTCGTATTTAATGATTTTTTTCGTTTTATTATCGATAATCGGCTGGAAATAGGGGACAAAACGGTCTTCTTGAAGGGCTCGTTTGATCATGTCTTGATACTGTAATTTCGTGGAGCGCTCCTGTACCGATCGCGTATCATTACTATAAATAATGATAGTTCCCTCTTTTTCCGCTTGACGCAGAGCAATGTCGGCATGCGAAAGCGGGGCGTCATCGCCGTGATCGACAATACCCGCTCCCATCTCCAAATACATCATCTGTCCATTGATTTGTATCTCCGTAGCTTCAAATTTATGGATAATTCGATGTATGTAATGATAGAGTTCTTTCGCATCCAACGGAGAGAGAACGGCAAAGTGGGCACCGCTGACACGATATATGGCATGAAAAGGCATAGCTTCCTCTTCAATAAATCTCGAGAGCAGCTCTGCTGTTTGCTTTAGGATGCTGTTTCCTACCGAATAGCCGTAAAAATCATTTACATTTTTAAAATTGTTTATTTTTAGCAATGAAAGGGAGTTATTACGGTGTTCTAGAAGATCATTCTCAAGCATAGCAAAAGAAAAAAGGCCGCTTATCCGATCGATAGTATACGTCAGTAATGCTTCACGACTTTTTTCGATAACAAGCTCTTCGAGATGCTCTTTGTAGGTTAGATTTTCTTTTTCCATCGATATTTTTGCAACGATTTTATAAAGGACATCGATCGTTTGAACCCTCTCGATCGGTTTAAAAAGATAGCCGTCTATTCCCAATTCTACGGAGCGGTGAAGGATGTCGCTCTCTTTATGTGCCGATACAAGTAAGGTTGCTTGGGTGGGATAGCGTTCTTTTATTTTTTCGATCATTTCCAAACCGTTCAGCAGCGGCATTTGATAATCGGTAATGACAAGATCATAACGATTCGCCAATGCGGCCTTAAGACCATCTTCACCATTGGGTTCACTGTCAATCTCTTCAAAAAAACGGCTCAGGAAAGTGATATATTCTCGTCGAATAAACGGATCGTCTTCCACATACAGTACACGAATTCCTTTAGCGGCATCTTGCAGTAATCGATAGTGTTCGTTTGAGTGGTTAGAATACATAGGTTATATCCTTAGTATAGTTTGTTGGTATAGAGAGGGTAAAAACACTCCCCTCCGCATCGTTACAGACTTGTATGGAACCGTTTAAATGTTTTTCAATAATAATAGCCGACATGTACAAACCGAGCCCAGTCCCGTTTTTCTCTACTTTAGTCGAAAAATAGGGGTCAAATACCTTATCAATGATCTCTTCCGAAATCCCTCCGGCATTATCTCGAATGGAAAATACGATATTCTCTTCATTGTACACTGAATTGAATTGAATAAAAGGTTCGGGAATAAGGCGTTCTTCAAAAGCATCTTTAGAGTTGGTTAATATATTCAAAAAGACCTGCATCAATTCATTTTTATAGGTAACAAAAGCGGCATCAACATCTCCCGTAAACGTTAGATTGATTCCAAAGTTTTTGTAATTTTTCCCCAACATTGTCAATAAATCATTTGACATCTCACGCAGAGAAACGCTCTGCGGCAATTTGTTCGGTCGAAAGAAGTTGCGAAAGTCGTCAATAGTGGTTGAGAGGTAATGAATCTGTTTATCAATCACATTTAAATCGTCTAAGAGATGTTGCTTGTTTATCTCATCAAATTCCAGTGTCAGAATCGTATTGTTGGTAATCATTCCGATAACGGTTATAGGCTGGCGCCATTGATGCGCGATCATACCGATCATTTCTCCCATAATCGCCATTCTTGATTGGGTAATCATCATCTTTTCAGTTATTTCATGCTTATTTTTTGCTTCAACAACTTGATTTTCGAGAGCAGTATTAAGTTCATGCAAGCGCTCAGTACTCCGACAAGCATCAATGGCATTTGTCAGTTTCGTTTTAAACCCAGCAAACATCCGACCATAACCATCCGTTCCATCGCTGTTTTCAAATGCAAACAAAAAATGCTCGTTTCCGATCGGAATATCGAGAATATATCCGAGAGACGCTACTGCAACAATAGAATATTCCTCAATTGCAGTGCATAAAGTGACAGGAGTATCAAAATCCTTTTCGACAGTAACGATTTTTTTTCGAGTAGGTACAGAGGTAAGATAATTGCCTCCTAAAGCTCCGGTATGATGTACAAATGTGGTGATAACATCGCTCAACATATTTTCAAGAACAAGAGAGTTGCCTATGGCATTCATACAAACATAGGCAAGGGTTTGCTGTTCAGAGTAATCTTTCATACCAAAAGTATAGCTCTCCTGTGTTGCAAGTATGTGGCAAAAAAATATTACGAAGCTACCCCATAGTGTTTGAGAAGTTTTTCAAACTCGTCATCTTTGCCAAACTCTTTTAGGTAATAAGCGGCAATACTCTGCGCTACGGCAAGCGATTTTGCAGCGAGGAGGAGTCCGAGTTTATTGAATGTTGCTTGACGTATACATTCTCTGATTTTCGGTTTAAAAATAGGTATCCCCGCATACGGGAGTAATATCTGCTGTACCTGTTTTATCTCTCCGTTAGCAACCGATTGCATAGCATTTGAGAGTACTTCATCAAATGTTTCATCGTATGCGACAAACTCAGCCATCGATTCAAGTATGGGATAGGCTACAACAAGTTCGTATGCGGTTTGAATAGCGTTATTTTGGATCGCTTCTAATAGTTTTTGCCGCAGTTGAATCTCTTTTGCCAGTTCCATCAGCTGCTCTTTATAGGGAAGAAAAACAGCGACTTGTTTTATCCCGGAAAACGCATCGTCGTATTTTCCCTCTTCAATGAGCTTTTTTATTTTGCCAATAGAGGCTTCGGCAAGGGAGCATATTTTTTTATAGACCTCTTCGGATGTTAAAAAATCATATTTAGCCGTTAATGTGAAGTACTCTCTGAATTGTTTTTCTTTGATGAGAGCGTCCGCTTTGAGGTAGAGCTCATAGTTTTTTTGCAATGAGTGTATCATCTCTTTTTTTGCGGGTACCACACAAAAGGGTTTAAGAATTTCCTGTGCTTTTGGGGCATTGCGTAGCGGGTCGGCAGCAATCAACTTTTTTGCTTCTGCAAAGCTTTTTGTAAAGTAAAGTTCCAGTTTACGTGCACTATCGGTTTTTTCAAGATACGGAGCTCTATCCAGCATTCCGAATGCTTCCTGAAACTCTTTTTTCTGAACTAAAATAGCAAATTTTTCAAAATCTTTTTGCTTCTGAAGTAAAAATTCAAACTCTTTTTTATGTTCGTCATCCGATAAAAACGGAGTAGCAAATTCCAATGCAGAAGCAGCGTTTCCTGTGGAAAACTGATTGATAATTTCTTTAAGCATCTCTTCCCATGCTTCTTGAAACATTTCAGACATCGGATGTATAGCCAAAAATAGGTTGTTGTCCAAACATCTTTTGGCAGTTTTAAAATTTTTGACGCTAAGCGCTTGTGAGAAATCATCAATAAAGGCATGCATATCGATCATATAGACCCATCCGCTCTCAAAGCCTATAAAAAGATACGTATCCTCTACGTGCAATGAACTGATCCCTTTTTGATCAAGTTTAAAGGAGGAAAACATTGTATTATCGGAGAGCTTGACCACATAAATCGTTCCGTTTCGTCCTCCGACTATGGCAAAACGTCCGCTGGAATCGACGGCACAGCAACTTGGCCAAGAAGGGAAGAGGGCTTTTTTAGAAGTTTCATCCGTTTTCAAATGGTATACATAAGAGTTTCCTTCACGACCGATTGCGTACAATGATTTAGAGTCATTATAGAAGAAAGAGTGTTCGATTGCATCCTCTGCAAACGTGTTTAAACGCTCTTTTTGATGGCGGATGTTTAAAACGTTCAATGACTTGTCATAGGCGGAGTAGGCTAAGTTTCCTCCCTTTTTATCGACGGTGATATGAGAAATATAATCGGGCTTTGGTTTAAGTGACATGATAATCTTGCCGGTTTGTGTGCTGTACATGTAGACTTTCCCATCGGTCCCTCCGGTAAGAAGGTATTGACCCTTTGCCCCGCAAAAGGTCATAACCTCTGCTCTCTGATCATGTCCGCGCAGTCCTATAACCGCTTCTGCATTGTTTTCCATCGGGTCTGGAAATGCACCTTCCACCTCACTTTCCGTATCAGCTATAGACGGGAGTTTCACACAAATAGCACAGTCATTATTGATTTTTGCACTGTATGCTACATGGCCGTTTTGACTGAAAGAAGACCCTTTTTGAAATCGATGTAAAGGAGTTGCTTCTTGGATCAATGATACTTCGGATCGATTCCACTTCGTTCTGCAGACAGTATGTAGGTTTCCGTCGGTATCGCTAAAATAAATCGTCTTCTCATCGGAGTGGATGGCGATTACACTGGCGTTAACATGAAAAGATTGGATGATTTTAATCATGATGTGCCGCTCAATTGAGAAGTTCTATCAAACAAAGCACATAAAAACGGGTATTGTCATCCGAGAGTATCCGCTTGATTTTTGCCGAATAAAGGACTCCTTCAATGTCAAAATAGAGTTCGTCTCCCATAAGCAAAAATTCTTCTTTCCAATCACAAAAATGGGGATCGCTTTTTACGGGAGCATCATCATTCAGGAGATCTTTAAAGTTGAGCTCTTTATTGATCAGTTTTGTATAATAAGGGGTACCTGCAAAGATAGAGAATATTTCACTATTGCCGACAATCACATGATCGTGTTGATCAAGGATCAAGGAGGGGAGGGGGATGTTTTTGATAAGAGATTCAAGAGATTTATTGAAAGCGTGCTGTATCAGTTCCAGCTGATCAAGCTTTTCCCTCTCTTTCTGCTGAGATTCCTGCTCGATTTTAAGGGCTAAATCGTATAAAATATTGTCCAGCTTATCAAAAATAATCGGCTTAATAATAAAGTTCTCGATTCCGATTTCAATGGCACGTAACATATATTTTGCTTCGGAATGGGCTGTAATCATAATGCATTTTTGTGTTGGGTTATGCGCTTTAATTTTTTCAAGCATATCAAGACCTTGCATAATTGGCATCGTCTGATCTGAGATAACGATGTCAATCGGACGGAGCGAATTCAGATAAAAATCAAGTCCTTCTTGACCGTTTGAAGCGAGGGAAACATGTCCAACCGTATCGCTGAGCATATCGGAAACCATTTCACGAATGAGCCTCTCGTCATCAACGAATAGAACATGTAGTTTTTTTGCTAGCGTGATATGATTTTCCATTTTTAGCCTTTGTTGTTAATGTGTGCAGGGATAAATATTGTAAATACCGCTCCTTCAGCGTCATTATGAGCCGTAATGCTCCCGCCAAGGTGCTCTTCGACAATCCGTTTAGACATATACAAACCGATTCCCGTCCCTTGCGATTTGTGTTTGGTCGTAAAATAGGGTTCGAAAATTTTGTCGATATATTGAAGATCGATCCCGCCCCCATTGTCGTAAATACGGATGAGTGCTTGAGTTTTATCATCCGAACAAGCTACCTCTAAACGGATAACTCCGTTTAAGATAGCATTGGAAACAATTGCATCTTTAGCGTTATTGACAAGGTTGAGCAGTACTTGCTTGAGGTCTTCGGGAAATCCGTAAAGCTCTATATCCGATTGCACGGATGTCTTCAATGTGATGTTGGCAAGATTAAAACTCGGTTCTACGAGTGTAATCGCATTTTCAATAATACTGTAGAGGGTATAGTGTACTTTTTCTTTATTAGGCTCAAAGTGTCCTCGGAAGTCATCAATCGTCTGAGACATGTGGGTGATGGTGTCCATAGCTTGGTTGAGCGCATGTTCCATGGCTTTGTTATCAAGCGTCCCGTTACTGTGCTGACGGTAAACTTTTTGAAATAACATGGAAATAATATTGAGCGGTTGTCGCCACTGATGGGCAATATTGCCGATCATTTCACCCATTGCAGCAAGTTTGGCCTGTTGAAAAAGGAGGGAATCTTTTTGCCTGTTTTTTTCAATTTCTTCTTCAATCTTCACTTCCAAATCGTTATTGAGTCTTTGAATGGTTTTCGTAGAGGTATAACTGATTGAGAGGGAATAGACCAGCTGATAGATCTCTTCACTGTTGAAGGGTTTACGAATGTAATAGGTATTGCTCTTCAGCGCATCCAATATCTCTTTATTCGTCCGATCCGAATAGGCGGTTGCAATAATTATATGGACATCGGGATCGATTTGTTTGAGGCGAAGCGATGTCTCGAGTCCGTCGATGCCGTTTGGCATCCGCATATCGACGATACAGACGGGAATACTCAACCCCTCTTCATAGTGTCGGCGAAAAATTTCTACACCGTCCAACCCGTTGTTGGACTGAAAAAGGTTAAAATTCATCGTCCTGTCGGTAGGATCAATCGCACTGCACTGAATATCATGCAACTGCTCAAGCTTTAAAATTGCATCTTCAAGGCTCGTTTTTTTATACGGTGCCAATATGGCGGCATACGCTTCGAGGATAGTAGTATCATCATCAATGGTAAGAACGTTATGAACAGCCTCACTCATGATTTATATCCTGGGGCAAGTGTAATCGTGAAGAGAGTCCCTTTTCCAATTCCTTCAGATTTGCAGGTAATCGTATGTCCGTTTCCGGTTAGAAAATTGGCAAAAGAGTGCAGCCCAAGTCCGTGCCCGTCTTTTTTGGTCGTAAAGCCCTGTAAAAATACATTCTTAGTTGTCTCTTCATCCATTCCGATACCGTTGTCATAGACTTCTATTACAATATTTTCATCCATCATAATGGTATCGTTGTTCATCATGTCAAGTTCGAAGAAGCTCCCCTCGATAGGGACGCTTCTCGCCGAAATTTTTATAATTTTCGGAAAAAGTTTATGGCTTTTGTCTGCTGTGAGAATCGCATGGATTGAATTTTTAAGGACATTAAGCATTCCGTTAAAAAGATGTATTCTATTAATTTGAAAACTAAGGCTTGGATGTATATCCACCATAAGTGCAATATCGTTTTTAAAGAGTTGCGGTTCGATGACACTGCGTATTTCGGTAATAAGATCGATAAATTTGACCAACTCATCCATATTGTTTTTGGTATTTTTGTAGAGTTCTTGTTGATAGGCTATGGTGGTAGCGATATTACTGATCGCTTTTTGTAGATTTTTCATATCGCTGTCTAAAACATTCTTAATAGTATCGGTCATAGAGGATTCGATAATATTCAGACTCATTTCGATTTTCTTGAAATTTTTGAGATACTCTTCTAAAACACTCTCTTTGACGAACTGTTTATTCCCCTGAAGCTGCTCTTTGATATGATCAAAATATTTGAAAAAGAATTGCATCGGTTCGAGATTCTTAATAATACGCTCGGAGAGATGCTGCGCACCCGTGACGATATTTCCAATGTTGTGGATGTATTCGCTGGTCACATCAAAAATACCCTGTTTATAGGCAAGTTCCTTGGATATACTGATCTCATTTTTATGCAGTTCAACGACATTGGTTATGTCTGTCAATGATAGGATATAGCTGGATTGATGTTCACCCGATCCGCTTTCTTTGTTATCAATAACGGTGGATATGATTGTAAAATAAAGGAGTTTTCCGTCAATCAATATTTCAACTTTTGGAAGCATCCTCTCATCTTTAAATGTTAGAAATTCAAACCAAGAATCAGTTGAACACGAACCGTACGTATTGGTAATGGGAAGAACTTGAATTTTACGCGGAAAAGCAGGCTCCATCACCGAATCAAATATTTGGTGGAAATAGTTATTAGCCTGAAGAAGTTCACCCTTATGGTTTACAAGCAAGATTGCAGTATGTGCTGTAGCATCAAAAAGACTTTTGTTAATTTGATCTAAATCTTGTTGAAGCTGTTGAATATCAGTTTCGTATTGAAGGGTAAGAGGGGAGTGCGAAGTCTGCATCAAAATCCTTGGTATGTAAAAAGGTTATTGAATGATTATGACGCCTTAGTGTTGCAAATATGTTGCATTTAATGGAATGACGGGAAAGATTATTCCCGTTTTGAAGCTTCTTTTAACATAGTGTCCATGATGATGAAAAGTTTACCGGATGCCGTTTCGACTTGTTGAAATCGATCCACTATTAGGTCTTTAGATTCACTTAGACCCGTAGTTTTAATTATCTCTGCCACTGCCAGAACATTGTCATGGACTTGTTTATGCGGTTCTTGAATCAGCTTGTACGATGGGAAGGCGCTAAAACTCTTTTTGCCGTCTCCTTGTTCATACCATTTTCCGAATCGGCAATTGGTATGATCGACAAATGCCCCATCCAATTTACGTGCGTAGACAGCATCGTACGCCCGTCCTTTGAAGAGTATATGATCTATTTTCGCTAGAGTAATAAATGCGGTGAGCTCAATATTATGGACGACATTCGCCGTTTCCAGTGCATTTGTATTGAAAGAATGGATCGTTTCGGTAAAGTTTTGAATCATGCCGTTGGATTTGAACGCAATCTCATTCATTGCCTCTGAGCTGGATTGAATCTGGTGCGTATCTTGCTGTAGGGTCTGTATCGCTATAGAAATATCACCGGTCGCTTTTTGGGTTTTTTCTGCGAGTTTTCGAACTTCATCCGCGACAACAGCAAATCCACGCCCGTGTTCTCCCGCACGTGCGGCTTCGATGGCGGCATTCAGCGCAAGCAAGTTTGTCTGATCCGCGATATCTTTAATTAAATTAACAACCGAGTTAATATCGTTCGCTCTCGTCCCCAACGCATTGATAGCACCGTTAGAATCCTGTACCAGAGCGGTAAGTTCATTTAGATTGGTCGTAACGGTATCGAGTTCTTTTACCGTGATAGTTGATTGATCCGCTGTACTTTGAGAAATAGTTGAAATATGAGAAAGGCTCTCAATTGATGTCATAAGATCACGCTGAATGACATCAAGACCTCCGGTAGAACGACTGATCTCAGCCAGTTTTCCGTCCAAATCGAAGAGTTTAAGTGACTCATGGCTTTGCTCCATCTTTTTAACGCTCAGGTTGATATTTTCAGCTGAACGTTTGAAGGATCCTTTGAGCCCTGAACTTTGCACGGTGCGATAATAGTGATCTTTACTCAACGCATCGATAACGGCATAGGTATCACGCATATAGACTTCCAACTGATCTATCATATTATTGGTATTCCAGCATAATGCCTTAAGCTCTCCATATTCATTAATATTAGTTATTCGAGACTCCATGTGGCCTTCTTCGATTTCATTCATCACCTCCGCAACTTTATGGATTGTGGATTGAACTTTACGAATATTGATAAAAATTGCCCACGCAATCGCAAAATTTATAACATTCAACAATCGAATCCAGTCAAAGCCTATGGTAATGATTTCGACCACTAACGCTATTAAAAATACAACGATAGAGATAAGATTAAGATACTGTAATTTAGTGAGAGAGGATGAATTCATCATAGGTGACCTTCATTTGATCTAATGCGGCAATTAATATTTTTTCGCCTGCAGCAATTCCGCCGATTTTTTCGGCACTGAGCATGGAACGATAAAGCGGTTGAATAATAGAGAGCGCTTCTTTTTTGGGCTTACGGCGTACCGAGTGGTATCCGATAATATTCCCTTGTGCATCAAAGCTGGGAGTTACATGGGCATATACCCAGTAATAGTCATTATTTTTTGTCTTATTGATGACATAGGCAAAGACCTCTTCTCTCGATTGAATTCGCGTCCATAGCAATTTAAAAACACTTGCGGGCATATCACTATGACGCAAGATGTTATGAGGGGCGTAGAGCAATTCGTCTTCAGTGTACCCTGACATACTGATAAACAGTTCATTACCGTAGGTAATCTTCCCTTTAATATCCGTTTTTGAGACGATAAATGTGTCATCGCTAAACGTCAATTCATTTCCTGCCATACTATTCTCCTTTCATTTGTTTATTTTTAGCTTTTAAATTCATTAATACGAGATTGAAGCGATTTTGCCACTTGCAGTAATTTATCCGAGTCGCTCTCGATCATTTCGACACTTTTTTGGTTTGATTGCGAAACATGATTAATATTTGATATCCGTTCAATGATCCATTCGATGTGGCTTACCACTTCAACTGAATCATTGTATGAATGCTGTGCAACAAGAACGGATCGCTCCATTTCAGAAGAAGTTACCGAAATTTTTTCTTCTACTTCATCGGAAATAAGCGTTAATTGATTCATATTTCGGGCATTGTTGATCATCTTATCGCTTACATCATTGATCGACTGTACGATTGTATTAACATTAATTTCTATCTCCGTTAAGCTTCGCTGCGTCCGCTCCGCCAACTTACGTACTTCATCAGCGACAACGGCAAATCCTCGTCCATGCTCACCTGCACGTGCCGCTTCGATTGCAGCATTGAGCGCGAGTAGATTGGTTTGATCAGCGATCTCTTTGATTACTTCCAAAACATTTTTGACCTGATCGGCATCTTGACGCAAGCCAACCAGCTGGGAAGACATTTCCTGTTCCGTCTCAATGTACCCCTCAACCTCCACAACCAATTTACTGAGTACATTTTTAGCCGTAATCAATTCATTATTTGCCGTCGTAACATTTTTTTGTGTTTGCTCGGATATCAAAATACTTTTCGACAATATCTCTTTAATGGAGATACTTTTATCGGTAGCTTCTTTGACAATAGAACGCTCTTGATCTACCCCTTTAGAGATACTATGTGTTGCTTCGGTGATCGTAGATGCAATCATAGAATTCTGAGCACCCAATATTTTTACTTGATTGACGGTATCTTGAACCATAGCAACAAAATGATTGACTTCAACGGCCGCTTCTGAAAATTCATCTTTTTTGGTTACTTCGAGTCGTTTGGTTAAGTCTTTATCACCGTTGACTAATTCATTGATACGTTTTTTGAGTTCTTCAAGCGGATGCAAGATTTCTTTTCCGAAAAAGATAGAAAGGATGACGACAAAAGCAACAATCGTAATACTTAAAGTAATCAACAAAATAAATTTTGTATTATCAATTTCTGCATCATTTTTCTCCAAAGAAACGACCAGATCCATAACTCCCAAGACTTCACCGATTTGAATATTAGTGTGGCACGATAAACATCTCTCTTGTGCGATCAATGGTTGTAAAAGGCGTATAGAATGCCCTTCGTCTCTGTTTTCAATGACTTGAGGCTTTTTGCTTTTAAAAATTTCCTGAATCATCGGATCATCACTGAATTGTTCATTTAACCCAAACAGTTCAATTACCTGCTGAGATTTTTGAACTTCGATTTTAGAAACACCGTCGATCTCCTGTGCATGGGTAATGGCTTCGTTTACGACTTTTGGATCACCGGCGAGCATACTTAGTGAAAGAGTTTGAAAGATAGAATCGCTTAGCATCATTAATGAGCGTTTGGCTGTTTCGTTAGAAAAGGTATTCAACGATGTCGATATATACGAATATATTGCCCCCATCCCAATAAAACTAAAAAAAATAATTGTAAAAATTATTTTTGATTTGACGGTCGTTAGCATGATTAGCCTTCTTTTAAATAAGTGAGAGAATGATAAATGTTTACTGTTGCAATAGTGTCGCAAAACGCTTATTCAACATCGGAGTGACTTATCTCTTCAAGAAAACGGATAAACATTTGAAGCTGTTTTTTCTTTTTTGTGGAGCGGGCTTCGATAACTTTGTCACGAAAATGATCTAACAAGACATTTTGAAAAAGATAAAACTCAGAGGGGCTCATCCGCTCAGAAGCGTTGATTTTTTCTAATGCTGCATAAAGTTTTCTTCTTGTGGATGCCGTAAGTTCGTTATCCATATTCGCAAACACCGATTCACATTCATAGATTGCTTTGGATGTAATGGAGACTTTATGTTCTTGTTCCGTTGTTTCTACGGCTAATAGCTTGAATTTTTGTGTCGTACTTTGGTACAGGTGCCGGTATTGGGAAATTAAATTATATTGGTGGATAATACTATCGATAGCCGCGTGCTGACTTAAATAAAAAATCGGAAGTTTTCCATAAATTTCAATGACGGTTCTACCATTGGGAGATTGATACCACGTCAAAATTTTTGCCCCTTTGAGTCGTGCTTTGAGTATTATCTCTTCGAGTAAATGTTCGGAGGAATTATTCGTGGATACTGACAATATTGAGCACATAGGTCATCACTGAAAGTAAAAAAACAAATGCAGCAAATACAACTACAAAAAGGCTGAGCATCAAATAAAACCTTTTAATTCAAATAGATAAAGAATCATAAGGTTTTAGTGTTGCAAGTTTGTCGCAATTTAAAAATCGAAAATATCGTCCATGTCGATTGATTCGTTCGGGGAATCATTAACACATAACATGCTACCCACCATTTGGGCATTGCTGATAATCGTATCATCCATAAAATTGACGCTTGGCGCACCGTCATAAAAGATCATTTGCAGCCAATTTGTCAAATCCAATCCGAATGTTTTACAAAAGAGCCCCAAAGAAGAAGATTTATCGATAAAAGTTTGCACATTGTTATTAATGGTCGAGGACAATTCACCTAATGATCTCGCAATTGGATAGCTTTCTGAATAGATAGATGCAGATTTTCCGATCCTATCGAGATAATAAGCGATCTCTTCAACTTCATCGTATCGGATATCTCCGCTTCCTACCATCAGTAAAAGGGTATTTAGTCGGGAAAGATTTTCTTTGATATCTTCTAAATCTTCTTCATCCATATAGTAAAAGATTTGATTTTCAACGACAGGCTCCACATAGGTTTCTGCGACGACTTGCGATTGAATCTCACTCTTTGCTGTCTCTGTCATGATAATCGTCTCGGTGCTCTTTTTTGGATCAGACGGAATTTCAACTTTACACAGATCGACTTTTTCACGAGGGGTGAGTATCGTAACTTTATAGTGGTCAAATATATAGGTATTGAGCTCAGGGATTTTGTTTAGAATCGTCCTGATCCGATCAGGGTTGATTTGACTTAAGCCTTCAATCGTAAAGTAGATATTTTTGTCAGACTCTTCAATCCATATATGCGGTGTCACGTTGATATTAAGCGCTTGTATTGAGATATCATAAATCGCACGTACAGTATCGGATAGCCGCGTAGAAGCTTGATGCGTATTAAGGATGCTTTTTCCGACATTGCATCGTCGACATGCATCGGTAAGGGTTCTCGTTTCTTGAGTCTCTAGGAGATAAAACTCCCAAAACTCAGCTAAAACGTCATACTCTTTGATGAAATAGGAGATGGTTCGCCCATACGTTGCATCACCGTAAAGATTATGACCTTCATGGATAGAAAGATGCAATCGGCGTGATTGTATCAGTGCGGTATAGTTGTCTAACCGTGAATAAAAAAGATCAGGATCAATCGGTTTTCGAATATAATCTTCAGCTCCGCTGCGTAAGATTCGGCTCCGTATTTCAGGGTCTTTCGTATCAGAGACGACAATAATCATCGCTTTGGAATTTTTTTCACGAATCAGTTCGGTTGCTTTCGCACTCTCCATCTCAGAAATTTCAACATCGATGAAGACCATGTCGTAATTCTCGTGATCGGACATCATAACCGCTTCATTTCCGTTATCGGTTTCATAAATCACAAACTTTTTCCGTGTATCATGGGCATACTCTTCCAACATGGTACGAAGATATATTCGGCTCTCTTTATTCTTATCAACTATGAGTATTTTTTTCATATACACCCTATCTTAAAATTCTGTTCTTAGCGTGTTGTGTATTAAAAAGTCTGAATACGCTGAGGGATATCACCCAAATGTACTACTTCGCGAACGGCTTGTGATTCGATAGCTTTGAGCGGCATTCCGAAAACAACGCAATCTTTTTCACTTTGCGCTATTGTCAATGCACCCGAGTCATACATCTCTTTCATGCCGATAGAACCGTCATCTCCCATCCCTGTTAGCATGATCCCCATGGCTTTTGAGCCGACGGCATTGTTGACGCTGCGGAAAAGAATATCGACACTCGGTTTGTGGCGGCTGATACGGGGGCCGTCGAGAAGCTTAATAAAATATTTGCCTTGACGGTTTTCCAAAAGCATATGACGGTTTCCCGGAGCGATATAAACCGATGACTCATTTACCATATCACCCTCTTGTGCCTCTTTAATGCTCAAAGCAGAGAGTCGATTGAGCCGCTCCGCAAAACTTCCCGAAAATCCGAACGGAATGTGCAGCGTGATCAATATCGGCGGAAGAGGAGGGGATATCTGAGAAAATATCCTCATCAGGGTCTCAACGCCTCCCGTAGATGCTCCGATCGCAATGACTTTGGATGCATGAATAAGTGCCGGTTTTTTTACGAGTAGCGCATCAGGATGGATTTTTTCTGTTTCGATTTCAATAGGCTCTTTTTTGGCTCTGTTTTTCGTTTTATAGCGATCAATTAAAAACGTTAAACGCATCAGCGTATCTTCGATTCGCGCAAAAAATGATTCATCCTTTTCGCCAATCCCTTTTTTCGCGATAAAGCCGACGGCACCGTCATCGAAAACATCATGATGGCGTGACACATCCGTAGAAATGACGATTGCGGGCATCGGATGAAGCCGCATTAAATTGCGTAAAAAAGTGACTCCGTCCATTTTGGGCATATTGATATCAATAGTGACCAAATCAGGCTCATGCTGTTTAATCAGATCACGAGCTTCAAAAGCGTCCGATGCGGTTGCAATCACTTTAAAATCTTCAAGACGCGAAATCATGTCTGAGAGGATACGCTGCATCAAAGGAGAGTCGTCAATAACAATAACCGTATACATCTGATACTCCTAAAACAAGGTAACGGCGTTGTCGAGCGGAACCGTTTCGGTTTTGTTGATAATTTTTGCCAATTCGCGATCGGCATTCGCCAGCCGCTCATCCATCGAACGATTTATGATTGTTTTAGAGACGGTATTAAAAGCACTATCGAGCATAACGACCCGCCCGTTTGTTCCCAAAACATTCTCCGCTACCACCCGAATTCCCTCGGAGCGGCAAAAACTTCGGGCAAATATCACGTTACGCTCCCCGATATTGTCGCTGAAATTGTGCAGGACGTTGGCTCCTCCGGCAATTTTTGCATTAATATTTTCTTTACGGGATCCAAGTTTGTACATTTCATTCAGCATTGATTCCATCGCATAAAGACCGAACCGACATGACGTTCCCTGTGTACAGGAGGAGGGCAAAAGGAAGTGGTTCATCCCTTTGATCTGCAAAACGCTGTCATACAGCATTACCGCGACACACGATCCCAACAGGGTCGTAATAGGGAGATTATCACTATCGTAGGTTATAGCAAACTCACCGCCGATGATTCCGAGAGTCTCTTTGTTTTGTATGTATTTGATCGCATCAGGGTGGGATAATTTAACGATTTTAGAATCTACCGTCCCTTTGATAATTTTCATAAGTACTCTTTTGTTTTTACAAATATATTTTGTCCGCACCGCTCTACATAAGGAGCCAGTTCCAATGGACTTTCTGAATGTCCAAGATAAAGTGTTCCACCCAATTTAAGGGTTCTAAAAAGTTTTTTCAAAATAGCGTTTTGATCGTCTTGATTAAAATAGATAAGTACATTTCGACAAAAAACAACATCAAATTCTTCAGACTTAAACGGATAGCTCACTGACATTAAATTCATCTGATCAAACCGAACTTTACGCATAAGATGATCTTTGACTTTAATCAGATAATCATCCTCTTTTGTTGGATGCGCTCTGCGTTTAAAATACTCGGCCGGCTTTATCCATGAAGGAAAATCATCCGCATTTTTATTCCACTCATAGATACCGCTAGAGGCATGTTTTAAGACATCCAGGTCAATATCGGTCGCAAGGAGGGAATAATTTGACAATGCCGTTTTATATTCGCGGTTTGCCTCTTCTATCGTCATCAAAATCGAGTAGGGTTCTTCGCCCGTCGAAGCGGCGGAACAATAGATTTTAAGAGACTGATTCGATTCGATCGCCTGTTTAACGACCCGCTCTTTTAGATCATCAAAATGAAACGTTTCACGAAAAAAATTCGTTTTATTGGTGGTAAAAGTACTGACAAATATCTCAATATGGTGACCGTTTTCAACCAATGCTAAAATCGCATCGATATCCTCGGAGTTAAGAGAACGCTTCAGTTTATCGAGACGATTGGAGATCATTACATCTTTATTGTCACCCAGCGTAATCCCGCTATGACGATACGCGAGATCACGCGCACGATCAAGCTGACGCGCTGAGTACATGCATTGTCTCAGGAGATTGACGAGAAAGCTTCTGCATCTCTTCTTTATCCAAAATACGGTCAATATCAAGGATTACGATCATCTTGTCCTCTTTTTTAAACAGCCCTTTGAGATATTCAGGGGCGATTGACGTCCCCATATCGGGTGCCGGATAGAGGCGGTCGAGTTCAGCATTTTCCATATCGGATACTTCATCGACGACTAGACCGATCATCCGTGCATCTTGGGTTTTAACGGCGATAATGATCGTACGATTCGTATAGATAGGATCATTATTGATGTTAAATCGCACCCGCAAATCGATGACGGGAGCCACTTCGCCGCGCAAATTAATCACCCCTTTAACCCAGCGTGACGCGTCGGGAATAGGGGTAACGGTAGGGTAGGTTAGGATCTCTCTCACTTTAGAGATTTGAATCCCGTAGGTTTCGTTTCCGAGTTTAAAAGTGAGGAGTTGATTGCTCTCTATGATTGACATAATGCTCTCCTAGTAGTTTTTATCTAATATATTCATCGTATCGATGATAAGACCGATGGTTCCGTCTCCGCGTACCGTCGCTCCGCCTATTCCGCGTGCATTACGGAAATTTCGATCGAGCGGCTTAATGACAAACTGCTGCTGATTCATAAATTCATCAACGAACAGAGCGATTTTTTGCGCCGCCGAGCGTACCACGATCAACAATCCCTCAGAGAGTTTTTGATGCTCATATTCGACGTTAAAAATCGTATGAAGCCGTACAACAGGAATAAACTCATTGCGAAGCATCAACACTTCTGACTGCGTATCTCCGATCTGCTTGATCATCTCCTCTTCAGGTTTGATCGATTCGATGATGGCTGAAAGAGGCAAAATAAACTGCTCCGCTCCGACACGGATATTAAGCCCGTCCAAAATCGCGAGGGTCAGAGGAAGTGCAATCGTAAATGTACTTCCATATCCCTCTTCGGTATCGACTTTCACAATTCCGCCGAGTTTTTTGATGTTAGACATAACCACATCCATCCCGACACCGCGTCCGGAAATATCAGTGACGGCATCAGCCGTACTAAGACCCGGAGCAAATATGAGCATTGCTTTCTCTTCCTCACTCATCGAATACGCTTGATGCTCATCTATAACGCCGTTTTCCAACGCTTTAGCGGTTACTTTGGCGAGATTGATTCCGCCGCCGTCATCTTGTATTTTAATAATCATTTGACCATTAGCCTGCTCCGCACTCATCATCAGAGTACCGGTTTCGGGTTTGCCCGCTTTACGTCGTCGCTCAGGAGATTCGATACCGTGATCAAGGCCGTTTCGTACGATATGCATCAACGGATCGGTTAGCCCCTCAATCATTGCCTTATCGATCTCGACACTCTCTCCGAAGCTACGGAAATCGATCTTTTTGTCGAGTTTTTTCGCCGTATCGCGGATCACTTTAGGAAACTTTGAAAAAACGGTCTCCATCGGAACCATTCGGACACTCATAACCGATTCTTGCAGCTCACGGATATGGCGATCGATCAGTTCGAGCCGCTCACCCAAATCAGATTTTGTTTTTTGGTCTTCCATCGTATAGATATACTGAGAAAGCATCGAATGAGCAATTACAAGCTCTCCGATATTATTCATCAACCCGTCAATCTTCGAGAGATCAACACGAATCGAATTGGAAGTCGTATCGGCTTTGAACTTTTTCGCTACCTTTGATTCATCTACCGCTGCTTCTGGAAGTGCTTCTTTAGATTTTGGCTCTGATCTCTTTTCCGGCAGAGAAACTTTTACTTTCTGTTGAGGCTCTATCTCCATAAAAAACCCGAAATGATCGTCATCCGATTCTTCTACATCTGCAGAAACGGTTGCCACAGGGCTTAGCGGTTCTTCTGTTTCATCGAAGAATCCGAACATCTCCTCTTTGGCCTCTTGCATCGTTATCTCTTCAAGATCATCGAAAAGTCCGAAAACATCTTCGAATGGAGGAAGTTCTCTTTGCGGAGCTTCATCATCGAAGAGTCCGAAATACTCTTCCATGCTCTCAGGCATCTCTTCTGCTTTGTCAGAGAATTCACCGGAAATGGGCCCAAACCCTTTATCATCATCGATCGGCATGAGCAATCCGAAGTCATCTTTCTCCTCTTCGAGAAGGATTAACGCGGCAACCTCTTGGGTATCTTCACTAAAAGATTCAATTTTTTGGAGCAAAGACATTTTCGTTGTATGGAAAAAACTCTCTTCGAGTTCACCGGAGAGCTCCATCTCTAAAATCTGTTTGAGGGTATCGATCCCTTCAATCAAAAGCTCTGCCATACTCTCTTCAAATGCGAGTTCACCGTTACGCAATCTGTCCATGAAAAATTCAAGTTCATGGGCAAGTGCGGCGAACATAGCCAGTTCTACCGAAGCCGAGTTCCCTTTGAGCGTATGAACGGAACGAAACAGAGAATTAACCGTTTCATTGTCCATATCACCCGATTCTTCCGCTTCGAGCAAAATGGTATCGATGGTTTCAAATATGTCTTCCGCTTCTTCTAAAAACATTTGACGATATTTATTAATATCAAACACTGCCATAGGTATCCTTATCGACTTAGGACGATTCCCACCGCCTTAAGAAGCTGTTCGGGTACGAACGGTTTAACGATCCAGCCTGTCGCTCCGACTGCTTTTCCTTTTGCTTTCATATCATCATTTTTCTCGGTCGTAAGAGTCAAAATCGGCGTTTTCGCATAGGTCGGAAGTTTGCGCAGCTCGATGATCAAATCAAATCCGTTCATATTCGGCATATTGATATCGGTAACGATTAAATCAAAAACTGCAGATTTTGCTTTTTCCAAACCATCCACTCCGTCCACCGCTTCGGTAACATCAGGGTATCCACCTTCATTTAAAGCATATTTGACCATATCACGCAACATATTAGAATCATCTACAATTAGAATTTTTGGCATTTTTCTCTCCATAAGTTAAATTTTTTTAGCCCTCTCAGGCGACACTAAACCATGACCTCACATGAGGCAGATTTTAAAACAGAGTGAACTCATCTATTTCACTTTGATCCGGCTTGCATTTTTGCATAGCATCATCTTTGCCCTGTACAAAATCACGTTGATCTTGAATGGTGTAAAACGGTACGAGACGCTCTTTAAAGATAACCTCTTTATCATGAGGGATATTGCATCCTAGTTCAGCAGCATGTCGGATATCATCATCCATAATCTTTCCGATCCCGTCGATCATCTGGGTAATACGGTCTTCGCACTGAAGTACCATGATAAATCCGAACATCGCTTTAATCACTTCATCGGTACGATCGAGAATCGATCGGGTCATATTCCACGACTCTTCCAAATCATTGAACTCTTTCGGAACAATCTGCTCTTTTAATGCCGTCAGTTTTTCATGTGCAAGAGTAGTATCTTTGTGTATGGCACGCATCTCTTCGACACGCTCTTCAAAAATCGTTTCGATCTCTTTGGTACTCTCGCGCATATTGAGCTTGATCCCCTCAAGATTCGCATAGTGCACCGACGTATCGACGCTAAAACGCTGGAGCGTATCGCGAAGGGCTCGCGTTTTCCCTTTTTGATCAATATGGGATCGATATGCGTCGAGCATACTCGGTAAACGATGAAGCCGTTTACGGTCGATCCATGCGCTAAATGTACTCGGAACCAAATGGCGTTCATGATCGGGATTATCGAGAGCAACAATAAAAAAGCTCTCATTTGGATTTACCAAGGCTCCCGCATATTCAACATGTTCCAGTCCACAGATCATGACATCACAATCTACCTCTTCGGCAGAAGCGACTCTATAGCCCGCATCTTCCAAAGAGGGAAAACCGGAGTCATCTTCCAGTAAATTCCATATTTTCTTCATAACTATTCCTTCAATACTTTTCGAAACGTCATAACCGTAGATTAATTTTTCGGCATCTCTAATCTGTCTTAGCAGTATCCCATATTAGTGTTGCAAGTTTGTGGCAAAACATAAAAAAGCGATTATTGCAGTGTAATATTTTAAAAGCCCGACTAAAGGGCTTTTATTTTATGGCTAGAAGCTTTCCCAGACATCGTCATTGCTGCTCTTGGCCGATGGTTTCGGAGCAGGGGAGGCTGGTCGTGAGAGGGTTGCCGATGGTTTAACCATTGGGCGTGTAGTCG